>NZ_CP094468.1:0-704046 GCF_023347275.1 Faecalibacterium sp. I3-3-89 | reverse complement strand
TTTCAACGGCCACTGCTCCAGAAAGGCACGGCCAAACTGGACTTCATCGATCTTCTTGCCGTTGTACCAGTCCGGCCATAAGGGGTTGCGGGAAATGTTTTTCTTCATAGGGTGGTTCTCCTTTAGAAAAGTGAAGTGGTTGGTCTCACGGTGAGACCCACCACTTCGGGTGAATAAATTATTAGGCGCACTTTGCCAGAGCAAGGCGGTCGGTGCGCTCTTCCAGCATCAGCAGGTACGACCCGGACAGCAGTTGTGCGGCGGCAGCGGCCTTCTGCTGGGGCGTCCCAAAAGCAACGCAGTCCGTCAGGTGCTCGATGGTCTCGGTCGTGTGGAGGGCTTCCACGAACCGCTCGTCCAGCGGTTCTTCCGGGCTAGTAGGCTTGTAACACTCTCGCCAGTCGTGCAGCAGGTCGAGATAATCGGTCAATACCCGCAGGCAGTAGGCGATGTCTGCCCACTGCTCGTCCGTCAGGTCACGCTTGGGCGGCAGCAGGGCGATGGCATTGGCGGGCGGCTTGTCCGGGTCAAGCCAGAGCTTGTCGGGGCAGGGCCCCTCCATCTTGCTGACGCAAGACCGCTCTGTCACTTGCAGTCCCCACTGGGGACTGCATTGCTTCGCAAACGCGAAGTCATTTATCAGCTTCTCGGCGGCTTGCCGGGGGTTCAGGTCGAACAGCTTGGCGGTGAGGTCGATGGCATCTCCATTGGCTCCACAGCCAAAGCAATAATAATAGGTGTCGTTCAGCTTCATGCTGGGGTGGTTGTCGGAGTGGAACGGACAGCACACCATGCCATGGCGGTCGGGCTCCATGCCGTACATCTCTCCCACCTGCCGAACGGTGATGGCGGACTTGACAGTTTGATACAGGCTCAAGGGCATTCCTCCTTTGTTTCGTGCGTTGCACCAGAGTCCCTAGCGTGGGAACTCTGGTGTTTTTTGCTTCCTGCCTGAATATACGGAAAATTTTGCAGAAAAGGCGAAAAAGCGGCAGAACTGCAACGGAAAAAGAAAAATGCCCTCACTGGTTGCAGGACTGCAACAGCGAGGGCAGAGAGGTAACCGTATATTGAACAAAACGGCAGAGCGTATTATAATGAGGAAAAAGCTCAAAAAGGAGGGCCGACCACATGGCACAGGAATATCTGCCCGCACCATCCAACATCCGTCTTGCGGACTTGATGAAAGAGCACAACATCAGCCAACCAGAACTTGCCAAGGAACTCGGCTGCTCCAAGAGCACCATCAGCCGCTTTATCAGCGGTGCAAAGGGAACCCTGACCCATGAGCAGGTGCTGAAAATTGCAAGGCTGTTCAACGTGTCCACGGATTTTCTGCTGGGAGAAACCAACATTCCCGACCGCAAGAACTACGACATTGCCGAGTTAGGCTTGTCCGTAGAAGCCGCAAAGAACCTCTACACAGGACGTGTCAATACAGAGGTGGTCAACCTGCTGTTGGAAAACGCTCGCTTCGCAGAGCTTACTTACCGCATATCGCAGTATTTTGATGATACCTTTGCTTCCGGCATCGCAGCACAGAACGCCATGCTCACGACATTGAGCACCCTGCTGCGTACAAGGGTCAAGACCCCGGAAGCAGCCAAAGCCGCAAAGGACATCAGCCTTCGGAGAAAGCCAGTATACCAAGGTGACCTTGATGACATTGAGATGTACTTCATGGCAACGGTCAAGGAAATCAAAAAGGACATCGGGAGCCATTACGCCGAACAGGAAGCCATGAGCAAGAAAGTGGCAGAGAAGATGTTCACCGAATTGACCAAAGGGCAGGATGTGCAGCACCCAACGATTACGGCAGAGCAGTTGACAGATGCAATGTTGGACAGTGTTTCGGGCATGGAAGGAGCCACGCCGGAAGCACTGGAACAGCTGCGAAGCGGTCTGTTGGGAATCTTGCAGTCTGCCGCAGAGCAGGAAAACGCCCATGAAGCAGACGAATGAACGGCTTTGTGCGCTGGCACAGAAAGGCGATGCTGCCGCGTTGGACAGCTTGATTGACAACAACAAGTCCTTTATTGGCAAGGTGGCAAATGACCTTTTCCGCAGCATGAATCTGGCACAGTCTGGCCTGAACCTTGACACGGACGATCTGAAACAGGCGGGCAATCTGGGCTTGTGGAAGGTCGTGCCGAAGTTCGATGCAGCGCGCGGCATGAAGTTCCTGACCTACGCAGCTCCGGCCATCCGCAACGCCATGATGGACATGGTGCGGGATGCCTTTGCCGCTTTTGAACAGCGGATGGTAACGGAGGACAAGGACGGCGTCTGCTACCAGCGCGTTTCGCTGGACGATGTTCTGCCGGGAGAAGAGCAGCTGCGGCGCATTGAAGCCATAGCCGACCCCTACGCCATGCAGCCGCAGAGCATTATGGAGGAGCAGGAATCGCGCCGGGAGCTGTACGATGGCCTGAAACGGCTGACCCAGCGAGAGCAGACCTATCTGCTGTACCGCTATGGCTTTACTGATGGCGAGGAACATCCGCTGATCGGCACGGCGATATACTTTCACCTGACGAAAGGCCGTGCCAAAAAGACCGAGGAACAGGCCATGGATAACCTGTGGCTGGAACTGCCGTGGTGGTTTATCTGAATGGGCAGAGAGGAATTGTGTCAAATTGACATAATTCCTCCCGATAAGAGGGATGTGAGCGAAAATGCTGGCAATGTATCTGGCAGTTCTGGATGACCGGAGCAGCGAAGAACAATTTATAGATGTATATAATACCTACAAACGGCTGGTCTACCATACCGCTTACAAAATTATGGGCGATTCGTATCTGGCAGAAGACGTACTGCAAGAAGTGTTTTTGTACGTTGCCAAAAATTTTTCTAAAATTCATCGAGAAAACTGTCACGAACTCGCCGCTTATCTCGTTAGTTGTAGTAGAAGCCGTGCATACGATATGCTTCGCAAGCAGCGAGAAGAACCGCTGGAAGAAGTCCCGGCCGCACCAGACGATGCCCCGGTGCCGGACGATGCAGTAGTCAGCACCGATAACATCCAACACCTGACAGAACTGATCAGCCAGATGAAACCGATGTACCGTGATCCGCTTCGCCTTTTGGCAATGGGCTACACCAACCGGGAGATTGCCGAATCGCTTGGACTGACGGATGAAGTGGTTCGGATGCGGCTTTTCCGTGGAAGAAAACTATTGTGGAAGGAGCTAAACAGCCATGAGTGAGCGGACAGAAGTTTCTTTTGACGCTGCATTGATGATGGCACTCCGTGCAGATGCACAAAAAGAGCTGGATGAGCTGCCAAGTCCGGCCCAGCTTAAGGAACGCTACCCGGATACTTCCCGATGGGATGCTCGCCTGCAAGCGGCATTGCATAAACGCCGCCCTATGCTGAAACGGGTGCTTGTTGCAGCCCTGACGCTGGTAATTTTAACTCTCGGTGCGCTTGCAGTAAGCGCAGACTTCCGCAAGACAGTCTATACGATGATTCAAAAATTTCTGCCCATTGAGATGCAGCTGACGTATCAAGTGGATGGAGAACCATTGGAACAGCTTCCGAATGGATACAGCGATTATTATGTGCCGGATGGCTTTGAACGAGATTGTGAGCAGGAATTTGAAAGCGCAGAAAACTTTTTGCACGTTTACTCGTCAAAAGGAAGCGGTAAAGGATATACTGTTCGATGCTCCATTATACAGCCGGGGCAACAGTCCTCGTTTGACAATGAGCATACAACTTATGAGAACGTAAAAGTTGGAGACGCAGACGCAACTTTGGGAACGAGCGTAGAAAAGAACGGCGATACAGTATATATTTTAAGCTGGGAGCAGAGAGGCATTTCAAACACGATTATGGGAAACATCTCACAAGATGAGATTGCGAGAATCGCTGAAAACATTTTTTAATATGAGCCTCCATGTTATTTGTTAGAATCAACAAATAACATGGAGATTTTTTGTATAAGCGTACAAACATAACGAAAAGCAGAGATTTTTTCAAAAAAGCTGTCACAAACATAAGGCGAATTACGTTGACTAAACAAAAGCTCCTATTGGGAGCAAAAAAATGGAGGTGTATGGTGATACTATTATAATTTATGATGTGGGATATGCGTCCTCTGATGATAAAGATGCTCTCCAAGGCTCATCGGAGCGATTAGGGCGATATAATTATCCAACCTCATATTCTTACGGAACCGAATGGGAAGCCCAGAACTATTTTGTTATCTCAGTAGCAAAGGGGCAAACGACAACTTTGACCAGAGCATTTGAACAGACAATTGGAACGTCTCTTAAAGTCGGAACTCCATTTGAAATAACCGCTGAACTAAAAAAATCCGTAACGGCAAGATATGAAACAACTCAGAAGTTTGCAGGTCCTCCGGAGACCAGTGCATACAATAGTAGAGAATATCGAGTACAGTTTTATGCGAGAACTTGCACATGGACGCAAAGACAAGTCGATATTCAAACGGGAAAAACAGTGGCAAGCAAAACTGGTCAGGCGGATGTGCCTTCTAAATATCTGCTATATAGTTTGGATCATTTGATGGGATGATGAAAAATTTTTTTACGGTGACTTTTTCTGCGATAGTCTTTTTAGTTGGTATAGTATTTGTTCTTTGTGCTGATGCTGATATTCTGAGGTACAGATTTAATCAATCCATTACGCTTACAGTAATTGGAGGATGCATTCTATGTACTTTAGGTGGTATCGGCCTTCTCATGAATCTTTGGGCTATCTTAAAAGGTTGGAATGATAAATAATGGTTGAACATAGTATCAGAAAATTATAGCCATAAAAATCAAGCAATTGCCCTTATTTTTAATGAAACCGTCGGTAAATGTTGAAAACCATCAGCTATCCGTCTTATGGTGACTTTGGTCGAATAGCTGATGGTTTACAAGAATAAAAGTTGATTCCGTAAAAAGTCTCTAAAAAATTGGTGTGTAAACCCCGGAACCATCTAGAGCAATCTATGCTCGAACTGGATCCGGGGCTTTACTTTTTATGAGCACTCAGTTGATATTGATACACCTCAAGTTTTATAGTGGCTTTCTACACTCCATGAATCCAAAAACTATTACTTCCTTCAGGATCTTTGCTTTTCCATTCTTTTATTTTTTGGAAAAAATCCCGAAATTTTCCATCTTCCAATGCAAGCTTTTCAATCTGTTCCCATTGTTCCGTTGTTATTTTCTGCGATGCATAATAGGAAAAATCAGGAATAACTTGTTCCAGATAAGGATTCAAACAATAAAAATCATCATCGGACACAAAAATAGAATCCGCATTCCAGTTTTGGAGATGCCTAATGTCATAACAAAACTCTAGGACATCATGGGACACTAGTTCTTTCAGCAACATTGTTCTCATAGTTGATTCTCCTTTAAAGCATAATTAGCTTCTACGAAACTTCAGAACTCCAATTTGTTTTAACTCGCTGGACTAATATGGTTAATTTAATAATTATACGACAATTATATTTTATTTGTTGCAAATAAAATAGCAACTTGAAAATGTTTGGCACTTTAACCAATATATCACAAGAAATATTGTGCAACTAAGAGAACTTTGATTGAGGCTGCACACTCAGTTGACTTGTAAAGCGAAAAGCATTACAATGGATTCGAGGTGATAACTATGGAAAAATCGATGATGCTGAACGTCCGGGTCAGCCCCAGCGTCAAACAGCAAGCCGAGGATGTACTGAAACAGCTTGGCATCCCGATGGCAACCGCCATTGATATGTACCTGCGCCAGATCACCCTGACTGGCGGCATCCCCTTCTCGCTGTCTTTGCCGAAGGCTCCTGCGGCTCTGAATGCTGACACCATGACCGATGATCAGCTTCATGCAGCCCTGCAGGTAGGCATTAAGGAAATTCAGAACGGTGATACCGTGGATGCCGCAAGCGCATTCGCACAGTTCAGGGAACAGCACAGATGAAGCAGTATGACGTAAAAATTTCCCATGCAGCCCTCAGTGATATGGAGCAGATTTACAGCTACATTGCTGACCGTCTGCTGGAGTCTGACACGGCCATGGGGCAGTATAACCGCATTGCAGAAGCTATCCAATCGCTGAACATCCTGCCGGAACGCTGCGCGCTGGTGGAAAGCGAGCCGGAGCGCACCCAAGGGCTGCGGCAGATGCTGGTGGACAACTACTCGGTGTTCTACATTGTGGGCGAGGATGCTGTGTCGGTGGCGCGTGTGCTGTACAGTGCATCCGACCTTGTCCGCCGCCTGCGGAGAATGAAGTGAAAGGGGTGTTTGCATGACCGCCGTGATTTATGCTCGCTATTCCAGCGACAACCAACGCGAAGAATCCATTGAAGGCCAAATTCGTGAATGCACGGCCTATGCGGAAAAGAACGGCATCACCATCGTCAAGCACTACATCGACCGCGCCCTTTCCGCTAAAACTGACAATCGTCCGGAGTTCCAGCAGATGATAAAGGACAGCGAAAAGCGGCTGTTTGACATTGTGCTGGTCTGGAAACTTGACCGCTTTGCCCGAAACCGCTATGATTCGGCACACTACGAGTATCAGTTGGAGCGGAACCACGTCAAGTTGGTATCGGCCACCGAGCCGATTTCAGAAGGCCCAGCAGGTATTATGGTCAAAAGTATGCTCACCGGCATGGCTGAGTACTATTCCGCAGAACTTTCTGAAAAGGTCGTGCGCGGCATGACCGAGAATGTTCTGAAGGGTAAGTACAACGGCGGCACGATTCCCATTGGCTATACGGTAGACGAGGAAAAGTTCTTCCAGATTGACCCTTTGAAAGCTCCCTTTGTGGTAGAAGTCTTTCAGCGTTACAACGATGGTGCAACCATGAAAGAGCTGATGAACTGGCTGAACGACAGTGGCGTGACCACCAACCGCAATCAGAAGTTCACCTATAACAGTATTCAGACCTTGCTGACAAACCGCCGTTATATCGGCGAGAACCGTTTTAAGGACATTGTGATGCCGGACAGCATCCCGGTTATCATTGAGAAAGAACTGTTCGACAGTGTACAGGATAAAATCGCCAAGAACCGCCGCGCTCCGGCTCGGCACAAAGCGGAGGACGATTATTTGCTGACGACCAAGCTGTTCTGTGGAATGTGTGGAGCGATGATGTTCGGCGAGTGCGGAACGAGTCGAAATAAGAACGTCCACCATTATTATAAATGTGCTAATGCCAAGCGCACCAAGACCTGCAAGAAAAAGACCGTCCGCAAAGAGTGGCTGGAAGATCTGGTAGTCAACGAAACCATGAAGATGATTCGTGACGATGACAGTATCCAGTCCATCGTGGATGCGGTGATGATTCTTCAGGAACAGGAGAACACGGTGCTGCCCCTGCTGGAAAAGCAGATGAAGGATATAGAGAACGGCATCGAGAATCTGTTAAATGCGATTCAGGCAGGTGTACTGACCAGCTCGACCAAAGGACGCTTGGAAAAGTTGGAGGCTCAGCAGAAAGAGTTGGAAATCCGCATCGCGGAAGAAAAGCTGGCGAAACCGAAAGTCAGCGCAGATTTTGTGAAATTTTGGCTCACCAACTTCCGCAAACTCGACCCGAACGTGAAAAGCCACCGGGAAACGCTTATCAATACGTTCGTGAATGCTGTTTATCTCTATGATGAAAAAGTTTTGATTACATTCAACTACAAAGACGGCACAAAAACCATCACGTTCGATGAGATTGCTGCCAAAGATGCCCCAGAGGGCAATGGTTCGGATTTAGGTTGCTTCGCTCCATGAAAAAACCGCTGGTGTAGAAATACACTGGCGGTTTTCTTTTGCATAAATGTCAGACTCACACTGGCGGGGGGATTCGAACAGCTGCGGCGCTGTCGCAGAAGACAGCGCAAAAACAGCCCAGTGGGCTGTTTTTAGCAGCGTGGCTTGCGTAATCCATCTGTGCCCGCCTTGGAAATCGCACAGCTCTGCACAGACCTCCAGCACATAACAGAAGAAATGCGTTCTATTCTTGCATCGGTAGAATGACCCCATACGAAAAAGCGCCCCCGCCTCGGAGAACATCCGAAGCGGGGGCGTTGTCATGCTTATGCAGTTATGGGCCGCATTTGCGGTCAGGCCCAGTTCTTCCGCCCGTAGCGGGTGGTCATCTGGCCGATCTCCTTTTGGAGCTTCTTGGTCAGCTGGGTCTTTTTCAGCCGCCAGCACCAGTTCTGGCCCACGGTGGAGGGCTGATTGATGCGGGCGGAGTTGTCCAGCCCCAGCCAGTCCTGCATGGGGATGATGCAGGTCGCCGCTGCGCTGCGCAGGATCAGTGCGATCATGCTTTTATAGAGCTGCTCCTCTTGGGTGGCGTAGTCGTACAGATAGTCCCGCACCATGGTACGCTCGGCGGCAGTGATGGTCTTGTACCACGATACCAGCGTTTCGTTGTCGTGGGTTCCGGTATAGGCCACACTGTTCACAGAGTAGTTGTGGGGCAGATAGTCGCTGGCACTGCCGGTATCCCGGGAGTCAAAAGCAAATTCCAGCACCTTCATGCCGGGGAAGCCGCTGTCCCGCACCAGCTGACGCACGGTGTCGCTCATGTAGCCAAGGTCTTCCGCGATGATGTTCCGCTTGCCCAGTGCCTGCTCCACAGCGCGGAACAGCTCGATACCGGGGCCTTTCTCCCAGTGGCCCGGCGCGGCGGTCTCGCTGCCGTAGGGGATGGAGAAATACTCGTCGAAGCCGCGGAAGTGGTCGATGCGAACCACGTCGTACAGCTCGAAGCAGTACCACAAGCGGGTGATCCACCACTGGTAGCCGGTCTCGCGGTGCGCTTCCCAGCGGTAGAGCGGGTTGCCCCAGAGCTGGCCGGTGGGCGAAAAGCCATCCGGGGGGACACCCGCCACTGCTGTGGGGAGATTCTCCTTGTCCAAAGGGAGAGGCCTTGGCATTTCCTGCAAAGTTTCTGGTTTCGCCAGAGGCTCTCCCTTTGGGAGAGCTGCTGAGCGCAGCGAAGTTGAGAGGGCAAGGATGCTGCCCTCTCCTATTTTTTCCGGTATTCCCGCGGCGTCATGCCGAAGTGTGCCTTGAAGGCCCGGTTGAAATAGGAGAGAGTTTCAAACCCGCACCGGGAGGCGATGGTCAGGATGGTCTCATCCGTAGTCTGGAGCGCTTCGGCGGCGGCGTTCAGGCGGTATTCGTTCAGAAAGGCGATGAAGCTCTGCCCCGTCATCTGCCGGAACCATCGCATGAAGTGGCTGGCGCTGAAGGAGCAGACCCCGGCAGCATCGGCGACCCGAAGCGCCTCGGCATAATGGGCCGAGAGCCATTGCAGGACGGCTTTCAGCCGCTGGGTGTCGGCGGTCTCTGCGGGGAGCTGCTGTTTTCCCTGTGCAATGAGCAGGGCCAAAAAGCGCAGCAGCGCCCCCTTGACCAGCAGTTCATAGCCGGGGAGCTTCGAGCGGTTGGCCTCCTCCACCTCCCGCAGACAGGCGGCAGCCTGAAGATAACACAAATCGTTTGGGGTCAGACGGGCAGGCAGCGACAGCCGCCCGCTCTGGAGCGGAAGCAGATATTTCTCGGCGCAAAGGTCCTCCGCACCACCCAGAAGCTCCAGCTCAAAAATAAGATTCTCGTATTCCATGGACTGTCCCTCCGTCTGCCGCAGGGCGTGGAGGGTGCCGGGCGTAAAAACGAAATTGTACCATAGTCTGCACTTTTAAGGCAAGATTTTGATCGTTTTATGTGGTATATCTTGAATTGCAGATGTCAAACCTGTTTTCCGTAGCAAAGGAGGATCCATTTATGAACTTCACCGAGACCTTACAGAATCTCACGGGCAAGCCGCTGGCCGACTGCACGGATCAGGAGCTGTACCTCGCTCTGCTGGAGCTTGTCCGGCAGAAGAGCGCAGACCGTGTGCAGCCCGTCACCGGCCGCAAGCTGTACTATATCAGTGCCGAATTTCTCATCGGCAAGCTGCTGTCCAACAACCTCATCAATCTGGGGCTGTACGAGGAAGCCCGCGATGCACTGGCTGCTGCCGGAAAGCGCCTGTCGGACATCGAAGAGGTGGAGCCGGAACCTTCTCTGGGCAACGGCGGTCTGGGCCGTCTGGCGGCCTGTTTTCTGGACTCGCTCGCAACGCTGGGCCTGCCCGGCGACGGCGTGGGCCTGCGGTATCACTTCGGCCTGTTCCACCAGTCCTTTGAGGACGGCGTCCAGAACGAAAAGCCCGACCCGTGGCTGACCGCCCACAGCTGGGCCGAAAAGACCGACGTCACCTATCCGGTGGAGCTGGCGGGCAAAGAGTACACTGCCCGGCTGTACAAGCTGGCCGTCACCGGCTACGAGGGCCGCACCAACACCCTGAACCTGTTCGATCTGGACACCATCGACGAGAGCATCGTCCACGACGGCATCGCGTTCGACAAGACCGCCATCGACAAGAACCTGACCCTCTTCCTCTACCCGGACGACTCCGACGAGGCAGGCCGCCGTCTGCGGGTGTACCAGCAGTACCTGATGGTCTCCGCCGGTGCCCAGCTCATTCTGGCCGAGTGCGCCGCCCGGGGCTGCAGCTATCATGATCTGGCCGACTACGCCGCCATCCAGATCAACGACACCCATCCCAGCATGGTCATCCCGGAGCTGATCCGGCTGCTGGGCGAGAAGGGCATCGAGTTTGAGGAGGCCGTGGCGATCGTCACCAAGACCTGCGCCTACACCAACCACACCATTCTGGCCGAGGCGCTGGAAAAGTGGCCCCGCGCCTATCTGGATGCCGTTGTGCCCCAGCTGATGCCCATTATCGAAAAGCTGGATGCTCTGGCCCGCACCCGCACCAAGGACGAGAGCCTTGCCATCATCGACAAGGACGACCGGGTGCATATGGCCCACATGGACATCCATTTCACCCACTCCACCAACGGCGTGGCGGCGCTCCACACCGAGATCCTGAAAAATTCCGAGCTGCACAGCTTCTACGAGCTGTACCCGGAAAAGTTCAACAACAAGACCAACGGCATCACCTTCCGCCGCTGGCTGCTGGAATGCGACCCCCGCCTGACCGCTGTGCTGGAACAGCGCATCGGCTCCGGTTTCCGCAAGGACGCAGCTGAACTGGAAAAGTTGCTGGCCTTTGCCGACGACGAGACCGTGCTCGGCGAGCTGACCGCCGTGAAGAAGGCCAACAAGGAAGCTCTGGCGGACTGGCTGCTGCGCACCCAGAAGGTGCAGGTGAACTCCTCTGCCCTGTTTGATATTCAGTCCAAGCGCCTGCATGAGTACAAGCGTCAGCAGCTGAACCTGCTGTACCTCATCCACCAGTACTACGAGATCAAGGCCGGGCACCTGCCTGCTGTCCCGCTGGTGAGCATCTTCGGAGCCAAAGCCGCTCCGGCCTACACCATTGCCAAGGACATCATCCACGCCCTGCTGACCCTTTCCAAGGTCATCGCCGCCGACCCGGAGGTGTCCAAGTGGCTGCAGGTGGTCTTTGTGGAGAATTACAACGTCACCGCCGCCGAAAAGCTCATCCCGGCCTGTGACCTGTCCGAGCAGATCAGCCTTGCCTCCAAGGAGGCCTCCGGCACCGGCAACATGAAGTTCATGCTGAACGGTGCGCTGACGCTGGGCACCATGGACGGTGCCAACGTGGAGATCAGCCAGCAGGTGGGCGATGAAAACATCTATATCTTCGGCCAGACCTCCGATCAGGTCATCCACCGCTATGCCGTGGGCGATTACGACCCGGCCCAGTGGGTGGAGGGCGATGCCAACATCCGCCGGGCCATCGACTTCCTGACCGGCCCCGAGATGCTGGCTGCCGGTCACGCCGAAAACCTGACCCGCCTCCACGACGAGCTGATCCACAAGGACTGGTTCCAGACCCTGCCGGACTTCAACGCCTACGTCGTGCGGAAGGGGCAGGCCCTCAGCGATTACGCCTGCGACCCCATGGGCTGGCGGCGCAAGTGTCTGGTGAACATTGCCAAAGCGGGGATGTTCTCCTCCGACCGCACCATCGCCGAGTATGACCGCGACATATGGCATCTGGGCAAGTGAGCTGAATCGCCCCAACAAAAAGCTCCGTCATCAAAACAGAGCGCATAGAACCGATACAAAAAGCACAGCCCCGTTCTGGTGAAGGAATCCAGAACGGGGCTGTATTGATGAAGGAGAAATGAAGGGAATATCAGGTTACAGATTCAGCTCAAACTGTTCTGCCGTAACAGTTGCTTTGCCATCGGCAGCAAAGGTGATGCCGTCGGCAGACTGGGGCGTGTAGATCCATGCGGTCATGGTCTGCTCGCCGTCGTTGACAAAAACTTCGATGCTGTTTTTGTCCAGCAGGATACGGAGTTTGAGCGCACCGTTCTGGCTGCGGACCTTGCAGCTGCGGCGGTGCACGATGTCGGCACGGGAACCGGCATAGCTGCGATCCAGCGTCAGCTCGGAGGTGTAGGGGTCGTAGGTCAGGCTGGTGTGATGGTCTGCATCGGCGGCCAGCTTCAGGGTGAAGGAGCGGTATTCGCCGGGCTGCACCGTGACGGTCAGGTCGGCCACACGGCCCTTGATGCCCTCCAAAGCGGTTTCGCTCTGCACGGTCACATTCTCATGCAGCGTGCGCTTACCGTGGACGGCATCCAGCTCCCGCACCGGGGTCTGAATAATGCGCCCATCCTTGATGTGCAGTTCGCGCGGGCAGATGGTCTGCCCGAACCACTTGCAGCCCCGGGGCTTATCCTCGGTGTCCGACCATGTCTGCAGCCATGCGGTCATGATGCGGCGGCCATCCGGGGCAAGGGTGGTCTGAGTGGCGTAGAAGTCGATGCCGCCGTCCATCAGCTGCACGTTTTCCTTGGTGAAGGTGTGGCTGGCTTCGTCGTAGCTGCCGATGAAGGCAATCACGTTGTGGCCGTTGTGGAACTCGCCCTTGGGCAGCATCTCCATGGGGCCGAGCATCAAAATCTGCTTGCCGTCCAGCGGGAAGAAGTCCGGGCACTCCCACATTTTGCCGTACTGATTGTTGCAGCGTTCCAGCACCGTGACAAAGTGCCAGTCGAAGCCGTCCTTGCTCTGGAACAGTGCTGCTGCGCCGCTGCCGTCATCGGCGAGGCAGACAGTGACGGCGGAGTAGGTGCCGTCGGCCTCACGCCAGATCTTGGGGTCCCGGAAGTCGAACTTGCTGAAGCCTTCCGGCAGGTCTTTCTGGGTCAGGACGGGGTTGCAGGCAGGCTTTTGGTAGTCGAGACCATCACCGATGGCAATGCTCTGGGTCTGGATGTCCCGCATCTCCCCATTGGGCTGCTTTTCTGCCACCACGCTGGTGTACATCAGCAGCTGCTTGCCATCGTCCATCTCGGTGGCAGAGCCGGAGAAGCAGCCGGGGCCGTTGTCCGCCGGGGAATCCGGGGCAAGCGCACAGGGCAGATACTCCCAGTGCAGCAGGTCGGTGCTGACGGCGTGACCCCAGTGCATGGGCGCCCACCGCACATCGTAGGGATTGTACTGATAGAACTGATGGTACTGCCCCTTATAGTAGGAGAAGCCGTTGGGGTCGTTCAGCCAGCCCACATAGGGGGTCAGGTGGTAGGCAGGGCGTTCCGCCGGGGAAATGGCTGCGCCGTGCTCGGCCTCGTAGGCACGGGCTTTTTGTAAAGTCAAATCGTTCATGGAATCCTCCAAAGGAAAGAATTCTTATGCGTAGTAAGCATCCAGATATTTCTGCATAATGCCCAGATAGTCGGACAGGCCGTAGGCTTCCAGCTTGCTCAGATATTCGTTCCACTCTGCATCCGTAGTGCCGTTCATGATCCAGTCCGCCTTCTGCGTATTCATGTAGGTCTGCAGATCTGCCTGCAGGTTAGAGACCTGCTCGGTGTCCTCGTTGCTCATAAAGACATTGGGATAGACATAATCGTTGTTCATATCCGGGGTGTAGATCTCCTTGATCCAGTCCAGACGGTACTGTGCATCGTCCGGGCAGGTAACGTATACACCATAGTAATCATCCAGAACCGCCAGAGGCCCACTGACACACTGCGCTTCACGGACTTCCACGGGAGAAGCATCGCCCAGAGGAGCGTGCTTCAGCATGGGCTCGCCCTTATCGTTGGTGGACAGTTCAAAAATATTAAAGCCTTCCGCATCGCCGTAAGTACCCCAGTTGTTCTGCGGAGACTGGAGGGGAGCGTACATCTGATCCAGCCATGCGCAAACCAATGCGGGGTTAGTTGCCTTTGCGGTGACAACGCATCTGCCGCGGGCAAAGCCGCTGGTGAAAGAGCCGTTCTGCGGGGTGATATTGCGGGTATCGGCGGTCAGGGCAGGCAGCGGCTCCCAGTCGGTCAGGTTGTCAATGTTGGCAACATCCCAGCTGAAGCAGACACCATAGCGGCCAGCCTTGCCCTTGGAAACATAGGTGGACCACTCCTGCGTGAAGCACTCCGGGTCAATGAGCTTCTCGGCATACAGCTTGTGCAGCCAGTCCAGACCATCACGGTAGCCCTGCTGGGTGGCGGCACAGATGACTTTCCGGTCGTTGGTAACGGCGATATGGCGGTCTTTGTCTGCATCGCCGTAGCCTTCGCCAAAGCCATTGATGAGGATGCTGGGATCCTGATCGCCGTTGTTGACGATGCAGGACATGGGGATGATGTCGCCGTCAATGCCATACTCTGCCTTGATAGAAGCGGCGTTATCACGGAATGCCATCAGCACCTGTTCAAACTCGTCCACTGTGGTGGGCATCGACAGACCGAGGAAGTTCAGCCACTTGGTATTGATGAAGCTCATGTTGCCAATGGTCTGGATGGCGGTCTTTTCTGCGCCGAGCTGCTCGATCCAGGGCAGTGCCCAGATGTGGCCCTCGCTGTCGGTGCACATGGTGCGGTACTCCGGGTACTGCTCAAAGACCTTCTGGAGATTCGGCATATTGTTGTCAATATAGTCTTCCAGATTGAGGATGACACCCTGATCTGCGTAGCGCAGCAGATTGCTGTCGGTAAAATCAGCAGTAAAAACAAAATCCGTCAGGGTGTTGGGGTTGGACATATTCAGGGTGATCTTATCGCTCCACTGGTCGGACTGGATGGCGGTCCAGTCGATGTGCACATTGGTCTGCTCTTCCAGACGCTTGAAGATGGTGCGGTTGTTCGGCTCGGGTTCGCTGCCCACAGGGAAGCTGGTCATACCGGTAAAGGTGACCTTTTCGGACAGCGGAAATGTAACGGCACCGGTTACGTCCACAGCTGCGGCAGCAGAATTGTTGCCGCCGTTGGATTTGCCGCCGCCACAGGCAGACAGAGCAGCGGCAGAGCCCGCCAGAGCGCAGACCTTGAGGAAGTTGCGGCGAGAGATCAGCTTTTTCATGGTATTTTCTCCTTTTTCATGTTTCTTTTTTCGTGTGACAGATGAGCGTACCGGCTCATAAAATTCTGGAATATCCTCAGCCTTTAATGGAACCAGCCATGATGCCGGCATCAAAATACTTCTGGAAGAAGGGATACATCACCAGCAGCGGCAGACTGGAAATAATAATGGTTGCATATTTGAGCAGCTCTGCCATCTTCGCACGTTCGGCAGTACTTTGGATATCTGCGATCATACCGGATTCCGGCTGGCTCTGGATCAGGATGGAACGCAGCACCAGCTGCAACGGCTGCTTCGATGCGCTGTTCAGGTAGATCATGGCGTCAAAGTAGCTGTTCCACATTGCCACGAACTGCCACAGAGCCAGAACTGCCACCACCGGCATACAGACGGGCAGCAGGATCTTGAAGAAGTAAAGCATCTCGCTGGCTCCATCCACATCCGCAGCTTCACGCAGCTCACGCGGGATGCCTTGATAATAGGTACGGGCAATGATCATGTTCCACACGCTGAATGCTCCCGGCAGAATGACCGCCCACATGGAATCCAGCAGACCCAGATTGTTGATGAGCAGGTAGGTGGGGATCAGACCGCCGCTGAAAAACATCGTGATCACAAACAAGGTGTTGAAGATATTTTTGCCCTTGAAGTCCGGCAGCGACATGGGATAAGCGGCAAGCATCGTCACAGCTACCGAGATGATGGTGAAGATGATCGAGTAAAGTACTGCGTTCTTGAAGCCGACCCAGATCTGCTTGTCCGAAACGACACGCTGGTAAGCATCCAGACTCCACTTGCTGAAATCAAAGGAGATGCCCTTGTTTTGCAGAGTGACCGGATCCATAAAGGACGCGATGACGATGTAGATCATCGGAATGATGATCGCCAGCAGGAACACGCCCAGAAGTGCGTAGCCGCAGTACAGGATGATCTTATCTTGTCTGGTGTAGAGGGCCATTTTTGATTTTTTCTGTTTTGCCATGGTAAACCCCTCCTTACAAGCCCTTGCCATCGTTCATTTTGGCAACGACCTTGTTCACTGCGATCAGCAGGATGACATTGACAACGGTGTTGAACAGACCGACTGCCGTGGAAAAGCTGTAATCGCCGTCCAACAGGCCCTTTTTATAAACATACGTTGCAATGATCTCGGCCGTGTTCAGGTTCAGGTCAGTTTGCAGGGCATAGGCTTTTTCAAAGCCGATGCTCATGATGTTGCCTGCCTGCAGGATAAACTGAATAACGACCATATCCTTAATGGCGGGCCACTCCACCGTCATAATCTGCTGGATCAGGTTTGCGCCGTCGATCATCGCAGCTTCCTTCAGATCTTTGCTGGCGTTAGAAAGGGATGCGGTGTACATGATGGATGCCCAGCCGGCACCCTGCCAGATGCCGCTGATGATGTAGATGGGGCGGAACGCTTCCGGCAGCGTCATGAAGTTGATGCTGGTGTGAAGCAGGCCGTTCACCGGACCAGTGACACTCAGCAGCACCCGGACGATACCGCACAGCACGATGACCGAGATGAAGTTGGGCATATACAGCACCAGCTGCACCTTCTGCTTGATCTTCTTGCTCTCGATACGGTTGAGCAGGAATGCCAGCAGGATAGGGATCGGGAAGCCCCACAGCAGACCGTAGACGCTCAGCTTCAGGGTGTTGATCAGATAGCGCTGGAAGTCCGGCGAGGACATGAAGCGGGTAAAGTTTTTGAAGCCTACCCACTCGCTGCCCCAGATGCCCCTGAAGGGATTGTACTTCTGGAATGCGATCAGCACACCGCCCATGGGAGCGTACTTGAACACCAGCGTCAGCACCACGGCAGGCAGCAGGAACAACAGGTAAAGCTGCCAATGCCGTTTGATGTAGACCCATGTGTTGTGCAGCTTGCGTTCTGCCGTCAACACAGCCGTTTCCGGCGAGGCTGTCTTTGCTTTCATGAATCATTCTCCTCCTTTTGATTTGTTTGCCGCTTGATCAGTGTTTTACATTTGCACCTTTGAATTTTACGTTTTTTCATTTCGATTGTGCAAATGTAAAATTCTCTAATTCATTTATACCACGCAAACAAGCGAATGTCAATGATAATTCATGGGATACATAAAGAAATACTGTGCATTCGTACAGGTGCACAAATTCGAAAGTGCGTAAATATGCAAAATGATGATTTGCATTTTTACATTTGACTAATTTGTGCATTTGCACTATACTGGAGTCATAAAGAATACGAACCGTCACCAGACTTTATCTATAAAAGGATATCTGCCCCTATATTATAAGGAAAGAGGTTGACTTATGGCAACCAAAGTCACCATTCAGGATATTGCCGACGAACTGCAGCTTTCCCGCAACACAGTTTCAAAGGCCATCAACAACACCGGTGTGCTGGCAGATGCCACACGGGAGAAGATCCTGCGCAAAGCCGCCGAAATGGGCTATAAGCAGTTTGCCTATCTGCCGCTGTTTCAGGAAAACGCTGCAAAAGCAGCAGAGCCTTTCATTCTGCCGAGTGACAAACGGGAGATCGCCATGCTGACGACCCAGTTTCTGAGCAGCTCTCACTTTTCCTCCATGATGCTGGATCGTTTCCAGGCGGAAATCGACCATCTTCACAGCGGCATGACCATCCATCGCATTTCTCCCATAGAGCTGAAAGAGAAAAAACTTCCATCCTCTCTCAACATCCAGCGCACAGCCGGCATCATCTGCTTTGAAGTATTCGACTATGACTACGCACAGATGCTGTGCGATCTGGATGTTCCGCTGCTGTTTGTAGACACCCCTGTGATGGATATGCGTCCTCCTCTTAAAGCTGACCGCCTTTATATGGAAAACCGCATTGAGATCCAGCATGCAGTGGCCCACATGGTCCAGCGCGGCAAAAAACGCATCAGCTTTGCGGGGGATAAAAACCACTGTCAGTCCTTCTTTGAGCGTTATATGGCTTATAAGGATGCAATGGAGCACTTTGGTCTGACAGAAGGCCTGAGCACCTGTGCGATGCCATCTGGACAGCAGAACTATCCGGCATCCCTGTACGAAACCATACGTCGGTTCAAAACGATGCCGGATGCCTTTGTCTGCGCCAATGACTTTGTTGCCATGGATCTGGTCAAGGCATTGAATGAGCTGGGGTATTCGGTTCCCGATGATATCTGGGTCTGCGGCTTCGATGACAGTCAGGAGGCTTCCTACTTTGTCCCCCGTCTGACTTCGATCCATATCCATGAACAGATCATGGGCTACACCGCTGCCAATCTGCTTATGACCCGCATCGAAGAGCCATCGCTGAACTATCGCACCGTCTATACGGAAACCAACCTGATCCTGCGCGAATCCACAGGAGATTGAGCGAAAGGAGAACCCCCATGCGTGACCTGTGCAATACGGACAAGCCGCTGTTTTCTGTGCTGACGAAATTGACTTACAGTGCTTACCTGAACATCTTATGGCTCGTGTGCAGCCTGCCCATCGTTACCATAGGGGCTTCTACGACCGCACTGTTCTACGTCACGCTCAAAATGGCGGAAGATCGGGACGATGGTCTGACCCGGATGTTTTTTAAGGCGTTCCGGGAAAATTTTAAGCCTGCCACAAAACTCTGGCTTATCCTGCTGGCAGTCGGCAGTTTTCTGGCTGCGGATGGCTTTGTGCTGCGCCGAATGTGGAGCGAAAACATTTTCTGGACGCTGCTCACTGCAGTGCTTATTGGTGCGGCAGTTCTGTACGGCATCGTTCTGCTGTATACCTTTCCCCTGCTGGCACGCTTTGAAAACACCACCTTCGGCATTCTGAAAACAGCGTTTCTCGTGGGTGTCCGGTATTTGTTTTGTACCCTGCTGATGGCGGCGATCTATGGCATTATGGGGTACGTCATCGTGTTTGTGTTCACGCCTGCATTCCTGCTGGGCATGGGCTTCTGCGCCATGATCTGCTCCTTTCTGATGCTTCGGATCCTCTATCTGATCGGTGGAGACCCTGACGCAGTACACGAGGAATACGACCATGACAAAAACTGACCGGGATACGCTCCGCTCCCTCCATGGGTACAAAAAGTGGGAGCACATCTGGGCATATTACAAGCTGCCCATTGCGATCGTGCTCATCGTCGTCTATATCCTTGGCTATGCAGCCTACCGCCATGTGACGAAAAAAGAGGATGTGCTTTACCTTGGTCTGGTAAATATCACTGCCGGGTCTGATCTGACGGAACAGCTTACCACCGGCTTTGCCGAGGCGCAAGGTCTGACCAAAAAGCAACAGGTCAATCTGCTGTCCGGCTTGCTGCTCAGCGAGAGCGAACGCGCAGAGGAGCAGTATGTATATGCTTCGGAGATGAAGCTGCTGGGTGCAGTCAGTGCCCAGCGGTTAGATGTTGTTCTGATGGACGAATATGCACGGGACCGACTGTTGGCAGATGATTATTTTCTCGATCTGCGAACGCTGGATCCGTCTTTCCATGCCCTGTCGGGTCTGAACGCCGGTGGGACCGTGCTGGATATTTCGGATACGCCGTTTGTCAGGCAGGCAGGTTTTTCTGGCAGGGTCTATCTTGGGGTGGTGCAGAATGCACCGCACCCGGAGCGTGCAGCCGCTTACATTCATTATCTGTTCCAACGGTGATCGTTGGGTTTCACACCAAGAATAAGGAGAATTATCATGGACATTGTAACGATTGGTGAAGTTTTGATCGACCTGACCCAGACCGGCAAGGATGCGCGCGGCATTCCTCAGTTTGCCGCAAACCCCGGCGGTGCCCCGGCAAATCTGGCTGTGGCTGCTTCTAAACTGGGCGCACAGACTGCCTTTATTGGCAAGGTGGGTGCAGATGCCTTTGGCCGCTACCTGAAAGAGGTTCTGGCGGAAAACAAGGTGGATGTTTCCGGCATGGCGGTGGATGCAGACCACCCCACCACCATGGCGGTGGTCTCGGTGGATGCCACCGGCGAGCGGGATTTCAGCTTCTACCGCAGTGCCAACGCTGACGTGATGCTGTGCAAAGAGGATATTTCGGACGAGGCTCTGAAAGCTGCCAAAATCGTCCACTTCGGTTCTGTCAGCCTGACCGCTGACCCCTCCCGCACTGCCACGCTGGACGCTGCTGCCCGTGCTAAAAAGCTGGGTGCTACCATCACCTACGACCCCAACTACCGCGCCAACCTCTGGAAGAACAAAGAGGAGGCCATTGCCCAGATGAAAGCACCCCTGCCGCTGGTGGATATTCTGAAAGTGTCCGATGAAGAGCTGCCCCTGCTCACCGGCACCACCGACTGCGAAAGCGGCACAGCACAACTGGCACAGAACGGCATCCGGCTGATTTTTGTCACCTTGGGTGCAAACGGCGTATTCTACCGCTTTGGAGACAAGACCGGCCATGTGGCTGGCGTTCCCTGCAAGGTGGGCGACACCAACGGCGCAGGCGATACCTTCTTTGGAGCTGCTCTGTCCAAGCTCTGCAAGGAGGAGCTGGACACCCTGACGGTGGACAAGCTGGAAAGCATTCTGGCCTTTGCCAACAAGGCCGCCAGCATCACCACCAGCCGGCATGGTGCCATCCCCGCTATGCCCACCCTTGCAGAAGTGGAGGGCTGAACCATGGCAGCAAAACAGGAATTTGAGTCTCGGTTTGCCAAGCACAAGGACGAGCTGGAATGGCTGTTCATGGAGCTGTACCACAACCGGGAAGGGCTGGAGGTTCTGGAGCGGGAGATGGCAGAAGCCTACAACGCCCGCAGCGCTGAGCTGAAAGCACTGGACAAGGCACGCTCTGCCGACCCGGAGTGGTACAAGCGGGGCAATATGTTCGGCATGACCATGTACACCGACCTCTTTGCCGGAAATCTGAAAGAACTGGCAAAGAAGCTGCCCTACCTCAAGGCGCAGAAGCTGACTTATCTGCACCTGATGCCCCTGCTGCAGATGCCCCACCCTCACAACGATGGCGGCTATGCGGTGGAGGACTTCGACACCGTAGACCCGGCCCTTGGCACCAACAAAGATCTGGAAAACCTGACCCGTGAACTGCGCAAGGCAGGCATCAGCCTGTGTCTGGATTTTGTCATGAACCACACCGCCAGCACCCACCGCTGGGCGATAGCGGCAAAGGCGGGCGACCCGTGGTTTCAGGCCTATTACCATCTCTATGACGACCGCACCATCCCCGACCAGTACGAGCAGACGGTGCCGCAGGTGTTCCCCAACACCGCGCCCGGCAACTTTACATGGTGTGAGGAGTTGCACAAGTGGGTGCTGACCACCTTCCACGACTATCAGTGGGATCTGAACTACGGAAACCCGGCGGTGTTCGTGGACATGACCAAGAGCATTCTGCACCTTGCAAATCTCGGTGTGGAAGTGTTCCGCATTGATGCCGTGCCCTACATCTGGAAGCAGCTGGGCACCACCTGCCGCAACCTGCCGCAGGTACACACCATCGTGCGGATGCTCCGCATGGTGCTGGAATGCGTCTGCCCCGCTGTCGTGCTCAAGGGCGAGGTGGTCATGGCTCCCAAGGAGCTTGCCGCCTACTTCGGCACCCCGGAAAAGCCGGAATGCCATATGCTCTACAACGTATCCACCATGGTCAACCTGTGGGGCGCCCTTGCCAGCCGGGACACCCGACTGCTGAAAGCCCAGCTGGATGCCCTCCACGCCCTGCCGGACAACTGCTGGTTCGTGAACTATCTGCGCTGCCACGATGACATCGGCTGGGGTCTGGACGAGGCGGTGGAAAACCGGCTGGGCATCGACCCGCAGAAGCATAAGGAATATCTGTACCACTTCTACGAGGGCAATTTCCCCGGCAGCTGGGCAAAGGGCGAGCTGTACAATTACGACCCCGCCACCGGCGATGCCCGGAGCTGCGGCACCACCGCCAGCCTGTGCGGCGTGGAGCAGGCACTGGAAAAGGACGACAAAACCGCACTGGACTACGCGGTGAAGCGTGACCTGCTGCTGCACACTGCCATGGCGTTTTTGCAGGGCTTCCCCATGCTGAACTGTGGCGATGAGATCGCTCAGCTCAATGGCTGGGATTACAAAAATGACCCCGACCGTGTGGAGGACAGCCGCAATCTGCATCGCAGCAAATTCAACTGGGAAGATGCCAAACAGCGCACCCAAAAGGGCACGCTGCAAAACCAGCTGTGGCAGGGTATGGAGCAGCTGCGCCAGATGCGGGCAGACCCCTGCTTTGCCCCGGATGCGTGGGTAACAACTTGGGACAGTCACAACCCCGGCGTGCTGGCGCTGGTACGCAAGCGTGGCGAGGAAACGCTGGTGGGACTGTTCAACTTTACCGAGTACCCGGCAGGGGCCAGTCTGGACGCG
Source organism: Faecalibacterium sp. I3-3-89 (assembly GCF_023347275.1). Lineage (NCBI taxonomy): Bacteria > Bacillati > Bacillota > Clostridia > Eubacteriales > Oscillospiraceae > Faecalibacterium > Faecalibacterium sp. I3-3-89. The sequence continues at coordinate 681,392 of NZ_CP094468.1, read as the reverse complement.
CTGGGCGGCAAGTATCACACCCCGGAGGGCACTTCCGTCTGGCTGGCGGATGTGGAGCTGGAGCCGTATCAGGCGCTGCTGGTAAAAAATAAATAAGCAAAACCAGATTCATTGCAGGGATTTGGACATTTCAAAACAAATCAGGGAGCAGCTGTGACCTATGCTGCTCCCTGATGTGTTTTTTGTGGTTCTTTTTAATGTGTCACCGTCACGGATCTGTTGCTTGCAGCACGCAGGCACAATACCCCGGCTCCGGCTGGTAACAATGGATGGTCAGGTATTTATCCGCCTCCGGGCTGTAATCGTGAAGCGTGTGCTTTGTGCCGTTCAGCGCCACATCTGCATACGATACCAGCCACTTTTTATCGCCATTGGGGAACACCTTGTAAAAAGAGCGATCCAGCATTTCTTCCACTGGCACACCCTCGATATTTGCCATTTCTGCGTTGCAGTAGCGGAAGATGAAATCCACACCATGCCCATCCTCATTAAAGACCAGCTCAATGACGCAGAACGCCAGCGGCATATCGTCCAGCAGGCTGCATTTTTCCAGCAGGCTCATGTTCATGGAGTGGGGCTGTGTGTCTGCCACCCCAATCTCCGCACGCAGGCGGCGATGGTCGCGCATTCCACGCTTGCGTCCCTGAAAGGTGCGCCCGTCGGACATGGTATAGACCCCATCGTTGCTGATATTTACGATCTGGCTGCGGCACACTGCGATCCCTTTGCTGATGTTCAGAAACCGGTCTTCCGGCAAAATGGACAAGACGCTGTGCAGCGGAGCATACAGCGCAGCTTCCTCCCCGTCCATGCGGTGAACAACCGTTTTGCGGTCGCTGCGGTAGAGATACAAGATGTTTTCTGGGCAAAGGTCATTTTTCTGAAACCACTCATGCAGATCATTCATCGCCATACTCCTTTGTCAGTTGGATATGTTTAGTATAGCATACCTCCGTGCAGAGCACAAGAACAGCTTGATTAAAATTCACTTCAACGGAGTTTTTACCAATTTACATCGTGCGTTTTTGTCAATATTCACATTTTTAATGTCGAAAGTGCAGAAGCCGTTGACTTTCGAGCATTTCCTGTGTATTCTGTAACATAGAAGGTCAAATGGTTTTTCGCAAGATGTATGAAGCACATCAAACGAGAGGTCTGACAGGAGAGCTTCCACTATGAAAATGGCTCGCCGAGATTTTCTGAATGTTTCCACTGCGGCTGCGGTGGTATGCGCAGCCGTGCTTCTACCTGTGGAGAAAGCCGCAGCAACACAACAAATGATGGCGGCGCAGGAACTTCTGGAACAGGCGTATCTGTACGCCTTTCCACTGGTTCTGATGGATGCGACCCGAAAGGTTTCAACCCACACAGAAACACCGAACGGTATCCGTGCGCCGATCAACCAGTTCTGCCACGCGGAAAAGCCGGCAGACGCCCACGGTCTGTGTAAAATAAGTCCAGATATAAAGGAGGCAAACCACCATGAAGATGACTCGCAGAAACTTTCTTTCCACTTCAGCGGTTGCGGCGTTAGCCTGCGGCGCATCCCTGACCGCGCACGCAGCAGGCAGTACCGATGAAAACAGTCTGAACTTTATCACAGACATTTTCAAGGACCCCACCCAGCCGGGGGAGGTCGAAGGCGCAACGACCCGAACCGCAGAAAAAAATGCAGAGTGGTACAGCAAACTGGATTTTTCCGACCGGCGGGAACTTGACAATGCAGCACGTGGCCTGCTGGACAATCAGGAAGGCAGGGTCATCTACAACGATGACGGAACAACGGCATGGGATCTGCAAGGCTATGGGGATCTGGACCGTGATGCGCCGGATACGGTCAACCCGAGCCTGTGGCGGAATACCCAGCTCAATGCCAAAGCCGGTCTGTTTGAAGTATGTGACGGCATCTATCAGGTGCGTGGCTTTGATATGGCCAATGCGACCTTCATCCGCACCAACAACGGCTGGATCATTTTTGATGTCCTGATGTGCAAAGAAAATATGCAGGCAGCAAAAGCGCTGATGGAAAACCGGTTCGGACCGCTGGATGTCAAAGCTGTGCTGTACAGTCATAGCCATGTGGATCACTTTGGCGGCGCAGAGGGTGCGATCGACCGGAACGATGTAGCGGACCCCAGCCTTTCCATCGATAAACAGCTTGCCTCGGGCAAAACGGTCATCCTTGCACCGGAAGGATTTTTGAAACACGCCATCAGCGAAAACGTCTATGCCGGCATCGCAATGGCCCGGCGTGCGCAGTATCAGTATGGTACGGTGCTGGAAAAAGGGGAGAAAGGAGCGCTCTCCATCGGCATCGGCATGGGACAGTCTACCGGTCAGGTGAGCCTTATTGCACCGACCTATGAGATCGGGGAAGATGTTCCAAAGCTGACCATCGACGGGCTGGAGATTGAATTTCAACTAACCCCCGGCACCGAAGCCCCTGCCGAAATGAACGCCTATTTCCCGAAGTACCGTGCCCTCTGGATGGCCGAAAACTGCACCGGCACCCTGCACAACCTCTACACTCTGCGTGGCGCACAGGTGCGGGATGCCAACGATTGGGCGAAGTACATCATCGAGGTTGACCAGCGCTTCTGTGACAAGACCGACGTGGTGTTCCAGAGCCACAACTGGCCGCACTGGGGCGAGGAGATCCATGAATATCTGCTGAATACGGCAGCCATCTATAAGTTTATCCACGACCAGACCCTGCATTACATGAATCAGGGCTATACCTCCAACGAGATCGCCGCCATGATCTCGCTGCCGGATGCCCTCGAAAAAGTCTGGTATACCCGCCAGTATTACGGCACGCTGCCGCATAACGCCAAAGCCATCTACCAGAAGTATCTGGGCTGGTACGATGCGAACCCGGTCAACCTGGACCCGCTCCCGCCCAGCGATGCCGCTAAGAAGCTTGTAGAATATCTGGGCAGCACGGAGCTGGTGCTCTGCAAGGCAAAAAAGGACTATGCAAAGGGCGAATATCAGTGGGTGGCACAGATCACCAAGGAGCTGGTCTTTGCAGACCCGTCCAACCAGAAGGCACGCAACCTGTGCGCCGATGCGCTGGAGCAGTTGGGTTATCAGGCGGAATCCGGTGCGTGGCGCAACGCCTACCTGATGGGTGCGGCGGAACTGCGGAACGGCAATCTGTCTGGGCGGGCCCGCACGGCGAATGGTCTCACCAACAGTATGCGAGCAATGACGGTTTCCATGCTGTTGGATTATATCGCCATCCTGACGGATGCCAACGCTGCACAGAATGATGACCTGACCCTGAATCTGACCGTAACGGATGAGAATGAGCAGTTCTATGTCACCCGCAAGAACGGCGTGCTGCTGACCTATCCCGGCGAGAATCGCCCGGATGCGCAGGCGTCCGTTACTTGTCGGCGGCTTCAGTTGTTTGCTCTGATGACCGGTCAGCAGGCAGGTCAAGTCCAGATCAGCGGCGATGCCACAGTCCTGAAACGCCTGCTGGCGTATGCCTCCAAGTTTGAAAAGACCTTCAATGTGATCGAGCCGTAAAAACGGCTTCTGATCTCGGGATATGTCAAGAGGGCTGTTGCAAAATAGCCCAAACGAAAAAAATGAGATAGACTTCCCCGAAAGGGGTTGCCTATCTCATTTTTGTTGTAAGCTGAAACTGCAATGAACCAACTACAGCATAAACAGTATACAGGAAAGGGCGGCATAGCGGTTGGCACTGCCCTCTGCCTTGACCACAAGAACGCATTCGCCCTCTTCCACCACTGTTCCGGCGTAGACGGTGGCACCCATGATCTTGCGTACCGGCATAGATTCTCCGGTGCGGGCGGCTTGGTTCACCATGGCTTCGCTCTCCAGTACCATGCCGTCCAGCGGTATCGGCAGCATGGATGACATCCAGGACTTGTTCAAGGAAACCATTGCCGAATTCATGGAGAATGGTCTGCGGCATTCCAGTGCGACCTACCCATGCAGAGGATTCCTATGAAAACGCCAACCGTGCATCGCCCGTGCAGACCCCGATTTTGGGGATTACACAACAAAAAAGAACGCAAAATTTTACGATTTGACGCTCAAAATCCGGCGTACCTCGCGCACTCATATCCGAACTTTTCTCTGCTTTTACGGCTTCCCCAAAAGCGACCGTTTCCGTACCTTCCTTATAATTAAAGGTAATGAGAACCTTATCATCGTAGAGATAGATGGCATTGATGAAGGTATCCACCAGTGCCTGCCGCTGCTCCGGCTGGGTCATATCCAGCTTACGGAAACGGAGCAGCCAGAACCGGACGAATTCTTCTTTCATCTTCGGCTTGGCCAGCCGTTCTTCTGCAATGCGGGCTTGCAGTTCCTTCCGCTGTTCTTCCAGCGCTTCCAGCCGCTCCTTGGTGGAGCTGGTCAGAATGCCCATCTGGATAGCGTTCAGCATATTAGTGATGCCGGTTTCCGTTTCCTTCAACTGCTTTTCGTAGATAGGCAGGTCAGTGCTTTCCTGATTTTGCAGCTCCATGACCTTGGCAATGATGGCATTCATGGAAGCATCATCTTCCACCAGCTTCATGGTTTCGTTGACCACCAGATCTTCCAGCCACTGTTTCCGCACGGCCTTTTTATCGCAGGTCTTTTTCTTCTTGGCAGCAGCACACTTGTAGTAGGTATACATTTTCCCGGTGTGGCTGACACCGCTTTCTCCGAACATCAGTGCACCGCACTTGCCGCAGTACAGCTTGGTGGTGAGCAGATAGCTTTCCTCTGCCTTATGACGGGCAGGGGCTTTTTTGTTTTTCGCCAGCTTTTCCTGCACCTTGTTGAACAGGTTCGCGTTTGCGGAGCGCAGTGCAGCAATGAAAGCCCCAGTGGGGCTTTTAAGCGACAGAACGGTCTTGCGTAGCAAGATGGAGGGGCCTTACCCCGACAAGTTCACCTGACACCAGTGCCGGGATTGCATTGGGCTGTACCACATCCCGCAAACGCAATTCGCCGATGTACCGGCGATTACTCAACATCCGCTAATCGTGTTATAGGACATCTCCCCGCCCATCGAATTTTTGATGTTGTGCGCCTTCAACCAATCCCGCAGGTCAGTCATCAAAGATGCCACGTTCGCTGTCCTTAATCATCTGCTGGAACTGCGGGCGATTATCCGTTTTTTAACCGAATGCAATACTTTTTCCAAATAAAAGCCGCCATCATTCTCAGATCGTCCAGTTCTGGCTTGCCGACTGCAGATCCACCATGTGGGTGTACAGTCCCTTCCGGGCGTACAGCTCTGCCGGGCTGCCCTGCTCGGCCACGATGCCACCCGACAGCACCACCACCTGATCCGCACCGGCTACGGTGCGCATCCGGTGGGCGATGATGAGGACGGTCTTGTTTTTTATGAGCCGGGATAGTGCCTCCTGAATGGCAGTTTCGTTTTCCACATCCAAGCTGGCGGTGGCCTCGTCCAGCAGGATGATAGGCGCATCCTTCAGAAAAGCACGGGCGATGGAAATGCGCTGACGCTCGCCGCCGGAAAGAGCGCATCCATTCTCGCCGATGTTGGTGTTCCACTTGTCCGGCAGCTTTTCGGCAAATTCCTCGCAGTTTGCCAGCTTTGCCGCCGCCAGAACCTCCTCGTCGGTGGCCCCCTTGCGCCCCAGACGGATGTTTTCGAGGATCGTGTTGTCAAACAGGGTCACATCCTGAAAGACGATGGAATACAGGCTCATGAGCTTTTCCGGGTCTATTTGGGAAACCTCCATGCCGCCCACGGTGATGCTGCCCTTCTGATAATCCCAGAACCGTGCTGCCAGCCGGGAAACAGTGGTCTTGCCGCCGCCGGAGGGGCCCACCAGTGCCGTGACCTCGCCCTGCTTTGCGGTAAAGGAAACATCCCGCAGAACCGTCTCGCCAGAGTTATAGGCAAAGCCCACATGGTCGAACACGATATCGCAGCCCTGATTGGTCAGCTGCTCGCTGCCGGTCTGGACTGGGTATTCCAGAATCTCATTCATCCGGCCCACGTTGGTGCGCATGGCAATGACGGCTGCCAGATTCTGCAAAGCGCCCTGCATAGGATCGTACATCCGGGAAGCTGCCATCAGGAACAGAAACAGGGTCAGTACGTCGATACTGCCCTGCACCAGCAGCACTGAGCCGGTGAGCGCCACCGACGCAATACCCAGCTTGAGCACCATGCCGGCGGAGGACACAAACAGCGCTGTTTCCAGTTCTGCCACAATAGACTGCTTTTCCACTGCCCGAATTTTGTCGGAAAGGCCAGACAGATACCGCTGCTCCGCATTGCTGGCTTTCAGGTCCCGGAGGGTCTCGATGTACTCCTGAATGCCGTCCGCACAGGCCATTTTCGCCGCCATGGTCCTGGCCTGCACCTTATCCTGTACCCGATAGCTGCCCACCACGATGGCAGCGGATACCGGAATGACCCACAGAGCCGCCAGTGCCATCCGCCAGTCGAACGCAAACAGGCTCAGGGCAATGAGCACGGTGGAGATGAGGGAGCCGAACAGACCGGGGATGAAGTGGGAGCAGTCCTTTTCCAGTACCTCGCAGTCTGCCATGATGGTGCTGGTCAGGTCGGCAAGATCCCGCTTGCCAAAGAAGGACAAGGGCAGCTTGCGCAGCCGCTCTGCAAGGGTCAGGCGGCGGGTGCCGCTCTCTTTATAGGTAGTAAAATAGGTGCCGTTGTACTGGAACCATGTGGTCAGCAAAATCAGCACAAAGCAGGCAACGCATCCCACCAGATAAAAGGTGCTTCTCCCGCTCGTAGAGCCTGCCAGCAGGTCTTTTACCAGAAGATACAGCAGCCCGGTGGGCAGCATGAACGCCATGTTCTGGAACGCACAGGCCAGAACGCCCTTTACAAGCCCCTTTGCGCCCTCCGGGGAGCTGGCTGTGGCGTGTTGAATTTTTTCGATCATTCCTTACCCCTCCTTTGCGACCTTCCACTGCACCGACGCCTGATACTCCTGCCACATCCGGGCAAACAGACCGTTCTGCGCACACAGTTCGTCCTTTGTGCCGGATTCCACAATCTGCCCATCCTGCACCACATAGATGCAGTCGGCGTTGGCGACGGTGGACAGGCGGTGTGCGATCATAATGACCGTTTTGCCCTTGGCAAGCTGCGCAAATGCAGCCTGCACTCTGGCTTCATTGTCCGGGTCGGCAAAAGCGGTGGCCTCGTCAAGCAGCAGGATAGGCGCATTTTTCAGCATGGCGCGGGCAATGGCAATGCGCTGCTGCTCGCCGCCGGACAGATACACGCCTTTTGTGCCAATGACGGTATGGATGCCCTCCGGGAACTTTTCCACGATATCCATGCACTGTGCAGCTTTCAGCGCCGCCAGCACCTCGGCTTCGGTGGCCTGCGGCCTACCCAGACGGACGTTGTCCAGAATGCTGCCCTTGAGCAGGCGGCTGTTCTGGAACACAAAGGAGATGGTGTCCATCAGTTCTTCCTTGGGGATGTCCCGCACATCCGCTCCGCCCACCCGGACGCTGCCGCTCTGCACATCAAAGAACCGGCAAATCAGGTTTGCCAGTGTGGATTTGCCGCCGCCGGAGGGGCCAACGAAAGCCACCATCTGACCCGGCTGAATTTTCAGCGAAACGCCCTTGATAACATCCGTTTTGCCATCATAGCTGAAATGCACATCCTGCAGCGCGACAGAGGAATCCTTCGGGTGCTGCGGAACAGCCTGCACCTGCATGGGTGCTGCCTCCAGCACCGAGTCGATGCGTGCCAGCACATCCGCCACAACGAGTTCATTTTCGCTCATGTACATGATGCGGGTCAGGGTCAGGGAGATCACCGGCGTGATGATGATATAGAACAACAGGTTCAGCAGAAATTCCGCGGTCACGCCGTTGGCCGTGAACAGCAACCCGCCTGCGATCAAAAAGGCAAACACGCCGTTGACGGCAGCGGTGTAGAACATCATGGGCAGGCGCAGATCTTTAGTGTAGGAGATGACCCATTTTTCGTATTCGTCAATGGTGGCCTTGAACTTTTTGAAGGAAAATACCGATTGTCCGAAGGTCTTGACCACCGGGATGCCCCGGACGTATTCCACTGCCTCGTTGGACATCGCCTCCAAGGCGTTGCCGTACTGCCGCATTTTTTCAGCCATCCGCTTGCCGGTCATGGTCGCCATGATGAGAAACGCCAGCACCACCGGCGCAAGGCTCAGCAGACCCAGCCGCCAGTCGAACGCCAGCAGCAGCACCAGCAGCCCCACCGGGGTGGCGATGGCGTTGTACTGGTCGGGCAGCTGGTGGGCCAGATAGGTCTCGGCGGCTCCGGTGCTCTCGTGGATGATCTTGCGCAGCTTGCCGCTACCGAAGGTCTCGGCAAAGCCCAGCGGCAGCACCGCCAGATGCTCTGACACCGCCAGCCGCAGATTGGTCGCCACCCGGAACGCCGACAGGTGGGAGCACATCAGTGCCGCAATGTAAATGAGGTAGGACAGCACCGCAAACAGCACTGCCATCCAGCCGTAATGGGGGATGTTCACCGCCTGCGCATAGTCTGGCGCGGCGTTCAGCACATCCCGCAGGATCTTCCAGATGTACACAAAGGGCACCAGCGCCACCAGCGCACTGACCGCAGACAGCACCCACGAAGCGTAGGTGAAATATCGGTAGTTCCCGGCGTAGCCCATCAGCCGGGAAAAGTCCGATCGTTTTTTCAATCAAATCACATCCTTACCGTAATATTGCCATGCGTACCGCCTGACATGATCGGGTGCGCATGTGCCGTTTATTCTGCCTCAGACAAATTTTCCGTGACGAAAAGTTCAATGACATTTTCCATAGTTGCCTGATCATAGTCCTCTGCGATGGCGGCAGCATTCCAATAAGCATAATTTCCTTCATACCAGCTCTGCAGGTCGTCGAGATCCTCTGCATAGCGGAATTCCAGATGATACGTCGTTTCCATCGTATCGGGCGCAAAGGCAAAGTAGGTAAACTCCCCGGAATCCGCATCCTCGCTCTGGTAGAAGAGGAAGCTGTTTTCATTGTCCACATCCAGTTTCTGGTAGGTGTGTGCAAACACTTCCTGTCCTTGCGCATCCAGACCGGTGATGGTGTCGCCATTCATCACGAATTTTTCCACGCCGCCCAGAAAATAGCAGTTGAACGCCGTGCTGTCCGGATCTGCTGCATATTTTTCAACAGCCTCCTCGCCATACGGCTCTGCCATGCACATTCCCAGCAGCATATCCGTAGCCGATTCCGCATTGTCCTCGCCTACCAGCGGAGTCGCAGCGTCGATCCACAAATTCCGGTATTCACTCTTTGCCATCTCCGGGAACAGTTCCACATAAGTCCCGCTGATACCAGACAGATAATCCTCCGCATCCATTACCTGACTTGCGGAAGCCGAAGAAGCCACCGAGGAGGAAACGCTGGATGCCGAAGACGCTGTGCTTGCGCTCTGCTGGCCGCAGCCGACAGCAGACAGCAGGCAGACCGCAGACAAGGCCACTGCAACAAATTTCTTTTTCATCATCATATGAAAGTACCTCCGGTTTTAAAGTAAGTTTGTTCTAACCGCTCTGTACTTTAGCATATTTTTCGGCCGTGGACTACTCCATTCTGATTTCCCTGCTCCGTTTTGCGAGTCCATTTGCGTGGGTGCGGTACTGCGACGGGGTCGTTCCATATCGTTTCCGGAAAGCCTCCGAAAACTTGCTGGCGTTGTCATATCCTGCATTCTGTGCGATCTGCGTAATGGGCTTTGCGCTCCGGACAAGCTCTACGGCAGCCTGTTCCAGACGGTATTCCTTGATATAGTGGTATACTGGCACACCGTAGACCTGTTTGAACATTTTTTGCAGGTGCGAAACCGAGATCCCGTGTTCTTCTGCCAGCTGCGCAAGGGAGACATACCCCTCCCGGTTTGTCAGAAGGTGATCCCGGAGATGGTGTGCTAGTTCGGTCTGTTCGGTAGAACAGTACAAGTCCGTTCCTTCCTCCTGCGGAATGCGGCTCAGCAGCATCAACAGCTCCACCACCTTGAGCCGCAGGAACCGGAGATCCATGTAGGGCGCATTTTCGTACAATTCCCGGAAAACGTGCTCACAGCGGGGTCCTGCCGTACCGAACATGAACCATCGGTTTCCCAGAAGATTCTGCTTCAGTACCGCAAAATCCACCGAAAAGCCCGGTGCGTTCTTCTCAAGCCAGTTCTGAGCGGCTGCTGGATCAACTTCCAGACACAGCCCTTCGTAACAGCCCAGCGGGAACCGTGACTCTGAACGTGTTCCATGCCGTCCGTCGTAGCAGCTGACGGCCATATCCCCCGGCTTTAGCAGAACGCTATCACGCATGGAAAAGCTGGTTTCAAAACGGCCATTGATGCAGAAATTGATCTCTATCATACCGATCTGCGTGCGGATTTCCGTATAGGTCTCCATCTCCAGCCGCAGCAGCATGATCCCCACGCCATCAAACAGCCGGTAATAGTGAATTTCTCCACTTCCGGCCGCATTTTCAAAGCCGCCTGTTTGTCCGGGATTATAGGGAGTGACCCCCGTTTTGTCATGAAAAATGATATCAATCATACTGTTTATTCAATCCGATCTCCACAATCCGTCTTTTGCAGGGCTTGGAATGGCAGCTGTGGTCAACTGGCAGATCTCTGTCTTTCATATTTTTCCTTTCTTCGCCCCTTGCATCGCAATTTTCTCAACCATGCGCTATCCCAGTGCCACATCCAGTACCATCATCACGCTGAAGCCTACCGCAAAAAACACCGTGCCGACGTTAGAGTGCTGCCCCTGCGACATTTCCGGGATCAGCTCCTCCACCACCACATACAGCATGGCTCCGGCGGCAAAGCTGAGCAGATAGGACAAAGCGGGCACCACAATGCCTGCCGCCAGGATCGTCAATACTGCCCCGATCACACCGAGAATGTACCATCGAATCAGCTTTTTCGGTTTCTCCGTCTTCATCTTTTTTGCCTCCGATTGCAGTTCATGATTCTGCTTTTCATTTGGGCAATTTCCAACTTCTTAGAAAATCAAATGGACAATACCGCCGACAATTGCCGCTCCCGCAACCCAGATCAGCGCCAGTATGCTTCGCTTTTTCAGCACCTGCCTCCAGGTCTGCACGAACGGCGCATCTTCAAGCCCTGGCAGCACCCAAAACTGGCTGTGCCCGACCCATAGCTTGTCGATTATAACGCCGTCATAGATATTCATGACCTCAAGAAACAGCAGCGCCTGCCAATAGACCTCACCAAAGGAGGAAGCCCCGTTCCACAAACCGATGATCAGCACAAGAGCAGCAAGCATTACGATAAAGAACAGTATCATAAAGCATTTTCGTTTCCGGTTCATCGTATTGCGGTCGATCAGTCCCAGTTCGATGGCGCGATCCTGCACCTCCTTGGGATAAAAGTACAGTCCATTGACAGCACCGCCGATCACAGCGATTTTTACCATTGCGGTAAACAGCAGACAATAAAGCAGCAGTTGCAGTACGATCATTGTTTTTCTCCTCTCAGTCTGCGTGCGAATCGAGCATCTGGCATCATCGCGGTGTAGCGGATTCCTTGTTTTCCCTTATGCTGAAGCTGCTGGATATGGGCTTCTGTTGTTTTTCTTTTTTCATGCAGGACTTTTTTTATCACACGCATAGAAAATCTCTGCCTCCCAAAACTATTGCTTCTGTCACACGTCCTCAAAGCAGTGCGCAAAGCCACGCTGCCACAGCGGAGGCGGGAATGTAGATCACAAAGTGCCGGATATGTGTTCGCTTGTTATAGCCGAACATATGCGGACCGACCACGCCCTTCAGCTCCGGATAGAAATGCGGAAAGAAATTGGAGTGACACAGCAGCACCCAGTCAAAGAAAATGATGTCGTAGATCTCCATGGCGTAGAGCACGGCGAGAAACCGCACAAAGAAGTCCAGGAAGCCGAAGCCGTTTCTGACGCCGTCCCATACGCTTAGTGCCGCCGCAGCGAGAAAAAGCAGGATGGCAATGATCTCAATCACCCAGCCGATACTATGTGCGCCGGGAAATCGTTCCTTTGTATCGGGGATTGCGTCCAGATTTTCCTTTGGTGCGGATGAGAAAAAACGCTTGTCCTGAATGAAACCCACCCCGCCGTATAAAACAAGAAAGTATGCCAGAAATACCATGAGCGTTACAAGAACCGTGATTTTCATTTTGATGTTGATGCCTCCGTACTGACAGACTGCTGCTTTTCCGCGTCCGGTTTTTTGATCAGGTCATACAGCTTTCCAAATTCGCCGATGTCCCGCACTCCGGCAAGTTCCATGCCCAGATGGACATATTTGTCGCACTTGCTTTTTGCATCCGTTTCCAGGATCACCGGCACGCCCAGCCGGTCGCCCTCAGCAAAGGCAAGGTCCAGCACCTTTCGCATATAGCCCTGCCCCTGATACTGTTCCCGCACACAGACAAGTCCAACGAAAATGTAGGGTTTCTTTTCCTTGTCCATGCGGTCTTGCAGGGAAGCCCCGCCCCGCTTGATGGCAATACCAAATTGCAAAAGGCGCTTCAGGGTGGAGTTGTGCAGCATTCCGCAGGCGATGGGCCACATCGTCTTGAGTCCCATCTTCTCCTTTGGCAGCTTGTAGGCGATATATCCCTCGCCCCGCTCGCTGGTGGTGTGCAGAAAGCCGCCCCGCAGCACCCCGCGCACATAAGCGCAGATATAGTTTGCCGTGGCTTCTTTCCCGGAAAAGGCAGCGGACATTCCTGTTTCCTCTTCATAGTCATAATAGCCGAAGGCATGGCCGATATCACGGATGGATTTTTCGTCTAATGTTGTAACTTTCATTGTATTTCACTTTCCTGATCCTTTAGCACATCTCTCTGTCCCGCCATCCGTCAGAAAGCGTTCCAGCTCCGATGCAAGCAGCGCCGGATGATTGATGATCTCGCCATGGCCGAAACCGGGGAAACAGCGGACGATCAGGCTCGGATATGCCGTCCGCAGCCGCTGGATGGCCTTTTTCATGTGCCCTTCTTTTTCTCCGTACCAACAGGCGACCTTTGCATCGGGCTGTACCAAAAAGTCCGTTCGATAGAGATAAAGTCCTGCCTCCCAAGTGGCCCGGACGGATTCCAAACTGATATGATCCGGGATACGGCGGAGCATAGTCTGCATTCCCTGCTCCGTCTGCCCCATAAAGCGCAGTGCCCATGCAGGCATATACTTTTCGTGTGCCGTTCGATATTGCTTTTGCGGCATGACCTTCAAAATCAGTCGATTCAGCACTCCGAAATCCAGATACTCCGGCCCGCTGAGGATCATCCGATCGATCTGAACGGTTGGGGAAGCCTTCAGAAAAACAGCCGGTCCGCAGCCCAGCGACTCTGCAAAAAGCAGATCCAGCCGTCCGTCAAGCTCTTTCTCAATATAACCGGCCAACTTGTCCGCCTGATTCTGGGCGGTCGTGTAGGTTGTTTTGCCTGTTCCGTCAAAGCCATCGAAGCTGACGGCATACACGCAGAATTTCCTTTCCAGCAGCGGGATCAAATCCTCAAACTGCTGCCAGCACATAAGATTTCCGTGCAGCAGCATCATGGTCTTTCCCTCTATATTGCCGAATCGTTTGATTTCCATACCAATCTGCCTCCCCGCTATTATCTGACCTTCATGCAAAAATCGCAGCGGTCATTTCCGTGCCCCAGCGTCATGCTTCTCTCCCAGATCAGCTTCGGATGCAGCCCAGTATAGCTGATGTCATCACTGTCGCAAAAGCAGCGGCACAGCTCCGGGCAGCCGTATTCTGTGCAGGTGTCGTGATAGGGACACTTCATCATATCCACACGCCAGACGCCGTTACCGGTCTGCAGTTCTTTTGGGGCAAAGCCCGCCGCCGGGCCGAAAACGCTCCGGGTGGATTTGACGAAAACGCCGGGAACAAGGCGGTAAAGCCCCGGTATGTGCAGCAGGGCGGCAAGCTGTTTGTGGCTCGTTCTCGCCAGCCGCTCCACATAGCCGTGAACGGTTTGCAGTGCTTCTTCTTTCGGCATGACTCGCTGCAAGGTTTCGTAGGCCGCAATGCCCGGCAATATCTGCCGCTTGAGGTGGTATTGCTTTTCCTTGCTTGCATCTGCATTTTCAGCCAGCAGCGCACTCAGGCGCATATCGAAAGCGGTGTTCAGTTCCTTTGCCTGCGCGGGAAAGCGCAGTGCCGCAGTCTCCCGGAAATCACGGGAAAGATAGGTTTTCTTCCTCTTCATCGTCCGTTACCCTTTCTTTTTGTACCCGCAGTCGCAGTAGGATCCGCCGGAAGCAAGGGTATACTGCCGCACAAAATTTGTCACACCGCCTGCTTCGCTCATGGTGTAGTCCAGATGGCACAAAGCAGGGGTCAGGTCATACAGCCCCAGCTCCTTCATCAGCACACAGATGCCGCACTTGGTAAAGCGTCCTTCGTAGCCGCTGCCGTCAGGGTATTCGTAAAATTCCATGTTCCACGAGTAGGGGTTGCGGTCGGCGGCTTTCAGAGCAGCAGTGGCCTTCATGGCGGCAATATCCTTTGGGGTAAACTTGCTTTTTCCGCTCTTGCGGCAGAACCACTGCATGGGCTTTGTCATCATAGATTTTGCATAATACTCCGTCAGCCGCTCCACATCCGGGTGCTCCGGCATGGAGAGAATAAACGCACCGATCATCGCGCAGTTGACGAGGTTCATCTTGAACCGGTCGCCTTTTTCAAACTCCGGTAGCCTGCGGATGATCTGCCGGTATTGCGGCTTTGCTTTTTTGGTAATGGCTCTTGCGGTGTCTGCATCATAGCCCAGCACAGCGGTCAGCTGCTTTTGAAAGGAACCGGCAAACAGCATCCACATTCCAAAGGGCATACCCATGTATTTCATTGCACGGTCTCCTTACATTCTCCGCATTTTGCCTTCTCCCGAAGCAAAACCAGCCCCAATACCAAAACCAGCAGGTGTCCGGCGGATTCCGTGCCGTGATCGATCTGATCCAGCGGCCACGGCAGAAGCGTGAAGAGATTTCCCACAATCCCCGTAAAAACGATGGGGTTGCAGAAGGATGCCAATATCCGCTGTGCCGTCGTTTTGAGCGGGAGCATCCTTTTCCAGATCATAACGAGCATCACGACAGAAAGAAGTACATCACACAGGATATATGCTGCCAGCAGCGGCGCGGCGTTGCAGTAAAACACCTTGTTGGCAATTTCAGCTGCCGCCTGCATATCGCCGTATTTCTCAAAGGTAAACTTGAAGATCAGCGCCACATTCATGAACATAGCATGAACATAGCCCCAGCAGACCGTGCCGGTGAGATAGGCAATTTGAAACAGCTTGACCCATTTCTGCTGCTTCGGTTGGGTGAGGCGTTGCTTCAAAAGCTTCCACATCTGGTGAAAACCGATGTAATAGAGTGCCGTTCCGAGAACACCGCAGATGATGCTGACCACCATGCGCCATGTTGCCATATCAAGATAGGCGACCTTGACCATCAGCCCAATGGATTCTGTGCTTTGGCTTTTCCCGGTCGCCGCAAACAAAAAGTCGCCGATCACATATAAAAGGCACCCAATCATACCTGCGATGAGTGCTCGTTTTTCTTTGCTCATTTTCATTGCTTGCCTCCGAATTCGATTTTCACGATCTGCATTTTCATCCCGTTGTCCCCGACCCTTGCGAAGAAGCGGAAAAAGCTGCTGACAGAAGGGTCTTTCCGATCACTGTACTGTCATCATTGCCGCCAGCACCATCGCTATGACTGCCATGCCCACCGTGCCGAACAGCCACTTTTTCGCCTTGTCCTTGGCGGTAATATAAGGCTTCAGATCTTCTGTTCCGGGGATCGTCCATGCGTTCGTGTGCCCCACCCAATAGCCGTCAACCAACAGGCGGTCCATGAGATTCATAACGGACAAGATGACGAGTAACTGCCAGAAACCCTGAACAAAGCCCTTTGCACCGTTTATCCCATAGACACAGACCAGCACATAGCCGATATAGCCGGGAATGCAGACTGCTTTGAACAGCAGGCTGTTGCGTCGGATGCGTTCCGGACTTGTAAGCCCCAGTTTTACGCACCGCTGCTGCACCGCCGGGCTGTAAAGATGCACCATCCCAACAGCCCCCTTACGGATGCCCGCAGCGCAGATCAGAACCAGCAGAACTCCCAACCCAAGACCTTCCAGAATCACTTGTAAAATCATTCCCTGTTCCTCCTGTATCCGTTTTCGTCCCGGTATTCGGGATGTTCCTTTAAGTATGGATCCTGATCGCCGCAGATGGTGTAGTCGCACTTACAGCCATTTGCACAGGTGGTCGTCCGCACCAGCCTTGCGTGAAGCAGTTCCATCGCTGCAAAATCCACATTGCACAGGGCGGGCATACGCTCCTTCTCTATTTATTTTCCACCTGTAAATAGAAGAGATATATTTCTTCGTATAGGGCAGAGTTTTGAGTTAGGCAAAGCTAACTTTCCATTCTATAAAATGCCGCTTCTCCGCGGTCCTTCTGCCAAAATAATACGCCCTGCCGTCTCCTCTGTCAAGGAGTTTAGTCATTTTCGGAGATTTTGAAAAAGATTTCGTTATTGGAGCTTCCCCTGCGGCATAGAGGAGGCAAAACGTTTCCCGCATCGAAAAAATTTCGCCTCTGTAAACTTGTCTGTTTCTGCTTGACAACGCCCGGTGGGAGTGCTATTTTTACTTCGTGAATTTGTTTTACCTAACCATCTGAGGGGTTTTTCCCCTGCATTTTTTTGCATCGATTGTTAGACAATGGTCAAAAATGCAACATCCTGTTGCTGCCGGCAATAGAAAGATCTACCGCAGACAGAAAATGGGGGTTGTTCTGATTCACATAGCGTATTTTTTCCTAAAGCTACAAGATGTGTCATACTTTTCTTGCTTCACTTCAATAAATTTTTCAAAACCCTCTTGACGCATTCTACATGCCGTGGTATTTTTCTTGTAAGTCCCACTGGTTTTGTGGATTGGTTACAAGTCATCCACAAGATGTGGTCGTGTTCATTTTGAACACAGCCACAGAAAGTGGTTGGTTATCACCGTGAGACCCACCACTTCAGTGAGGGAAAGTCCGCAAAAGAATTTACCGCCCCGCAACACACCCGATCAATTTTGCCGCCGATTCACCCGACAAAATCATCGCTGCGCTGCGTGGGCGGTATTTTTCTTTTCTGGGAACTTGTCAGGGCAAAGTCCTTCCATCTTGCTGTGCAAGACCGTTCCGTTGCTTAAAAAACCACTGGGGCTTTCATTGCTACGCTACGCTTGCAAACGCAAACCGTACCTTGAAAATTTCATAAGCCGTCCGAACGTGATACCGACTTTTCGTCAACGCCGCTGCACAAACAGGGGCAGGAACTTCGTTCGGATCAAACGGTGACCCCCTTACATGAGCAGCACCACCTCTACTTATTTTTGCGTCTTAACAATTCGGAAACATTTGTTGAAAATCAACCCTGCGCTGGAACCGTTTTCCGATGCGGATTTCCGGAATGATCTGAAAGCATTTGTTTCCGGTGAGACAGAAGTCCTTTCCGATGCCGGACTGCCGCACATGACGCTTTCGGTCTGCGAAACAGACTATCCCTTGCTTTGCTATGCAACGGCTCTTTGTGAACGCCTGACTGCTGCCGGAGCAGATGTCACGTTGAAGCAGTACAGCGAAACCATGCTGCGTTCCCGTGCAATCAATGGGCGGTATCAACTGCTGCTGGTTTCGGAAAATACGCTTGATGCAACAGCATTGCCGGATGCAGACATCCTTCTGCTCTCCGCAGAAGAAATGGAGGACCCCTCATGCGAAAACTGAACACCATTCTCTCCGTTCTGCTACTTTTCATCTGTCTGCTTCATGGGCTGATGGGCAGTTTTATGTTGCTGGGCATCAGTTCCGGGGCAGGAAAGTTTCTGGCATGGATCGGCGTTGGCATTCTGGCGGCGCACACCGTCCTTGGGCTTTTGCTGACCGCACAGACATTCCGGGCTTCCCGGTCCGGCGGAAAACTCTACGGAAAGCAGAATGCTCTGTTCTGGGCAAGGCGCACCAGTGGGCTTGCTATTTTACTCATGCTCTTTTTCCATATTGGCGTGTTCGGCAGAGTGCAGGATGGCGTATACATTCTGTTTCCGTTCACAACGGTCCGGCTGCTGACGCAGCTTTTACTGGTTGCTTCGGTATTTGTGCATCTTCTGCTCAATCTCCGACCCCTTCTGGTATCGCTGGGCATCGTCCGGGATAAGGAGCAGCGCGGCGACCTCTATCTGATTCTTTCTATACTGGTGCTGTTTGCTGCCGGTTCGATCATTCTATATTATATCGGGTGGAACAATGTATGAAACACACTTTGGTGATCGTGGGTGCAGGGCTGGCAGGGCTTTCCGCTGCTTTGACTGCTGTGAAAAACGGCTGGACGGTAAAGCTGGTGTCCTCCCTTGCCTCCGAGCGGGCGCAGTCTGTTATGGCAGAGGGCGGAATCAATGCAGCCTTGAATACCAAGGGAGAGGAGGATAGCCCGGAGCAGCATTATACAGATACCCTGACCGCTGCCTGCGGACTTGCTGACCCGAATGCAGTCTGGGGGATGACGCAGGCTGCGTCCGAACTGGTGCGCAGCCTGCACCATCTGGGAGTACAATTCAACGTGACAGATGACGATGAACTCGACCTGCGGAATTTTGGCGGACAGAAGAAAAAGCGGACGGCCTTTGCACAAAGCGATACGGGAAAGCAGCTAATGACCGCTCTGATTGATGCTGTGCGCCGGGAAGAAAGCGCAGGAACGGTCGAACGCTTTCCACACCATAAGTTCCGCACCCTGCTGCTTTCCGGGAACATCTGCGGTGGCTGCACAGTGCAGGACACCTATACTGGCGAACTGCTGCGGTTTGTATGCGATGCCGTCCTGATTGCCACAGGCGGGCTGCATGGCTTATTCGGTGATACGACCGGCTCTCTTGCCAATACCGGAGAAGTCACCGCAGAACTGTTCCGTCTGGGCGTTCCGATGGCAAATCTTGAAATGATCCAGTACCACCCTACCACGGTCGAACTGGGCGAAAAACGGATGCTTCTGAGTGAGGCCGCCCGTGGTGAGGGCGGGCGGCTGTTTGCATTACGGAACGGGAAGCCGTGGTATTTCATGGAAGAAAAATATCCGGAACTCGGCAACCTGATGCCGCGTGACATCACCGCGCGGGAAGTCTGGACGGTCAGCCGTGACTATGAGGTGTTCCTTGATATGACAGAGCTTCCTAAAGAAGTCATGGAGCATAAACTTGCCGGACTGGTGGATGATTGTCAGACCTATCTGCACAAAGATATTCGCAAAGAACCCATTCCGATTTTGCCGGGTATCCACTACTTTATGGGAGGCATTCAGGTGGACGAGCGGCACCGCACTTCGATGCGGAATCTGTACGCTGCCGGTGAATGCTGCGCTCAGTACCATGGCGCAAACCGTCTGGGTGGAAATTCTCTTCTGGGTGCGATCTATGGAGGACAGATTGCTGCGGAAACTGCCTGCCGGGAAACAGTCAGTTCCCCCAATATGCCCTGTGCCGAAGAATCCCTTCTGCCCGAACTTTCCCCGGACGCTCAAATGCAGATGAATCGTATTCTGCTGAACGCACTCGGTGTCGTGCGGGATGCACAGACATTGGAAGCGGGCATTCAGGAAATCCGCAAACTGTCTGGCACCCTTCCGCTTCTGGGCTGTGCCATGCTGGAAAGTGCCCTCGCCCGAAAAGAAAGCCGGGGTGCGCACTGGCGGGCAGATTATCCCCAACGCAACGATGCCGTTTACTGCAAAACCACCGTGGCACACTGGAACGGGCAGCATATCGCCATCAGCTTTGAATCCATCCCCGAAAGGCGGCATGATTTATGAACTACACCATCCGAATCAAACGGCAGGAAAACCCGCAGGCTTCACCCTGCTGGCAGGAGTTTTCCTTTGAGGGAAGTGCGGACACCTCGATTGCTTCGGTGTTGAACGAGCTGAATCACCGCAGCCCTCTGTGCGAAAAGAGCGGAACGGTCGTTTCCCCCATTGCGTGGGAATGCGGCTGCATGATACGCAAGTGCGGTGCCTGTGCCATGCGGATCAATGGTCTGCCTCGTCTTGCCTGTTCCGTTTTTCTGCGGGACTGTAAGGGAAGCGTTGTTACTCTGGAGCCTTTGAGCAAATTCCCACTGGTGAAAGATCTGGTCGTAGACCGTTCCGTGATCTTTGAAGCACTGAAGCGGACAAAGCTGTGGCTGGAAGGAGATGCGTTCCAGACCAGCTATACGCACAGCCAGCGGTATCGATCTGCTAAGTGTCTGCTCTGTGGCTGCTGCTTGGAGGTCTGCCCGAACTTTGACCCGAACAGTGAATTTGCTGGAGCTGTTCTGCCCGTCAACGCTTACCGTATTCTGAACGAAGAACAGGATATTGCCCATCGGACAGAACTCGCAAATGCGTATCGTCAGCTTTATTTTGAAGGCTGCGGAAAATCTCTTGCGTGCCAGGACATCTGCCCAGCCGGAATCCCGGTCGAAGAACTGATGTCACGTTCCAATGCCGCAGCGGTCTGGAAGCGATAAAGTGTAAAAGGGTATGCGGTTTATAGCCGCATACCCTTTTATGCTTAATCTTCTAATCCGTGACTTCCCGCCACATTCTTCAGATACTCCTCTGGTTCGCCGTTCAGAATCAAGTCTGCATAGCCAAGCGGGTCATTGTAGATGAGATAATCTAACTCCAACCTCTGCGCCATGGTCACGTCCAATTCATCCTCGACCCCAGTGCAGTCAATGGAGATCATTCTCCCATCCCGGAGCAGCAGCTCCACGCAGCCGGTATCCATGTTGAAATGGCAGGCTCTTGCATCGTACTTCATGTTTGTGTCCTTTCTGCCTTACGGCACTCTTACCGTGGTCTGTCGTGCTTTTTTGTGATAAGGTCTAGGACGTTTTTCGATGGAAGCAAGGGATTCGTTCTGTTTTCCAAAGAAAACAAAAAATCCGAACCCTTCTCCTATCGGAAAAAAGTTCGGATTTTGTTGTTGTGGTGCACCTCCAGGGACTCGAACCCTGGGCCCACTGATTAAGAGAGCAAGTCGCCGGTTCGTCTCAGTTTCTGGAAGTTTCGAGTTATCGTTATTTTTAATCAAAGCAACGTAATTTTTCACCCAGCAATTTCTGCACCCTTTATCCAATTTTGCAACGATTTGCACCATCTGCACGGTTTGAAACCGTGCAAAATCCGTGCAGAAACCGTGCACTTACTCTCCGACAAATAAAATCACCCTATCCCCCATCGACTTGACGGCATTGGTTTGGGTGGCCGACCCAGATATCCTAAATTATCTCTCTATGTTTACAAAACATCTGTGATTCTCTCTTTCTATTACGTAAGGACGCAAATGAAGGGCCCCATAAACGTCCTACTAAAAAAAGGAGATTATTACTATGTTACTCAAAAATGGAAGTACTGGCAACTATGTTATGTACCTGCAGTATGGACTGCATATCATGTGCTGCCCTCCGGGTAGTTTTGACAGCAAATTTGGCTCTGGTACTGAAAATGCTGTTAAGAAGTATCAGGGCAAAAAAGGTCTTACCCAAGATGGCATTGTTGGCGATGGTACATGGAACGCACTGGTAAGCGACATTAAAACCATCCAGCAGCTCCTGAAGAACAAAGGTTATTACGCCAGTACAGTGGATGGCCTTGCAGGTTCAGGCACTTATAACGCTGTTATCAGTTTTCAGAAAGCATCCGGCTTGACTGCCGATGGTATGGTCGGCAGTGCCACCCTAAACGCATTGAACGCTTCTTCGGGCGGTACAAGTGGTCAATCTCATTCAATCACTCTGCCTACTGATAGAAACTATCTTTGGGCACAGAAGAATCCGGACATTGTTAAGCTTGTTGGAAATAGTGGTTGCTCTCTTGTTGCCGTGTTGAATACCGCTAATATCTATGGGCCTCGTGAATTCACCCCTAACGAAGTCCTGACTGCCTGTGGAAATTGGGGTGCAAACGGTCTGAATACTTGGGCTCTTCCCAGCAAGTGCAATGGTAAAATCGACACGAGCAACTACACTCATGGCGGTAAGGAGCAGGCGACTGTATTCAGTGCAGTCAAAGCAAGTATTGACAATAACCTTCCCATCATTATTCGGCTCAACAGTAGCGATGGCAAAAAGACGCATTTTGTCACAGCGATTGCTTATACTGGCAGTTGCTCCTCTGCAAGCAGCATTTCCGTCATTGATCCTGCTGGTGGTGTCATTCGAACTCTTGAGGAAGCGGGAACTGCACGCAATGAAACCGTATACGGTGATTATATCGCAACCGCTCGTCGCTCCTAAATATCTCTACTCTCTTCATCAACAATAAGTTGTAAAGCATCATTTTTAACATATATCCCCCCCAAAGTCTTTTCTCAACTCTCGAAAAGGCTTCGGGGGGGATTTTTCAATGCCTATTATATGCAACACTTTTCACTATCTGCTTATCCAAGCTCAGGCGAGTGATATTTATTTACTCTCCACACATCCCCAACTTTTACCAACTGCATTTCATATTCGACTTTATTCATGTCATCATATGAATACTCATCATGTTCCTCATACGTTTCATTGGGATTATAGTATGCAATCATTACAAAATTTACTTGTGCTTCCGTTTTATTTTTCAAATAGTATCGCACTGAGCAGAAATCATCCGGATAATATTCTCCCACATATCCAGTAAAATATGGAATTTGTGCCAAATCATAGTCATCACAAACGGCAAGTTTTCCATTATAATTCACAAACTTTTTCTCAATTGAATCTTGTGACAAGAAATCATTTGTAAAAATAGATTTCATATATTCTTCAAACTCTTTATAAGAATTTTGATAGACCTCATAATCATGTCCGTTCAGTTTTACATATGTCGGCGCATTTTGCGTCATAGGCACAAAAGTCGGAGCATCTTCAATTTTAAAATTCAGTCCTTTTAAGTTACTTGATTGTCCCCAAAGTGCATAGTCTATTTTCTGCGCTTTTTCAAAAACAGTATATTGATCTTGATCTAAAAATACCGAGGTCGAATCAACTAACGTCTGGGAAAAATCTTGCAAATCATTTTTTTCTTCAGAATTGCATGAACTTGACGATGTATCCTGTGACGAAACTACTGTGGACATTGATGATGCTGTTGTATCATTCATTCCACATCCCACCAAATTCACCGCAATACAACCTAGAATCACTATCATTTTTACACTTTTTGCACAATTCATATATGTTCTCCTTTTTTATAAGTTTATCAACATATTGTTTAGTCTCTATTACCTTCTTGTAAACTTTTTATATTAGCTCACAAAAATCTATTTTTCCGTTTACAAATCTTAACATTTTTTCTCTTTCCTCTTAAAAGGAGGAAAGAAAATTGAATTATACGCTTTTTGACCTTTTTCTAAATGCATATAACGGCAACTCCTTTGCACAGCTACAAATCGTCCAACGTTTTCAGCCATTACTGAAAAAATATGCAGCTCTTCTTAAGTATGAGGATGCCTATTCAGATTTACAATTATATCTTCTCGAATTACTGCATTCCGGAAAATTGACCAAACTTCAAAGAAAAGATGACGGCACATTAGTGAAATATATTGAATCCTCTATCCGGCATCAATACATTTCGCTTAACAGCCGAAAAAACGCCGTAGATAACTCTGTCATCGCAAGCGTTGATGAAATTGATTTCGATTAGATGTCTTTGTCCTCAAACGATGAATATCCTGAACTATTGATTTCCGATTTACATTCTGTTCTTCAACCTTCTGAACTGACCTTATTATCTCAATTTGTTTTTAAAGGAATGAGCATCGCAGATATAGCAGAAAAATCTGGTGTCAGTAGACAAGCTATCAACCGTAAAAAGCTTTCCATATTAAAAAAATTAGAATGTGCATTCTTCCCTAAAACTTCCAAATAAATTCTCATTCATTTTGATTTCATTCTTTAGTGTATAAAAGCTATTTTCTTCGCTCCCTTTAATCAAACCACCACGGCAGTTCCAGCCACAGGTTATCCATGGCCTGTTCCTCGGTCTTTTTGGCGCGGCCTTTTGTCAGGTGAAAGTATATCGCCGTGCCGATCAGCGGATGTTCCTCGCCATCGGTGAAGCCATAGCGGTACAGCAGATAGGTCTGCTCCCGTTGGGTCAGCCGTTTCAGGCCATCGTACAGTTCCCGGCGCGATTCCTGCTCTTCCATAATACTCTGCGGCTGCATGGCGTAGGGGTCGGCTATGGCTTCAATGCGCCGCAGTTGTTCCTCTCCCGGCAGAACATCGTCCAGCGAAACGCGCTGGTAGCAGACGCCGTCCTTATCCTCCGTCACCATCCGCTGTTCAAAAGTGGCAAAGGCATCCCGTACCATGTCCATCATGGCGTTGCGAATGGCAGGAGCCGCATAGGTCAGGAACTTCATGCCGCGCGCCGCATCAAATTTCGGCACGGCTTTCCATAAGCCCAGATTCCCCGCCTGTTTCAAATCGTCCGTGTCAAGATTCAGACCGGACTGCGCCAGATTCATACTGCGGAAAAGGTCATTTGCCACCTTGCCGATAAAGGACTTGTTGTTTTCAATCAGGCTGTCCAGTGCGGCGGCATCGCCTTTCTGCGCCAGCGCACAAAGCCGTTCATTCGTCTGCTTCATGGGCGTTTTCCTGCTCTGCGGCAGACTGCAAGATTCCCAGCAGACCGTTCCGCAGCTGTTCCAGTGCTTCCGGCGTAGCTCCCTCCATGCCCGAAACACTGTCCAACATTGCATCCGTCAGCTGCTCTGCTGTAATCGTTGGGTGCTGTACATCCTGCCCCTTGGTCAATTCGGTGAACATCTTCTCTGCCACTTTCTTACTCATAGCTTCCTGTTCGGCGTAATGGCTCCCGATACCCTTTTTGATCTCCTTGACCGCTGCCATGAAATACATCTCAATGTCATCAAGGTCGCCTTGGTACACAGGCTTTCTCCGAAGGCTGATGTCCTTTGCAGCCTTGGCTGCTTCCGGGGTCTTGACCTTTGTGCGCAGAAGGGTACTCAATGTCGTGAGCATAGCGTTCTGTGCTGCGATGCCGGATGCAAAGGTATCATCAAAATACTGCGCTATGCGGTAAGTAAGCTCTGCAAAGCGAGCGTTTTCCAGCAGCAGATTGACCACCTCTGCATTGACACGCCCTGTGTAGAGGTTCTTTGCAGCTTCTACGGACAAGCCCAGTTCGGCAATATCGTAGTTCTTGCGGTCAGGAATGTTGGTTTCTCCCAGCAGAAAATCCGTGGACACGTTGAACAGCCTTGCAATCCTCAGCACCTGCTCATGGGTCAGGGTTCCCTTTGCACCGCTGATAAAGCGGCTGATGGTACTCTTGGAGCAGCCGATTTCCTTGGCAAGCTCCGGTTGGCTGATATTGTGCTCTTTCATCAAGTCCGCAAGACGGACGTTGGACGGTTCGGGCAGATATTCCTGTGCCATGTGGTCGGCCCTCCTTTTTGATCTTTTTCCTCATTATAATACGCTCTGCCGTTTTGTTCAATATACGGTTACCTCTCCGCCCTTGCTGTTGCAGTCCTGCAACCAGTGAGGGCTTTTTTCTTTTTCCGTTGCAGTTCTGCCGCTTTTTCGCCTTTCCTGCAAAATTTTCCGTATATTCAGGCAGGAAGCAAAAAACACCAGAGTTCCCACTTTGGGGTCTCTGGTGCAACGCATAACACCGCCCTGCCCGGTGGCCGCAGGGTGCGCGGTTTTGTGGGCATTGAACCGCTTGTCCACCCCTGTCCGTAAAAAGTGCATTTTTTCACGGAAGAAGTTCGTACAACCTGTACGGTCTGTACTTGTACGCACCCGTACGGCGAATCGAAGCAGATTAAAACGTGTTATCGTTTTTATTTTAGATTTCCGTACGCCGTACAGACCGTACGGGTTATTTGAAGTCCGTACGCAATTTTTTCAGATGCGTACGGAGCAATCAAGTTCGCATTGTGCGAACTTGATCGTAGCTCTCCCGCAGGAGACGTTTTCCCTCGTTCCCCCTCGGAGAGCCCACTACACTTTGCAGACCGCAGGGATGAAAGTGTCATAGTGGGTTATTACACTTCCGAAGAAGTGCATCTTCATTCCCCGTCACCTCTCGATGAACCTTGAAAGGAGGGATGCCCTTTGGCAAGAAACGATGGCGTTGACCGCACCAGTGTCCGAAATCTCGCCGTTTCGGACAAGGCCGTTGGCAACACTCAGCAGCACAACGAGCGCGAAAAGGACAGCTACCGGAACCCCGACATCATCCCCCAACGCACTGCATGGAACATCCACTTCAAAAAGCCAACCGCCAGCTACACCGACCTGTTCTCCCAACTGGAAACCGCTGGCACGATTTCAACGCGCGGCTTGAAGCCGGATGCCACCCATTACTGCGAGCTTGTCTTTGATGTCAACTCGGCCTACTTTGACAACCACGGCGGCTACGAGTTCGCCAAGCAGTTCTATGAGGATGCCTACCAAGCTGCCGTTCAAATCGTGGGCGGTGAGCAGTATATCCTCTCGGCAGTCATGCACGCCGATGAGATCAACCGTGCCATGACCGAAGCATTAGGCCGTGAAGTCTACCACTATCATCTCCATGTGGTCTATGTGCCTGTGGTGGAAAAGCAGATTCTCTGGTCGAAACGCTGCAAGGACAAGGCACTGGTCGGCACCGTCAAGGAGACCGTCATGCAGGTCAGCCGAAGCAAGAAGTGGGCTTCCAAGCCCCTGCTGGACGATGCCGGAAAGCCTGTCCTGCAAAAGAGCGGCAAGCCAGTCCTGAAGAAGTCGTACAGTGTCCTGCAAGACGATTTCTTCCACTATATGCGCAACGCCGGGTATACGGATGTAGAGCGCGGTGAGCGTGGCAGCACTGAAGAACACCTGACCGTCACCCAGTTCAAAGTCCAGCGGGAGCAGGAGCGACTGGACACTCTGACCGCCCAGATTGACCAGAAAGAGCAGCACCTCACCCAAACCAACAAAACCCTCTCCAAGACCGAAAAGGAACTTGCCGCTGTGCAGAAAAAGGTCACGCTCACAAAAGAAGCCCTCATTCATGCGCGCGATCTGGATTATATTGGTAAGCGCACCTTTCTCGGCAACTATTCGCTGACCGAAGAAGAGTTTTCCAAGCTGAAAAAGCAAGCCGACCACGGCTATATGATGGATGTGGAGAACCGCCGCCTGAAAGAAGAACTTTCCACCGCCAAGAAAGAGGCCGTTCGTTGGAGCAACAAGTACCACGACCTGTGGTACGACGTGAAACCCTATCTGGATGCTCTCCACCGTGCGCCCGAACTGGTGCGTGGCTTTCTGGAAAAGATTCTTGCCCCCAAGCAGGAGCACACCATGAATGTGCCGCAGCAAAACCGTAAGCGTGGGCAAGATGTAGAACTTTAAGCTGAATTTTTAGATGATATGACAATATAAGGAGCAATGCTTATGGATTTTGACCGTAATTCTATGACCGTCCCTGTGCAATCTTCCGATTATACGAAAAAGTTCTTGCAAAAGGACTCGAATCCCACTACAATGGAAGTGGTCACTCAAACCAATGCCGTCAAGTCTCCGACTGACAGCCCGGCAACCACGAAACTGGTGTACACGGTGGAAGAGATCGCACGAATGCTGGCCATCAGCCTGCGCTCTGCTTACAATCTGTGCAACAGCACTACCGAATTCCGTGTCCTGCGAGTAGGCGGAAGCATCCGTGTGCCGAAGGACAGCTTCGATGCGTGGCTCTACCGGGCAGCTTGATAAGGAGGCAAACAGTATGGCATATATTACGAAGCGCGGCAACTCTTACAGCGTCCGCTACACCTACGAAGATGAGCACGGCAAGAGCTGCGACAAATGGGAGAGCTTTCCCACAAAAGAGGAGGCAACGAACCGAAAAAAGCAAATCGAGCATGAACTGGCCGCTGGCACTTTCCTGATTCCGTCCTCGGTAACGGTGGCAGAGTTCCTGATGGACTGGCTGCCGAAACAGTGCAGCAAGCACAAGTGGGCACCCAAAACCTACGAATCCAACCTTTCCACCATTCAGAATCTCATTATCCCCTATATCGGTAGTATGGAGATGCAGAAGCTCAAGCCCTACCACATGGAGAACCTCTACACGACCCTGAGCAAAACGCCCTGTGGTTCGTATATCGAGGGCAAGAAGCAGGAACTGACCGAAAAGCAGAAGCAGCGTTTCCTTTCCGGCACAACGATCCATGAGGTGCACCGGCTGCTGGGCACTGCCTTCCAGTATGCCGTAGAGTGGGGCATCCTTGTCAAAAGCCCTGTTCCCGTGGACAGCCCCAAGAAGTCTACGCAGGAGCGCACCATCTGGACGGTAGAGGAAATGAGGGCGGCTCTGGACAGCATGGAGGACCCCATCCTGCATCTGGCAGTCCACCTCACACTGGTGGGCGCACTGCGAGAGGGCGAGATCGTAGGTCTGACCCCGGAAGATCTGGATTTTGATGCTGCGGATGGCATCGGAACCTTCCGTATCAACAAGTCCATGCAGCGAGTGCGAAAAGAAGCCCTGAACCAAGTGGACGATGGCTGCATCATCAAGATATTCCCGGACAAGCTGGAGCGCAGCACCACTTCCCTCATCCTGAAAAGCACCAAAACCGCATCCTCCTGCCGTACCATCTTCATGACCTCTGCACTGAAAGAGGAATTGAAGAAGTGGCTGAATCAGTTGGCGGCAGACGAGAGGAAAGACCCGGCACGCTACCATGATAGCGGAATGCTGTTCCGTCTACCCAATGGTCTGGCAGTGGAGCCGGTGCTGATCCGCAAGAAGTTCCTCAAATGGCAGGATGCCCACCCGGAATTCCCCCGCATTGTGTTCCACGGTTTGCGGCATTCCAGTGCCACCTACCAACTGATGATCTCCGGCGGCGATGTGAAAGCCGTTCAGGGCACCACAGGGCACGCCACGGCGGATATGCTGGTGAACACCTACGCTCATATCCAGCAGTCCTCTCGTGTAGAACTGGGCAGGAAATTTGAGGAAGGGTTCTATGCTAAACAGGAAAGCCCCAGCCCGCAGGCTGTACCCGCCGCAGGCGAACCGACCATCTCCATGACCGCTCTGCTGGAACTTCTGAAGGACGCAGACCCCGAAGTAAAGGCGCAGCTCCGTCTGGCTCTGCTGACCTGATGCAAAATTTACCACGCATTTCAAAGCAATTCCAGCCCATGCAGAGGATTCCCACGAAAACGCCGACCGTGCAAAAACCGTGCATTGACCGTGCAAACCCCGATTTTTCGGGGTTACATAACAAAAAAGAACGTCAAATCTTACGATTTGACGTTCAATATCTGGTGCACCTCCAGGGACTCGAACCCTGGGCCCACTGATTAAGAGTCAGTTGCTCTACCAACTGAGCTAGAGGTGCATATGGTGACCCGTACCGGAATCGAACCGATGTTAAAGGCGTGAGAGGCCTCTGTCTTAACCGCTTGACCAACGGGCCATATAAAAGTCGGCGGCTACCTATTTTCACAAGCCGTTTCCAGCTAACTATCTTGGGCACGAGTGAGCTTAACTACTGTGTTCGGAATGGGAACAGGTGGAACCTCACCGTCATCGTCACCGACCATATGACTGACACAGTATATCACATTTCTGTGTATCTGTCCAGTATTTTTAGAAGGACGTGCCTTCAAAACTGAATAATCACTGCTTACATTTTTTCGTTGACTCTAAGAGTCTCAAGCGAATTGTGGTCAAACCCTCGACCTATTAGTACACGCTTGCTGAATGGATCGCTCCACTTACACATCGTGCCTATCGACCTTGTAGTCTTCAAGGGGTCTTACTTGTTTAAAACAATGGGATATCTTATCTTTGGGTCGGCTTCACGCTTAGATGCTTTCAGCGTTTATCCGATCCGTACGTAGTTGCCCAGCTATGCTCCTGGCGGAACAACTGGTGCGCCAGAGGTACGTCCGTCCCGGTCCTCTCGTACTAGGGACAGCTCCCATCAAATATCCTGCGCCCACGACAGATAGGGACCGAACTGTCTCACGACGTTCTGAACCCAGCTCGCGTACCGCTTTAATTGGCGAACAGCCAAACCCTTGGGACCGAATACAGCCCCAGGATGCGATGAGCCGACATCGAGGTGCCAAACCTCCCCGTCGATGTGGACTCTTGGGGGAGATCAGCCTGTTATCCCCAGGGTAACTTTTATCCGTTGAGCGATGGCATTTCCACTCACATACCACCGGATCACTAACTCCAACTTTCGTTACTGCTCGACCCGTCAGTCTCGCAGTTAGGCTCGCTTCTGCGTTTGCACTCTTTTGCTTGATTTCCGTTCAAGCTGAGCGAACCTTTGAACGCCTCCGTTACTTTTTAGGAGGCGACCGCCCCAGTCAAACTGCCCACCTAACAATGTCCCCCGACTCGATTCAGAGCCGCAGGTTAGAATTCCAATATCGCAAGGATGGTATCCCAACGGCCACTCCGCAGAAGCCAAAGCTCCTGTTTCCCTGTGTCCCATCTATCCTGTGCATGCAACATCGAAACCCAATATTAGGCTACAGTAAAGCTCCATGGGGTCTTTCCGTCTTGTCGCGGGTAACCGGCATCTTCACCGGTACTACAATTTCGCCGGGCGGGCTGTTGAGACAGTGCCCAAATCATTACGCCTTTCATGCGGGTCAGAACTTACCTGACAAGGAATTTCGCTACCTTAGGACCGTTATAGTTACGGCCGCCGTTCACTGGGGCTTCGATTCAATGCTTGCACATCTCCTCTTAACCTTCCAGCACCGGGCAGGCGTCAGCTCGTATACGTCATCTTTCGATTTAGCACAAACCTGTGTTTTTGGTAAACAGTTGCTTGGGCCGATTCTCTGCGGCTCCATCTCTGGAGCACCCCTTCTCCCGAAGTTACGGGGTCAATTTGCCGAGTTCCTTAACAACCCTTCTCCCGTTGGCCTTAGAATCTTCTTCCTACCTACCTGTGTCGGTTTGCGGTACGGGCACCTCAGAAATACACACAGCTTTTCTCGCCATCTTCCATCCCAGACTTCGGTACTAACTTCCCTCGATCTCTACCGGAACCAACACCCGGCTCTGAGACTTCAAATGTGTCCCTGTGCTTAACTCTTTTGGTGGTGACGGAATCTCTACCGTCTGTGCATCGGCTACGCCTTCCGGCCTCACCTTAGCTCCCGACTAACTTGGAGCGGACGAACCTTCCTCCAAAAACCTGAGGCTTTCGGCCATGCAGATTCTCACTGCATTCGCGCTACTCATTCCGGCATTCTCACTTCTATACACTCCACAGCCGCTTACGCTACTGTTTCTCCGCGTATACAACGCTCCCCTACCCAATCCATTACTGGATTGCCTAAGCTTCGGTGTCAGGTTTAGCCCCGTTAAATTCTCCGCGCAAAGACGCTCGACCAGTGAGCTATTACGCACTCTTTGAATGAGTGGCTGCTTCTGAGCCAACATCCTGGTTGTCTGCGTATCTTCACATCGTTTTCCACTTAACCTGACTTTGGGACCTTAGCTGTAGATCTGGGCTGTTTCCCTTTTGACAATGACATTTATCTGACACTGTCTGACTCCCAAGCATCAATACTCTGGCATTCTGAGTTTGATAAGCTTCGCTAACCTCTCGGCCGCTAGGCTATTCAGTGCTTTACCTCCAGGTATCTAACTTGAGGCTAGTCCTAAAACTATTTCGGGGAGAACCAGCTATCTCCGGGTTCGATTGGAATTTCTCCGCTACCCACAGTTCATCCGCCGCCTTTTCAACGGAGGTCGGTTCGGTCCTCCATGGAATTTTACTTCCACTTCAACCTGACCATGGGTAGGTCACCCGGTTTCGGGCCCATTATATGCAACTTAACGCCCTTTTCAAACTCGCTTTCGCTTCGGCTCCAGACCTTAAGTCCTTAACCTTGCTGCATACAATCGCTCGCCGGACCGTTCTACAAAAAGTACCCTATCACACATTGACGCGCTCTAGGTGCTTGTAGGCACAGGGTTTCAGGTTCTTTTTCACTCCCCTCCCGGGGTGCTTTTCACCTTTCCTTCACAGTACTATACGCTATCGGTCACTGGGTAGTATTTAGGGTTGGAGGGTGGTCCCCCCATCTTCCGACCAGGTTTCACGTGTCTGGCCGTACTCTGGAATCTGCGCAGCTCTCTCCGTTTTCACCTACGTGGTTCTCACACTCTCTGACCGGCCTTCCCATGCCGTTCGGTTAACAGATTGAGTCCTAAAAGCAGTCCGTACCCCGGAAGTATTTCTACTCCCGGTTTGCCCTCTTCCGCGTTCGCTCGCCACTACTTACGGAATCTCGTTTGATGTCTCTTCCTCGCCCTACTTAGATGTTTCAGTTCAGGCGGTTCCCCCGATGCACCTATTTTAAATTTCAGTGCAGCGTACTTGAGTATGAACTCAAGTGAGTTTCCTCATTCAGAAATCTCCGGATCAATGCTTATTTGCAGCTCCCCGAAGCTTATCGCAGCTTATCACGTCTTTCATCGGCTCCCAGTGCCAAGGCATTCGCCCTGCGCCCTTGTTCGCTTGACCATTCAAACTATTCTCTCTCGAGAATGGCTTGTATCCTCTTGATTCTCTCTTGCCAACGAAGATTATTGTTACCCTTCCTTTTGAAATTGTAATGTTTCTTAAAAAGAACTTACTATAATCTTTGTTTCGCAGTTATTATTCAGTTTTCAAGGTACGTCTTGGTGATGTCCTGCAAAGCCCGGTCTCCCGAAACTCTGCTCTTCATCACATGGTGGGCCAAAATGGACTCGAACCATCGACCTCACGATTATCAGTCGTGTGCTCTAGCCAGCTGAGCTATTGGCCCATGTGGTGGAGATTAAGGGAATCGAACCCTTGACCCCCTGCTTGCAAAGCAGGTGCTCTCCCAGCTGAGCTAAACCCCCACATTAGGTTTTGAGTAACCCCTTTTCAGGGCCCTCAAAATCGAACAATATCTAATCAACTTGTCTCTATCACCTGTTCCAAGAACAAATCATCTTCGATGCTTCGTTCTTGCCTGACTCCTTAGAAAGGAGGTGATCCAGCCGCAGGTTCTCCTACGGCTACCTTGTTACGACTTCACCCCAATCACCAGTTTTACCTTCGGCGGCGTCCTCCTTGCGGTTAGACTACCGACTTCGGGTCCCCCCGGCTCTCATGGTGTGACGGGCGGTGTGTACAAGGCCCGGGAACGTATTCACCGTGGCATGCTGATCCACGATTACTAGCAATTCCGACTTCGTGCAGGCGAGTTGCAGCCTGCAGTCCGAACTGGGACGTTGTTTCTGAGTTTTGCTCCACCTCGCGGTCTTGCTTCTCTTTGTTTAACGCCATTGTAGTACGTGTGTAGCCCAAGTCATAAAGGGCATGATGATTTGACGTCATCCCCACCTTCCTCCGTTTTGTCAACGGCAGTCTGGCCAGAGTCCTCTTGCGTAGTAACTGACCATAAGGGTTGCGCTCGTTGCGGGACTTAACCCAACATCTCACGACACGAGCTGACGACAACCATGCACCACCTGTCTCCTTGCTCCGAAGAGAAAACATATTTCTATGTTCGTCAAGGGATGTCAAGACTTGGTAAGGTTCTTCGCGTTGCGTCGAATTAAACCACATACTCCACTGCTTGTGCGGGCCCCCGTCAATTCCTTTGAGTTTCAACCTTGCGGTCGTACTCCCCAGGTGGATTACTTATTGTGTTAACTGCGGCACTGAAGGGGTCAATCCTCCAACACCTAGTAATCATCGTTTACGGTGTGGACTACCAGGGTATCTAATCCTGTTTGCTACCCACACTTTCGAGCCTCAGCGTCAGTTGGTGCCCAGTAGGCCGCCTTCGCCACTGGTGTTCCTCCCGATATCTACGCATTCCACCGCTACACCGGGAATTCCGCCTACCTCTGCACTACTCAAGAAAAACAGTTTTGAAAGCAGTTTATGGGTTGAGCCCATAGATTTCACTTCCAACTTGTCTTCCCGCCTGCGCTCCCTTTACACCCAGTAATTCCGGACAACGCTTGTGACCTACGTTTTACCGCGGCTGCTGGCACGTAGTTAGCCGTCACTTCCTTGTTGAGTACCGTCATTATCTTCCTCAACAACAGGAGTTTACAATCCGAAGACCTTCTTCCTCCACGCGGCGTCGCTGCATCAGGGTTTCCCCCATTGTGCAATATTCCCCACTGCTGCCTCCCGTAGGAGTCTGGGCCGTGTCTCAGTCCCAATGTGGCCGTTCAACCTCTCAGTCCGGCTACCGATCGTCGCCTTGGTGGGCCGTTACCTCACCAACTAGCTAATCGGACGCGAGGCCATCTCAAAGCGGATTGCTCCTTTTCCCTCAGGTCGATGCCGACCCGTGGGCTTATGCGGTATTAGCAGTCGTTTCCAACTGTTGTCCCCCTCTTTGAGGCAGGTTCCTCACGCGTTACTCACCCGTTCGCCACTCGATCGAAGAAGCAAGCTCCTTCTCTCTCGTTCGACTTGCATGTGTTAGGCGCGCCGCCAGCGTTCGTCCTGAGCCAGGATCAAACTCTTTATTAAATGATATTTATCACTTAAAAAGTGTTAAATCTCTCTTCGCTCAGCACGCAATCGCTTGCGTCCTGTGTGAATTACTTTGTTTGGAATTGTTTAACGTGTTTTTCCAACACGAAAATAGGTTCCGTTACAAGTTTTTCGATATTGTTCAATTTTCAAGGTCCTGTAGCGCCTCAGCCAAGCGGCTGACGACTTGATCATTTTACCACAGAAGTGGTTTTTTGTCAAGCACTTTTTTGAAGATTTTTGAAGTTCTTGGGAGAACCAATCGACCTTCGTGCTTTTCTGTCGCTCATTTCAGAGGCGTTTCTGTCAGACGTCCACCTGACGTTTATACATTTTAGCATAGGATTTCTCAAAAAGCAAGTCTTTTTTACACTTTTTTCGAATTATTTTTCAGTTCGTCTTTTTGCCCAGTTTTTTCTCCCGGATTTGACCATTCTGTCTTGTCATTCATCCAGCAGCCTGTCCCGCATCACCTTCAATATCTTGCGCTCCCGCCGGGAGATCTGCACCTGCGTCGTATGCAGCAGCTTTGCAGTGTCGCTCTGGGTCTTTCCTCCATAGAAACGAAGCTGGATGATGCGCCTGTCTTCTTCCGGCAGACCTTTCAGCACCTCTGCCAGACCGATCTTATCGGCAAGCTCTTCCTCCGGCGACTCTACCGGAATGTCCATCTGTCGGTCGCTCTCTTCCCGGTTCTCCGGCGTCAGACTCACCGCAGGCTGGGCCGCCTGAATGGCCAGCGTGATGTTCTCCACGCTCTCCCCCAGTTCCTCCGCCAACTGCGACAGGGTCGGCTCCACTCCGCAGAGCTTGCAGTGATGCTCCCGTGCCGCATTGATGCGCAGGCTCAGCTCTTTGAGCGACCGGCTCACCTTCACGGTGCCGCCATCCCGGAACAGCTTTTTGATCTCCCCCAGAATGACCGGCACGGCATAGGTGGAAAAGCAGACGCCCCGCGACTCGTCAAAGCCGTCATAGGCCTTGACCAGCCCCATGCACCCCGCGCTGTAGAGGTCATCGTACTCGATGCCCCTGCCCCGGAACCGCCCGGCGCAGGAATGCACCAGCCCCAGATTCTGCTCGATGAATGCACTCCGCCGGGTCTTGTCCGTTACCATTGCAACGCCCTCTTTTCTTTTATTATGTAGAGCGCTCATCCAGCCGCTTGGTCAGCACCACCCGCGTCCCCTTACCGGGCTGGGAGGACACCTTGACCTTATCCATAAAGCTCTGCATCACGGCAAAGCCCAGACCGGAGCGCTCCTCCGGATTTCCGGTGGTGAAGAGCGGCTCCATCGCCCGCCCGATGTCCGGGATGCCGATGCCTTTATCCATCACCGTGATCTTGACCAGCCGTTCCGGGTAGACTGCGATGCACAGCGTCACCGGGCCGATGCGGTCGGGGTAGGCGTGGACGATGCAGTTGGTCACTGCCTCGGACACCGCCGTCTTGATGTCGGCCAGCTGGGGCACAGTGGGGTCGTACCGGGCCAGAAATGCTGCCGCCGCGCCCCGGGCAAAGGCCTCGTTGGCACTCAGGGAGTCAAACTGGATCTTCACACTGTTTTCCGCTTTCATTTCATATCCCTCCTGATATTTCCCCGCCCGGCTCGGTGCAGGGGATGCCTGCAAGTTGTAAGACCCGCCGGAGCTGTTCCGGCGCGTGCTGGATGCGCAGGCTGCCGCCCAGCGTCCGGGCACAGCGCTGCCGCCCTAAGATCAGCCCGATGCCCGACGAATCCATGAATCCCACTCCGCCGAGATCCATAACCAGAATGCGGGGGCTGCGGGTCAGCAGGGCGTCGTCCAGCTGGATGCGCAGCCCCTGCGCCGCATCGTGGTCGATCTCACCGGCCAGGTAGGCGTAGAGCACATCGTCTGCCGCGCTGAAAGTCACGGTTGCCATATCCTCATCTCCTTTGCTTGTCCTTTTTCTGGATAAAGAAAAGACCTGTGCACCTTTTCAGTGTACAGGTCTTTCGGGTTATTTTTTAGAGAACGGTGTCGCTCAACAGTTTCTCAGCCTCGAGGGCGATGGCCTCACTGCCGCAGACCAGCAGGCCGCGGCGGCTGTTGGCTTTCGCCTGCTTGACGGCGTCGTCCAGCGACGGGCAGAGCACGGCGTCGAAGTGATACCGTGCCTTTTCGGTCAGGCGCTCGGCCAGCGCAGCTTCCGTTCCCGCCGGGGCAACGAGGAAGACTTTGTCGAAGGGGTTCTCGTTCATGCCGGGCATCGTCCCCTTGTCCTTCTTCTGTTCCTCGGGGGTCAGACCGCTTTCCAGCACGGAAAAGAAGGCCTCTGCGCCCTCCTCCCCGGTCAGGCCGATGACAGCGCTCATGTGGCGCACCTTGGCCATATTGAGGACGCGCAGAAGGGCTGCGGCCTGCTGGGGGGTACGGCAGGCGTCGAGGATGATGAGGGGCTTCTGGGACAGGACGCGGATGCTGCTGCGGTTCTCCACAGCGGCAAGGCCCGCCAGAATGGCCTCATCGGGGATCTCGAAGCCCTTCCGCCAGAGGGCCAGCGCCAGCTCGACTGCGACGGCGGCATTGCCCGCCGCGTGACGGCCAAGGAAGGCCAGCGGCGCGGTGTATCCGCCGTAGTCCACCCGGCTGGTGAATTTTTCCGCCTCAAGGAAGGTGATGTCCTCGGCGTCGGGCACCACAAGCTCGCACTCCGCCTTGGCTGCGGCCACCACCAGCTCGCTCAGGACAGCCTTCGGCTGCTCCGGCGCGGTGACGCAGACCGCGCCTTTCCGCATGACGCCCGCCGCCAGCGCGGCCAGACGCTCCACCGAACGGCTCACGCCGTCGGGGCCGATGGCTGTGACGGCGCAGACCGGCATACTGGGCAGGGCAGCCGCCAGACCGGCATCCGGCAGCTCCACCACAGCCAGCTTACAGCCTGCCGCACCGAAGCAGCAGGCCGCAGCCGCCAGCTCTGCCGCTGCGCGGGGCAGAGGCTTTGCGGCGCTGAGGGCCTCTGCGGCCTGACAGAACAGCACCGGGTCCACCGACACGCCGCCGATGGCGATGCGGGCCGACAGCGGCTCGCATCCGGCACGGTAGAAGCCGGTGTGGAACGCTGCCTCCCGCAGGATCGCCGTCAGCAGACCGGCGGCAGCGGTCTTGCCCGCCGTACCGGCCACGCCGACGAACTGCACCTTCCGGGCATCCGCCGTCAGGGCAGCGCTCAGCTCCTCCGCCGGGGCAAAACCCTCGGGCAGAGAGGAAAAATATTCGTTTGCCTGTTCGATGGTCATTGCGTCAATCCTCATTTCGATGTTTGTAGAGCAGATAGCACATCCTGCACAGGGCCAGACAGAACATCCCCACCAGAATGCCGGTCAGCACACCGGAAAAATCCAGCCAGACATCGGTGATCTGGCTGCTCCGGCCATCGCTGAACATCTGGATGGTCTCGTCGGTCAGGGCCGTGAGCAGACCGCCCAGAATGGGCCACGAGATGTGGCGGACGAACCGCCGGGTGTAGACCCGCAGGCAGAGCGTCAGCAGGAAGCCTTCCAGCATATACTCGCAGAAATGCGCCATCTTGCGCACGATGTGGTCGGTCAGGCGGCTGGCGATGCCGGGCATCCCCAGCCGGGTGAACACCTTTCGCATCAGGGTCAGCGCCCTGCCGCTGGCCACAGATGAGACGTCGGCGATCTGCATGGAGTTCGAGAAGATGAACACGATGCAGGCGATGAGCGCGAAGGTAAAGAGGACTCGCGTCGCAATGAGCCAAGGAGAGGTCTTTTGCATATTGGACTCCGTGGGTATCTCCTTTCCCCGCATCAGCCCAGAGCCTTGATGCTCTGCTCAATGTTGGCGAGCTTATCCTGACTCTTGGCGTGCTTGGCGCGGATGTCCTCCACCAGTGCGGCAGGGGCGCGCTCGACGAACTTGGGGTTGTTGAGCTGGTTCTCGAACATGGCCAGCTCCTTCTCGGCCTTGGCCTTTTCCTTGTTCAGGCGGGCCAGCTCCTTGTCACGGTCGATCAGCTCCATCATGGGGATGAAGCCGCGGGCGGCGTGGGTGGACACCTGCACCATGCCGTCGGTGCTGCCCTCATACTTGGCGGTGAAGGTCACATCGGTGGCGAACGCGAACTTTGCCAGATAGACTTCGGCGTTCTGGAAGGGGGCCGGGTCGGCCGTCTCGATGATCATGCTGGTCTTCTTGGCAGGGTGGACGTTCATCTCGGTGCGCATGGTACGCACAGCCTTGATGTAGTCCATCACCTTCTCGAAGGCTTCCTCTTCCTCTGCCCAGTTGTGGCTCTCGTCCACGGTGGGCCATTCCTGCGTCATAATGGTCTCGGCAGAGCCGGGCAGGGCCTGATACAACTCCTCGGTGATAAAGGGCATGAATGGATGCAGCAGCTTGAGGGCCTTGTCCAGCACATACACCAGCACGCGGCGGGCGGTGTCGGCCTGCTCGGCGTCGCCGGAGTTCAGGCGGGGCTTTGCGATCTCGATGAACCAGTCGCAGTAGACGTCCCAGATGAAGCTGTTGATCTTCGCCGCAGCCAGACCCATCTCGTAGTGGTCAAGGTTGTCGCTCATGGCACCGGCCACCTGATTCAGCTTGGTCAGCACCCACTTGTCGCTCATGTCCAGCTTGTCCTCACTGGGCAGGCCGGGCTGGAAGTCCTCGGGCAGGTTCATCAGCACGAAGCGGGTGGCGTTCCACAGCTTGTTTGCAAAGTTGCGGGCAGCCTCCACCTTCTTCTCGCTGTAGCGCATATCGTTGCCCGGGGTGGAGCCGTCCACCAGCATGAAGCGCAGGGCGTCCGCGCCATACTGGGCGATGACCTCCAGCGGGTCGATGCCGTTGCCAAGGCTCTTGGACATCTTGCGGCCCTGACTGTCGCGGACGATGCCGTGGATGCAGACGGTGTCGAAGGGGGCTTTACCAGTGTAGGCAAGACCGGAGAAGATCATGCGGCTGACCCAGAAGCCGATGATGTCGTAACCGGTGACGAGGGTGTTGGTGGGGTAGAAATACTTGAGGTCTTCGCTCTCCTCATTGGGCCAGCCCAGCGTGCTGAAGGGCCACAGCGCGGAGGAGAACCAGGTGTCGAGGGTGTCGGGGTCCTGCGTCAGCTTTGCGCTGCCGCACTTGGGGCAGGTGCAGGGTGCACTCTTGGCGACCACAGTCTCGCCGCAGTCGTCGCAGTACCATGCCGGGATCTGGTGGCCCCACCACAGCTGACGGCTGATGCACCAGTCGCGGGTGTTCTTCATCCAGTTCATATAGTTCTTGGTGAAGCGCTCGGGCACGAACTTGATGTCACCCTTCTCCACGCTCTCGATGGCAGGCTCTGCCAGAGGCTCCATCTTGACGAACCACTGCTTGGACACCATCGGCTCGATGGTGGAGTGGCAGCGGTAGCAGGTGCCGACCTCGTGCTTCAGCGGCTCGATCTCCTTCAGGAAGCCGCCTTCCTTCAGGTCGGCAAGGATGGCCTTGCGGGCCTCGAGGGTGGTCATGCCGGCGTACTTGCCGCAGTCCAGCACATGAGGCTCGTTGACGGTGTTCTTCCCGGCAGCAAACAGGGCGTCGGCCGCAGCCTTGTCGGCGGCACCGGTCATGTGGCCGTCGTAGGTGAAGACGCGGACGATGGGCAGGTCATGGCGCAGGCCGACCTCGAAGTCGTTGGGGTCGTGGGCCGGCGTGATCTTGACGACGCCAGTGCCCTTGGTCATGTCGGCGTG
The DNA here is from genome assembly GCF_023347275.1 of Faecalibacterium sp. I3-3-89. NCBI lineage: Bacteria > Bacillati > Bacillota > Clostridia > Eubacteriales > Oscillospiraceae > Faecalibacterium > Faecalibacterium sp. I3-3-89. Next base: position 641,034 of record NZ_CP094468.1, on the reverse strand, counting down.
CTCGTCGCAGACGATGGGAATCTCCTTGTTCAGCAGGGGCAGGACGACGTGGCAGCCGTGCAGGTGGGCATAGCGGGGATCCTCGCCGTTGATGGCGACGGCGGTATCGCCCAGCATGGTCTCGGGACGGGTGGTGGCCAGCTCCAGCATCTCGCCGGTCTCCTTGACCGGGTAGAGCAGATGCCAGAAATTGCCGTCCTTCTCCTCATACTCCACCTCAGCGTCGGAGATGGAGGTGTTGCAGTGGGGGCACCAGTTGACCATGCGGTTGCCGCGGTAGATGAGGCCCTTGTCGTACAGGCGGACAAAGACCTCCTTGACGGCCTCGGAGCAGCCCTCGTCCATGGTGAAGCGCTCACGCTCCCAGTCGCAGCTGCTGCCCAGCTTCTTGAGCTGGCTGACGATGCGGTTGCCGTATTTAGTCTTCCAAGCCCATGCACTCTCGAGGAAGCCGTCGCGGCCCACCATCTCCTTGGTCAGGCCCTCCGCACGCATGGCCTCCACGACCTTGGCCTCGGTGGCGATGGAGGCGTGGTCGGTGCCGGGCACCCACAGGGCAGCATAGCCCTGCATCCGCTTGGTGCGGATCAGGATGTCCTGCATGGTGTTGTCCACGGCGTGGCCCATGTGGAGCTGGCCGGTGACGTTCGGAGGGGGCATGACGATGGTGTAGGGCTTCTTGTCGGGGTCGGCCTTCGTGTGGAAGTAGCCGCCATCCAGCCAGAACTGGTAGATGCGGTCTTCCACCTGGCTCGGATCATACTGCTTTGCGAGTTCTTTCATAGAGAATCCTCCCGGATGATTGATTGGTGGGACGAAAAAAGCCGCCCCACGGAGCGTTCCATGGGACGGCTGAATATAACCGCGGTACCACCCAAATTGCACACAGCGCTTTGCCGCGTGCCCCTTGATGCCCCGATAACGTGGGGCAGACCCGGAGGCGACTACTCCCTTTCCCCGCCTCTGCTCAAAAGCGACAGCACGCCGCACCGCCATACCGGGTTTTCAGCAGCCCCCCGGCTCTCTGGATGGCAGTTTCAAAACGGCGCACACTCTTTTTCCTTGCATTTATAAAAAGAATATAGCGTTTTTTGTGCGTTTTGTCAATCTCTTTTTGACCGGAACAAAATTTTCACACCCTTGTGCGGGGCCCTCGCTCCCTGCGTCAGGCAGATTTTATTTCTTTTCTCACCCCTCCGCGTCCAGAAGCTCGGTCCGGAGCCGGGCGATGAGCCGCTCCATCAGAGCCACCCGGTTGAAGGGGGTCATGAGGTAGAAGCCGTCGGCGTAGGGCAGGGCCTCCCGAGCCATCTGCATCGACACCTCAAGGCCCAGCGCCTCGCCCTGCTCCCGGTCGAGGCCCGCAAAGCGCTGGATGATGTCCTCCTCCACATGGATGCCGTTGATCTCATTTTCCATGAAGATGGCGTTCCGCTGGCTGACCACCGGCATGATGCCGGCCAGGATCCTCGCCCGTTCGCCCAGCGTCTGGCGGGCCTTGCGGAGATTTTCCACTGCCTGTGCCGAGAGCACCGGCTGGGTCAGGAATCCCGCCATCCCGTTTTCCAGCTTTTCCACGGCCCGGCGGAGTTCCACGTCGAAATTCCGGGCGTTGAGGTTCAATGCGCCGAACACCGTCATAGGCGAGGGCATCTCCCGGCCCTCCCCGGCCAGAGAGACGATGTACTGGGCCAGCTTGCGGGAGTTGAACTGGTAGACATTCTTCACCTCGTCCCGCTCTGCGGTGGGGATGGGGTCGCCGGTGATGGCCAGCACCTCCCGCACGCCCTCGGCGTAGAGGCCCAGCAGAAGGGCTTTCGTGGCGTTCAGATTGCGGTCGCGGCAGGTCATGTGAGGCAGGGCACACATTCCCAGTTCCCGGTGCACCCGGCAGGCCACGAGGGAGGAATCCATCCGAGCCTGTGCGATGGGGCAGTCGGCGATGGTCAGCAGGTCGGCACCTGCGGCCTGCAATCTCCGTGCGCCGTCCAGATAGCCGCTCAGGTCGGCCACCCGGGGAGAGTCCAGCTCAATGGCGATGACTTTTTCGCCTTTGTCCAGCTTCCGCAGGAAGGTGTCGTCTTTTTCCACCTCCGGTGCGGCGACGGTGGAAAGTTTTGCGACCGGGGCGGCTCCAGTCTGCCGGGGCAGAGCATCCAGCTCTGCCCGCAGGGCTGCAATGTGGGCAGGGGTCGTGCCGCAGCAGCCGCCCAGAATGCGGACACCGGCGGCAGCGATCTGCCCCATCTCCCGGGCGAAATACTCCGGCTTGCCCTGATACAGCACCCGCGCCCGGGTGACGACCGGATAGCCCGCGTTGGGCATCACCGACAGGGGCAGCCGCGTCTCGCCCAGCCCCTGCACCAGCTTCTTCATCGCGCCCGGAGCCGAAACGCAGTTCAGGCCCACGGCATCCACCACGCCGCTGCCCTCCATCCGGTGCAGCAGGTCGCGGAACAGCAGGCCCTCGCGGGTGTAGCCGTCCGGCAGCACTGCGAAAGACACCATGATGAAGGCGTCCGGCACAGCTACCCGGAGGGCCTTCACAGCCTCCACCACGCCCACATCCGAGCTGAGCGTCTCAAAAAGGAAATTCTTTGCCCCCAGCGCCGCGAACTGCTGGGCTGCAAGGCCGTAGGCACTGCTGGCCGGGGCGGCCTCCGTGTCCAGAGCCGGGCCGAGGTCCGCAAAGACGGCGGCGTCCTTCTCGGCGGCGGCGTCGCAGGCCAGCTTCCAGCCCGCCTCGGCCAGCTCTTCCCAGCCCGGCATCTGGGCCGCTGCCATCCGGGGCAGGCCGAAGGTGTTGGTCTTGATGGCCTGTGCGCCCGCCGCCAGATACTCGGCGTGGACCCGCTTCACCCCTTCGGGGTCGGTGAGGTTCGCCAGCTCGCATTCTACGCCCGGCGCGGCTTTATAATAGGTACCCATGCCGCCGTCGAACAGCAGCGGCTTATGGGCAAGATACTCTCGGATGTCCGTCATCGTAAGGTTCTCCTTTTTTCTTCATTTTTCCCTCTATTTTTCCCGGCTCCCCCGGGACGGAGCTTTTGTGCAGTCATCTTCAGTTTAATGAAGTTTGCGCACTTGTCAAGCATTTTTGTCTCTCAATGGCCCATTTTGCTTGCACCGGAGCCGCTTTTGTGCTATTCTATGCATATTTATAGCAGTTTGGAGGAATGTATCATGCGCCACGCCGGCACACAGGAGATCGAAACGCCGCGGCTGCTTCTGCGCCGCCTTCTGCCGTCCGATGCCCCGATGATGTACGCCAACTGGGCCAGCGACCCGGAGGTCACCCGCTGGCTGCGCTGGACGCCGCATAAAGATGTGGCCGAGACGCGGGAGCTGCTGACCGCATGGGCGCTGCTCTACCCCAACGAGGACTACTACCAGTGGGCCATCGTGGAAAAGGCCTCCGGGCAGGTGTTCGGCTCCATCAGCATCTACAACAGCCTTGCGGGTGAGCCGCAGCAGAAGGCCGAGTGGCCCGGGCGGGACATTTCCGAGGGCATCTGGGAGCCGGGCTACTGCATCGGCAGAGGCTGGTGGAACAAGGGCTATACCACCGAGGCGCTGGACGCTTTAGTAGTATACTGGTTCAAGAATACGGACAGTAATTGGCTTGCCTGCTGCCATGCCGCCGAAAATCCCGCCAGCGGCAGGGTCATGACCAAAGCAGGCTTCGTTTACGACCATGACGCAGAGTACCACAAATTCGACGGCTCCCCCGTCCCCTGCAGGTGCTATGCACTGACAAGAGAGCATTATCTGGAACGAAAGGAATCATTTTGAGCGAACTTTACGATATTTTAGTGGAAACACCCCCGACGAAGGTAATTTTGCTGGCCCTCGATCAGGGCCTGTGGGACTGCGAGCGCAGCCTCGCCGAGCTGGCCGCGCTGTGTGAGGCCAACCACATGGAGGCCGTGGCCGAGGTCACCCAGAAGCGCCAGACCCCCGAGACCGGCATCGTGCTGGGCAGCGGCAAGCTGGAAGAAGCCGCCGCTGCCGCCGCAGAGCTGGGGGCCGTGTGCGCCGTCTTTGACGGCGAGCTGACCGGCAGCCAGATCCGCAACATCTCCACTGCGCTGGGAGGCCTCGAGGTCATCGACCGCACCATGCTCATCCTCGAGATCTTCCGCAGCCGCGCTGTGACCAACGAGGGCAAGCTTCAGACCGAGCTGGCCCTGCTGCGCTACCGCCTGCCCCGCTTACAGGGCATGGGCGAGAGCCTGAGCCGTCAGGGCGGCGGCGGTGGCGGCGGCGGCGGTGCACGCCGCGGTGCCGGTGAGACCAAGCTGGAGCTGGACCGCCGCCACGTCCACGCCCGCATCGACGCGCTGGCCGAGAAGCTGGCCGAGATGGAAAAGCGCCGGGGCGAGAGCCGGAAGGCCCGCGCCAAGACCGGGATGCCGGTGGTCAGCCTCGTGGGCTACACCAATGTCGGCAAATCCAGCCTGATGAACGCTCTCTGCGGCCCCAGCGTCGCCGAGGCAGACATGCTCTTCGCCACCCTCGACCCCACCAGCCGGAAGCTCGTCCTGCCCAGCGGCATGGCGGTGCTGCTGGTGGACACCGTCGGCTTCGTCTCCCGCCTGCCCCACAATCTGGTGGAGGCCTTCAAGTCCACGCTGGAAGAGGCCGCATGGTCGGACGTCATCGTCCGGGTGGCCGACGCAGGCGACGAGCAGCGGGAGGAGCAGCTGGCCGTCACCGACGAGGTGCTGGACGGCCTCGACTGCGCCGACATCCCCCGCCTGACCGTCTACAACAAGTGCGACAAGCCCGGTGCACTGAGCTTTGACCCCGACATCCTGCTCACCAGTGCCAAGACCGGCTACGGACTCGACAAACTGCTGCAAAAGCTGGACGAGACCCTCAGCGACCGCGTCCACACCATCCGCGTCCTGCTGCCCTACGACAAGCTGGGCCTCGCCGCCCCCATGCGGGAGCGCGGCAGCGTCCAGCTGGAGGAGTACCGCGAAGATGGCCTCTACCTTGAGGGCATCGTAAAGACCGAGGATCTCCACTGCTTCGAGGGCTACCTCGTCTGACATCCTGCACCCAAAAAGAGCCAGACTCAGGCCGAGTCTGGCTCTTTTGCTGTCTTGGCAGGCGGTCAGCCCACAGCCGGGGGCATTTCCGCCAAGTCCATCAGCTGGTCGTACCGTCCGGTAAAGACCCGTTCCGGCAGGGCCGCGGTCAGGGCGAGGGCAGCGGTCAGCCGCTCCTCGTCGGTCAGCTCTGCTTCCACCGGCGGGAAGTGGGCAAGCACCTCGTCCAGCTGTTTTCTGACCTCCCGGGCCACAAAGATGCCCCGGTCGGTGAGGTAGATCTTGCCGTAATATTCCTTGACGATCATTCCCCGCTCCATCAGCAGGTTCATCACCCGCACCACCGAGGGCTTGGTCACGCCCAGCTTCTCGGCAATGCTGCGGGAGCTGATGTCCAGATGGGTCTGCGAGACCTCATAGATGGCCAGCAGGTAGCGCAGGTGTGCCGGCGTCAGTTCCATCTCGTATCACTCTCTTTTCGTTCTGTTACGCTAACTCTCGATCTTCAAAAGGGGCGCGGGCCAAAGCTCTGACCCGCGCCCCCTTCTCTTCCATTATGGCTCAGTGGCAGCCGCCCTTGCAGCTGCTGCAGCTTCCGCCGCAGTCACAGCCGCCGCTGCATCCACTGCAGCCGCCGTGCTTATGAGAGTGCCATGTGATCCAGCCCACACCGCCAAACACGATGGCTCCGACGATGATCGTCGGCAGATTGAAATTCGCAGCCAGAAACTCCATCATAAAAATGCACCCCTTTCAGCGCGTTTTGAGAAATTTTTACTTGATCTTGGAAACGTCGATCTTGACTTCGTTGTCGTTCACATACTTGTTGGGACGGAACATCAGATACAGGAAGGCAGCGACGATGACCACGGCCACGACGGTGAAGAAGTTGAAGCCGACTTCACCGGTGATGAGGCCGCCCAGCTGGTACACGACCAGAGCAGAGCAGTAGGCCAGTGCGCACATATAGCCGATGGCGAATGCCGTCCACTTGCCGTTGTTCATCTCACGCTTGATCGCACCCATAGCAGCGAAGCAGGGAGCGCACAGCAGGTTGAAGATCATGAATGCATAAGCGCTCAGCGCGGTGTAATCTGCCGCAACAAGGCTCCAGATCTCATCGCCGTTCTCAGACAGCTCCTCGCCGCCGAAGTGATACAGAACGCCGAAGGTACCGACGACATTCTCCTTTGCGATCAGGCCGGAGACAGAAGCGACCGTTGCCTTCCAGTTGCCGAAGCCCAGAGGAGCGAAGATCCAAGCGACTTTGGTGGCGATAGCCGCCAGCACGGAGTTGTCCTGATCCTCCACCATGCCGAAGGCGCCATTCTCGAAGCCGAAGCCCTGCAGGAACCACAGGACGACGGTAGCAGCCAGAATGACGGAGCCTGCACGCTTGATGAAGGACCAGCCGCGCTCCCAAGTAGCGCGGAAGACATTGCCCCAAGCGGGGATATGGTATGCGGGCAGCTCCATGACAAAGGGAGCAGGGTCGCCTGCAAAGGCCTTGGTCTTCTTCAGGATGATGCCGGAGCAGATGATGGCAGCCATGCCGATGAAGTAAGCGGAGACAGCCACCAGAGAAGAACCGCCGAATACCGCACCTGCGATGAGGCCGATGATGGGCATCTTTGCGCCGCAGGGGATGAAGCAGGTGGTCATGATGGTCATGCGGCGGTCGCGCTCATTCTCGATGGTACGGGAAGCCATGACGCCCGGGACGCCGCAGCCCGTGCCGACCAGCACGGGGATAAAGCTCTTGCCGGACAGGCCGAACTTGCGGAAGATACGGTCCATGATGAAGGCGACACGGGACATATAGCCGACATCCTCCAGAATGGACAGCAGGAAGAACAGGACCAGCATCTGGGGAACGAAGCCCAGAACTGCGCCGACACCGGCGACGATGCCGTCCATGATCAGGCCGTACAGCCAGCCCGCCACGCCGATGCTCTCGAGGAAGCCGCCCAGCGCGTTGGGGACGATCTCACCGAACAGGACGTCGTTGGTCCAGTCGGTCGCAAACGTGCCGATGGCCCAGCCGCCATCGGCGATGGAAGTACCCACAGACAGGGAGTACATCAGGTACATGATGACTGCGAAGATGGGCAGAGCCAGCACACGGTTGGTGACGATCTGGTCGACCTTATCGGAAACGGTCAGGTGCTCGACGCGGGCCTTCTTCTTGACAGCCTTATCGACGACACCGTTGATGTAGGCGTAACGCTGGTTGGTGATGATGCTCTCGGCGTCATCGTCCATCTCAGTCTCGCAGTCCTTGATGTGCTGGTCGATGTGCGCGGTCAGGTCGGAGGGCAGCTTCAGCTCATCCATGACCTTGTCGTCGCGCTCGAACAGCTTGACGGCGTACCAGCGCAGGAAGCGGTCATCGACCTTGCCCTGAATGGACTCCTCGATGTGCGCAATGGCGTGCTCGACGCTGCCGGTAAAGACGTGGGGCAGCTCGCCGGCCTTGCCTGCCTTTGCAGCAGCCATAGCAGCCTTTGCAGCGGCCTCGGTGCCCTCGCCCTTCAGGGCGCTGATCTCGACTGCCTGACAGCCCAGCTCGGCACTCAGCTTCTTCAGGTCGATCTTGTCGCCGTTCTTGCGGACGAGGTCGATCATGTTGACGGCCATGACCACGGGGATGCCCAGCTCGATGAGCTGGGTGGTCAGGTACAGGTTGCGCTCGATGTTGGTGCCATCGATGATGTTCAGGATGGCGTCGGGCTTCTCCTTGACCAGATAAGTACGGGAGACGACCTCCTCCAGAGTGTACGGAGACAGGGAGTAGATGCCGGGCAGATCCTGAATGATGACATCCTTCTCGCCCTTCAGCTTGCCTTCCTTCTTCTCGACGGTAACACCGGGCCAATTGCCGACGTACTGGTTCGAGCCGGTCAGATTGTTGAACAGGGTAGTTTTACCGCAGTTCGGGTTGCCGGCCAGTGCAATTTTGATACTCATTGCAGCTCCTTTCCTCTCGTTGCGATCAAACGACTTCGATCATTTCAGCGTCGGCCTTGCGCACGCTCAGTTCGTAGTTGCGCACGGTCAGCTCCATCGGGTCGCCCAGAGGGGCGACCTTGCGGACATAAATTTCAACGCCCTTGGTGATGCCCATGTCCATGATGCGGCGCTTCACCGGGCCTTCGCCGTGCAGGCGCGCCACGGTGGCAGTCTCGCCGACCTTAACGTCTTTCAGAGTCTTCATAAAAATCCTCCTCTGCTTGTCTTCTTTCTATTCAGAGACTATCCCAGTTTCGGAGCGTCTCCCAAACAGCGGTCTCGCCGCTGCTCAGCCGATCATAATGCGGTTCGCCATCGTCTTGTCGAGGGCCAGACGGCTCTCCTTGACCTGAACGATGAGGTTGCCTGCGATCTCATTGACGATCGTCACCTGACTGTCCACTACGAAACCCAGTTCGGCCAGATGCAACCGCACCTCATCCTTCCCGGTGATCTTGCGGATGGTGACGGTCTCGCCCGCTTTTGCCATAGTCAAAGGCATCATAATTGTTCCACTCCCATTCGTGCTCCCCATTCTGCGGGGAGCGTTTCGGTTCGCTTTTTTCGTCCTCGGGGATGGCCGCACCAGCCAGACGCCGCAGCGCGCTCGCTCATGTCCGCGTCCCCCTCCGAAAAGCTACGGCAGTTAGTCAGTCGCAACTATCAGCATAGATAGTTTACACTTACTAACCAATTCTGTCAATCATTTTTCCGTAAAAAAAGTTAGTTTGTACGAACCAACAAATTTTATCCTCTGCTTTTCAGAAAAATTTAACAATTTCTACATATGACACAGCCGCCCGGTGCAGGGGGTATTCTGCACCGGGCGGCCGCGTGTCAAAAGGAGGATTTCTTCCCGTCATCGTCTATTTTAAGCAGACTCCGACGGGCGCCAGGATAAAAAGAGAGTATTTGGAAGTGAATGTCAGGATTTCAGGAGCGTCAGGCTGCGACGGCCAGACGCTGGATGGGGGTGCCGCTGTGGAACAGGCGGAGATACACCGCCGTGCACTTGTTCAGCTGGGCGAAGTGCTGCCGGGCAGCGGCAGGGTCGCCGTAGGCTTTCCAGCAGCCGCAGCAGGTGAAGTTGCGGCCCTCATTTTCGATAAAGCCCACCACATCGGGGAGGGGGTAGCCCAGAAATACGCCGATCTCATGGGGAAAATCAGCCTCACAGCAGAGCCTCCGGGACAGCTGCCGCAGCAACGGCGCATCGTCATCCGGCTGCTGGGGAAGGTCGTACCCCTCGCCGCGCAGGAAGTCCCGCACCTGCGGCTGGGCCAGCAGGACGCGCAGCCTGCTCTCACGGTAGACGTACACGAGATACTGGTGCGTCCGCATACAGCCCTTGAGGACGCGGACGCAGAGGCCTTTTTCGTCCAGCTGCTCATTCCAGCTGCGGACGCGGCGGGCAAGGTCTGCGCAGTCTCTGGTCTCATAGCGGAAGAGTCCCGCAGGCTTCAGGCCAGCCAGCACCGGGGCGCATTGCTCGATCATCACAGTCTCAAAGTTGCGTTCCATTTCCCGGCCTCCCTGCCTGTTTTCCGCTATTGTCTCCTGCGGCGCGACGTTTATGCAGAAGGTGTAGTTAGAATCAGCTAACCAGCGCTGCAAAAAGAACGCGGCAGCAGCCGCTTTGTCTCTTGGAATCTTTCAGGTTAGTTATTTCTAACGTGACATTATCTTATCATAGCTTTGGCCCTGTGTCAACACCTTTTTACAAAAATATTTGCCCCATCTTCTCTGCCGTGCTATACTGGGCAAAAGGATCATTGAGCAAAGGAATGGTGTCCCCATGCATCTTGTGTCCCCCGAAGAGCTGTCCGGTCTGATCACGGCCCGGCTCAAGCAGCAGCCCACCGTCCTCGTGGCGCTGGATGGCCGGTGCGGCAGCGGCAAAACAACGCTGGCCGCACAGCTGGCCGAGCGCTTTCCCCAGAGCATCACCCTCCACACCGACGACTTTTATCTCCCGCCGCCCCAGCGGGTCACAGGCTGGGAGCGCATTCCCTGCGCCAATATGCACCTCGAGCGGCTGCGGGCCGAGGCCGTCGCGCCCGCACGGGCCGGGCGGGCCGTGTGTTACAAGGCCTACTCCTGCCGGGAGGGTGCCTATCTGCCGCCCCGGGTGCTCGGGCCTGCGCCGCTGGTCATCGTAGAGGGCAGCTACAGCCATCACCCCAGCCTTGCGCCCTACTATGATATAAAAGTATTCGTCACCTGCTCGGCGGAAGAACAGATGCGGCGGCTTCGTGCCCGGGAGGGGAAGCGGTATCTGAATTTCGTGCAGCGGTGGATCCCGCTGGAAGAGGAATATTTTACGGACTATGCCATTGAACGAAACGCGGAGATGACGGTCGTTACAGGGTAATAGTATAGAGCGCTCTTGCGGGAGAATTTGTTTTTTATGAACGGCTTCTCGCGCTGGTGCGCGGGGCAGAGCGCTCTTTCATTAAGGCCAATGTTCTCTTTTGCGTGCCAAAAGAGAACCAGAAAAGCACCAGCGATTTCGACGCGCTGGATCCACGAGAAAGGGGCTGCTCGCCCCTTTCAGACCCCAAAGGAGTTGTCGAAACGGAAAAAAGCTAGCCGCTTCGCTAAACGCTTTTTTCTCGTTTCTCCGATTTGCTGCTTCGCAGCTGGTGTTACCTCTCTGCTGACGGTAACGTCCAGCAGAGACGTGAAATCTTCGGCGGAGCCGTAAATAGGAGAAGCACAAAAAAAAATGCGTTTAGCGAAGCGGCTAGCATTTTTGGGCTTCGACTTCCGTCTTGGGTTTGTTAAGGGCGAGAAGCCCTTAACTCGTTGCGGGGAGAGTGGAGTCCAGAGGTAGGGAGGGGGGAGTCGAAACACCCCTCCCTGCCTCTGGCCCGCGCGGAGCGCATGCCACTTGACCAAAAGAGAAAACATACCCCGCGCTACCAGCGCGAAAACCCACCTGAAATCACAAATGTACTCCCCTCTTGTAAAAAGCCCTCAAAAAGGGTATCATAAAGAAAAAACATAAAGGAGCTTTACTTATGCGTGCTTACGAGCGACTTCTGAAATACGCCAAAGTATATACCACCTCTGACCCCGAATCCGGCACTCACCCCTCTGCCGCGCGGGAATTTGATCTGGCCCACCTGCTGGTGGAGGAGATGAAGTCCATCGGCATCGAGGACGCCTTTGTGGACGAGCACTGCTACGTCTACGGCAGCATCCCCGCCACCAAGGGCTGCGAGAAGAAGCCCGCGCTGGGCCTCATCGCCCACATGGACACCGCCCCCGACGCCTCCGGCGAGAACGTCAAGCCCATCCTCCACGAAAACTACGACGGCGGCGATGTCGTCCTGCCCGGCACCGGCATGGTCATGAAGACCTCCACCTTCCCCTTCCTGAAAGAGCTGAAGGGCGAGACCCTCATCACCACCGACGGCACTACCCTGCTGGGCGCAGACGATAAATCCGGCGTGGCCGAGATCCTCACCGCCGCCGAGACCATCATCCAGAAGAAGCTGCCCCACGGCAAACTCTGCATCGCCTTCACCCCCGACGAGGAGATCGGCGAGGGCGCTTCCCTCTTCGACATCCCGGGCTTCGGCGCAGACTTCGCCTACACCGTCGATGGCGGCGACGTGGGCGGCATCGAGTATGAGAACTTCAACGCCGCCTCTGCCACCGTCACGGTCCACGGTTTCTCCGTCCACCCCGGCAGCGCCAAGGACGCCATGATAAATGCCTCCAACGTGGCGATGGAGTTCCACATGGCTCTGCCCGCCATGGCCCGCCCCGAGACGACCGAGGGCTATCAGGGCTTCTACCATCTGTGCCAGATGTACGGCGACGTCACCGAGGCTAAGCTGGGCTATATCCTCCGCGACCACGACATCGGCAAGCTGCAGTTCAAGAAGGACAACCTTCTCCACATCGCCTGCTACCTCAACTGCAAGTATGGCCCCGGCACGGTGGAAGTCGAGATCAAGGACAGCTACCGCAATATGCTGGAGAAGATCAAGCCCCATTTCCACCTTGTGGAGACCGCCCGCAAGGCCATCACAAAGGCCGGCCTGACCCCGGAGGAGATCCCCGTCCGGGGCGGCACCGACGGCGCTGTTCTGAGCTGGAAGGGCCTGCCCTGCCCCAACCTCGGCACCGGCGGCTTCAACTTCCACGGCGTCTGCGAGTGCACCACCGTCGAGCGGATGGACAAGGCCACCGAGATCCTGCTGAACATCGTAGAGCTTTACTCTAAGTAATAATATAAGATGATACAACAAAGGCCGCCCCGGGCAAGGGCGGCCTTTGTTATGCGGGATCGAGGCTCTGCCTCCTCTTCCCGAAGAAGCATCTCCGGGCCATTTATCCCGCGGTCATATCCCAAGCAGACCATGCAGCCCAAGCCCGGCCACGCCGCACAGGCACATGGTCAGGATGGGGTTCCATTTGAGCTTCCGCAGCGCAAAAAAAGCCGCGGCAAAACTGCCGATGCCGACCCAGTCCAGATGGGCGAGGGTCTTTGCATCGCCGCCAAACGCCACCATCGACAGGATGGAAAGCCCTGCGCCAAAGATAAGTGCCACGATGACCGGCCGCAGGCAGGCCAGAACGCTTTGCAGCAGGGAAATGTCCTTGTACCTGCGGTACTCACAGAAGAACTTAAAGTGTACCTGATAGATGCCCAGAGTCTTTTCGGAGAGGTTCTTAGCTTTGCACTTCTCCATAAAGTCGGCGAAGGCTTCTGTTATCAGAACGTCTTGGGGTCTAGTCGGCTGCATCTTGATTTTTTCCATAGTGGAAATTCATTCCTTTCAGCAATAAAAAATACTCGTCGGACTGCCTGTAAAGGGCTGAAAAGTCTGACGAGTATTTTCTTGCCGAGAAGTAAAACAAAAGACCTTGTAAGTATCGTACCTACAAGGTCTTTTTCAGAAGATGGTGCAGTAAAGCAATCCAAATCCGAACCATTTTCTTTTGATGCGGCTTGAGCCGCTTCCTCAAACGTGATGGTCTGTGTACCTTCTTTATAGTTAAAGGTTATCAAAACCTTATCATCGTACAGATAAATCGAATTGATGAACGTATCCACCAACGCCTGCCGCTGGTCTTTCAGGCTCATGTCCAATTTACGGAACCTCATCAGCCAGAAACGGATAAATTCCTCTTTGATCTTGGGCTTTGCCAGCTTTTCTTCCGCAATGCGGGCTTCAAGCTCTCGCTTGGTTTCTTCGAGCTGCTCCAGCCGCTCCTTGGTGGAACTAGTGAGGATTCCGGCCTGAATCGCGTTGAGCATATTCTGGATACCCGATTCCGCATCCCGGAGCTGCTTCTCATAGAGGGGAAGATTGGTGTTCTCCCGGTCTTGCAGCTCCATGACCTTGGCAATGATGGATTCCATGGCGGCATCGTCCCGGACAAGCTGCATGGTCTGGTTGACCACCAGATCTTCGAGCCACTGTTTGCGGACGGTTTTCTTCTTGCAGCCCTTCTTCTTTTTGACCGTGGCACATTTATAGTAGCGGTGGACTTCTCCCGTCCGGCTTGTACCGCTTTCGCCAAACATCAGCGCACCGCAGCAGCCACAGTGCAGCTTGGTGGTCAGCAGGTAATCGTCCTCTGCCTTTCTCCGGGCAGGGGCTTTCTTGTTTTTGGCAATCTTTTCCTGCACATCATCGAACAGTTCCAGTGGCACGATGGGCGGGATCGCATCCGGCACGACCACATCCCGGAATTTCAACTCCCCGATGTACCGCCGATTCTTGAGCATATGTTCGACACTGTTATAGGTGAACGCACCGCCGACCGGGTTCTTGATGCCATTTTCGTTCAGCCAGTCCCGAATCTCTTTCATCGTGAGGCCATCCCGATACTTCGTGAACGATTCCAGTACGAAAGGGGAGGCAAGCGGGTCGATGTGAAATTTCCGCTCGGAATCCAGCGTATATCCAAACGTTCCACGACCACCGTTGCAGCGGCCTTTCAGGATGTTCTCTGTCTGTCCACGGACAACCTTTTCGGCAAGGTCGGCAGAGTAGTATTCTGCATAGCCCTCCAGAACCGATTCCAGAATGATACCCTCTGGCCCCTCGGAGATGATCTCCGTAGCTGACATGAGCTTGACACCGTTCTTCTTCAGCTGGGTTTTATACCGGGCACTATCGTAGCGATTCCGGGCAAAACGGTCAAGTTTCCAGACCAGTACAATATCAAACAGCTTCTTGTCGCTGTCCTTGATCATCTGCTGAAACTGCGGGCGGTTGTCCGTCTTAGCAGAGATGGCACGGTCAATGTAGTGCTTGACGATAGTGATGCCATTTTTCTCGGCATACGCCGTACATTCACGAATCTGACCCTCAATGGATTCTTCGCGCTGGTTATCACTGGAATAGCGGGCGTAAATCACGGCGGTCATGGCGGACACCTCTCATTCCACATCATTGAACGGTGAAACGTTCTTTCAAAGCATTGTTTCGTATAATGTATATACCATGTTTTGATGGAGAAATCAAGACTTTTTATTATCTTCAGTTTTTCTTTTTGAACAATTGACCCAACAGCCACCCCTCTCGTTGAAATGAGGTGACTGTTGGGCCGACTTGCTCGGATTCCTTTATTCTTCGTTTAGCTGGACGATGGTATTATAAAAGATTTTGTTTGGAATAACGACTTGAAGAACACCCTTTTTCAAAAGTGCTTCTATGCGTTTCATGACATACCAGTCACTTACCGGCGCAGAAATCGCTTTTAATGCGTCTGCGGTAAGTTCACCAACCGAAATAGGAATTCTCGATACTAAACTAATAATTCTCTGGTCGAAATAATCTATGTTAACGCTTTTAACATCGTTCGCATGCCAAATACGCATGGAGGTGTTTTCGTTTAATAACTTTCCCCATCTTTTGGCATACTCGGTAATAGTTTCTTCCGTCAAATACTTTTGTGAGATCTTATCGGTTTTCCCTTCCATAAATTCTTTCAGACCTTCTCTGGATGCAAGCAAAATTCTATTTGTACCATACTTTGCTGCATAGTAACAAATATAATAAATGCCGCACCAACAATCGGCAGAACTCCTGACCCAAACACGCAGTGGCTTATGATTTATCATATCACATTGAACCGCATTCGCTGTACCATGATATTTCGACCACAGTTGTCTAGCTTCAATTTGGCTGTCAGGATAATATTCTGAAAGGCAATTCACGAATTGTTTGCAACGATATTCTGAATCGCAAGCATATTGAAGTTCTCCCATTGATAACATAAACGGAAACAACTTTACACTTTCGACGATGCCTAAAGCTGCTAACATATTGACATCACTGGGTTCAAAAACAATTTCATCCATAGCTGGTCAGAATCATAATTTCGGGATAGTGACTTGTGTAGTTGCACTCCAATAGATTGGTTTGCTTGAGCCAACCACTCCAAAATAACACCCAACGCTGCAATCAAGATAAGTTCCAACATCATAGAAGTCATATGTATAGGTTGTATTATATATACTTTGTTCTGGAACTAGTGCTGTCGTTGAAAATGGGCAGCTTCGTTCGATGTTATCGGAATAGCTCGTGTAGTAATCCGTTCCTGAAACATTTTTTATTAAATCCGGGCCAATACCGACGGTAGTTCCACTCATATAAAAGCCCAATCCATTGGCCTTTGTATAAAGAACTCTCCATGTTCCATCAATATACGATACAACTCTTGAGCCGTCTGTATTAGAAACAGGAACGCGCATTGGAACCTCGGCCAAAACATAAAATCCGAGATTCTCTTGTTCTTGCACAGAAAGATTGAGAAGTTCTTCTATCGAATAATCATCGATCTTTCTCTTATTTCCAGTTGCAAATGCTGGCTGAATGGTCAGGAGAAATAAAACCGTGACCAATAGAATGGAAATCAGCCGTTTGATTTTGTTAGTCATAGTATACTGCCTCCTAATTTATTTTTTTCTTCACTCAATACACTAAAGCTCCATTGGAATCACCTTCATTAAATTTTCCCCTTCAGGTGTATACTCCTCGGCAAATAAATGTGAACCATACAAATGCTGAAACTACTAGAATACTGTTGGAATAGAAAATATTGTGACCTTACACTGCTTTGGGTGATTACGTTGCTTTCCTTCATTGAATAGCTAGAACAACAGCTACTATCAAGAACAAAGTTGAAAGCCCAAGCTGAACCCATGCAATTTTTTCGTTTTCGGCATTGTTACAGCCTTTGGAGGATACTGCCACTTGGATATAATGCACTGCTACGATTCCATATGAGAAAAACAAAGAAGCCCAAGCATAAGGTACTGCGCTTTTATCTGTCAATCGGACAAGATTACTAGTCCATACTGAAATGCAGCCCCAAAGAGCAAAAGGAGCAATAAGAAAAAAGTTGCTTTTGCCTTTTTTCATTCTTAGCCTCCCACAGCTTGATGGTACGATTTTGTAGTATCCATAAGGTGTCCACCGGAATCATACGAATACAAAATATCATGATAGCAATGGGTAATGTCTATCATATGAGTTTAGTTGCGATCAAGCGATTCAGGGACATCCGGCTGATACGCTGTAAAGCAGCAGGTGCTATTCACACTTAAGACTGCAATCGCCATTGCAAAAGCACATGTAATTTTACTCAGGAAAAAAATCAGTTTTTGTGAATTCTGTTTCATATTGTCCTCCACATTACATAGAATACGTTACATCGACTTCATTGTTTGTTCCACGAGGAGTTCCCTTCAGCCAGCAAGTATGAGAAGCAATACCATTATAAGCGTTACTGGTAAAGGTGAGTTTTGCCGAACTGGAGTTATACGTCAAACTTGCATCACTGTATGTGGAACCCAAAGTTGTAATCGAATAATCCCAGGCATTCGTGACTTTATTATTCGTCACCGTCATATAAAAATATGCATGAATTACCACTCCTTTATACGAAACCTTCCAAGAATTCGACGATTTTGCTGCACGAGAAATCGAATTATTCACTGACTCAATAGTAATAGTTGCTGGATTACCATTACTGTCAACTACTGCAATTGTGAGCTTCTCGTTTGCCTTCAGTTGATCGAGATTGCTAAAAGTAACAACATTGTTCTTAACGGTAGCTTTCGGTGAATTCGATTCAGCGAAGGCAGACTGAACGCCAAACGACATTACAACCGCAATAAAAAGCAGACTCGCAGTAAGTTTTTTGATAAATTTTCTTGTACTCATGATCATATTTTCCTTTCCTTATTTTGATTTGATTGCTTTTACGACTAAATAAATGACCAGTATGCCGATGCAGAGAGAAATAATTGTCAATGCCTCTGCCGTTGCATTAAGGCAAGCACCAATAAAATAAATCAATACCAAAAATGCAACAAAAGCGATAAGAAGCAGTACCCATTTGTTTTTTTTCATGTTATCACCTCGTATAATAAAATAGTAGTATTTATAGACCGCTCTCCAGCGGAATGCTACAATAAGTTCAGGATGCTGTGGATTGGTGGAACATCACCTACCGCAAAGACGGTTTTCGGGAGGCTCCAACCACAGCTTCTTTGTTGAAATGTTAATCAGTTAGATACCGCCAGACGGTTTATTTAGAACGAGGTTACAAGAGCAAAGAAGTCTGTGGTCCTGAACAGCATCGAAATAAATATACCGGAGGTATCAAAATGGTTTGTGTTGGAATTGATGTTGCCAAGGATAAGCATGACTGCTGTATTCTTGATTCAGACGGAATGGTTCGTGCTGACTGCTTTACCATCCCCAACAACATGGATGGATTTAAGCAGCTGCTTCAAACGATTCGAAACTGCACCAAAAAGTCAGACAAAATAAAAGTAGGACTTGAGGCTACCGGACATTACAGCTACAATATTCTTGGGTTCCTTCTTGACAACGGTCTGCCAACTTATGTCATTAACCCTTTACACACCAACCTGTACCGAAAAAGTCTCAGCCTTCGCAAAACCAAAACCGATCGTGTGGATGCAAGAACGATTGCAACTATGCTATTGTCCGATGTAGACCTCAAGTCCTACACGGATATAGCATACCATAACGAAGAGCTAAAGTCACTAACAAGATACCGATTTGATAAAGTTCAGGAATGCGCTAAACTAAAGCAATCGGTGTCCAGATTGGCTACGATTCTGTTTCCCGAATTGGAAGGGCTTGTTTCGTCTATCCATGGCACTTCAATCTACGCACTTCTTAGCGAATATCCCGGTGCAAAGCAAATTTCAGAAGTCCATCTTACCAAGCTGACAAACCTTCTTACAACAGCGTCCAAAGGACGCTACGGAAAAGAGAAAGCCATCCAGATTCGAGAGGCAGCCAGAGCTTCTATTGGCTCTGTCATGCCTGCCAAATCTTTGGAATTGAAGCATACCATTAAACTCATTCAAGAACTTGCCTCCGAGATCGACGAAATTGAAGATTCTATTCAGAAAATCATAGATGAGCTCAATCCACCAATTCTCTCGATTCCCGGCATGGGAGTAAACTCCGCTGCTGTAATCCTTGCAGAAATCGGGGATTTCTCCAATTTCAGTTCTCCTGACAAAATTCTTGCTTACGCTGGCTGCTCTCCATCTACATACCAGTCCGGAAAACTCACGAACTGCTATGCTCACATGGAAAAACGTGGCTCCCGCTACCTGCGACATGCCCTTTACAACGCAACCAAGTACGTCTGCTACTGGAATCCTGTCTTTGCTGAATACCTTGCCAAAAAACGTGCCGAAGGAAAACACTACAATGTTGCCCTGTCCCATGCCATGAAGAAACTCGTGCGGCTGATCTACGCTTTGCAGAAGTCTGGAAAAACATATCTTACAGCTGCATGATTTTCTCCTGAGCCTGAGCTAATTCCAACAGAAACTTAGCTGGCGCAGCGAACCCTTGACGAACCGAAGCATTCAAATGCTATTCTGTTTCTGCGAGGGTTGGCCGGGCTTGCTTTGCTGTTCTCTCCGTCGCCCTCGCTGTTCCAAGACCAGCATTTGAATGCTGTTTGTCAGGGGCAGCGGTCGGTTGGCGGATTTTTTCATTTTGGGGCTTGACTTTTAATAGTTAGTCTCCCTATCTACAAAAGTTGGCATTAAATTTTTGTTGAACCAAAGGAATTGTTGAGAATACAATCAATACCCATTTGGAGAGATAGTAGCAAACTACATGACGTGTATACGGAAGCACATTAAAAATGGCAAGCAGGAAATCTATTGATGAAAGAATAGATGCGACCATCTTGTAACTTGATCGCTTCTTTTCGCTCAAAGGCTTATTCTTTGCTTCGATAGGAGAGAGAATGATAGAGATGCCCAAAAGAGCTGCTGTTGTCAGGATACGAAAAAGGTGATTTGCCACAATTGTCTTACTTAACAAAATGCAGATAAGTTCCAGTCCGGAGAATGCCAAATAGCATTTGGTGTGCGATGTTGCATGGTATCCACCAATGTAGATTCGCTGTGGGATAAAACCAATTAAAAATGAAAGCGAGTATCGCACATCACCACACACAGCAGCGATGAGAATAACAAGCAGAATGCTCACGATAGATGATATAAGCAACTCGTACCCATAAACATACGCATCCGTTTTTGCTTCATCTATCACTTTTTGCTCGCAGAAAAGACGGACTAATTTCTGAGACAGCGTGCGTTCCCACATTGCAGTTGCGCCACCTTATCTTCTGATTTTTGCTTCACTGTATCATAAATTTCAGCAAAATCAAGAAGTTTGGCAAAACTGGTCGTTCTGGTGACAAAAGTGGTAGGTCAGGCTACTTGTAAGGAGCCTTTACACAGCCTATAATGGTAGCAGGACATTATTTTGTGGAGGTTGTCAAAATGCTGAAGTACCACGTTGCAGTCTGCGATGATGAGAAATCAGACCTTGATGGCATTGTTCAAAGCGTCCAGCAGTACGATGTGCAAGGCTGCTTTGACATTGAGACTTACATGGACGGGAATGAACTTCTGAGCGAATTGCAGATGCAGAAGAAATCCTTTGATCTGCTTCTGCTCGATATCGAGATGCCATCCAACGGTTTTCAGTTGGCGCAGTCTTTGATCCAAATGGAGAAGCATCCTTTGGTGGTATTTGTCACGAAGCGGCATGAGTACGCTGTGCAGGGATATGGCATTGCATTCCGCTACCTTGTCAAACCTTTGGATCAGACTCTGTTCGCTGCGGCAATGGATGCTGTCCTTCAGGAACTGAACTCCAAACATTTCACGATCGAATACGATGGTGTTACCATATCCTTGGAAACATCGGACATTTACTTTCTGGAAAGCCACGGACATAAAGTTCTGATTCACTGCAAGGAGCAAGACCTTACATTGCGAATGAGCATTCCTGAAGCCTTGGAGCAGCTTCCAAAACGGTGCTTTGTGTCACCACACAAAAGTTATCTCGTCAACATGGAACACATTGTTTACGCTACGGGAACCGCTGTTTTTCTTTCCAGCGGACATCAGCTGCCGATCAGCAGGAGGAAGCGTCAGGAGTTCAATCAGAACTTCAACGCTTATTTGGGAAGATGATGCTATATTATTTCGTTGAGTTTGCAGGGAGCTTTGCCAACATTGCCCTGTTGCTGCTTTTTATCGGTCGGCTGCTTCCTAAAAAAGAACCTGTTTCAAGATGGTTCTATCTATATGTTGTACTTTTTGTCGCGGGGCAATGTGATTTGAGCTTATTCCCGGATTGGGTAACGCAGCGCACGATCTATCTTTTAGTTGGCGGATTTCTCCTTGCATTGCTGTTCTATGAGGTGCGCCCATGGCAGGCAGTTTTCGCAAGCGGAACCTTCTTTACACTGGCTGCTTTGGTTGAAGTGTTTGCAATGCTTTTGATTGGGCTGCGCATCCCGGATACCGACATTCTGATGCAGGCTGGGGCAGCACGGTTGGTCTATGTTGTTTTTTCAAACCTGATTCAAATTCCACTCGTAGTCCTGATCTCACATTTTTTTAGCCGAAAAGGAAATGCTCTGCGCATCCTATGGCTGCTGCCGATCATTGCGATTCAAATCGCAAGTATTGCTGTCTGTTATGTGGCACAGTATCATGCTGCGGATGAGTATTTCCCGGATTATATGGTCGGTCTTATGGCGGTGCTTCTCCTTATAAACATCCTGATTGTGTTCTATGTGGAAGCTCTCCGGGAAAATGAGCTAGAAAAATTCAAAGTCAAGTTCAACGAGCAGCAGTACAATCTTCAAATGGAATACTACCAGCAGCTCAAAGAACGTCAGGAAGAAGTCCGTTCTCTACGGCATGATGTGAAGAAATACATTCTGGCGATGCAGGCAGTTGCAGAACACGGCGATACCGAAGAACTTCACAAGATTGCACAAGCTGCCACGGATATTTTTGAGCGTTCCACAAATGTTTCTGCTGTCGGAAACCCTGTTGTGGATGCTCTTTTGAATTATTACCTGCGAATCGCAGAGAAGAATAACATCAAGGTCAAACTGGATGTGACGATTCCTGAAGTTTTGACGATTTCATCACTGTCTTTGAGCATCATCATCGGAAATACATTCGACAATGCCATTGAAGCCTGTTGCAGTCTGCCAGCGGAGCAGCGAACCATTCATTTACAGCTGCGCAAACAGTATCGAAGCCTCTTCTATCGGCTGGAAAACCCATACAGTGATACTTCTCGCGGAATCCGCATCGGAGAGTATCACGGTTACGGACTAAAGAACATAAATCGTATCGTTCAGGAAAATCATGGTGACTTCTATACGAAAAAGAAAGACGGTGTGTTTACCGTCCAAGTCCGCCTGAACTGCGAAAATTAAAACATTCTTCTAAAACGCAGCCTTGCTTTCGCTTGTGCTTTGTGTGTTTCGTTCATCTGATGTATTCATTATCCTGAAGTGTTGACACGCATTCGTACTTATGTTATCATTCCCAACAAATCCACAGAGATTTCTGTAAAGAAACGATTCTGTGCGGTTTTATTTCCTGCGAAGATTTACCGCCCCGCAACACACCCGATCATTTTGCCGTCTGTTTCACCCGACAAAATCCTTCGCCTGTACTGCGTGGGCGGTATTTTTCTTTTCCGGGAAGCCGTACCTTGAAAATTTCATGAGCCGTCCGAACGTGATACCGGCTTTCCGGCCAACGCCGCTGCAAAACAAGGGCAGGAACTTCGTTCGGGTCAAACGGCGATTCACATACACGAGCAGTGGAACTTTCTACTTATTTCTGCGTCTTAACAATTCGGAAACAACTTTCGGAAATGCGTTTTGAGCGCAGCGGTGGAGAGCAAGAACCGTCCCGTGGCCACAAATTTTCAATTCTTGAAAATCTTGTGCTCCACCGGGACTTCACATCTGCAACTCTTGCGAGTTTTGATGTGATCTTGTTGGGGCGTGCCTGCCCCAAACCCTGCTCATATTCGCACCTTTCGGTGCGAAAGAACGGCGTGTCGTGCTTACATAGCTCCACCGAGGAGCCAGCAAGACGACAGGAGGTTCAATGAACAAAACGAATGTCAAAGCGAATCCCAGCACGACCCACCGCCACGACACGCCGAACAACAAAACGCACATCATCAAGTTCCGTGTGACGGAAACTGAAAAGATGGAACTCCAATGCACAGCAAAACTCCTTCATCTCTCCCTGTCCACCCTCATCCGCCGTGCGCTGCACAATGCGAAGATCGAGCGCACCGTTGTCGTTGCCGGCGGCGGAGAAGAAACCCTCGCTGCCGTTTCTACTCTGCTTGCCCAGTGCAGCAGGGTGGGCGGCAACCTGAACCAACTCGCACGACACTTCAACTCCGGCGGAGCCGACACCGAACAGCTCCGGGCGAAACTTCTGGACGAACTTGCAGACCTGACCACCTTCCGGCTCAACGCCGAGAAAGTTCTGGGTGAACTGTATGGCAACGCTGAAGCATATCGCCTCTAAAAACTCGGACTACTCCGCTGCCGAAACCTATCTGGTTTACCAGCACGATGAATTTTCCGGCAAGAAGATTCTGGACGAACAGGGCAGACCCAAGCTGCGGGAATCGTACATTCTGGATACCCTTGAATGCGGCGAAGCCTCGTTTGCAACGGCCTGTCTGCTGGCAAATCGGAAGTACGACAAGAACAACAACCCGGATGATATCAAGAGCCACCAGTATATCATCAGCTTCGACCCACGGGATGCAGTCGAAAATGGACTGACGATGGAAAAGGCACAGGCCCTCGGCCTGAACTTCTGTAAAGAGAACTTTCCCGGCCATCCTGCTATCGTCTGCACCCACCCGGACGGACACAACCATTCGGGAAATATCCATGTCCACATCGTGATCGGTAGCGTCCGGACACAAGAAGTGGAGCGCAAGCCCTATATGCAGAAGCCCCGTGACTGGCGTGAGGGCATGAAGCATTCCAGCACAGCCCAGACCATGCGGCACTTGCGTGTCGCGGTCATGGAAATGTGTCAGGATGCCAAGCTGTACCAGATCGACCTGCTCAGCTCGAAAAAGCGTGTGAGTGAGCGCGAGTACTGGATGAAACGGCGCGGTCAGATGAAACTCGACCGTGAAAACGCAGCCCTGCTTGCCGCCGGACAGCAGCCCACACAAACGGAGTTTGAAACCGCAAAGGAGACTTTGCGGAAACAGATCTCGGATGTGCTGGACAATGCAGTGAGCTTTGAAGATTTCTCGGACAGGCTCTTGCAGCGGTACGGCATCACGGTCAAGGAAAGCCGTGGGCGGCTCAGCTACCTGCCAGCCGGAAGAAAGAAGTTTATCCGGGCACACAGCCTCGGTGACAAGTTTGAGAAAGAACTCGTGCTTGCCACCTTGAAAGAAAATGCCAAGAGCCAGCCCATTATCCTCCACAGCAATCTTGAGGAAGAACCCGACCGAATCAAGAAGCTGGTGGACATTCAGGCGAAGCTGAAGCAGGGCAAGGGCATCGGCTATGAGCGTTGGGCGAAGAAGCACAACCTCAAAGCCATGGCACAGACCTTGATTCTTTTAGAAGAAAAGGGCTTGACCGATGAGGACGCACTCAACCAGAGAATCGCAGAGCTTGACACCAAGTTCCATGAATCGCTGGCCGTAGTGAAAGACCTCGAAACCCGCATGGCAGACAATCAGAAGCTGCGCAGCCACGCTGCTGACTACAAGCAGTACCGACCGCTTGCACAGAAGCTGAAAACTGTCAAACACCCAGCAGTCTTTGAAGAACAGCATCGTGCAGAGCTGACAGCATACCGGGCGGCAGCAGCCTATCTCAAGGCAAACAACATCACCAGCCTGTCCAGTCCGAACAAGCTGGAAGCGGAATACTGCGCTCTTGCTTCTGAAAAGGCCCAGTTCTATGAGCAGTACAGGGAAGCCAAGTCTGAACTGCTCAAGCTGAAAGATGCAAAACAGAATGTTGCCCTGTTCTTCCGGGAGGAAAAGCAGACGCAACATCATGAGAGAGAAGGAGTGTGCGTATGATCAATCTGAAAATCGACCCGGAGTTCCAGAATCAGATCCCACCGCTGACGGACGATGAATACAGGCAGCTTGAAGAAAATATCCTCAAGGAAGGCAAGCTTCTCTCTCCTTTGATCGTTTGGAACAACACCCTTGTTGACGGACACAACCGTTATGCCATCCTCCAGAAGCACCCGGAGATTTGCTTTTCCACCATGCCGCTCCGATTTGAAAGCAGAGAAGAAGTCCTCGCATGGATCTGCAAGAATCAGTTGGGGCGGCGTAACCTCACCCCGGAGCAGAAGCTGTTCCTCATCGGGAAGCAATATGAAGCGGAAAAATCCTCTCATGGCGAAGCCCGCAAAGAATCGCATGATGAAAATGGCCGATTTCACCGGAGTTCTCAAACTGATAACTCCGGTGAAGCCATGAAAACCTGCGAACGAATCGCAGAGGAAAATGGTGTAAGCAAGGCAACTGTACTTCGCGCATCGAAGTACATGAAAGGTGTTGAAATTGCTGAATCCCTGATTCCCGGTATGCGGGAGAAGATTCTGAACAAACAGGTAAAAGTCAGCAAGTCTGATATGCACCGCCTTGCACGAGCCAACTATGATGCCCGCGCACAGACCTTGCAGGAAATCCTGCACCCGGAACTGAAAGTTGAACCGAAACCGGATGCCGATGGCATCATCCGGGAACCGGGAAAGGCACCTGTAATGCCGTTTCAGAAAATCGAATCGGTCTATGACAGCGATGCTTACCCGGAAGAAGTGCGGCATGATTATGTCGCACTGGAACACGTTACAACACGTTTCCGCACAGAGTTTGACTATCTTCTGAGAACTATGCCAGACACAGCACAGCGAGAAGTCATTCTCGAAATCATCCACAAGCACAAGGAGTACCTTGCTTCTCTGGAATCTGCGCTCGCAGAGGATGAGCAGACAGCATAACAACAGGCACATTGTATGCTGTCAACAGAAGTCCAAAGGAGTGTGCGTTTGAACAAAAAGAAAAAGTCCACAAATATTTCCCCTTACCCCGATGAAGCCATCGAACGTCTGGCACGGGCATTTTACCCGGCGATCCTTGCCTGCTGGAACAGCGAGGAAGGTCAACGGGAGTTTGCCGCATGGCAGGCGGAGCAGGCTCATATTGCAACCAAAGAAAAACAGGAAGTTCCCACTTGCTGGGTATCCGTAAAACAGTTTTCGAAAAATGACACGGCAACTGCCTGTCAGGATTGGTTACGGAGTACCCGGCTAGGCCGAGGAAGCATCAAGTCCCATGTCCGCACCGTTAAGGTGTTGGGTATGGGGCTTTTTGCATTTCAGGAACGTATACACCTCTGGAAAGGTGTAACACACTAGACTTTGTACCAAAGTCGTGTGCCAAGGGTGCTGCGCCCCTTTGGAATCCCTGCTCACATCGCCTGTGGGCGATGTGGATTCGCCGGACAGAAAGCTCTCACAAAAGGCATACCCGGTTGTCTGCGGCGAGAAAAAGGCACTTCTGCGGAAGTGTAATAACCCACTATGACACTTTCATCCCTGCGGTCTGCAAAGTGTAGTGGGCTCTCCGAGGGGGAACGGCTGTATAGGGTGCGTTTCGAGCAAATCGCTGTGTACGTGCGTACGGGAGAAGTTGGTACGCACGTACGCAATAAAACGGCCAAGTTCTCCTATATAGGGGTGTTCTTTCATCGGAGAGTATGGTATACTCGGCTTAGCCCAGTAAATCGAAATTTTCGGAGGCAAAGATTATGAAGAAAAAAGCAACAATAGTGTCTGTTATCATTGGGATTCTTGCTGTAGCTGCAATTATTGTATTTTCTGCATACCGGTCTTCGGAATCCTATAGAAAGGCAAAGGCAGCAATACAGTGGGACTGCTCTGTGACCTGTACAGAAGAATCAACTTCTGCTAAGTATGTAATCACATACTCTGATGTAAAAGTTTTATCCAAAACAGGTACACTAACAATTCAAAATAAAAATGATTTTGACATTGTAGTTCATTTGCTTTGCGAAGGTGAACAGGAAGTCGTATCTGACAATATTCCGGCGAACAGTTTTTATTCTTTTACGAATGTTACGGATAAAGAATATACGGTGGGTATTCATGCGGATGTTGGTGTAGCTGCTGACATTAGGGTCGTTGTATATGATGGAAAAGACACAGAGCCATATACCAAATAGCGCGACTAGCTAAACTCGATAAAATAGTACTTGCAGAGGTGAGCATATTTGAAAAAACATCAATGTCCATGTTGTGGGCATTTTACCTATACTGTTCCACCGGAAGAAGACTGCGGGTATATTTGCCCCGTTTGCTTTTGGGAAAACGATCCATTTATTGCTTCTGATGATGACCCCAGCGACTCAAACCACGGAATAACTCTAAACGAAGCAAAAGCCAATTATTTGGAATTTGGCGCCTGTGAAGAAGAAATGTTGCGTTATGTTCGTCCGCCCGAAAGCGATGAGAATGGACACTCGTAACCCAAACTTCTAGTTTGCCGTACTCGCTCTAAGCAGGGTTTGGGGCAGGCACGCCCCAACAAGAAACAGTCCCAAAGGGGACAGGAAATTTTCGAGTATTGAAAATTTGTGGCCACGGGACGATTCTTGCTCTCACGAAAACCCATATTTTTGAAAAAACGCTTTCCGCAGCCAAAGGAGGATGCACCATGAAAAAAGAGATCGAAGCCTTTGTCAACGCAGCCAACGAGCAGGAGTTGGAAGCCGCATGGAACAACCTCTCGGCAGAGGAACAGCGAGTTTTCGAGCAACTCATGGAGGAAGACTCACCCGAAGATGCACTGGCATTTTTCGCCCAGCTGTATGACGATGCCCCGAAAGAGCAGACCAGCGAGACTGTGAGCATCTCCGAAAATGAAATCTACTTCAAGCGGAAGCCCTTGACCGAAGAGCAGAAGAAACACGGCTCTTATGTGGACGAGAACGGCAACCTCCATGTCAAGAACCTGTCCGCTTTCTGGATTCCGGAACTGACCACCACGGAGAAAGTCGGTCACACCACCTACACCGTGACCGGCAGCTATGAGGGCAAGGAATCCTTTTTGAAGAAGCTGGAGCGCATTGTTGCCAAGAACGCCCAGCAAAAATTTGAAGATGAGGGTGCAGACGAATGACAACTGCGCCCAATTCTGCTATACTTGACCCGGTAACCAATCCTGTACTGACAGTTGCTCCACAGAGTAAGGAGGACACAACAATGTCTGGAGCAACGAATAAAATCACCGCACTTTACTGCCGACTGTCGCAAGAGGACGCACGGCTCGGCGAAAGCCTGTCCATTGAGAACCAGAAGGCTATCCTTCTGGAATACGCCAAAAAGAACCACTTCCCGAACCCGGTGTTCTTTGTGGATGATGGCTACTCCGGCACGAACTATGACCGCCCCGGCTTTCAGAGTATGCTGGTCGAGATCGAAGCAGGGCGTGTAGGAATCGTTATCACGAAAGACCTGTCCCGACTGGGGCGCAACTCTGCCTTGACGGGTCTGTACACAAACTTTACCTTTCCCCAGTATAGCGTTCGCTACATTGCCATTAACGACAATTACGACACCATTGACCCGAACAGCGTAAACAACGATTTTGCGGGTATTAAGAACTGGTTCAACGAGTTTTACGCCCGCGATACCAGCCGCAAGATTCGGGCTGTCCAGAAGGCCAAGGGAGAGCGTGGAGTGCCGCTGACGGTCAATGTTCCGTACGGCTATGTAAAAGACCCGGAGAACCCGAAGCATTGGCTTGTTGACCCGGAAGCGGCTGCGATTGTGAAGCGCATCTTCTCCATGTGCATGGAGGGACGTGGCCCGACCCAAATTGCAAACCAACTGTGGGTGGACAATGTTCTGACTCCCACCGCCTACAAGCTGAGCCATGGCCGGAGTACAAACGCACCTGCCCCGGAAGACCCTTACCGCTGGGATAAAAGAGCAGTAAGTTTGATTCTGGAACGCCGGGAGTACACTGGCTGCACAGTCAACTTCAAGACCTATACTAACTCTATCTGGGATAAAAAGAGACATCTGAATCCTGTGGAAAATCAGGCTATCTTCCCGGATACACATGAGCGCATTATTGACGATGATGTGTTTGAAAAGGTTCAGGAGATTCGTAACCAGCGTCACCGCATGACTCGGACAGGCAAGAGCAGCATTTTCTCCGGTATGGTCTACTGCGCTGACTGCGGTTCCAAGATGCAATATGGTTCGTCCAACAACAGGGACTTCAGTCAAGACTTCTTTGATTGCTCTCTGCACAAGAAGAACGGGAGCAAGTGCAAGGGACACTTCATCCGAGTAAAGGTTCTGGAAGGACGTGTACTGAGTCATGTTCAGCGGGTGACGGACTACATTCTCCGTCATGAAGACTACTTCCGCAAGGTCATGGAGGAGCAGCTTCGGGTGGAAAGCACCGAAAAGCTGACCGTCCTGAAGAAGCAGCTTGCCCGGAATGAGAAGCGGATTGTAGACCTCAAACGGCTGTTCATGAAAATCTACGAGGACAACGCCAATGGAAAGCTGAGCGATGACCGCTTCGACATGATGAGCCAGAGCTACGATGCCGAACAGAAGCAGCTGGAAGAGGAATCCCTCTCTATCCAACAGGAAATCGAAGTACAGGAACAGCAAATCGAGAATATTGAAAAATTCGTCCAGAAAGCGCACAAGTACGTTCATATTGAAGAACTCACTCCCTATGCTCTCCGTGAACTGGTGTCGGCTATCTATGTAGATGCCCCGGATAAGTCCAGCGGAAAGCGGGTGCAGCACATCCATATCAAGTACGACGGGCTGGGGTACATCCCTCTGGATGAACTGGAAGCAAAAGAAAAGGCGTGACCGAAGTCACGCCAAATCTTCCCCATTTAGGGAACTTTTGCAAATACTGTTTTATGGGAACTCTGCTCTGGGGAACTCCCTGCCTTACTTATCGTGTGTGGATTTTTGCAGGGTGCGTCCGGCAGGGCGCACCCTGTTTTTGCGTTCAATCCTCTAATCCGTGACTACCTGTTACATTCCTCAGATACTCGTCCGGCTCACCGTTCAAGATCAGTTCGGCATACGCCAGCGGGTCATTGTAGATGAGATAGTCCAATTCAGTCCGCTGTGCCATGGTAACATCCAGTGCATCTTCGACCCCGGTGCAGTCGATAGAAACTTTTCTGCCATCCCGGAGCAGCAGCTCCACACAGCCGGTATCCATGTTGAACGAACAGGCTCTTGCATCGTACTTCATAATCGTGTCCTTCCTGCCTTACGGCACTCTTACAGTTGTGACCTTCGTGATACGGTCTTTCTGATAAGGTTTTGGGCACACAGCCGTCAGGGAAGAGCCGTTGTTCTCGTTTCCGAAGAAAACAAAAAATCCGAACCCTTCTCCTATCGAGAAAAGGTTCGGATTTTCATGGTTTGGTGCGGATAAGAGGACTTGAACCTCCACCGAGTTGCCCCGATTAGAACCTGAATCTAACGCGTCTGCCAATTCCGCCATATCCGCATATTCTGTTTTTGTTCGTCGCCGTTCGGCTCGGAACGATAATTATTATACCACAGAAAGCCGCAAAGTCAAGCATTTTTTCAAAAAAGTTTTTGCAATCTTTCCTGTATATTTTATCTCACGTCTCTGCGCACAAAAAGCAGTCATCCGCCCCGGTGATGCCTGCTTCCGGGGTGGATGACTGCCCGCTCACGCCGTTTTCTTTTGCAGTTTTTTCCGAATTTTCTCACACGCCCCAGAACAGCCAGAGGCTCCCCGCCCCCACAAGGACGGCCGCCAGCGTGAATGGCACGCCGATGCGCAGAAAGTCGCTGGTGCGGACGCGCTCGCCGTTTTTGCGGAGGATGCCGATGGCCGCAATGTTGGCCGACGCGCCGATGGGGGTCAGGTTGCCGCCCAGCGTCGCGCCGGTGAGCAGACCGAAATAGAACAGCTCCGGCTCGATGCCTGCGCCGCCGTTCATGAGAGCGGCGACCCCCTGCACCACCGGCAGCATGGCCGCCACATAGGGGATGTTGTCGATGAAAGCCGACAGCCCCACCGACGCCGCCACCAGCAGGAGATAGAGCCGCAGCGGCTCGTCTCCGGCGGCGGAGTGGAACAGCCGGGCCGCCGCGTCGATGACGCCCGCCTTGCTCACTCCTTCCAGCAGGATGAAGAGGCTGAACAAGAGCAGCAGGGTGTCGTAGTCCAGTGCCCGGGCCGTCTCGCCCAGCGGAGTCAGCGAGCGGCTGCGCCAGCAGGCCCGGGCCACCCCGAAGAGGCAGAGTCCCATACAGACAAGGCCGCTGCGGAGGGTGTAGAGCAGATGCAGCACGCCGCCGGACGGCTCAGGCAGGAAGGACGCCGCGATGAGCAGCCCCACCGTCAGCAGGAGCAGAGCCGTGGGCACATCGTCCTCCACCTTTGTTTTCACCTCCACATGGACGGGCTGGCGCTGGTCGCGGAAGAGCCAGAACAGCACTCCCAGCGAGGCCAGCGCGCCCAGTTCCACGCTCCAGAAGATGCCGGGCCGGCCCTCCATCCAGAAGAAGTCGAAGAAGTTCATCCCCGCAAAGCCGCCCAGCAGAATGCTCGTGGTGTCCCCCACCAGCGTGGCTGCGCCCTGCAAATTGGAGGACACCGCGATGGCGATGAGCACCGGCACCGGCGAGATGCGCAGCCGCCGGGCGATGGCAAGCCCCACCGGGGCCACCATCAGGACAGTGGCCACATTGTCCACGAACGCGCTGATGAACCCCGCCAGCAGGGCCAGCACCGACACGGCCCACCGGACATCCGGCATATAGGCGATCAGCTCCTCGGCCAGCCGGGCGGGCATTTTGCTCTGGATAAAAAGAAAGACCGTGCCCATCATTCCTGCCATCATCAGCAGAACATTGAAGTCCACGGCCCGGGCGGCGTCCGCCAGCGTGAAATCGTACACGCCCAGCTTCCCCAGCAGCAGGAACGTCCCCGCGCCGCCCAGCGCGACCCAAGGACGGTACTGCTGCACCACCAGCATCAAAATATAAAACAGGACGAACAGGATCAGCGCCAGTGTCATTTCGTCTCCTCCGCAGGCTCCAGCGGCTTGGCGTCTTCCTCGATCATCCGATAGCCCACGCCCAGCTCGTTGAGGATGTAGGTGTTGCTGCCCGGGCGGCTGCCCAGCTTTTTGCGGATATTGGCCATATTCACCTGCAGCTTCTTGGTGCTGCTGGCGTCCGTGTCGCCCCAGATGGCCCGGACGATAGCCGCATAGGTCATCACACGCCCGGCGTGCTCGGACAGGAAGGCCACGATGTTGTATTCCGTCTGGGTCAGGCGCACCTCCTGCCCGTCCACGAACACCTTGCGGCGCTCGTAGTTGATGGTGAGGCCCTGTGCGCTGAACACCCCGCCGGGCAGACTGCCGCCGCCATAGCGGTTCACCCGCAGCGCAGCCCGCACCCGGGCCAGCAGCTCACCGGTGCCGAAGGGCTTGGTGATGTAGTCGTTGGCACCGAGGTCAAGGGCCTCGATCTTATCCCGCTCGGTGGTACGGGCCGACAGCACGATGATGGGGGTCAGATACTTCTGACGGATGGAGCGGATGGCATCCAGACCATCCCGGTCGGGCAGACCAAGGTCAAGGATGACGAGGTCGGGGTTGTAGGAGATGAACATAGTCATGCCCATCATGCAGGTCTGGGCCACCAGCGCCTGATAGCCGTTGGTCTCCAGCAGGGTCTGGATGAAGCTGCAGATGTTCGCCTCATCCTCGATGATAAGTACCTTGAATTTATTATTGCTCATCCTCTGTTTCCTCCGTATCCACTTCTTCCGTTTCCAGCCAGAACCGGATGGTCGTGCCCTCGCCGGGCGTGCTCTCGGCTTTGATCTCGCCGCCATGGGCCTTGATGATGGCCGCACACACCGACAGCCCGATGCCCATGCCGTGCTTGCCGCTCGACGAGGTATCCTGCGCCAGCGTCGTGCCGCTGAAAAGCCTCTTCAACTGTTCTTTCGGGATGCCGCAGCCGTTGTCGATGACCTCGAACACCGCCCGCCGCCCCAGCGTGAACACCCGCAGCGTCAGGTTGGTCATCCCCTCTGCGTGGAGCACGGCATTTTCCAGCAGATTGGTCAGCACCTGCTGGATGAGCATGGAATCCATCGGGATGACGATGAAGTCATCCGGCAGTTTCACCTCCACCGGCACGCCGGGGTGGAGCTTCTGGAACCGCACCAGTACGGTATCCACCAGCTCTTCCAGCACCGTGGGGGTCTTCTGGATGGCGACGCCGTCGGCGTCGATGCGGGTGACGGAGAGCAGGTTCTCCACCATCCGGTTGAGCCACTGGGCGTCGGCGCATGCCTCGGAGAGGAGCTTGACCTTCTGCTCCCGGCCCAGCGAGTCGTAGTTGTCGATGACGGTCGAGCAGGCCCCGTAGATGGACGTCAGCGGGGTGCGCAGGTCGTGGGAGACTGCCCGCAGGAGGTTGGCCCGCATCTTTTCGGCCTCGCTCTCCATCCGCAGCTGCTCCTGCTTTTTGATGCGGGTGGTGAGGGTGCTGGTCATGAAGGACACCACCAGCATCACCACGCCCGAAAAGATGTTCTCCGGGATGGTGAAGTTGAAGGCAAAATAGGGCGTGCGAAACGCAAAGTTGACCGCCAGCACGCTGGTGATGGAGGCTGCAACGCCCCACCAGTAGCCGTCGGTGTACATCGAGACGAAGAACACCGCCAGCAGGAACACCATCGAGGCCACGCCGTCGATGCGTCCGCTGATGAACTGGATGAGCGTCATGCAGGCGAATGCACCGATGAGCGCCGCCAGAAACACCCAAATATCCCGCTTGCGGAGCATCTTCTTCATCGTTGTCCCCTCCCGATCTATATTCGGTCTTACCATA
This sequence comes from Faecalibacterium sp. I3-3-89, assembly GCF_023347275.1. NCBI lineage: Bacteria > Bacillati > Bacillota > Clostridia > Eubacteriales > Oscillospiraceae > Faecalibacterium > Faecalibacterium sp. I3-3-89. The sequence continues at coordinate 607,638 of NZ_CP094468.1, read as the reverse complement.
AAATTATACCACAAATATATTAAAGATACAGCAAAGGGTGGCTGTTTTCTGCCCCCTGAATTGACAAACTCCGGGCCGGGGTACATAATAAAGTCATCCGCTGCAGAAAAGGAGTAGAACGTATATGCTGTATTTTGAAAATGATTACTGCGAGGGCGCGCATCCGGCCATCCTCCAGAAGCTGACCGAGACCAACTTCGAGAAGGTGTCCGGCTATGGCACCGACCCCTACTGTGCCAGCGCAAAGGAGAAGATCCGCGCCGCCTGCGCCTGCCCCGAGGCAGATGTGTCCTTCATCTCGGGCGGCACCCAGACCAACGCCATCGTCATTGCCTCCCTGCTCCACCGCTGGGAGGGCGTGCTCGCCGCCGCCACCGGCCATGTGGCCGGGCATGAGGCCGGTGCCATTGAGTTCACCGGCCACAAGGTCATCGGCCTGCCCCAGAAGAACGGCAAGCTGGACGCCGCCGATGTAGAGGACTTCTGCAAGACCTTCTACGCCGACGCGAACCACGACCACATGGTCTTCCCCGGCATGGTCTACATCTCTCACCCCTCCGAGTACGGCACGCTGTACACGAAGGCCGAGCTGGAAGCCCTGTCCGCCGTCTGCCACGCCTACCATATGCCCCTCTTCGTGGACGGCGCACGTCTGGGCTACGCACTGGCCAGCGAGGGCACCGATGTGACGCTGGCCGACCTCGCCAAGCTGACCGATGTGTTCTACATCGGCGGCACCAAGGTGGGCGCACTCTGCGGCGAGGCCGTGGTCTTCCCCCACGGCGCACCGGCCCACTTCATGACGATGGTAAAGCAGCAGGGCGCTCTGCTGGCCAAGGGCCGTCTCATGGGCATCCAGTTCGACGTCCTCTTTACCGACGACCTCTACACCCGCATCAGCCGCAACGCCATCGAGACGGCCAATGCCCTCAAGAAGGGCCTCGCCGCAAAGGGCTACCGCTTCTTCATGGACTCCCCCACCAACCAGATCTTCGTCGTGCTGGAAAACGCACAGCTGGCCGCGCTGGAGGGCAAGGCCAAGTTCGGCTTCTGGGAGAAGTTCGACGACAGCCACACCGTCGTCCGCATCGCCACCAGCTGGGCCACCCGGATGGAAGAAGTCGAGGAGCTTATCGCTTTGATGTAAGGAAGGAACGCTCTATGGGCTTTTTTGACAGGCTCTTCGGCAGCAGGGCAGAGGCGGCGGAAGAGACGCGGTTCTCCGGCGAAAAGATGGTCGTCAAAGCGCCCATCGACGGCATCGTCCTCCCGCTGGAGCAGCTGCCCGACGAGACCTTCGCTGCGGCCATCCTTGGCCCCGGCTGCGGCATCGAGCCGACCGGTGACACGGTCTTTGCTCCCTTCGACGGCAGAGTCATCTCAGTGGCCTCCACCCTCCATGCCATCGGGCTGGAAAGCGATGAGGGCATCGAGCTGCTCATCCACATCGGGATGGACACCATCACCCTCCGGGGCAGCGGCTTCGCCCTCCTCGTCCAAGAGGGCCAGACCGTCAGGGCGGGCACGCCCCTGCTGCGGGTAGACCTCGACGTCATCCGCGCCGCCGGGCTTTCCACCGAGAGCGCCGTCATCGTGACCAACGCCGACGACCTGCCGGCACTCCATCTCACCGCAGGCGGCATCGTCTCCACCGGCACGCCGCTGTTCAAATTCGAGTAAGATACAAAAAAGACATCTGCCGCCGGCGGATGTCTTTTTCGTTATGCTCATGCTTTTTCGGGCTTATACTGCAGGACCCGCTCGGAGACGAGGCCGTTGAAGAACTGGATGAAGGGTCCGAGGCAGAACGCGCAGATGAGGGTGCCCAGACCCACAAGACCGCCCAGGAGCCAGCAGAGCAGGGCGCAGAAGGCGTCGGTGAAGACGCGGCAGCCGAAGTACTGGAAGTGCGTGTAGTCCCGCAGACCCAGCGAGAGGTAATCGTAGGGCGCGATGCCGAGGTCAGCCGTCTGGTAGAGAGACGCGCCCAGCGCCGTCACAAGGACGGCCAGCACTACCCACACCAGCTGTTCCGGCAGGGACGCTGCCGGGCCGAAGGCCGCGGCAATGGGGTCGTAGAAGAAGGTTATGATGAACCCCATACCGATGCCGTTGACGAAGGTGCCAAGGCCGATGTACTTGCGCCCGAACCAGAATTCCAGCGCAAAGAAGAGGATGTTGGTGGCGACGTTCTGCACGCCCAGCGAGATGCCCAGCAGCTCGGCGAGGCGCATATTCAGCGCGCTGATGGAGTCGTTGCCGAGATGGGACTGCTTGAAGAGGGCGATGCCCAGACCAATAATGACAATGCCCACCACCATGCCCACGATGCGGCGGGTGGTCGGCTTTTGGGTGGTCGAAATGCTCATGAAACGGCCTCCTGATTTATTTTTCTCTATTATAACGCTGCAGGAGGGTCGGCGCAATCAATATTGCACAATTATCTGCTTCCTTGTGGAAAACTCACCGTCTCAGCTCCTCTTCCAGCCGGGCCTTGTCCAGCCCCTCGCCGATGACGATGAGCACCTGCTGTCCCTGCGGGATGGGTGCAGCCGTCAGACCGGCTGCGGTGGCGTTCAGCTCATACCACTGGCCGCCGTCCTCCACGAAGCCCTTCACCCGGAGGACCCTGCCGCAGGCGGCATCGCCAAAGAGGGACGGGATATTCCGTTCCAGACGGGCACGGGACAGGCCCAGTTCGAGGAAATAGGCCGAGGCAAAGGCGTCGTGCTCCTCAAAATGGAGCTTTTCGCTGCTGGCCTGTCGGTAGCCGCACCCCGCGATGCGGGCCATGTCGTCAGTCGTCAAATCGGCCCAGTCCTTTGCAAGGATTTCCTCCGGGCCGAACTTCCGGGAGCACTTGCAGGCCTCCAGCGCACGGGCCAGATGGGCCTTTGCTCCCTCCTTCTGCCCGTCCGTGGCCAGCTGGCAGCGGCTCAGCAGGACCTTGCCCGCCCATGCGCTCTCGGAGGCGAGGATATATTCCGCCTGCGGCGAGAGGGTCTCAGGCAGCAGAGCGTCCACGATGGCGATGACATTCCCCAGCTGATACCAGCGGTCCAGCGGCTCGTCCCGCAGCACGTCGAAGAACTCGTCCACGTCGAAGATGCCGCTGGGTTCCACGATGACCCGTTCAAAGCCCCGCATGGCCATCGAGATGAGCTTCGTCCGCATCCGGCGCTGATGGGTGTCGCAGTCGCAGCCGCCGCTGATGGTCTCGACCTCGACCCCCACCGCCTCCAGATCCTGAAGCAGCATGGCGTCCACATTCACCGCACCGAAGTCGTTTTCCAGCACGCAGACCCGGACGCCCTGCCCGGCCCACCACGCTGCATATCTGCGCAGGAAGGTGGTCTTTCCTGCCCCGAGAAATCCCGTGATCAAATCTACCTGTACCATATTCCGTCCCTCCGTCGGTTTCTTTTTCCGCTGTCAGTATAAGCGAACGAGGCCGGATTGTCAAACAGAGGAAAAGGCCCTTTCCCGCTGTGGAAAAGGGCCTTTTTTGCCGCAATGCTCCGATGTTACAGAAATTCGACGCTGCCGTCCTCGATGTGATACATCGCACCGACGACCCGCAGGCCTGTTTCCTCCTCGATGTTATGGATGCACAGGCTCTTTTCGATCTCCTGTACACTGTGCCGGACGTTGAGGCAGCTGGCCTTGTAGGGGTCGGTCTCCTCTCCGATGGCCTTCTTGATCTCGTCCGTGATGTAGCGGATATAGCCGGACGACTCGTGGTGGATGGCCGCATCCACTGCGCCGCAGTGGGTATGGCCCAGCACCACCACCAGCCGACAGCCCAGATGACCTGCCGCGTACTCGATGCTGCCCAGCTGGTGGTCGTCGATGACATTGCCCGCCAGCCGGATGACGAACAGTTCCCCGATGCCCGCCGAGAAGATGTTCTCCGGGATGACCCGGGAATCCGAACAGGTAACGATGATGGCGTAGGGCGACTGGCCCTTGGCCCATGTGGACATCCGGATGCGGCGGGAAATATCGCCGCTCCCGTTCTCCGCGTTCAGGTATTTCAGGTTGCCCGCTGCCAGCTTGTAGATGGCATCGGCCGCGGTGCAGACAAAGTTCTCACGCATTGCAGCAGCCTCCTTGGGAAAAAGTGGTAAAAAGATTTTGCAAAAATGCCCGGCCGTCCAACGAAGGGCAGCCGGGCGGGAGTTCAGTTGATCAGAAGTGGATGACGCCGAGGATCAGACCAGCGACGAGGCAGATGATGGAAACACCCCACTGCCAGCCGAAGCAGTACTTGATGTGGTCCTTGATCTCGACACCGGCCAGACCGATGCCCAGATAGGTAGCGGGGGCCACCGGGCTGATGAAGGTAGCGCAGTTGCGGCAGACGACCATTGCGATGGCGATGTGAGCCGGGTTGACGCCGAACTGGTTGCCGACGCTGACCAGAACGGGCAGCAGGCCGTAGAAGTAGGAGTCGGTATCGAACAGCAGAGCCAGAGGCACGCTCAGGACGCCGATGATGATGGGCAGGAAACGGCCCAGAGAGGTCGGGATGAAGCTTGCCATGACGACTGCCATCTTCTCCATGATGCCGCTCTTGCTCAGGACACCGAGGAAGACACCGGCACACAGAATGGTGGATGCCATGCTCAGACCAGCGGAAGCGTGGCTCTTGATGATGGAGTTGTGCAGCTTCTTGCCGCGGTAGTTGACCAGAATGCCCAGAGCACAGCCGACCATGAAGACGTAGTAAGAGGGGAAGATGTCCAGAACCAGCACGATGATGACGGCCAGAGTCAGGATGACGTTGAAGATGAAGTTCTGGGGACGAGCCAGAGTCTCGTCCTTCTTGCCGTCGTCGGAGTCGTCGTACTTGCCGGCGTCCTCAGCAGCGATGGCATCGCCGAGCTTTGCGATGCGCTTCTTCTCCTGCAGGCCCCAGAAGATGGCAGTGCCGACAGCCAGCACGAAGCCGACGATCTGCATGGGCATGAGCTGGAACCACAGGTCGTTCGGCTCCATTTCGATGACGCTTGCGGCGCGCATGGTGGGGCCGCCCCAGGGCATCAGGTTCATGACGCCCATTGCGGTGACGCAGATGAGCAGCAGGGTCTCACGGCGCATATGCAGGCGCTTGTAGACGGGCAGCATGGCGGGGATGGTGATGAGGAAGGTGGAAGCGCCGCCGCCGTCCAGATGGCCGATGATGGCGATGAGGCAGGTCATCAGGGCAACGCCGACGACGTTGTTGCCGACCTTCTTCATCAGAGCACCGATGATCTTGTCGAACATGCCCGCATCGGTCATGACGCCGAAGAACAGGACGGAGAAGATGAACAGGACGGCAGTGCCGTGGACGCCCTTGACGCCCTCCTTGATAAAGCCGGCCATCTCATCCAGCGTGAAAGCACCGGTCGCCACCAGAATGGCTGCGGTGATGGTCGAGACACTGACGAATGCCAGTGCAGGGACCGTGACATTGCGCAGCAGCAGGACGATGACCGCAATCACCGTTGCAAAGCCGAGCAGAGCGAGGATCGTATCACTCATGGGTTTGTACTTCCTTTCCTTTTTCGTATACTGGGGATGCATTCTGTTTTGTCATCCAGAACCATTCCCGTTCGTTATGATTTCAGTATACCGGCCCAAACTTAAACGCCAAAGCGCCTTGCGTTACGGTTTGTTAAGGAATCTCTTAATATCCTGTAAGATTCCGTATGGAAGGTTGGATACAATAAAACCTCTTCTCCCCCGGAAGGCTCTCCCAAAGGGAGAGGCTTTGCGCGCAGCCCTCATTCCTTTCTGCTGCTCCGTATCTGGGCCAGCAGGGTGGACGCCGACACGGGCTTGACGATATAGCCGTCGATGACGCCGTGGCTGCGGGCGTCCACGATCTCCCGGGTAGGCGAGTTGGTCATGACGATGCGGGTCATGCCGGGGTAGCGGCCCCGGATGGCCATGCAGAAATCCACGCCGCTGCTGCCGGCAAGGCTCTCATCGATGGCGAGGACGTCGAAAGGCTGCTGCTCCAGCAGCTGGCGCAGCTCGCCCCGGCGGGAACAGGTGGACACACTCAGGCCCAAGGCGCTGAGGTCTTTGTCCAGCAGGTCGAGGACCTTGTTGTTGTCGTCTGCCGCAAGGATGCGCAGCTTGCTGTCCACGCCCCACTGCAGCTGTTCCCGCTCCTGCTGCTGTTCCAGCACCGGCAGGTAGACGTAGAAGGTGGTGCCCCTGCCAATGGTGCTCTCGGCCCGGATGCGGCCCCGGTGGGTGCGGATGATCTGGTCCACCAGAGCGAGGCCGAGACCGGTGCCTTCGCCGGTCTTTTTTGTGGTGAAGAAGGGCTCGAAGATGTGCTGCATCGTCTCCTTGTCCATGCCGCAGCCGGTGTCGGTGACGCTCAGGCAGACGTAGCTCGACCATTCTTCGGAAATTTTCTCTTCCGGGAAGAGGGCCTCAAGCTCCCTGCGGGGCACGACGCTGCCCCGGATGGTCAGCTCTCCGCCCTCGGCGCCGATGGCGTGGATGGCGTTGATGCTGATGTTCAGCAGCACCTGCTGCAGCTGGGTCGCGTTGCCCAGCACACACTCGCCGGTCAGCGCGTTTTCTTCGCACAGCTCCACATTCTTTGGGCAGTTGGTCTCCACCAGCTTCCGGGTCCGATGGAGCAGTCCCTCCACCGACACGGCGTCGTAGACCGTCTCCACGTTTTTCCGGCTCATGGAGGAGATCTGTTTCACGACCTCCTGCGCCTTCTGGGCCGCCTCACTGATCTCCATCGCGTTGTCATAGATCTCGCTGCCCGGGTCGGCGTCGGCCATGATGAGGTCGGCATAACCGGTGATGGGGGTGAGGAAGTTGTTGAACTCGTGGGCGATGCCGCCGGTGAGGGTGCCCATCATCTGCAGCCGCTGCCCATGGGCCAGCGATTCCTCGCTGCGGTGCAGCTCCTCGAGGGTCTGGTTCAGGGTCTTCAGGTCGCTGATCTCGGTGGCGCTCCGGCGGTCGCGCTCCTGCAGACGGAACATCTGGAACATGAAGAGCACCAGCACCAGTGCCACGCCGCCGAAGATGAACACCACCTTCACGAAGCTCTGCTGCACCGGCTCGTAGAGGTCGTCATAATCCACCACGGCGCTGACGATCCAGAAGCTGTCCCCTACCTTCAGATGGCGGAAGGCGCTTATTTTATGCACCCGGGGCAGGCTCGGGTCGGTCCACCAGTAGGAGTAGTAATCCAGCGTGCCGGCTTCCTCCTCCTGCTGAGCGCGCAGCAGCTCGCTCAGGCTGCTCAGGTCCAGCGTCCGATCCTTATAGATGCGCTGGCGGCCCTCCACGACCTTGATGCCCCACTGGACGGCCTCGGGGTGCATGACCACAAGATTGTCGTCGTTCTTTATCATGATGTAACCGTTGGTGCCGACGTGGATCTCCGAGATGAGCTGCTGGTACATGACCGTAGCGTCCACCACGAGGCAGACGGTCTTCTCCCCCGCCTGTTTTTTCATCACAAGATAGTGTTCATCCCCGCTGTGGTACTGCCAGTAGGAGATCTTCTCTGTCCGGGTGATAAGGACATCACAGACCGCGCTGAGTTCATAGCAGCTGTAGACGACCTCGCCGTTGCTGTTTTCCAGCCAGACGTCCCGGATGGTGTCGCTCCGGGCCACGGTGGGGCGGAGACCTGCATCCGCCGCCACCTTTTCGGCGATGGAGTCCAGTCGGTCAGCGTATTCCTCCAGCAAGACGCGGATGCTGTCGGCGGTGCTCTGCACCACCAGCTCCATCTGCCGCGTCTGGCTGGTCATCAGGGCGGTGCGGTAGTCCTGCCACACCGCCCCCACCACAAGGGCCAGTGCGGCCACCGTCACGATGCCGATGGCCAGCGGCACCCACAGGACGCGCAGGGTCTGGAGCCATGTCTTTTTCGGGGCAGTTTTCTCCTTCATTTCATATCCTCCTTTGGGGCGGTCTTGCTCTTCCTGTCTAAAAATGTTATAATTTTATCTATGTAAGCGTAAGCAGAATCAACCGTTCCGGTCAGAAAAGTACAGGGAGTTATCATGTCGTATCATGTTCTTATTGTAGACGATGATCCAGCAATTTGCAAACTTTTATCGAAAGTTATGATCAGCAACGAGATGGACCCTCTCGTCGTCAACAGCGGCGCGGCTGCGCTGGACGTCATTGCGCGGCAGAGCGGCACGCTGGATATGATCCTGATGGACATCACGCTGGGAGACATGGAGGGCTTCGACGTCATTCAGACCATCCGGCGCAACGGCGTCACCACGCCGGTCATCATCATCAGCGGCCGCAACGAGGATTATGATTTCATGTACGGCCTGTCTCTGGGCGCAGACGACTATGTGACCAAGCCCTTCCGCCCCCAGATCTTAGGCGCGAAGGTCAAAGCCCTTATCCGCCGCAGCAAGAGCTTCTCACAGGAGAACAGCCAGCAGATCAGCTGCGGCCCCTTCCTCTGCGACACCACCACCATGCGCTTTTACAAAAACAACGTGGAGCTGAATCTTTCGGAGAAGGAGCGCAGCCTGCTTCTCCTCTTTGTCCGCCACCCGCAGCAGGTGTTCACCAAGGATATGATCTACGAGCAGATCTGGGGCAACCTCATCGCTGTGGACGACAACGCCATCATGGTCTACATCAACCGTCTGCGCAGCAAGATCGAGGACAACGCCCGCACTCCCCAGCACATCATCACCATCCGGGGCGTGGGCTACCGGTTCGTGCCGTAAGAACATCCTTTTTTCAAAAAACAAAAAGAAGAGCAGCCAGCTGCGCGCGGTGCAGCTGGCTGCTCTTTGGTTTTATGCCGGTATAAAACACAAAACCTTGAAAAAGGAGAATCGCATGAAGCTTGTGTGCGTATCCAGACACAAAAACGGGGGTGAGAAGAGCGAAGGAATATCCGTGAATCCATTCCGAAGCGTGGTTGGCAAGCCACAAACCCGTTTTTACGCTATATCACTCAATCTTCGCGGAAAGAGAAAGGCTTGACTTCGCGGACGACATCCATGACGGTGCCGTCGCGGGCCTCGATGATGCCCACGATGCGGTCGCCGAACTGGACCTTCTCCGGCTCGCCGACGATGGAGTAGGCGATGTCGCGCAGCTCCTCGATGGTCTTCAGAGGCACGCAGTCAGCGGCCTTCAGAGCCTCCAGCAGGTCAGGACGGCGGGGGTTGACGGCCACGCCGTAGTCGGTGACGACAATGTCAACGCTCTCGCCCGGAGTGGTGACGGTGGTCACGTCGGTGCAGATGGCGGGGATGCGGCCCTGCAGCAGAGGAGCGATGACGATGGTGCACTTTGCACCCTGTGCGGTATCGGGATGGCCGCCCTGTGCGCCGGTGATGATGCCATCGGAGCCGACGACGACGTTGCAGTTGAAGTGGGTATCCACTTCCAGAGAGGCCAGAATGACGTAATCCAGCTTGTTGACGAACGCGCCCTTGTTCATCGGGCTTGCGTACTCGCCAGCAGAGATGGGGAAGTGGTTGGGGTTGGTGCGGACATTGTTGACCGCGTCGAGGTCAAAGTCCTGCGTATCCACCAGCTTGCGGGCCAGACCGCGGTCCAGCAGCTCGCACATGGGCTTGGTCAGGCCACCGACACCCAGACCCATATGGATGTTCTTCTCCTCCATGATCTTGGACAGCGAGATGGTGGAGGCGATGGATGCGCCGCCCACGCCGGTCTGGTAGGAGAAGCCGTCCTTGAAGTAGGGGGTATTTGCCACGACCTGAGTGCAGTACTCGGCCATCAGGATCTTGCGCTGGTCGGTGGTGGGCTTGGCCGCACCGGTAGCGATCTTCTCGGGGATGCCGATCTGATCCACGACGCAGACGTAATCCACCTTGGTCTGGTTGATCTCTGCGGGGTAGTTGGGGTAGTCCACGAGGCAATCGGTGACAGCGACGACATAGTCAGCCATCTCGGCGTCCACATAGGCGTAGCTCAGGACGCCGCAGTTGGTCTTGCCGCCCATGCCGGAGCAGTTGCCGTACTCATCGCAGGAAGGTGCGCCGATGAAGGCGATGTCCACATGGGTCTCGCCGGTCTCAATGGCGCGGACGCGACCGCCGTGGCTGCGCATGGTGGCCAGCCCCTTCAGCTTGCCGTGGGAGATGGCATCGCCGATCTTGCCGCGGACGCCGGAGGACTCGATGTTGACGATGGTGCCGTCCTCGATCATGGGGACGAGGGCGTCATGGGCCTTGCCCAGAGAGCTTGCGCTCAGGGTGATGTTCTTGAAGCCCATCTTGTGGATCTCTTCCATGACCATGCAGACCACGAGGTCGCCCTCGCGGAAGTGGTGGTGGAAGGAAACGGTCATGCCGTCGTGTGCGCCGCACTTGACGAGGGCCTCGTGGATGTTCTGGACCATCTTATCGTGGTCGTTGCGCATCACGGGGGTGACTTTCGGGCTGGCCTTCTGGAAAGCCTTGCCGTCCTTATAGTTGTTGCCCTGAAAGACCTCTTTGCCGGTGCGCCCGAGGATCTCTTCGGGAATTTCTCTGCCGACTGCGTTCAACATAATTACAAATCCCCCTTATACACGCCGGATGCCTTTGCCAGATCGATGGTGCGCTTTGCGCCGTCGTAGAAGGCGATGTCGATCATCTTGCCGTCAACGGTGAAGACGCCGATGCCCAGAGCCTTCTTGGAGTCGATCTCCTTGACGACCTTCTCGGCGAAGATGATGTCCTTCTGGGTGGGCGTAAAGATCTCATGCACAATGGGGATCTGACGAGGATTGATGATGGATTTGCCATCGAAGCCCATCAGGTGGATGTTCTCCACGTCCTTGCGGAAGCCATCCATATCCTTCAGGTCGGTGTAGACGGTGTCGAAGCACTGCACACCGGCGGCGCGGGCGGCAATGATCATCTGCTGGCGGGCGCCCATCAGCTCAATGCCGGTGCCGGTGATGTGGGTCTGCAGGTCCTTGGTGTAGTCGCCGCCGGACAGTGCGATGCCGAACAGGCGCTCGTCAGACTCGCAGATCTCCAGAGCGTTCATGACGCCGCGGGCAGACTCCAGCGCAGCGATGATGAGCACCTCGCCCTCGGGACGGCCATAGGTCTTCTCGTCCTCGGCGATGGCAGCAGCCACGCGGCGGACGTCCTCGGCGTGCTCGGTCTTGGGGATGCGGATGGAGTCGCAGCCGCCGGCCACACAGGCGCGGATGTCTTCCCGCCAGTAGGGGGTGTCCAGACCGTTGATGCGGACGACCCGCTCTGCGCCGCGGTAATCCACGGTCTTCAGGGCGTGGTACAGGCTGAAACGGGCCACATCCTTCTGGTTCTCAGCGACAGCGTCCTCGAGGTCCAGCATCAGGGAATCGGCCTTATAGATGTACGGGTCCTTGATGAGGCCGGGCTTCTGCGCATTCAGGAACATCATCGTGCGGCGCAGGCGCTTCTTGTTGGGATTATTCATCGAATGGCACCTCCCCAAGGCAGATCCTCATACTGGTCAACAGAGCGATAAACAGCGCCCTCGATGCGGGCCTTCAGGGTGCAGTCCAGTGCGCCCTTGTCCACGATGGTGATGCGGACGTTATCGATGTCCAGATTCTTCAAGGTCTCCAGCGCGACCTTGCGCAGCTGGTTGCCGTACTGGTGGATGACGGAGCTTTCGAGGGAGAAATCGATCTTGCCCTCGCCCGGCTCCACGGTCACCATGCAGTCGCTGGATTCCAGAGTACCAGCCGTGGCTGCTTTCTTGATCTCCATGCTTTTTTCCTCCTTGGCAGGTGGTTTCTTCATTCATTATACCGTTCTTGCGGGGCGGCGCTCTTCTGCACCGCTCCTGATGGTTCTATCATAATCGGACAATCTTACAAAAGGCATAGCTTCCGTCTTAATATTCGTTAAGAATCGCCAAAAATTTCTCTTGTACACAAGATTTATTCCATTTGGTCATGGAAGGCTTGCATTTTCTCTTCCGCTTTACCCGTTTTCCTGTACGGAATGTCATCCGGCCGGGTAGTGCAAAACAGGCAAAACCACTGGCTGTGCGTTTTGCCTGCTGCGGAAAAATCCTTTTTACACGGGGCTGAAGCCCTTACCGATGATCTCGCTGGAATTTTCTATCATGATAAAGGCCGTCGGCTCCTGCTGGCGGATGAAGTTGCGCAGGCGGATGGCCTGACTGCGCCGCATGGTGGTCATGATGACCGTCTTGTGGGCGTCAGAGTACGCGCCGCGCGCTTCAAAGGTGGTCGCGCTTCGGTTCAAATCGTGGATGATAAAGTCGCAGATGGCCTGCGGGTGCTCACACACGATGTTGAAGCACTTGCAGAGGTTCATATTTTCGATGACGTTATCCACCACCATCGACTTGGCCACCAGACCCATGATGGAGAACAGACCGGTGGAGGGGCCGTACATTGCAAACGAGAGGCCCACAGCCGCCACATCCGCTGCCATCAGGGCAGAACCGATGTTCATGCTGGTGTACTTTTTCAGAATCATGGCGATGACATCCGTGCCGCCCGAGGATGCGCCGACGTTGAACAGGATCGCCGAACCGACAGCCGGGAGCATAATGGCAAATACCAGCTCCAGCATAGGCTGGTCGGTCAGAGTACCGTGCATCGGCACCAGAGCGTCCAGTGCCTGCAAGCTCACCGACATAACGATGGTCGCATAAACGGTGCGGATGCCGACGCTCTTGCCCAGAAAGATGAAGCCCAGCACCAGCAGCGCGTAGTTGGCAACGGTGGTGAAGGTACTTGCCGAGCAGTGGAGCAGCTGGCTGAACACGGTGGAAAAGCCGGTCACGCCGCCGAAGGCAAAGTGGTTTGGGAATTTGAAAAAGTAGATGCCGATGACCATGATCCAGATGCTGACCGTGATGAGACCATACTCAGCCAGCGTCCGAATCCAGGGATTTTTGATTTCTTTTATTGTTGACGCCATAGCCTGATTTTTTGCCGCCTTCCAGTTCACATGGGGCCGAGGTGGATCGCCTGTGCGATCATCAGCAGCACAGAACCGACGGCCAGCCAGATGAGGAACAGCTTCCACATGAACTTCATCCAACGGTCATAGGGAATGTTCACAGCGCTGATGATACCCATCAGAGCGGTGGAAGTGGGCAGGACGTAGTTGCAGAAGCCGTCGCCGAAGTTGAAGGAAAGAATTGCGGTCTGACGGGTAACGCCCACGAGGTCGGCCAGAGGTGCCAGAATGGGAATGACAGCTGCGGCCTGACCGCTGCCGGAAGTCAGGAAGACGTTGATAATGGTGTTTGCCAGCAGCATGGCGGGTCCGAGCAGGATGGTGGGGACGAAGTTCAGGCCGTTTGCCAGTGCGTGGACAACGGTATCAGTGATGTGACCGGCGTTCATGATGCTGCTGATCGCCTGTGCCATGCCGATGATGAAGGCAGCGCCCAGCATCTTCTTGCAGCCCTCAAGGAACTCTTTGGAAATCGCGGAGGGGCCAAAGCCGCCCAGCACGCCTTCGATGACAGCCAGTGCGAGGAAGACAGATGCAGTCTCAGACATATCCCAGTCGAGCTTGATGCCGCCGTAGACGATGAGGATAAGGGATGCGAAGAAGACCAGCATGATGAGGATCTTGCGGGCGTCCAGCTTGCCGAAGGAGTCGAGGTCAGCAGCATTGCGGAACTCGCTGGTCTTGTCGATCTCGTACATGGGGCTGAGTTCGGGATGCTTCTGGATCTTCAGCGCGTAGCGGATGAGGTAGATGTTCGTGATAACATAGAACACAGCAAAGCAGATAAAGCGGTATCCCACGCCGGAATACAGCGGCAGACCGGCAATTTTCTGAGCCACGATGGTGGTGTTGATGTTCAGAGGGCCAGTGGAGAAACCGATGGCGCCGCCCAGCAGGATGATGGATGCACCGGTGATGGAGTCCAGACCCATCGCAAAAGCCATCATGACCATGATCGGTGCAAAGGCAATGAACAGGTTGACGCCCTGCGTGGTGCAGATGAGACCGAACACCAGCGTCAGGATAGGCAGGAACAGATAGACGCGGGTGGAGAAGATCTTTGCCATCTTGGCAACCACGGCGTGGAGTGCGCCGGTCTTGGTCAGGATGTGGAAGGCACCGCCTGCGAACATGATGACCAGCATCAGATCAATGCGCTTGATGAAGGCTTTGACGATGTACAGCGGAATTTCGAGCGGGTTGACGGGAGTTTTATCAATGTAGTTGAAATCGTTGGGGTCGATGACCTTAATGCCTGCTTCGTTCTCGAAGCGGGTGTAGGAGCCTGCCGGGATGATCCAGGTCAGCAGGACCGCAAACAGGATGATGATGCCGATGATGACGAAGGTATGCGGCATCTTGAATTGCTTCTTTTTCGTTTCCATAATTTTCTCCTCTCTTTTGACGCGCCAAAGCTTCAGCTCTGGCCGTGCAGTTCTTTGGCCAGATTCTCATGGAACTCCTTCTTGATGGCTTCCAGCTTTTCCGGGTTCTCAATGAGCTGTGCGCCCGTCAGAGCCAGAATCTTTGCGCCGTAGACCACCGCATTGTGGGCCGCTTCGGTCTTGCCGGCATCCAGATACTCCTGCGAGTGAGCTGCTGCACCCTCCGGGACAAAGGCCACGCGGATGCAGGTGCCGGGCACATGGCGCATCACGTTGCCGAAGTCGGTGGAGCCGGTCTTCTGGCGGGCCGGACGGATGCAGGGAGCCTTGACCTTCTCGGCCTGCTCCATCACCAGTTCGTTGAGGGACAGCACCGGGATCTTGTTGTCGAGGCTCTTTTCCTCGATGATCTCCACTTCCGTCTCTGTCATCATGGCCGCACCCTGCAATACCTTCTTGACGCGGGCCACCACGCCGTCCAGCTCCGTGCGGTTGTAGGAGCGGACATACATACTCGCTTCTGCATAGCCGGGCACCACATTTGCCGCCGTGCCGCCGCAGTTGACGATGGTGTAGTGCATCCGAACGTCCGAGGGAACATGCTCCCGTAGGAACTCGACGCCCTGACAAGCCAGAATCAGGCCGTCCAGTGCGCTGCGACCTTTTTCGGGCTTGAGCGCTGCGTGAGAGCAGACACCGTGGTAGATGATCTTGAGCTTGTTGAGTGCCAGCGACTTGACATCCACCTGCGTAGCCGGGCCGCCATGCATCATGAGCGCCACATCCAGCTCCTCAAAAGTGCAGCCGTTTTCCAGCATCACGACCTTGCCGCTGATGGTCTCTTCAGCAGGTGTGCCGTAGACCGTGATGGTATACGGTGCGTCGATGGCTGCATCTTTCAGTGCCTTGGCTGCGCCCAGAATGGCCGGCCCCTGCATATGGTGGCCGCAGGCGTGGCCCAGACCGGCCAGAGCGTCGTACTCGCAGAGCAGGCCGATGTTCGGGCCGCCCTCGCCGTGCTTCCAGACGGCACGGAACGCTGTCTTCATACCAGCAATCCCACGCTCCACAGTGAAGCCTTCTTTTTCCAGCCAGCCGGTCAGGGTCTCAAATGCATGAAACTCCTGCTGACCCACTTCCGGGTGGTCGAAGAAGTCGTCTGCCATTGCAGTCAGGGCAGCTGCGCTCTGCTCAACGCTTCGCTCTAGTTTTTCCTCCAACATAATAAGCACCTCCATTTTTGGTACTTTCAGTTTACCAAATCGGAGGCGCTTTGTACATTTTGAAAAAATTATATCTTCATTTTGGAATTCTTATGTTTAGTTTATCAGAACTCCAAATACTCCTCTGCCGCATCCTTCATCTGCATGATCATAGCTCGCATGGGTTTGGTCAGCTCCACATCCTGACGGTAGGCCACCACAACATCCTGTCCGTACTTGGAACTATCAATGGTGTAGTATTTCACCGGCTTCGGATAGTGGATGTTCTTCTGATAGCCCTGCCGGATAAAGCCCACACCCAGACCCTCGGCCACCAGCTGTGCGCCAAGCTCCATATTGCGTACTACCCGGATGCGTCCCGGCTTGACCTTGTAATCTTTCAGGATCTTCTCTTCCACCCGCCGGGCGCTCTGCATCTCGGTGTTCAGAAATATCGTCTCACCGCTCAGAAGGTGCGGGTCAAGGAAGTCGAGCTTTGAGCCTTCGACGGGAACCGCCTTTTCGTTCAGCGGATGGTCTCCGGACACCATCAGCAGAAAATCTTCCATGCCCAGTGGGACAGTCTCCATCTCGGACGTTACATCGCTCTGGCTCAGCACCACAAGGTCAAGCTCCCGTTTTTTCAGCATGATGGTCAAATCGGCCAGATTTCCTTCCCGGATGACCACATCCACCTGCGGCCACTCCCGCTCGTACACCGACAGCACCGCAGGCAGAAACCAGATGCCGCGCCGCTGTGCGATACCGATACGCACTTGCCCGGCACTCTCCTGCTCCGTCTGCCGCATCACCGCCTCGAACTGCCGCTCCAGCTCCAGCATCTGAGAAGCCTTTTCCACATACTGCTTGCCCAGCCACGTCAGCTCGAATTTCCGGCCATTCCGCTCGAACAGCGGCGCCCCCAGATTCTTTTCCACATTATTGATGTACAGACTCAGTGCGGGCTGCGAGATATACAGCCGCTCCGAGGCGCGGGTCAGGCTCTTGCACTCCGCAAGGGTGCAGACGTACTTTTGCTCCTTTAAGTCCATTCGATTCCAGCCTCCTCACCAAATAACGACATCTTTCTTATTATAGCACATTTGAGCGCAAACAAAAAAGCCCTCCTTTGCAGGCAATGCCGTTAAGACAACAGGATATCCTCAGCGGCAAGGACACCAAGCTGCTGCGGGTGGAGCTGAATAAGCAGAACAAAGAAAAAGCACATCTGCATCATTTCTCTCCGAGGAATGACATAGGTGTGCTTATCCTGCTGATTATTTTTATGCGTGATTGAAGCCCTTGCCGAACACCTCGGTGGTGCTGAGCATCGAGATGAAGGCGTTGAGGTTCTCTTTGTGGATAAAGGCCTGTAACTGCAGGGCCTCGCGGTGGGTAAGGGTGGTATAGATCATGTAGTGAGGGCGGTCGGTGTAGGCACCGTAGCAGGGGGTGTAGGTGGCACCGCGCACCAGCTTACGCATGACGAAGTCACAGATGGGGTCCTTGTCGTCGCAGATGATGAGGATAGCCTTGCACATCTTCATCTGTTCCAGCACCGCATCGACGACAAGGCTCTTCACCGTCAGACCCACGAAGGAGTAAAGGGCGGTGTAGAGGTCGAACACGAAGCAGGCTGCCAGCACCATGGCAAGGTCGGTGATGAAGAGGGCCTCGCCGGTGTTCTGCATATGGGTATATTTTTTCAGGATAAGGGCGATGACATCGGTGCCGCCAGAGGAGGCGCCCACATTGAAGAGCAGGGCCGACGCGATGGCAGGCAGGGCGATGGCGAAGACCAGATCCAGCATGGGCTGGTCGGACAGAGGGCCGCTGAGGGGAACATATTTTTCGAACACGGCCAGCTCCACATTCATAACGACGGTGGCCCAGCCGGTGCTGATGGCAAAATTCCTGCCGAGAAAGATCCAGCCCAGAACGAGCAGGATGACGTTTGCCCACGACGAGAAGGCCGAGGCCGACAGGGGGGTGAGCTTTGCCACAAGGGCTGCGCCGCCGGTCACGCCGCCGAAGACGAAGTTGTTGGGGAATTTGAAGAAGTATACGCCGATGGTCATGATGCTGATGCTCAGGGTGATGATGATGTACCTGCTGATGGTCTGCAAGAGTTTCTCCCGCGTGCTGATCTCCATTTGACTGTTTCCTTTCGCCGTCCGCACGGCTTCCTTTTTCTTACACCAAAGGGACGAAAATGTGCCCGTTTCTTGTGCTATTGTAACACCACCCACCGCCCTGTTCAAGAGGTAAAACACCGCAACGCAAAAACCGCCCGCTCTGGTCTTCCCCAAAGCGGGCGGTGGTCGGAATTTCCGGGAGCCTTACAGCTTCTTGCCGGTCAGCATCTCGTAGGCTTCCTCATATTTGGCGATGGTCTTGTCGATGACGTCCTGCGGCAGGTCGTAATCGCTGTCGGGGTTGGCCTTGAGCCAGTTGCGGACGAACTGCTTGTCGAAGGAGGGCTGGCCGTGGCCTGCCTCGTAGCCCTCCAGCGGCCAGAAGCGGGAGGAATCGGGGGTCAGCATCTCGTCGCCGAGGATGACATTGCCATTCTCGTCCAGACCGAACTCGAACTTGGTATCAGCGATGATGATGCCGCGGGAGAGGGCGTACTCGGCGCACTTCTTATACAGGGCGATGGTGTAGTCGCGCAGCTTGGTGGCGTACTCCTCGCCGTGGCCGGGGAACTGCTTTTCCAGCACATCGATGCTCTGCTCGTAGGAGATATTCTCGTCGTGATCGCCGATCTCGGCCTTGGTGGAGGGGGTGTAGATCGGCTCGGGCAGCTTCTCGGACTCCTGCAGGCCCTCGGGCAGCTGGATGCCGCAGACCTTGCCGGTCTTCTGGTAGCTGGCCCAGCCACTGCCGGTGATGTAGCCGCGGACGATGCACTCGACGGGCAGCATGGTCAGCTTGCGGCACATCATGCTGCGGCCCTCGTACTGGGGCTGCTGGAAGAACTCCGGCATCTCCTTCACGTCCACGCTCAGCATATGGTTGGGCAGCAGGTCGCGGGTGTAGTCGAACCAGAACTTGCTCATCTGGGTGAGCACCTTGCCCTTGTTGGTGACTTTATTCTTTAAGATAACATCAAATGCAGAGATGCGGTCGGTGGCGACCATGATGAGGCTGTCGCCGTTGTCGTAGATCTCGCGGACCTTGCCTTCCTTGATGGGCTTGAACTCAGTCATAGCAAAACTCTCCATTTCCCTTATTCCGTAGGTATCTTTTCGTCATTGGGGAAAACCTCTCAGTCTCGCTATCGCTCGACAGCTCCCCTATCGAGGGGAGCCTCTGGCGAAGAGATAAGGCTTTGCGGAATGCCAAGGCCTCCCCTCGTTAGGGGAGGTGGCACGCCGCAGGCGTGACGGAGAGGTTGTCCATTCATTACACTATAATCTTACCATAGGAATTGTCCGTTGGGAAGAAACAGATAGGAGAGAAATGGGCCGATTTTTGGTTTTTTCTCGTGAAAAGTGCTAAAATCCAGCTTATTTTTTCGTCGTTTTGACGATAAAAGTCGTACTTTCGCCCTTCTTCTCCTCCTGTGAAGCGCCGTCATTGACGGAATTTGTGAAAACGTGTATCATGTACGGTAGTATTTTTTTCAATAATCTGTCTTCTAAGGAGCTTTGCCCATGCGCCCTCTCATTATCGCCCATCGCGGCGCGTCCCATCTGGCACCCGAAAACACGCTGACGTCCTTCCGTCTGGCCAAGACGCTGGGCGCAGACGGCTTCGAGTGCGACGTCCAGCTCACCAAGGATCGTCACCTTGTGGTGGCCCATGACTACTTCACCGACCTCAAGGCCGGCGTCCACGGCAACATCCCGGACATGACCTTCGACGAGCTGCGGAAGCTGGATTTCGGCAGCTGGAAAAGCCCCGAGTACGCAGGCGAGCAGATTCCCACCCTCGAAGAGGTGCTGGATGTCGCGCAGGGCTTCCAGATGATCCACATCGAGCTGAAGCCCTACTTCGACCGGGACGAGGAGATCGCAGACCGGGTCATCGACGCCGTCCTCGACGCGGGACTGGAAGAAAAGGCCGTCATCACGGCCTTCGAGTACGGTGCCCTCCGCCGGGTGAAGGAGCGGATGCCCCAGATGGCCATCTGTGCCATGACCTCCAGCCCCGAGTCCCAGCTCGTCCAGCCCGCCACCTTCTGGGAAAAGCTGGGCCTCAAGAAGACCGACCCTCTCGCAGAGAAGCTTTCCAGCCCGCAGGCCCTCAGCGAAGCGGCAGCCCTGCTGGAAGACCCCAACAGCCTCGACGAGGAGAACAGCATCCTTCTTTATTATCTGAAAGACCGCCTCGATTTCCTCTACTCCATCTTCCCCGGCATGAATCTGGCCCAGATCTTACAGCAGTATTACTACCAGACCGATTTCGTGAATTACGTCGCACAGTTCAGCTTTCCGGTGGACTACATCGGGCCGGAGTACCACGCCTTTTTCCGGGACAAAGACCTGATCTCCAACGCCCACGCCCACGGCTTCAAGGTCGCGCCGTGGCCGGTGGGCAACGACAGCCGGGATGACCTGCGCCAGCTGTTCCGGCTCGACCCGGAACTCGTGGTCACAAACAAGCCCGAAGTCGCCATCGCCATCCTGACAGGGCTGGGCCGGTGGGACTAGGCGCAAAAGAGGGTTGACAGCCCTCTTTTTTTGGTCCATAATAGTCCTGTATCAAACAGTTTTATGTGAAACAGTTCGACCTCCGAACATTCACAGCTCTGCCATATAACGAACAGAAGGATGATAACTATGTGTAAAGAAATCGAGCCTTGCTGCACTCCTGTCGCACCGCCTTGGGAGACTCCGCAGGTCATCCCGGCCCAGCTGCGCCGGGTGAACAATCTCATCTTCCGCAGGATCGGCCAGATCTCCCGCGCCAACGGCGTGGAGGCCGTGACACCCATGCACGGCTGGATCATGGAGTACCTCTACCGGAACTCCGACACCCCCGTGTTCCAGCGGGACATCGAGCGGGAGTTCTCCATCACCCGCTCCACCGTCACCAATATTTTACAGCTCATGGAGCGCAAGGGCTACATCGCCCGTCAGAGCGTCGCGCAGGACGCCCGCCTCAAGCAGCTGGTGCTCACCGAAAAGGGCCGCCAGTTCCACGAAAATACCATGCTCGCCCTCCACCAGACCGACGAATACGTCGCCGGCCTGCTGACGGAAGAAGAGAACACCGAGCTGCTGCGGCTGCTGAATAAACTATATCTGGGCTTGAAGTGAAACAAATATGAACTTTTTCCGAAACTTTGAAAAAAGCATTGACATTAAAATTGTTTTGTATAAAATTGTTCCGTACCAAACAATTATTCAAAGGAGGTTCCACAGATGATAAAAAAACTTGTGTCTCATCTGGGCGAGTATAAGCGCGCCGCGATCCTGACACCGATGTTTTCTGCGCTGGAAGCCGTCATGGACATCCTGCTGCCCACCATCATGGCCTTCATCATCGACCTTGGCATTGCAAAAGGCGATATGAACGCCATCCTCAAGTATGGCCTGCTCACCTTCGCAGTGGCGGCCATTGCTCTGCTGCTGGGCATTCTGGCGGGCAAGTATGCCGCCGAGGCATCCACCGGCTTCGCCGGCAACCTGCGCGATGCGATGTACGAGAACATCCAGCACTACTCCTTCTCCAACATCGACAAATTCTCCACCGCCGGCCTCGTCACCCGCATGACCACCGACGTGACCAACTTACAGAACGCCTTCCAGATGATGGAGCGTATGTGTGTGCGCGCCCCGGTCCATCTGGTGTTCGCCCTCATCATGGCCTTTTCCATCGGCGGCCCGCTGACTCTCATCTTCGTGGTGGCTATCGCCTTCCTTCTGGCTGTACTGGCCAGCATCATGGTGCCCACCTTCAAGATCTTCGACCGGGTCTTCAAGAACTACGACAACCTGAACGCCTCGGTGCAGGAGAATGTCTCTGCCATCCGCGTGGTCAAGAGCTTCGTCCGCGAGGGCTTTGAGAACGAGAAGTACACCAAGGCCTGCGAGGGTCTGTACCAGCAGTTCGTCAACGCCGAGAGCCGCCTGAGCTTCAACAACCCCGCCATGTTGACGGCCATCTATGGCTGCAACATCGCCCTGAGCTGGTTCGGCGCAAAGTACATCCTCCACGGCGCACTGACCACCGGCCAGCTGAACGCCCTGTTCGGCTACATCATGAACATCCTGATGGCCCTGATGATGCTGAGCATGGCTTTCGTCATGATCTCCATGTCCGCTGCCTCCGCCAAGCGTATCGTCGAGGTCCTGGACGAAAAGACCGACCTGCCCCCGGCCAAGGCCCCGGTGCAGGAGGTCAAGGACGGCAGCATCCGCTTCGACCATGTCTCCTTCAAGTATAAGCATGGTGCAGGCCAGCCCGTCCTGAACGACATCACCTTCGACATCCGGCCCGGCGAGACGCTGGGCATCATCGGCGGCACCGGCAGCGCAAAGTCCAGTCTGGTGCAGCTCATCCCCCGCTTGTACGACGCCGAAAGCGGCACCGTCAGCGTGGGCGGCGTGGATGTCCGGGACTACGACCTCAATGTCCTCCGTCGGGAGGTCTCCATGGTGCTCCAGAAGAACGTCCTGTTCTCCGGCACCATCCTCGACAACCTCCGCTGGGGCAACGAGAACGCCAGCGAGGAAGAGTGCATCCGGATGGCCAAGCTGGCCTGCGCCGATGAGTTCATTGAGCGCTTCCCGGACAAGTACAACACTTGGATCGAGCAGGGCGGCTCCAACGTGTCCGGCGGCCAGAAGCAGCGCCTGACCATCGCCCGCGCCCTACTGCGCAAGCCGAAGATCCTGATCCTCGACGACTCCACCAGCGCCGTGGATACCGCCACCGACGCAAAGATCCGGAAGGCCTTCCGGGAAGAGATTCCCGGCACCACCAAGATCATCATCGCACAGCGCATCTCCTCGGTGCAGGATGCCGACCGCATCCTTGTGCTGGACAATGGCCAGATCAACGGTCTGGGCACCCACGAGGAGCTGCTGAAGACCAACACGATCTATCAGGAAGTCTACAACAGCCAGACACAGGGCGGCAGCGGCGACTTCGACAAGCAGGGAGGTGAGCAGTAATGGCAGAACAGAAAGCAAAGGTCGTCCACGGCCCCGGCCCCCGCGGCATGGGAGGCCCGCGTCCGAAGGTCGAAAACCCGGGCAGACTGCTCAAGCGCATCATGGCAGAGGTGTTCCAGCACTATCTGCCCCACTGCATCCTCGTGCTCATCTGCATCGTGGTCAGCGCACTGGCCAACGTGCAGGCCAGCCTGTTCCTCCAGACCCTTATCGACGACTATATCATCCCCATGACCCAGCAGCAAGACCCCAGCTTTGCGCCGCTGGCCGGTGCACTGATGCGGGTGGGCTGCATCTATGTGGTGGGCATCCTCGCCGCATGGCTCAATGCCCGCATCATGGTCAACGTCACGCAGGGCACCCTGCGCAACCTGCGCATCCAGCTCTTCACCCACATGGAGAGCCTGCCCATCCGCTACTTTGACACCCATCCCCACGGCGACATCATGTCCGTCTACACCAACGACGTGGATACCCTCCGCCAGATGCTCAGCCAGAGCATCCCCCAGCTGGTGTCCAGCGCCATCACCATCGTTTCCGTCTTTGCCAGCATGTGTATGCTGAGCTGGCAGCTCACCATCGTCACCATGCTGATGGTGGCCCTGATGATGTTCTGCTCCAAGAAGATCACCCAGCAGAGCGGCAAGTTCTTCATCGCCCAGCAGCGCGACCTCGGCAAGGTGAACGGCTACATCGAAGAGATGATGGAGGGCCAGAAGGTCGTCAAGGTCTTTACCCACGAGCAGAAGACCCTCGAGGGCTTCCGCGAGCTGAACGATAAGCTCAAGGACAGCGCCAAGCAGGCCAACAGCTTTGCCAACATCATCATGCCCGTCACTGCCCAGCTGGGCAACATCAGCTATGCCATCTGCGCTCTGGCGGGCGCAGCCATGGCCGTCAGCGGCGTCGGCAGCGTGACGCTGGGCACCGTCATGGCCTTCCTCGCCCTGAACAAGAGCTTCAATATGCCCATCAGTCAGGTATCCATGCAGGCCAACAGTATCATCATGGCGCTGGCCGGTGCAGAGCGCATCTTCAAGATGATGGATGAACCCAGCGAGACCGACGAGGGCTATGTCACCCTTGTCAACGCCAAGTATGATAAGGATGACGCCCTCGTGGAGACCAGCGAACGCACCGGTATCTGGGCGTGGAAGCACCCCCACCACGACGGCACCACCACCTACCACAAGCTGGAGGGCGACATCACCTTTACCGACGTCGATTTCGGCTATCTGCCGGACAAGACCGTCCTCCATGACATCAACCTCTATGGCCGTCCGGGCCAGAAGATCGCCTTTGTCGGCTCCACCGGTGCCGGCAAGACCACCATCACCAACCTCATCAACCGCTTCTACGACATTCAGGACGGCAAGATCCGGTACGACGGCATCAACATCCAGAAGATCCGGAAATCCGACCTCCGCCGCTCTCTGGGCATCGTGCTGCAGGACACCCACCTGTTCACCGGCACGGTCATGGAGAACATCCGCTATGGTCGGCTGGATGCCTCCGATGAGGAGTGCATCGCCGCCGCCCGTCTGGCCAACGCCGATGGCTTTATCAAGCGTCTGCCCGACGGCTACAACACCATGCTGACCGGCGACGGCGCGAACCTGTCGCAGGGCCAGCGTCAGCTGCTGGCCATCGCCCGCGCAGCGGTCGCTGACCCGCCGGTGCTCATCCTCGACGAGGCTACTTCTTCCATCGACACCCGCACCGAGGCTCTGGTGCAGCGCGGCATGGACGGCCTCATGTATGGCCGCACCAGCTTCGTCATCGCCCACCGCCTCTCCACTGTCCGCAACGCGGACTGCATCGTGGTGCTCGAGCAGGGCCGCATCATTGAACGCGGCAACCACGACGAGCTGATCGCCAAAAAGGGCAAGTATTACCAGCTCTACACCGGCAATCTGGCCGAAAACTAAAGAAGAAAGCAAAGGGACCCCGGCAGCGCTGCCGGGGTTCCTTTGTTTTCTATCAGTTCAGATCGTGCTTTTTGCAGAGCTTCTTGCTTACCCAGTACATCCCGGCCCAGATGGCGATGGCGAGGATGAGATACACCGGGTTCCGCAGCGAGCTGACCAGCGACTGGCCGAAGAGGGCCATCATTGCCACCATCACGGCCTTGCCGACCAGAAGGGTGAGCAGATAGCGCTTCTCGTCAAAATCCGAGATTCCGAAAGCCAGATGCAGAAACGCTGTGGGCGTGAAGGGCAGGACCGCCAGCATGAAGAGGGTGGCGGTGTCCACATGGCTGACCCACTGCTGGGCCTTTTTCAGCTTTTCGGAGCGGGAGGCCAGCTTCCAGAAAAAGCGCTTGACCACCCGCCGCCAGAACAGGAACACCACCGTGCCTCCGGCAGCGACGCCGACCCAGCTGTAGACAAAGCCCAGCAGCCCGCCGTGGGCTGCGACGTTGAGGGCCACGATGGCGATGAGGGGCAGCGGCGGGAAGATGGACTCCACCATTGCCAGAAGGATAGGTGCCACCGGCCCCAGCCCCTCAAAGCTGTCCAGCAATGTCTTCCAGAATTCCAGCGTACCCAGCTGATGTATCCCATCGATGAACATCGTTCCCATCGTGCCCGTACCCTTCCTTTCGCTTCCGACCATTATTGAGTCATAGTATATCCATCATCTATGACCGGGAGATGAACAAAATCTGAGCAATTTTGCCATTTTACAGCCTCATCTCTCCTATAACAACGGAACAGGCCCTCGTTTTCCTGCACGATATTTTCTTTTTCAATTGTTCTGGGCCGCTTCGGCGGCCTGCTTTTCGGCCTTGATGCGCTGGCGTTCCAGATACTGGGCGCGCTGCCTTTTCCAGTTGGCCAGAGAGGCATCGTCCGGCATCTGGATGCAGCGGGCGAAGGCCCAGTGCAGGCCGTCCCGGCGGGACATCCGGTATTTCTGGAACACGCCCCGGCCTGCCTCGCCGCCCTTGCCCGCACAGACGGGGCACTGGGACAGGGTATACCAGCCGCTGCTCCCCTTTTTCAGCCAGACGTCGTCCGGCTGCAGAGCCGTGTGGCAGACCGGGCAGGCCATCGTGCCGATGACCGGGTCCAGCTTCCATGTGGACTGTTCCAGATAGCCCCGGAACACCTTGAAATCCCGGTAGTCGCCCGGCGTCGGGCAGAGGTTCTGGTGCAGCGTCTCGTCCTCGGTGGGGTAAGCGGCCAGCCCGGCCCGCAGATCCAGCCTGCGGCAGATGTCGGCGGTGTAGAGGGTGTCGGACAGAGCATCGTGGAAGGGTCGCTCCATCGGGATGCCCATCCGGGTGACGACGCTCTCCAACTTCATCCCCTCGCCCTCTTTGCGGGGATGCTCCCGCAGGAAGATCTGCTGCAGGTCGTACCAGACCGTCGGACGGCTCTCGTCGAGGTTGCACAGGAAGAGGTTCTGCTTGAGCACCGGCACATCGTCCAGCCCCCACTCGGCAAACTCGGCATCGGGGCCGCACCACTTCATGAAGCGGCGGAGGCCCTGAAGGATGGGTTCGCCCTTGTCGAGGTCCTCCTGCGTCAGACCGGTGACTTTGGCGATGTGGTGCTGCAGGCTGCGGAAGATGCGGGGACGGAGGTGGATGGAGAAGGTATCCAGCACATTGGCGTCCTCGTCGATCTTGACAGCGCCGATCTCGATGATCTCGCCCCGGAGCGTCTGCTGGACGCCATGGTAATTGAAGGTAAAGGGCTTATAGCCGATATTCCACTCCAGATCGAACAAAACTAAGTTGCGCGGCATTTGCGTTTGGTATCCTTTCACAAAATGAACTTCTCGATGGCCTCAGCCACACCGTCGTGGTTGTTGTCGGCCTCCGTCACATAGTCGGCGGCCTCCTTGACGGGCGGCTCGGCGTTCTGCATGGCCACGCCCACACCGGCATAGCGGATCATGGAGCGGTCGTTGAGGCCGTCGCCGCAGGCCATCAGGTTGTCGCGGGTCAGGCCCATCTCTTCCAGCAGGCCCGCAAGGCTCACATCCTTGGCGACGCCCAGCGGCACGGCTTCGATGAAGAAGGGGCTGGACGGGTAAAGGTCGATCTTGCCTTCAAACACCTTCCGGCCTGCCGCCAGCACCTCGTCGCGGCGGGCGGGGTCGAGGGTGATGAGCATCTTGCAGATGGGGTAGTCCACATAGGCGGCGAGATCCTCCACCCTTTGCATGGGCAGCCCGCAGGTGAAGCACTCCTTCAGCGCCCACGGGTCCTCGGGACTTTCGGAGACGACGCCCTGCTCATTGTATGTGACAATGGCCACCTTCTGCTCCTTGGCAAAGGCACAGAGGGCCGGCACATATTTTGAATCCAGCCACTGGCTGTAGAGCGTCCTGCCGGTAGCGCAGTCGGTGATGGAGCCGCCGTTGTAGGAGAGGATGCAGCCGCCCTTCTTGTCCAGCCCCAGCTCCTGTGCCAGCGGCACCACGCCCGCCGTGGGACGACCCGAAGCCAGCACGATGGTCACGCCCTTGGCGGCGGCAGCGTCCAGCGCCGTCCGGGTGGCGGGGGTAACGACCTTCTGGTCGTTGGTCAGGGTGCCGTCGAGGTCGAGCGCCAGCACACGGATCTCTTTCTTTTCCATTTCCTGCCTCACTTATCTGGAACAGGCCGGAACGCGCCGCCCTGTCGCTGTTTTTGGTCATACATTGTTTATTGTACAACGGATGCAGCGTCCTGCGCAAGACTCTGGCCGAGATTTCTCTGAAATTCCCGGTTTGTTTGAAAATACAAACTGTAGTTTGCTTCAAAAAACGCGAAGAGACAGTCCTCTCTAACTACTTTCCGTAAAAAGTTAATACATCTTAACATCGCCAAAAAACCTTGCAAATTCCGAAATCCGCGCTATAATATCCGCAGAAACACTTGTACGGTGTCTTTCCCGACACCTCTGTGAAGTACGATAAAAGGAAGGTATATAAACTATGGTCGATATGAAAAAGATCGCTCTGTTCGCTGCCGGCACCCTGTTCGGCTCCGCCGGCTTCAAGCTGCTGTCCAGCAGCGACGCCAAGAAGGTCTACACCCAGACCACCGCCGCTGTCCTGCGCATGAAGGACTGCACCATGGAGACCGTCAGCAAGGTACAGGAGCAGGCCGGTGACATCCTCGAGGATGCAAAGGCCATCAACGAGGCCCGCGCTGCCAAGGCTGAGGCCGAGGTCATCGAGGACACGGCTGAGGCCGCCGCCGAGACCAACGAGTGATCTTACAGCCTCTGAGCCGCCTGCGGGCGGCTCTTTTTCGTGGCTATTTTTGCAATACGCAGAGGATATTCAGATATGAAATGTACTATTCTTCATGAAAGCCGCGGCCGTCTGCGGGTACACGTCTGCAACGTGCGGATGACGCTGCACCGGGCCGACGTGTTGGAAGCCTACCTGAACCACCACGACGCTGTCAGCAAGGCCAAGGTCTACGAGCGGACGGGCGACGTGGTCGTCTGCTACACCGGTTCCCGCAAGGCTGCTGTCGCTGCCCTGAGCGGCTACCGCTTCGACGACCCCGAGCTGGACGCTCTGGTCACCAGCGCCGACAGCCGCCGCATCAATCAGGAATATCAGGAAAAGATGTATGACCTCGTGGCGGGCCGGGTGCTGCGCAAGCTCTTCCTGCCTGCCCCCCTCGACGCCGCCTATACGGTGCTGCGCTCCCTCCACTTTCTCTGGAAGGGTGTGCGTTGCCTGTGGCGGCGCAGGCTGGAAGTTGAGGTGCTGGACGCCCTGAGCATCGGCGTGTCCATCCTACGGAGGGATTTTGCCACTGCAGGCTCGGTCATGTTCCTGCTCAACGTCGGCTCCCTGCTGGAAGAGTGGACCCGCAAGAAGAGCCTTGACGATCTTGCCCGCAGCATGGCCCTGAACGTCGATAAGGTCTGGGTGCGCGCACAGGGCACCGAGGTGTTGATGCCCCTGACCAAGGTGCACCCCGGCGACGAGATCGTCGTCCGCTCCGGCAACATGATCCCGCTGGACGGCACCGTCATCGAGGGCGAGGCCATGGTCAATCAGGCCGCGCTGACCGGCGAATCCATGCCGGTGCGGAAGATCACCGGTGCCACCGTCTACGCCGGCACGGTGGTGGAGGAGGGCGAATGCGTCCTGACCACCAAGGCCGAGGGCGGCACCAACCGCTACGACAAGATCGTGGCCATGATCGAGGAGTCCGAGAAGCTCAAGTCCAGCACCGAGAACCGTGCACTGGCTCTGGCCGACCGTCTGGTGCCTTGGTGCCTCGGCGCGACCATCGTCACCTATGCCCTGACCCGGAACGCCACCCGTGCCATCTCCTGTCTGATGGTGGATTTCTCCTGCGCCCTCAAGCTCTCGATGCCGCTGGCTGTCCTGTCCGCCATGCGGGAGTGCGGCGCAAGCCACATCACCGTCAAGGGCGGCAAATACCTTGAGGCCCTGTCCAAGGCCGACACCATCGTCTTCGACAAGACCGGCACCCTGACCCGCGCCACCCCCAAGGTGGTCAAGGTCGTGCCCTTCTCCGGCAGAACCGAGGCCGAAGTCCTTCAGCTGGCCGCCTGCCTCGAAGAGCATTTCCCCCACTCGATGGCCAACGCCGTCGTCCGGGAAGCCAAGGAACGCGGCATCTCCCACGAGGAGATGCACTCCGAGGTAGAATATATCGTGGCCCACGGCATCGCCAGCCGGGTCAGCGGCGACCGGGTCGTCATCGGTAGCCATCACTTCGTCTTTGAGGACGAGCACTGCAGCATCCCCGAGGAGGAGCGCCAGAAGTTCGACGACCTCGAGCCGGAATACTCCCACCTCTATCTGGCTGCCTCGGGCCGTCTGGTCGGCGTCATCTGCATCGCCGACCCGCTCCGCCCGGAAGCCGCCCGTGTGCTGCGCGCCCTGCGCAGCCTCGGCATCACCCGCACGGTCATGATGACCGGCGACAGCGAGCGCACCGCCGCCGCCATCGCAAAGCAGGTGGGCGTGGACCGCTTCTTCGCCGAGGTTCTGCCCGAGGACAAGGCCGCCTTCGTCCAGAAGGCCAAGTCCGAGGGTCACACCGTCGTGATGATCGGCGACGGCATCAACGACTCCCCCGCCCTCTCCGCCGCCGACGTCGGCATCGCCATCAACTCCGGCGCTGCCATCGCCCGCGAGATCGCGGATGTGACCATCAAGGCCGACAGCCTCGAGGAGCTGGTCATCCTCAAGACCATCGCCAACTCCCTGCAGCGCCGCGTCAGCGCCAACTACCGCTTTGTGCTGACCTTCAACTCTGCCCTCATCGCACTGGGTGCTCTGGGCATCTTGCAGCCTGCCTCTTCGGCCATGCTGCACAACCTCTCCACCATCGGCATCAGCCTCAAGAGCATGACCAACCTCATCCCCGAGGAAAAGGCGCAGAAGGCGCTGGCGGAAAAGAATTAACTCCCTCCGGAATCCAAAAAAATACCGGCTGTGCAGCTGCACAGCCGGTATTTTTATGTTCAAATACTACAGTTTACTCAAGGCCGATCTGCTGGGCATACTCTTCCAGCAGCTCCCGCTCGAGGAAGGGAGTCTTGACGCCCTCGCGGTCGCGGTAGGTCTCGTGGCCCTTGCCGATGACGGCGATGAGGTCGCCCTCCTGTGCATGGTCCACGGCATAGTGCAGCGCATCGAGGCGGTCGGGGATCTCCACGAATTTGGCGTCGGGGTTGCCCTTGTTCATGCCCACGCGGATGTCGGCGAGGATGTCCTCCACCTTCTCAAAGCGGTTGTTGTCCTCGGTGAGGATGGAGAAGTCAGCCATCTTGGCGCAGATCTCACCCATGCCGTAGCGGCGCAGCTTGGAGCGGTTGCCGCCGCAGCCGAACACCACCACGAGGCGGTGGGGCTTGTAGGCCCGCAGGGTGGTCAGCAGGCTCTCGGTGGAGACCTCGTTGTGGGCGTAGTCCAGCAGGATGGTGAACTTCCTGCTGATGGGCACCAGCTCGACGCGGCCCTTGACCACGCAGCGGCTCAGGCCCTCGTGGATGGCCTCATCCGGCAGGCCCAGCACCTTGCCCACGGTGAGGGCAGCCAGCGCGTTGTAGACGCTGAACTCGCCGGGCATATTGACCCTGACGTCCATATCGTCCTTGCCGGAGACATGGAACCGGACGCCGAGGAAGTCGTGGGTGCGCAGCAGCTGGTACGTACCGGCGCGGTAATCGGCCTTTTCATCGCAGCCGTAGGTCACGAGTTTGCAGGTGTGGCCTTCCAGCAGGGCCTCGGTGTTCTCGTCGTCGATGTTCACGACGCCGGTGGTGCAGCGTCGGAAGAGCTGTCCCTTCCAGCTGCGGTACTCCTCGAAGGTCTTATGCTCGCCGGGGCCGATGTGGTCGGGCGAGAGATTCGTAAAGACGCCGACATCATAGTGGATGCCCGCCACACGGTCCATCATGAGGCCCTGACTGGACACCTCCATCAGAGCCGTGTCGCAGCCCGCGTCCAGAAACTCCCGGAAGGTCTTCTGCAGCTCATAGCTCTCGGGGGTGGTGTTGGCCGTCTCCTGATGATGGCCGAGGAAGTAGATGCCATTGGTGCCGATCATGCCGACCTTGCGGCCTGCGGCCTCCAGCACGCTCTTGATCATATGGGTGGTGGTGGTCTTGCCCTTGGTGCCGGTGACGCCGATCATGGTCATCCGGCGGGAGGGATTGCCGAAGAGATTGCCGCTCATGAGGGCCAGCGCATAGCGGCTGCTCTCCACCTTCAGCACAGTGACGCCGGGGACGGCAGAGAGGTCGATGTCGTGCTGGATGACCAGCGCCGTGACCCCCTCGGCCGCACACTGGGCGGCATAGTCATGGCTGTCCCGCTGGGTGCCCACGATGCAGACGAAGAGCCGCCCCGGGGCCGCCTTGCGGCTGTCGTAGATGATGTCCTCGATGTCAAGCTCAAGGCTGCCCTGCACCAGCGTATAGGGCACGCCCTCCAACAGTTGTTCCAGTTTCATGGTTCAGATGCTCCTTATTGCTGTTCTGCCGCTGTGGCAGTGGGTTCATCGGCAGGCGCGGCGTCCGCGCCCTCCGTGTCAGGTTCGGGGTCGGAGGCTTCCTCCGGCTGAGGCTCTGTCTGTGCCGGGGCCTCAGCCTGCACCGGGGCGATATAGCCCGAGGGCAGAGTCGGCTCTCCCTGTGCGAAGCGGAATTTGCGGGTGGACGAGGCGCTCAGGTGGCTCAGGTCCAGCATCCCGGTGTCGGTGGGCGAGCAGCCCTTGCCGTCCTCGTCCAGCAGGACGTATTTTGCCAGCCGGAGCTTATAGTCCAGCTCGTTCAGGGTGCCCAGAAGCACGCTGATGCGGCCCTGATACAGGAACGCCATCTGCTCGGGGTCTTCGAACTCGATGCGGGTGACGTCCGCCCCCAGACCGCTGTTGTCCAGCGCGGTCAGCAGGGTATTCAGGGAGTCGAGGCGCTTATCGGCGGGGGCTGCGGCCTCACTGGACGCGGCGCTGTCCGACGCTGCCGGCGTATCCGCTGCAAATTCTAGCTGGACGCCCGGCGTCGCAGACTCCGGCTCGCCGCCGTAGAGGACGGGCAGCTCCGGCTGGGCAGCAGTCTTATCCAGAATTTTCAGCCCGGCGGAGAGGCTCAGCCAGCCGCCGGAGGTCTGCATGGCGTAGGCGGCGGTGGCCGCATCGGCCCGCACCACCACCGTATTGGGATAATCCCGCTCCACATAGATATTCTCCAGCAGAGGGAACTGCCGTTCCAGCGCGGCGGACTTTTCTGCCGGGTCGAAGCTGAAGATGTTCTCCTCGGCGTGGACTCCCAGCGCTTCCAGAATTTCGGCGCTGGAATAGCCGCCCACCTCGCTCACCACCGCTCCGTCGGACACCACCTGCAGGGTGTTGATCTTGAAAAGCATGGTCACAGTGAGGTAGACGCCCACTCCGATGACACAGAGCAGCAGCGCCAGCGCAGTCAGGCGGCGGATGGCCCTGCGGCGGCGGATGGCGGCCCGGGTCAGGCGGCGCTTCTTTTTGCCCTCCCGCCGGGCCGGGCTGCGAAGGTTCGCTTCGGTGGGGCGGTAGCGGCCATTGTTCTGTGCGCTGCCGGGCCGCTGGCCGCTGCGGGGATATGGCTGTGTGTTCTGGCGGCGGGGCCTCTGGCCCTGCGGCCGGGCCGGACGGCGGGCCTGTCCTGCCCGGCTCTGGCCGTTGGGGCGGCGGGCCGTCTGCTGGGGGAACTGGATGCTGTTGTCCCCGTAGTGCTCGAAGCTCCCATCCCCGCCGGAGAAGTCCAGCGTCTGTTCCTGATAGCCCTGCGGCCGGGTACGGCGCTGCGGAGCGGAGGCTCGCCGGTCCTGTGTCCAGTCGTAGGCTCTGTGGGAGCCGTTCTGGGTCTGCGGCCTGCGGGGCCGGGCGCTGCTCTGCGGCCCGGCACGGCGGTCATTTCGGTTCTGGGTCATGGTGCGGCGCTGCCTCCTTTCCGTCTGATTTTATCACAAGAGGGCCGTCGAATCAATCACGGGGTCTTGACCAGTTTGAGCAGGGCGTCCACGATGCGGTCGAGGCTGTCGTCCACCGAGAGGCTGCGGGCATTCCGGCCCATCGCCGCCAGCTTGCCCGGCTCAGACAACAGACCGGAGACGGTGGAGATGAGCTTCTCGCCGGTCAGGTCCTTTTCCTCGATGACCACAGCGGCCCCGGCCTTCTGCAGCTCCATGGCGTTGTAATACTGGTGGTTCTCGGCCACATTGGGGCTTGGGATGAGGACGGCGGCACGGCCCTCGGCTTCCAGCTCGGCCAGCGTCAGAGCACCGGCACGGCTGATGACGAGGTCGGCAGCGGCCAGCAGCTCGGGCATATTGTTGATGTATTCCCTCACCTCAAGGCTCTCGCCGGGGGCGAAGCCCTTTTCCTTCTCAAGGTTTTTGAACAGCTCCACGCCGTACTGTCCGGTGGCATGGATGTGGAGCACAGGCTTATTTTCCTTCTGCTCCCATGCGCAGAGGTCGGCCACCACCTCGTTGACCCGGCGCGCGCCCAGACTGCCGCCGAAGGAGAGGATGACGGTGCGGTCGCCTGCGCCCAGCTGGGCGCGGATGGCATCCCGTTCCCCGGCCTTCTCGAACACTTCGGGCCGGACCGGGTTGCCCACCACCTGCGTCTTTTCGGGAGCGCCCAGCTTCTCGACAGCGGCGGGCACGGCGGCAAAGACGATGTCCACATCGGGGGCCAGCAGCTTGTTGGTCACACCGGGGAAGGCGTTCTGCTCGTGGATGGCGGTCTTGATGCCCTTCTTGGCGGCGCAGCGCACCACCGGGCCGGAGACATAGCCGCCGCAGCCGATGACAAGGTCAGGCTGGACCTCCTTCATCATCGCCTTGGCCTTCGGGCCGGAAAGGGCCAGATTCCAGAGGGTGATGAGGTTCCGTCTGATGTTGTTGAGGGAGAGCTTCCGCTGGAAGCCGGTGATCTCGATGTGGTGGAAGGGATAGCCCGCCTGTGTCACGAGGCGGTACTCCATCCCCTCCTTCCGGCCTGCAAAATGGATCTCTGCGGCGGGGTCGGCTTTTTTGATGGCTCCCGCGATGGCCAGAGCCGGGTTGATGTGTCCGGCCGTACCGCCGGCTGCGATGAGTACACGCATGATGATTTCCTCCTTGAACGGTCAGAGGCCCATATCGGGTCTGAGTACAATGGTGTTATCCGGTTTCTTTTCCTGCTGCTCCCGCAGGGCACGGCGGTTTTCCCGCTCGAGGCGGGCGCGCTCGCCGCCCCGGCCGATGTTGATCATCACGCCCATCTCGGCCAGCAGCAGGATGAGGCTGGTGCCGCCGGAAGAGAAGAAGGGCAGTGAGATGCCGGTGTTGGGCAGGGTGTTGGTGACGACCGCGATGTTGCAGAACACCTGCCATGCGATCTGGGCCATGATGCCGATGCCCACCAGCGAGCAGTAGCGGTTCTCGGCGTGGAACGCCATCCACAGCCCCTGCACGAGGAAAAGGACGAAGAGCAGGATGACCACCACAGCCCCCACGAAGCCCAGCTCCTCGCAGACGACGCTGAAGATGAAGTCGTTGGTGCTTTCGGGGAGCCAGAGCTGCTTTTCGATGCTGTTGCCGAGGCCGAGGCCCGTCACGCCGCCGGAGCCGATGGCGTAAAGGCTCTGCAGGGTCTGGTCGGTCATCTTGGCAAGGTCATGCGTCCAGCCGTCGAGGCGGCTCTGCAGGTAGGGGATGGAGTCGATATGCCCCAGCAGCGTCTGCAGCAGGCTTGCGCCGAGGCCGGCACACGCCCATGTGATGACGCCGCCGCTGCCGCCCAGCATGAGGATGGTGCCCACGATGGCCGTCGTCAGGACGATGCCCGACATATGCGGCTCCAGCACCAGCAGGCCCACCACCGGGACGAGGGGCAGCAGCGGGATGACCAGCTCCCGCACGATGCGCTGGTAGAGCCATTTCCGCACCGGGATCCGGCGGGGCGAGGAGGGGTCGAGCTTTTCCAGATGGGGCGCTTTCGCGGCCAGATGGGCCGTGAGCAGGATCATCTCGAACTTGGCGATCTCCGACACCTGAACCGTGACACCGGCCACACGCAGCCAGCGGCGGCAGCCGTTCAGGGGCGCACTGAAGAGCACCGCGATGAGCATGAGGATGCAGATGAAATAGCCCGGCCAGACCAGCCTGCGCAGGAAGCGGTGGTCGATGCGGGAGAAGAGCAGCATCGCCCCCAGCCCCAGCCCCAGACAGAACATCTGGGACTTGATGTAGTAGAAGCTGTCCCCCATCCGCAGATAGCCCGTGGTGTAGCTGGCGCTGAACAGCATGATCAGCCCGAACACGATGATGACCGCCAGCGTCGCCAGCCAGTTGATGAGCACCTGCGGCCATGGGCCGGGGTCTTTCTGGACGATAGCAAACGGCTCAGACTTTTTTCTTCGGATGGTCGCCATCCGCACTCCCTCCTTATGGGCCGCTCAGCTGGCCCGCGCCGCCTGCAAGGTCAGCGCGAGGCCCAGCAGGGCCAGAACTCCAAAGATATAAAAGATATTCACCGGGTCAAAGCCCCGCTTCTCGAGCCAGCGGTGGAGCGGTGCAGTGCCAAACAGCTGCCGCCGCCCGCCGGAGGCCTTCCATACGACGATCTGCAACGCCACCATGCCGCCCTCCAGCCAGTAGGGCAGAGCCAGCGGCAGGGTCAGCCCGGGCCAGCCGATGCTCAGGGGCACACAGCCCAGCGCACCGGCCAGAAACTGGCATCCCACCGCGCCGGGGCGGAGCTTTGCGGGATAAAAGTTCCAGAGCAGAAAGGCCATCAAGGCCCCGGCCAGCGCCGCCGGGAGGACGCCCAGCGGGAACCAGCCCAGAAGCGTCATGGCCGTCATGAGGCCCAGCATGGCGATGAAGGCGCAGCCGCAGACCGTGCCGTCCATCCCGTCGGCGGTGCGGACGCTCTCGGCCAGCGCCACGAGGAGCACCAGCCAGACCGCCGGGGCCAGCGGCCCGAGGGTACAGTAGCCAAGGCCCGGAACGGCCAGCCCGTCGGGCAGGCAGTCGTTCAGCCCCAGCAGGGCCAGCACCAGCGCGCCGGAGGCCGCTTCCAGCCCCAGCCGCACCGGACGGCGCAGCCCCAGCGGCGAGCGATGCCGCAGCCGGGCCAGATCGTCCGCGAGGCCCACGCCCCCGAAGCAGAGCGCCCCGAAGAGGGCGATGAGCAGCCGGGTGGTCAGCAGGTTCTCGCTGCCCAGCAGCTCAGGCTGGGCGACGCAGGCCGCCGTCCAGCCGACGCCCACCGCCGCCATCGTGCCCGTCATGAGACACAGCCCGCCCATCGTGGGCGGCTCGGCTTCCTTCTGAGGCTGCTGCCGGTCGTGGAACGCCCGGAGCAGCGGGGTCATTAAATTCCCGAGCGCCGCCGTGAGGAAAAATCCCAGCGTCGAGGCGACGATCAAGGCAAAACGAATCATAATAATACTCCAAGTATTTCTTTACTTCCCGCAGACGGGATAGAACAGGGCCAGCGCCTTTTCCAGCGCCATGCCGCGGCTGGCCTTGACCAGCAAAGCGTCTCCAGCCTTCATCCGGGCCAGCAGGGCGTCGGCCGCCTGCTGGTAGTCCCCGGCGTGGACCACGTCGGCAAGGCCCGCCGCTCTTGCGGCCTCCGCCGTCCGTGCAGCCTCGGGCCCGTAGGTGACGAGGGTGGTCAGCCCGGCCCCGGCCGCCTGACGGCCCAGCTCCTCGTGGGCAGAGGCGCTCATCTCCCCCAGCTCCAGCATATCGCCCAGCAGAGCAAAGCGGCGCTTGCAGGGGTACTCCCTGAACATGGCCAATGCGGCCTTCATGCTGTCGGGGTTGGCGTTGTAGCAGTCCTCAATGACGTCCATGCCGCCTGCGTGGACCACCTTCTGGCGCATACCGGTCTGCTCGAAATCGGCCAGACCCGCGATAACGCCCTCGGGCGCGAGGCCCAGACGGGTGGCGGCGGCATACGCGGCCAGCGCATTCGCCACGTTGTGACGGCCCATGGCGGGGATGGTCACTTCATAGCGGCCTGCGGCCCTGTCGCAGAGGGTGAAGGCCATGCCGTCCCCCTCCTGCCGGACGTTGAGGGCACAGACGTCGGCGCTCTCGTCGCCGAGGCTGAACCACACCGGACAGACGTGGCCGGGCAGAGCGGCTTTGCGGAGGAAGGGGTCGTCGCCGTTCAGCACGAGGGGCGAACCCTCCGCAAGGCCCGCGCAGATCTCCAGCTTCGCCTTGCAGATGTTCTCCTGACTGCCCAGATTGCCGATGTGGGACACGCCGATGCAGGTGATGATGCCCACATCGGGCCGGGCACAGCGGGCCAGACGCTCGATCTCGCCTGCGTGGCTCATGCCCATCTCCACCACGGCGTATTCGGTCTCCTTCCCGATGCGGAACAGGGTGCGGGGCAGGCCCAGCTCGTTGTTCTGGTTGCCCTCGGTCTTGATGGTATCCCCAAAGCCCGCGATGGCGGCATAGGTCATCTGCTTGGTGGTGGTCTTGCCCACGCTGCCGGTAACGCCCACCACCTTGGGGTGGAACTGGCTGCGGTAGTTCGCCCCCATGACCATCATGGCGTGGTAGCTGTCGGGGCTGATGACCGCCTTTTCTGCCGGGACCCCCTCCACCGGGTGGTTCAGCACGACATAGGCTGCCCCCTCTTCCAGCGCCTTGGCCGCGAAATCGTGGCCGTCGAACCGCTCGCCCGGAAAAGCCACGAAGATGCAGCCGGGGCAGACCTCGCGGCTGTCGGTGGTCACAAGGCCGATGGGCCGGCCGTCGGCGAAGCCCTCGGGGGCAAGGCCCTTCAAAAGCAGATCTGCTGCGATATGTTCCATAAATCATTCTCCCCTTATTAAGATGATGTAACGACTTCCGAAAGCCTCTCCCTTCGGGAGAGCCTCCCTCCATTATCCGCAGGTGATGGTAACGACGGTGCCCTTCTGGACACTGGCACCTGCGGCCTCGCTCTGGCTCTGCACCGTGCCTGTGCCTTCCCCTGCCACCTGACAGTTCAGTCCGGCGGCGGTCAGCATCTGGCGGGCAAAGTCGGCGCTCTTGCCGCTGACGTCCGGCACCTCGGTGTGACTGCCGGAATAGGTATCGGTATACAGATAGATGGTGGTGCCGCTGGCCACCTCTGCCCCTGCATGAGGGTACTGGTAGGTGACGACGGCGGCGGTCTGGCTGCTCTCGCTCTCCACCAGCTGGTGCTTGAGGCCCTTGTTGTTCAGGGCGACCTGCGCGTTGCTCCACTCCTTGCTCACGAGGTTGGGCACCTTCACGGTGGTCTGGCTGCGGTCGATGCCGTCGGTGGCGATGCCCAGATAGGGGGCGATCTCACTGATGATGTTGCCGACCACAGGCGCGGCCAGAATGGAGGAGTAGTCGGTGCGGGCGTTGTTGGGGTCGTCCAGCATGACATAGACCAGAATTTCCGGGTCGTTGGCGGGCAGGACCGCCGCGAAGGACGCGACCTTCTTGTAGTCGCCGTCGGCGCGGCGCTCCATGTTCAGCTGCTCGGAGGTGCCGGATTTGCCGCCGATGCGGTAGCCTGCGACGTAGGCATTGGAACCGCCGCCGCTGGTGGAGCCGTCGCCCACCTCGTACTCCATGATCTGGCGGATGGTCTCACTGGCGCTCTCGCTGATGACCTGACGGCGGACGTTCGCGCCGACCTCCTCGACCACATTGCCGTTCTGGTCGGTGATCTTATCCACCACATGGGGGGTGACAAGATAGCCGCCGTTGACCGCCGCCGAGATGGCGGTGCAGACCTGCAGCGGGGTCACGGCCATGGCCTGACCGAAGGCGGAGGACGCAAGCTGGACCTCCCCCAGCTGGTTCTTGGTGTAATACTTCATCATGCCCGTTTCATTGGGCAGGTCCACGCCGGTGCGCTCGGTGAAGCCGAAGGCGTCGAAGTAGTCATAAAAGACGCTGGAGCCGAGCCGCTGCCCCAGCTGGATGAAGTAGATGTTGCAGCTGTTGCGGAGGGCCTCGGCAAGGTTCTGGACCCCGTGAGACTTCTTTCCGGCGCAGTGGTAGGTCTCCTTCGCCACGCCGTAAGCACCGGAGCAGTTGAGGGTGGTGTAATAGGTGGCCTTGCCCGAGTCCACCCCCATCGCCGCCGTGATGACCTTAAAGACGCTTCCGGGGTAGTACAGCTCGGTGATGGCCTTGTTCTTCCACTGGATGTCGCGGTAGGTGCCGGTGTAGTCCGGGTCCGGGTCGGGGACCTTCTTGCCGTTCTCGTCCAGCAGGAATTTTTTGGGGTCGTCCGGGTCCTTGAGGTAGATGGTATAGATCTCCGGCTCGGCCTGAACCTGCTCGCTCAGATAGGTCAGGTTCGCGCTGAAATCCAGCGGGTCATTGGGGTCGAAGTCGGGCTTGGAGGCCATTGCAAGGATGGCACCCGTCTTGACGTTCATGACGATGGCCGCACCGCGGTTCTCGACGTTGTTGGCGTAGACCGCCTCGTTGAGGTAGCGCTCCACCACCTCCTGCACGTTGACGTCCAGCGACAGCACCAGATTGGAGCCGTCCTTGGCGGCATAGGTGGTGGCGTTGGCGTCGGCGATGGCGTTGCCGTAGGCGTTGCGGCGGGTGATGGTGCGGCCGTTGACGCCCGCAAGGGTGGAGTCGTAGGACTTTTCCAGCCCATAGAAACCCTCGCCATCGCCATTGCAGAAGCCCAGCACCGACGCGGCGAACGCACCGTAGGGGTAATCCCGCTGGAAGCTCTTGGACGAGGAGACGGAGATGCGGCCCTTCCGGACGGTGGTGCCGTCCTCCAGCGTCTTGGCCTTGGTGTGTTCTTTGTTGTAGGTGCTGACGTATTTCTCGATGGAGAGCTTGACGGCGTTGTTCACCTTGGTGGCAAGGACCTGATAGGAGGAGGTATTCTTCGCCAGCGCGTCATGGACGGTCTGGTACTGGGTCTGGTACTCCGCCGAAGAGGTGTCCACGCGGTCAAGGCTCTCCCCGTCGCCGGAGAGCAGCCGCAGGGTGATCTGACGGCTCACCTCAGCCAGCGTCGTCTCGTCCACCGTCTTGAGGACTTCGCCCGTCTCCTCGGCGGTCTGGCTGGTGAAGAGGGCCGTGGAATAGCTGGGGTCGGCCCAGATGGTCCATACTACGCTGGTAGAGGCCAGCGTAATGCCGGAGGCGTCGTAGATCTCGCCCCGCGTCGCCTGAATGGTGCTGTCCAGCAGCTGCTGCTCGGCCGCATACTGGCGGAAGGTCGCACCCTGTTCGATCTGGATCTTATACAGGCTGTAGGTCACGATGCCCGCAGCCGCCATGACAAAAAATACCGCCGCACCGAAGCTGAAACGCCGCAGCCGTGCGCTGAGGCGCTCGTGCGGGTCGCTGCGGCGAAGGCGGTAGTAGACGTTCCTGTGCTGGTTTTTGGAGGGCTTATTTTGCATGGTATTCTCCTGCAGAAACCAGAAAAGCGTGCGCTGCCGCACGCTTTTCTGTCTGTTTGCTTATTTTATGCTGCCGACGGAGGCCAGAACGGTCATTGCGCCGTCGTGCAGAAAATCCGTCCACTGGTGGACAGCCGACTCCCTGCGCACCAGCACGCTCTCGCTGTCGAGGCGGATGTAGGTGATCTGGCTCTGGTCCATCTTCATCAGGCCCAGACGACCGGCCACCTCTTCCACGCTGGTGATGTTGGTCTTGCTGTTGAGGACGCTGTTGTAGTAGGTGTACTGGCTTTGCTCGCTCACCAGCTCTGCCTTGGCTTTCTGGATCTGGTCGTTGACCTCCACCAGCTGGGCCTCGCTCCAGAGCAGGCTGACCGCAAGGCCCGCCAGCAGTGCCATCGAGATCAGCTGAAGCAGATGCTGCATGGCCGCCTGAACTGGGTTGAGACGGCGCTTGCCGCCCTTTTCCACCCGCAGCGCGACCTTGCGCTGCGTCTGAGGTGCTTTTCTGCGGCGCACCTCAGACGACATATCATAGGCT
The DNA here is from genome assembly GCF_023347275.1 of Faecalibacterium sp. I3-3-89. Classification (NCBI taxonomy): domain Bacteria; kingdom Bacillati; phylum Bacillota; class Clostridia; order Eubacteriales; family Oscillospiraceae; genus Faecalibacterium; species Faecalibacterium sp. I3-3-89. Next base: position 566,521 of record NZ_CP094468.1, on the reverse strand, counting down.
GGCTGACCCATAGTGATCTCCTCCTCTCACCCTGAGCGGTGCCCTGTCCGGCTCAGAGCTTTTCCAAAACGCGCAGGTGGGCAGAACGGCTCCGCCGGTTCTCCTCCAGTTCCTGCTGGTCGGCCTCGATAGGCTTTCGGGTAATGAGCTTTGCTTTCGCCTTGCCGCCGCACACGCAGACCGGGAACTCCGGCGGGCAGGTGCAGGCCGTGGACCAGCGGCGGAATTTGTTCTTCACCAGCCGGTCTTCCAGCGAATGGAAAGTGATGACGCACAGCCTTCCACCCGGGGCGAGGTGGTCGAAGATGGTGTCCAGCCCCTCCTCCAGAGCGTCCAGCTCATGGTTGACTGCGATGCGCAGCGCCTGAAAGGTACGCCGCGACGGGTTCTTGTTCTTGCGCCGCTCTGCCGGCGGCATGGCACTGGCCACGATGTCGGCCAGCTGTAAGGTCGTCTCGATGGGGGCCGTCTCCCGAGCCTCCACGATATGCCCGGCGATCTGCCATGCATAGGGTTCCTCGCCGTAGTCCCGCAGGATGCGGGCAAGCTCTTCCCGGCTGGCGGTGTTCACGAGGTCTGCCGCCGTCTCCCCCTGCTGGCTCATCCGCATATCCAGCGGAGCGTCCGCCCGGTAGGAAAAGCCCCGGGCCGCGTCATCCAGCTGATGGCTGGAAACGCCGAGATCCAGCAGCGCACCGTTGATCTTCTCGATGCCGAGGCCCTCGAGGGCTTGTCCGGCATAGCGGAAATTGATCTGCACCACGGTGGCCGGAAGCCCCGCCAGACGTGCCCGGGCGGTCTGCACCGCGTCGGGGTCCTGATCCAGCGAGACGAGCCGCCCGCCCTTTGTGCCGTCGAGGCGGAGGGCGATCTGGCGGGAGTGCCCCGCGCCGCCCGCCGTGCCGTCCAGATAAATGCCTGCCGGGTCGATGTTCAGTCCGTCGAGGCACTCGTTCAGAAGCACGGGGATATGCTCAAACGAGGCCGGGTCGAACTGCGCCATCTCTTCTTTCTGTGTCATCGTGCCCAGCCTCCCTTCGTTTCGTGTTCCGAGCCGTCCGATACGCCGGACATCTCTCCGGGAGTTTGTCCCGTTTAAATGCTGTCAAGATACCTGACGACTCTATTTTATTGTAGCAAATCACAGCGCTGAATGCAAGTTTTTTCCTTCGCTTTTTTCCTACAAAATCGCACAAAAAAAGCCCCTGCGAATCGTCACTTTGACTCGCAGGGACTTGGAAGCCCTCTTATGCGCCGCGGCGGGGCGTCTGGCGCAGGTTCGCACGGACGTTTTTCACCTGTGCGGCGTTCTCGGCCATGGTCTCTTCGGTGGTTTTCAGCATATTGTCGCAGTAATCCGTCACGGTCTGGCGGACGGTGCGGGCCTCGGTCTGGGCGGCGGAGACGATCTCCGACGCACGCTGCTGGGCGGCGCGGACGATCTCGGCCTCGCTCACAAGGATGCGGGCACGCTCTTCGGCCTTCTTCACGATGGCCTGCGCCTGTGCGTTGGCCGACTCGATGAGCTGGGCACGGTCGCTGACGATGGACTGGGCCTGCCGCAGCTCCACCGGCAGGTTCGCGCGGATGTCGTCAAGATAATCCCGGATCTGCTCCACATCCACGATGCGCTTGCCGCCCGAGAGGGGCATCCCCGTGCTCTCTTCCAGCAGATCCTCAATGGTATCCAAAAGCTCGTTGACGTTCATCAGGCTTCTCCTTCTTCCTCGGCGGCGTCTGCCACCGGCTTGCCATATTTCCAGAGCAGGACCTTGCCGTACTTGTACTGCTTTTTCAGCTGCAAGCCGCCCACCTCAGCGGGGAGGACGAGCTTCGTTTCGCTCTCGCAGATAACGATGCCGCCGGGGGCGACGCACTTGTCCACGAGGGGGAGGATGTTTTCCAGCGTGCCGTTGTGGAAGGGCGGGTCCAGCAGCACCAGATCGAACTGCTCCCGGCAGGCAGAGAGGAAGCGCGCTGCCTCGCCGATGTTGACCCGGCTGCGGTCAAAGACGCCGCAGCTCTTGCAGTTCTTCATCACGATGCCGACGGCCTCGCGGTTCTCATCCAGAAATACACACCGGGCAGCGCCCCGGCTCAGCGCCTCGATGCCCAGCTGGCCGCTGCCTGCGTACAGGTCCAGCACACGGGCACCGGGCAGGTCGAACTGGACGATGCTGAACATCGCCTCCTTCACCTGATCGAGGGTGGGGCGGGTAATATCCGTGCCGGGCAGCGCTTCCAGCCGTCTGCCGCGGGCTTCTCCTGCAATGACTCGCATGTTTTGGCCTCCTTTGGTCTTTCCTGTTATCGTAACTTCATATTATCGTCATACCGCCGCTCTTTGTCAAGGGCAGCGCCAAGATTCGTTGCGTTCCGGGCCTGAATGTGCTAAAATTATCCCAGAACGCCGCTTTTTCGGGCGTAAGAAGGAGAGTATACATCATGAAAGTCCTGCTCATCAACGGCAGCCCCCACGAAAAGGGCTGCACCTATACCGCACTGACCCTCATCGCCGGAGAGCTGAACACTGCCGGCATCGAGACGGAGATCCTGAACGTCGGCACCAAGCCCGTGGGCGGCTGCATCGGCTGCGGCGGCTGTGCCGCCGGCAAGGGCTGCGTCTTCGGCGGCGTGGTCAACGAGGCCATCGAGAAGGCCAAGACCGCCGACGCCTTCGTCTTCGGCACGCCGGTGCACTATGCTTCTGCCTCCGGCAACATGACCAGCTTCATGGACCGCCTCGCCTACGCAGGCGGCAAATATCTGGCCTACAAGCCCGCCGCCATCTGCTGCTCGGCCCGCCGCGCCGGTACGACGACCACTCTCGACCAGCTGGTAAAGTACCCCGAGTTCTTCCATATGCCGCTGGTGAGCGGCTCCTACTGGCCGATGGTCCACGGCTCGAACCCGGAGCAGGTGCTGCAGGACGCCGAGGGCTGCGCCGTGATGCAGGAGCTGGGCCGCAACATGGCATGGCTGCTCCGATGCATCAAAGCGGGCCGGGCCGCCGGCATCGACCACCCGGAGAATCCCCGCCGCCCGATGACGAATTTTATCCGATAAACCTCTCAGTCAAAGCCTGACGGCTTTGCCAGCTCCCCTACCGAGGGGAGCCTCTGGCGAAGAGGAAAAGCTTTGCGAAATGCCAAGGCCTCCCCTCTTTAGGGGAGGTGGCACGCCGTAGGCGTGACGGAGAGGTTTTCTCCAAGGGGCTGCTTTCCCGCCGGGGGAGCGCCCCCTTCTTTTTTGAATTTTTATTCCAAAACCGATAAAAACCGGCCCGGATTCTTTTTTCGTTCATAACTTTGTGGTAGCATAAGAACAAAAGTATTCTTTGCCACGGAGAGCATTTGTGATGGAACACTACGATTGGAATGACGGCTGGCAGTTCACCCCGGTCTTCGACCCCGCCATCGTGCGGCCGGAGTCCCCGGAGCTGGAGCTGGAAGAGGTGCGCCTGCCCCACACGGTCAAGACCCTGCCCTACAATTACTGCAATGAGAACGACTACCAGAAGCTCTCGGGCTACCGGCGGGAGTTTTTTGCGCCCAGAGAGTGGGAGGGCCGCACTGTCCTGCTCACCTTCGGGGCCGTGGCCCACGACGCCACGGTGTTCTGCAACGGGCGGCGGGTGTTCCACCACAGCTGCGGCTACACCGCCTTTACGGTAGACCTGACCAGCGCCCTCCATCTGGGCCAGAAAAACGTGGTGGCCGTCCGCTGCGACAGCCGCGAGGACCTGAACATCCCGCCCTTCGGCGGGCAGATGGATTTTCTCACCTACGGCGGCATCTGCCGCGCCGTCTGTCTTGACGTCAAGGAGACTGCCTACCTGCGGGACATCTTCATCGAGACGAAGGCCGAGGGCGGTTTCCGCATCTACACCGCCACCGTGGGCGAGACGGTGGGCTGCACGCTGCAGGCTGAGATCCGCAGCCCCTCGGGCAGCCGGGCTTTTTATACCGGTGAGCTTTCGCTGCCCATCACCGGCGCGCTGAACAGCGTCCATCCGTGGAGCATCGAACACCCCACCCTCTACACCCTCACCGTCCGGCTCATCCGGCCCGGCACCGGCGGTCTGCCCGACCGGGTGCTGGACGAAAAGAGCTGCCGCTTCGGGTTCCGCACCTTACAGTTCGTGGCCGGGGGGCTTTATCTCAACGGCCAGCGGGTGGAGCTGCGGGGCCTCAACCGCCCCCAGAGCTACGCCTATCAGGGCTATGCCATGCCTGACAGCATCCAGCGTCTGGACGCCCAGCTGTTGAAAAAGCAGCTGGGCTGCAACGCCGTCCGGCTCACGATGCCCCCCAGCCCCGCCTTCCTCGACGCCTGCGACGAGCTGGGTCTGCTGGTCTTTGTGGAGATGCCCGGCTGGCAGTATGTGGGCGACGACATCTGGAAAGCGCAGGCGCTGCAGAACTGCCGCGAGATGGTCTGCCAGTGCCGCAGCCATCCCAGCATCTTCCTCTGGGGCGTCCGGGTCTGCGGCAGCGCCGACGACGAGAGCTTCTATAAGCGCACCAACGAGACGGTCCGCCGCCTCGACCCCACCCGCCCCACGGCGGGCACCCGCAGCACCCGCCGCAGCCAGCTTCTGGAGGACGTCTACGCCTACACCGACTACTCCTACCGGGGCCGGGGCGTCGGCTGCGAGGCCCGCACTGCCGTCACCCCCGATCCCCGGAAAGGCTACCTCATCAGCGAGTTCGAGGGAGCACAGTTCCCGGCCAAGCCCTTCGACGACGAGCCGCACCGTCTGGCACAGGCGCTGCGCTATGCCTCTGTCCTCAACGACACCATCGCCCAGCAGGGGGTGGCCGGCAGCTTCGGCTGGTGCATGACCGACTACAACACCCATCGGGAGTTCGGCAGCGGCGACCGCATCAGCTATCAGGGCGTGATGGACCTGTTCCGCAACCCCAAGCTCTCTGCCGCCGTCTACGCCAGCCAGAAGCTCCCCCGCTCCCCCTCTGACATCGTGCTGGAGGTCTCGTCCACCATGGCGCCGGGCGACCATCCGGGCGGCTTTGCGGGGGCGTGCTGGGCCTTCACCAACGCCGACAGCCTGCGGTTCTACCGGGACAACGACTTCGTGGCCGAGTTCGCACCCGACCGCCGGGGCCGTTTCGCGGCTCTGCCTCACCCGCCCATCGAGATCCACGACTTCGTGGGCCTGCTGCTGGAAAAGTATGAGGGCCTCGACCGGGCCGCTGCGCCGCAGGTAGCCGCCATCCTCAACGAGATGCGCCGGGACGCCATGGAGCTTTCGCCCCTGTCCCGGGCGCGGATGTACTCGCTGCGTCTGAGCTGGAACGAGCTGCTGCAGCTCTACTACAAATATATCGGTGTGCTGGGCAGCCCCTCCGCCGTCTACCGCTTCGAGGCGGTGTGGCATGGCCGGGCCGTCCGCACCGTCGTGAAGGAGCCGGTGCAGAGCGTCCGGCTGGAATGCACCGTCCACAACCCCATCCTCACCGACGGCCCCACATGGGACTGCGCCGCCGTCAGCCTCCGGGCCATCGACCAGAACGGCAACCTCCTGCCCTACTGCGGCGAGGCCGTCCAGTTGAGCGTGGAGGGGCCGCTGCGCATCCTCGGACCCAGCGTCGTGCCCCTGCGGGGCGGCATGGCAGGCACCTATCTTGCCACCACCGGCGAGGCCGGCCCGGCCCGGCTGCGCTGCCGGATGGAAGGTGCGCTGGACACCGAAGCCTCCCTTACCATCCGCCGCCGGGAGGAGGAGAGGGGTTAAATCTCGTCTCTTTACGATAGGTTTGCACTCTGTTCAAAATTTTCTCATGGTTGCATGGTATCCTGAGAGCAGAAAAATACCGAGGGGCGGCGCACCCGCCCCTCTTTTATGAGGAAGGACGTTTATGAAAGAAAAGATCCGCCAGTTCATGATCGGCCGCTACGGCACCGACGGCCTGAACCAGTTTTTGAATATCGCATCCCTTGTGCTGGTGCTGGCCTATATCCTCACCCGGCTTCCTCTGCTGCTGTATGTCGGCGTGGTGCTGCTGGGCTTCTGCTACTACCGGATGTTCAGCCGCAACATCTCCAAGCGCACCGAGGAGAACTATCGATACTACGCCGTGAAGGACCGCATCCGCAGCAAATTCAGCAGCCTGCGCGACCAGTGGAACAACCGCAAGCTCTACCACTACTACCGCTGCCCCCAGTGCCGCCAGAAGCTGCGGGTGCCCCGGGGCCGGGGCCGCATCCAGATCTCCTGCCCCCGCTGCGGCACCCAGTTCATCAAAAAGAGCTGAGCCATGTTTGGATACGTCATCCCTGATCAGGCCGCACTGGACGATGCGGCCAAGGCCCGCTACCGCACGGCCTACTGCGGGCTTTGCCGCCGCATCGGCGCGCTCCACGGGCTGCGGGGCCGTCTGACCCTGAGCTATGACCTGACCTTCCTGAACCTGCTGCTCTCCAGCCTCTATGAGGGCGAGAGCGCGTGCATCACCGGCAGCAGCCACTGCCCCATCCACCCCATCCGGAAGGTGAGCTGGCGGCACAGCGGCCCCACCGACTACTGCGCCGATCTGAGCGTGGCCCTCCACTATTACAACGCCGCCGACAAGTGGAACGACGACCGCAGCCTCCTCGGCCTCGGCTTCGAAAGGCTGCTGGACGCCCCCACGCAGGAGGCCGCCAAGCGCTGGCCTCGTCAGTGCGCCGCCATCCGCTCCTGCCTCGACCGTCTGGCCCGGCTGGAAGCCGAGGGCAGCGAAGACCTCGATGCGGTGTCTGGCTGCTTCGGGGAGCTGATGGCCGAGCTGTTCGACTACCGGCAGGATCACTGGTCCCCCGAGCTGCGAAGCATCGGCTTCCATCTGGGCAAGTTCATCTACCTGCTGGATGCCTACGACGACCTCGCCCGGGACGAGAAAAAAGGCGCGTACAACCCGCTGCGCTCCCTCAGCCGCCAGCCCGACTATGAGGAGGAGATGCGGGACATCTTCGAGCTGCTTCTGGCCCGGTGTGCCAGAAGCTTCGAGCGTCTGCCCTGTGTGGAGGATGCCGACCTGCTGCGGAACATCCTGTACTCCGGTGTATGGCTCAAATACAACTGCAAACAGGCCAAGGAAGCCGGAAAAAAATAAACGATTCCGCCCAAAAGGCGGATATTCTTTTGATTTGCGCTTGATTTTACAGGCGCTGTCCTGTAGACTGTAATACTGTATGGAACGAAAGGGCCGCGCAAGGCCTGAGAGAGACGTGAGGAAGTAGACCCATGAGAGATCCCTATGAGGTGCTGGGCATCCAGCGCGGCGCGACCGACGACGAGATAAAGAAAGCCTATCGGGCCAAGTGCAAGCGCTGGCACCCCGACCTGAACCCCAACGACCCCACCGCAGAGGAGCACTTCAAGGAGGTGCAGGCGGCTTATGACGCCATCACCAAGGGCGAGACCGGGCCTCAGATGGGCGGCCCGTCCGGCTATGGCCAGCAGAGCTACGGCGGCTATCAGCAGGGGTACAGCGGCTACCAGCAGGGCTACGGCTCAAACGGCTGGCAGCAGGGCGATTTCGACTTCGGGTTCGACCCCTTTGGCTTTGGGTTCGGCTTCGGCGGCTATCAGCAGCAGAGCGGGGCCAGCTATTCCGGCTCGGACGGCCCCGAGATGCAGGCGGCCCGCAACTTTGTTTCGAATGGCCGCTACGCGGAGGCCCGCCGGGTGCTGGATGGCATGAACAGCCGCTCGGCGCGGTGGTACTACCTCTCCTCGCTGGCCAATCAGGGCCTCGGCAACAGCATCGACGCGCTGCAGGACGCCCGCCGCGCCGTCCAGCTGGACCCCAATAACACCGAATACCAGATGCACCTGCGCCGGATGCAGAACCCCGGCCAGACCTACCGCACCCAGACCACCTACGCCCAGCCCGGCGGGCTGATGCGCTGGTGCTGGAGCATGATCCTGCTCAATCTGCTGTGCAACTGCTGCTGCGGAGGCGGCTGGGGCTGGCGGTTCCGGATGTAAGCAAGACAGAAAAAACCTCCCGTACGCCAGTACGGGAGGTTTTTCTGTTGACGTTAATAGATCACGATGGTGCGGGTGATCTTCTCGCAGGAGTAGTTGCCCGTGGCCTGAGCGGTCTGGGTGTAGGTGCCCGGCTCGGTGGGGAACTCGGTGGACTTGCTGCTGAGCAGGCCCTTTTTCTTATAAGTGTAAGTGACCTTCGCGTCATTGGCCACCACGCCGTCCGACTCCAGCAGAGCGCCGGTGTTGTGGGCTTCGGCCTCGGCCAGCGTCACAGCGGGCAGCTCCTCGGCCCAGTAGAGGCGGACGCCCTCCGTCTTGGGCTTGATCCGGAACATGGCCACACCGGCGGTGTTCAGGTCGCCGGACTGCAGCGCCACAGCACCCGCGATGTACCGGCCCGAATCCACCGGCTGTTCATCCAGATAGATGCGGCTGAACACGCCCTCAGGCAGGTAGCGGCGGATCATTTCCAGCGAGAGCTTAAGGCCCATCGACACATCCTTCAGGGTGGGGATATAGAATTTCAGGGCATCCATCACCTTGACGACCTCATCGGCCACGCTCAGAAGCACGCTGACGTCGTTTCCGTCGATGAGCTGTTTGACATAGGCATAGACGTTGAACTCCTCCACCTGATCGGGGGTCTTGGACATCTTGCGGGGCAGGGGTATCATCTTGAGCAGGGTGCGGAGCTTATCGGAGAGCACGAGGGTGACGTAGCCTTTGGCTTCGCCCTTGACGCCCAGCACCACGCCGATATACTGTACGTCTGCCGGGCGGGTGACCACCGACAGCTCGAACGGGGAGCCATAGACCAGCTTGCCGGTGGCCTGCAGGCGGATGGAGACGGCCTCGTTGGTCTCCTCCATCTGAGTCTGCGAAGCGAGGGGCAGCTCGGTCTGGGCCGCTGCGGCAAACGCCGGAGTCATCATGCTCAGCATGAGGGCTGCTGTCAGGAGCAGCGAGAGCATTCTTTTGGCCTTCATATGGACAAACCTCCTGTATTCATCATCTTCGCCGGGCGGGCTGGTGCCCATGACCCAGCTAGGATAATTTTACCGCAAATCCCTGTCAGGGTCAATAACGGGATTCAAGCAAAAGGGCCGCTGCTTTGGATGGCAGCGGCCCTTCTCCGTTCTCTTACAGGATGCGCACCCGGATAACGGCGGGGATCGCCGAGAGCTTTGCAGCCAGCGCGGCGTCCACTGCGCCGGTGGCGTCCAGCATGGTGTAGGCCATGTTCTTCTTGCTCTTGTTGACCATGTTCTCGATGTTCAGGCCCGCCTCGGTGGTCAGGGCAGTGATCTGGCTGATCATGCCCGGCTCATTCTTGTGGATGATGCAGATGCGCTTGCCTCCGGCGCGGGGCTGGTGCACCTCGGGCATATTCACCGAATGGGTGATATTGCCGTTCTTGAGGTAGTCGCTGATCTCCTGCGCGGCCATGACGGCGCAGTTGTCCTCCGCTTCCGGGGTGGACGCGCCCAGATGGGGCGTGCAGATGACGCCCGGACGGCCCAGCAGGGCCTCGGAGGGGAAGTCGGTCATGTAGCCGGACACCTTGCCGGTGTCGAGGGCCTCCAGCAGGGCGTCGGTGTTGACCAGCTCGCCGCGGGCATAGTTCAGCAGCTTGACACCGTCTTTGCAGAGGGCCAGCGTCTGGGCGTTGATGGTGTCCTTGGTGGTGGGCAGATAGGGCACATGGATGGTGATGTAGTCGCAGAGAGGCAGCATATCGTTCAGGTTGACGCAGTGGCGGACCTGACTGCTCAGATTCCACGCAGCATCGATGGAGATGTAGGGGTCGTAGCCGTAGACCTCCATGCCCAGCTCGATAGCACAGTTGGCGACGCGGGAGCCGATGGCACCCAGACCGATGACGCCGAGGGTCTTGCCCTTGATCTCGTTGCCCACGAACTGCTTCTTGCCCTTCTCCACGCTCTTTGCCATGGCGGGATCTCCGGCAAGGCCCTGCGTCCACTGGGCAGCGGCGGGCACGTTGCGGCTGCCTGCGATGAGCATTCCGATGACCAGCTCGGCCACGGCGTTGGCGTTGGCGCCGGGGGTGTTGAAGACCACGATGCCCTGCTCACTGCACCGGTCGAGGGGGATGTTGTTGACGCCTGCACCGGCGCGGGCGATGGCCAGCAGGCCGTCGTTGAAGGTGGTGTTCAGCAGGTCAGCGCTGCGGACGAGGATGCCGTCCGGGGCGTCAGCGTCCACCGACACATCGAAGAGGTTCTTGTTCAGCTTTGCCAGACCCACCGGGCTGATGGCGTTCAGGGTTTTTATCGTAAACATTGGTTTATCTCCTTACGCATTATCCTTGCGGAACTTCTCCATGAAGTCCACCAGCTTGTCAACGCCCTCGGCGGGCATTGCGTTGTAGATGGAGGCGCGCATACCGCCCACGAGGCGGTGGCCCTTCAGGTTGACGAAGCCGGCGTCTGCGGCCTCGGCGCAGAACTTCTTGTCGAGGTCGGGGTCCGGGCTGGTGAAGGTGACATTCATGGTGCTGCGGTAGCGGTGCTCGACGGGGTTCTTGAAGAAGTCCTGACCGTCGAGGTAATCGTAGAGGACCTTCGCCTTGGCTTCGTTGATCTCCTGCATCTTGGCGAGGCCGCCGATGTCATTCTCCAGATACTTGAGCACCAGACCGGTCATGTAGATGCACCAGCAGGGCGGGGTGTTGTACATGCTGTCCTTGGCCAGCAGGGTGGTGTAGTTCATCATGGTGGGCACAGTGTCGGCCGCGTGGCCCAGCAGGTCGTCCCGGACGATGGCGATGGCCATGCCAGCGGGGGCGACATTCTTCTGGACGCCGAAGTAGATGCAGCCGTATTTCGTCACATCCACGGGCTTGGAGAGGATCATGGAGCTCATATCGGCCACCAGCGGCACGCCCTCCACCTGCGGCAACTCGACGTACTGGGTGCCGAAGATGGTGTTGTTCTGGCAGATGTGGATGTAGCTGGCGTCCTTGTCGTAATCGATGGCGTTCACATCGGGGATATAGGTGAAGTTCCTGTCCTTGCTGGATGCGACGATCTTTGCCTCGCCGAACTTTGCGGCCTCCTTGGCGGCCAGATTGGAGAAGTTGCCGGTGACGATGTAGTCGGCCTTGCCGGTGGTCATAAAGTTCAGGGGCACCATGGCGAACTGCTGGGTCGCGCCGCCCTGAAAGAAGCCGACCTTATAATTATCCGGAATGTTCATCACCCGGCGCAGGGTGGCTTCGGTGTCCGTGATGATGGCGTCGAACCACTTGCTGCGATGGCTCATCTCCATCACGCTCTGGCCGCTGTCGCCATACTCTAGCAGCTCTGCCTGAGCCTGCTTGAGCACCTTTTCGGGTAACATGCTGGGACCTGCGCTGAAATTATAAACTCGTGCCATGGATCGCACTCTCCTTTTCCTCTTCCTGACGGCCCCTTCGGGCGTTGTGCTCTGGATTTGTCCGTAGTATAATGGTTTCAGGGGGTGCAAAACAAGAGCATCTTTGCACAAAGTTCGGCCTCCAAAGTCCGGGCCATCAGCACGAAGCGCACAAATGTCTTTGCCACAGGGACACTTTCAGAGACATCTGTAAAATATACGTCCTATTCCCGCATGAATGCTGGATTTTCCGCCCTTGCTCTCTCCGTCGATTTCTGTTATAATGGCAGTATCTAAGACAAATGTAAAATCAAGTTTTTGCTCAGAAAAGGAGAGAAACGCCCCATGTATGGCATTCCGGACCGATTGAAGCCCCTTTCGGCGGCAGAGGAGCAGGTGCTTCTGGCCCTGTGGGACTGCAAGCCGCCTGCGTCGCGGCGGGACATCGGGGCGCGTCTGGCCGCAAAAGGCTGGGCCGCTGCCACCGTGCTGAATTTTTTGTACCGGCTGGAAGAAAAAGGCTGGGTCATCTGCACCAAGGAGCAGAATCGCAACTTCTACTCCCCCACCGTCACCCGCCGGGCCTACGGCGTCTTCACCATGCGCCAGCGTCTGGACACCGTCTTCGGCGGCGACCTCGCACAGGCCGTGCGGGCGCTGGTGAGCGAGAGCGGCTGCTCCCAGAGCGAACTGGAACAGGCCATCGCCGTGCTGAACGAAAAGCACGCAGAGGCGGAAGAATACGATCTGTACGACCCCTACGGTTAGCCCTCTCCCAAAGGTCGAGCCAATGTACTGCCATCCGTAAGGCACCGGGCCTTCCGGTCTGGCTTTTTTGGAGGATATTATTTATGGATTGCAAACTGCGCACCCAAAACTGCGGCGGCTGCCCGATGCTGAGCACCGAATACGCCGAACAGCTCAAAAAGAAAGAATCCGCCGTCCGCGCCCTGCTGGGCAAATACGGCCCTGTCGCCCCCATCCGGGGGATGGAGACGCCCTATCACTACCGCAATAAAGTGATCTCCACCTTTGCACCCGCCCCCGGTGGAAAACTCACCTCCGGCATCTACGCGGCCCACACCCACAAGGTGCTTCCGGTGGAGAGCTGTCTGCTTCAGGACGAGGTGCTGGACAAGGTGATGCTGGCCGTCCGCGCCGCCGCCAACACCTGCCGCTACCAGCCCTTCCACGAGGACAAGGGCACCGGCCTGCTGCGCCACTGTCTGCTCCGCCGGGGCGTCGCCACCGGTCAGGTGATGGTCGTGCTGGTCACTGCCCAGCCCGTCCTGCCCGGCGCAAAGAACTTCATCAAGGCCCTGCTGACCGAGGCCGAAAAGCGGGGCGTCCCCGTCACCACCGTCGTCCAGAACTACAACCCCCGCCGCACCAGCGTCGTTCTGGGCGAGGACGAAAAAGTCCTCTACGGCAAGGGCTTCATCCTCGACACCCTCTGCGGCAAGACCTACGCCCTCAGCCCCCGCAGCTTCTATCAGGTCAACCCCATCCAGACCGCCGTGCTCTACGGGCTGGCCGTGGACGCCGCCCGCCTCACCGGCAGAGAGGTCGTCCTCGACGCCTACTGCGGCATCGGCACCATCGGTCTGACGGCCTCCGACAAGGCCCGTCAGGTGGTGGGTGTGGAGCTGAACCGGGACGCCGTCCGGGATGCCATCGGCAACGCAAAGCACAACGGTGTGAAAAACGCCCGCTTCTTCGCCGCCGACGCCACAGCATGGATCCGGGAGGCCGCCGACGCAGGCCAGAAGGCCGATGTCGTCTTCATGGATCCGCCCCGGGAAGGCTCGACGCCCGCTTTTCTCGAAAGCGTGGCCCGCATGGCCCCGAAGCGGATCGTCTACGTCAGCTGCAACCCCGAGACGATGGCCCGCGACCTCGCCCTCCTGACCCAGAAGGGCTACCGTGCCGAGGGCTTTACCCCGGTGGATATGTTCCCCCACAGCGCCCATTGTGAGGTGGTCTGCGCCCTGTCCAGAACATCCTCCGGGAAGCGCTGAAGCGTCTCCAATATAAGAAGCTGTTTTTCATAAACGGGTGATTGCTATGAGTGACTTTTCACACTTAAAGAACAAGCTGCTCGCAGAGCAGGTCGAAGACCAGATCTACCACTACATTCTGGATACCCCCATCGAACCGGGCGCAAAGCTGCCCAACGAGTTTGCTCTGGGCGAAAAGTTCCGCGTGGGGCGCAGCACCATCCGGGAGGCTATCAAGCTGCTGTCCAGCAAGGGCATCGTGGAGGTGCGGCAGGGCTCCGGCACCTATGTGGTGACCACGGTCAAGGGGCTTTCCGACCCGCTGAACCTTCGCAGCGTGCAGGACAAGAATGCGCTGGCCTTTGATCTGGTAAACGTCCGTCTGCTGCTGGAACCGGGCATTGCGGAGATGGCCGCGCAGAACGCCACCCCGGAGGATATTGAGCGACTGCGGCGGCTCTGTGAGCGGGTGGAGACGAAGATCCGTGACGGCGAACGCTATATCGAGGACGACATCGCTTTCCACACCTGCATCGCAGAGAGCAGCAAAAATCTGGTGGTGGGGCAGTTGATCCCCATCATCGACACGGCGGTGATGATGTTTGTCAACGTCACCCACAAAAAGCTCATCGACGAGACCATCATGACCCACCGGATGATCACAGAGGCCATTACCAACCACGACCCCCTCGGAGCAAGATCCGCCATGGTGATGCACCTGAACTTCAACCGTACCTATATCAAAAAGGTCTACGATGGTGAGGACCCCGACGACGGCACCATCGGGATGGCCGCCTTTGTCAAATGAGGAACGCCCTGCACGGAAAGATCCATGCAGGGCGTTTTTGTCGCACAAGTCATCTGATGATTTTTAAAAGTGAATCGAATGGAAGCGGGTCGAAAAGGCGTGTTTTGGATGATATATCCCAGAGAATTGGGCAGAGTGCATGATGTATCCCAGATTTTTTGCACAAAAAGTAGGACATACATGGGACAACTTGCAAAAAAGTTACTGTAGATTTACAATAAAATCACAAAAGGTCCTACAGAAAAAAGGACGAAAGCAAGCAGTATTTGGAGGTAATGAATATGGAGTTGCGTTCACAGGAAGTCCGCACTTTAGCACCCGAGAATGACCCGCTGAAGATGGGTATGGGCTGGAAGGTCGAGGACCTTGCAAAGCCCCAGATCATGGTGGAGAGCACCTTCGGCGACAGCCATCCCGGCAGTGCCCATCTGGATCAGTTCGTCAAGGAGGCCGTGCAGGCGGTCAACGATAACGGCGGCAAGGCGGCCCGCTATTTTGCCACCGATATGTGCGACGGCATCGCACAGGGGCATGACGGCATCAACTACTCTCTGCCCCACCGTGACGCCATCGTGAATCTGGTGGAGGCACAGGCAAACGCCAGCGTCTATGACGGCGGCGTGTTCATCGCCAGCTGCGACAAATCCGTGCCCGCCATGCTGATGAGCATCGGCCGTCTGAAGGAGATGAGCGCCATCGTGGTCACCGGCGGCGTGATGGAAGCCCACACCCTGCCCAAGGAGTATGTGGTCAACGACCCCGCCTGCGCCATCAACGAACTGCTGACGCTGGAGCAGATCGGCAAGTTTGACGCATGGGAAAAGACCGGCGTCATCCCCAACAGCCAGCTGGATTATTACAAGCACAACGCCTGCCCCAGCTGCGGTGCCTGCTCCTTTATGGGCACCGCCTCCACCATGCAGATCATGGCAGAAGCACTGGGTCTGATGCTGCCGGGCACCGCCCTGATGCCCGCCACCGCCCCGGAGCTGAAGCAGGCCGCCTACGATGCCGGCAAGCAGCTGATGGAGCTGGTCAAGAAGGGCATCACCGCCAAGGACATCGTGACCAAGAAGAGCTTCGAGAACGCCATCATGGTGCACGCCGCCATTTCCGGCTCCACCAACGCCACCATGCACCTGCCCGCCATCGCCCACGAGTTCGGCATTGAGATCGACGCCGACACCTTTGACCGGATGCATCGCGGCGCACACTACCTGCTGAACATCCGTCCCTCCGGCGACTGGCCCGCACAGTACTTCTACTACGCAGGCGGCGTGCCCCGGGTGATGGAGGAAATCAAGTCCATGCTGCATCTGGATGTGATGACCGTCACCGGCAAGACGCTGGGCGAGAATCTGGAAGAGCTGAAGAAGAACGGCTTCTACCAGCACTGCGACGCCATTCTGGCAGAAAAGACCGCCGGTTTTGCCCGCCCGGTCAGCCGCGAGGACATCATCCACAGCTTTGATCACGCCAAGGGCACCGACGGCAGCATCGCCATCCTGAAGGGCAACCTTGCCCCGGAAGGCTGCGTCATCAAGCACACCGCCTGCCCCAAGAATATGTTTGAAGCCACCCTGCGCGCCAAGCCCTACGATAGCGAGGAGGAGTGCATCTCCGCTGTGCTGCACGGCGAAGTGAAGCCCGGTGACGCCATCTTTATCCGCTACGAGGGCCCGCGCGGCAGCGGTATGCCCGAGATGTTCTACACCGGCGAAGCCATCTGCGCCGACCCGAAGCTGGCTTCCAGCGTGGCCCTCATCACCGACGGCCGCTTCTCCGGCGCAAGCCGCGGCCCGGTCATCGGCCATGTCAGCCCGGAGGCTGCCGTGGGCGGCCCCATCGCACTGGTGGAGCCGGACGACCTGATCCAGATCGACGTGCATAACCGCAAGCTGGCCATCGTTGGCGTGAAGGGCGAGGCAAAGACCCCCGAAGAAATGGACGCCATCCTCGCCGAGCGCCGCGCCAACTGGAAGCCCAAGGCTCCCAAGTACACCAAGGGTCTGCTGAAGCTCTACTCTCAGCACGCCGTCAGCCCCATGAAGGGTGCATACATGGAGTAAATCACTCCGCACAAATAACAAAAAGTAAACCGTCCGGTGCGTTTTTCCGGACGGCTTGGATAAGTGCAACCAAAATCACGAAACGGAGGAAATTTCTATGACAGCAGTTGCAACACCCGATGCGGCACGGCTGGTTTTTGCTGCCGTGGCTGGTCTGATCCTATTGCTCGTTCTCATTATCAAGTTCAAGGTACACGCCATGATCTCCATCCTGATCGGTGCGGTGGGCATCGGCCTGATGGCCGGTATGCCCCTGTCCGACATCATCGGCTCGGTGAACGAGGGCATCGGCAACACCTTAAAGGGCATCGCTCTTCTGGTGGGTCTGGGCTCCATGTTCGGTGCCATTCTGGAAGAATCCGGCGGCGCACAGACGCTGGCCGTGACCATGGTGCGGAAGTTCGGTGACGAAAAGGCCGCATGGGCACTGGGCATCACCGGCCTTGTGGTGGCCATGCCGGTCTTCTTCGACGCCGGCCTCATCATCCTCATCCCGCTGGCCTTCTCTCTGGCAAAACGCACCAAGCGCTCCGTTCTGTACTACGTCATCCCCCTGCTGGCCGGTCTGGCTGTCGGCCACGCATTCATCCCTCCCACGCCGGGTCCTGTGCTGGTGGCTAGCATGCTGGGCGTTGACCTCGGCTGGGTCATCCTCATCGGCATCTTCTGCGGCATCTTTGCCATGATCGCCGCCGGTCCCATCTGGGGCAGCATCTGCGGCAAAAAGTACATGGTCGAAGTCCCCGAGCACATTGCACAGCAGGCAGACATTGACGAGAGCAAGCTGCCCAAGTTTGGCACCATCGTGGGCATCATCATGATCCCGCTGCTGCTCATCATTGCAAACTCTGTGGCCAAGGTCGTTCCCGCTCTGGCTGGCATCCAGCCGGTTCTGGCCTTCCTCGGCGAGCCCTTTATGGCTCTGCTGCTGGCCACCATCGCTGCTATGTACCTGCTGGGCACCCGTCACGGCTACACCAACGCCCAGCTGGAAAAGATCATGACCAAATCTCTGGAGCCTACCGGCATGATCCTGCTGGTCACTGCCTGCGGCGGCGTGTTGCGCTATATGCTGCAGAACTCCGGCCTGGGCGATGTCATCGGCAACGCCGTGGCAAACGCCAGCCTGCCGCTGGTTCTGGTGGCCTTCATCGTGGCTGCCCTGGTGCGCATCTCGGTGGGTTCCGCTACCGTGGCAATGACCATGGCTGCGGGCATCATCTCCGCCATGCCCGGCATCAGCGAACTCAGCCCCCTCTACCTCGCTTGTGTCACCGCTGCCATCGCAGGCGGCTCCACCGTCTGTTCTCACTTCAACGACTCCGGTTTCTGGCTGGTCAAGAGCCTTGTCGGTATGGATGAAAAGACTACCCTCAAGACTTGGACCATCATGGAAACGCTGGTCGGCGGCGTAGGTTTCCTCGTCGCACTGATCATCTCCTTCTTCGCCTGACCGTTATCCGGATACTGCACACCAGATAACTGTTTGGATGTTCTCCTAATCATTTACCTCCTTGAAAACGCAGCCGCTCCGGTTTATGCTTTGCCTGGGGCGGCTGCCTTTTTTGCAGAGAGATACAACAGGCCCCGGAGGCTTCCTGTCCTCCGGGGCCTTGTAATTCCTATCCTTACAGCCCGAACATCGCCAGCAGGCGGTGCCACAGGCGGACAAAGAAATTGCCCTCCGTGGCGTTGTCTGCTGCCGTCTCCACCGGGGCCGTTTCGGCGGGCGTCTCGGCGGTCTTGTAGATGAACTTCACCCTCTGCTCTGCCCCCTCGGGCGCACCGGCGAAGCTGGTGTAACCGGCGAGGCGGCTGGTCATCTCCTCCACCACGGTCTGCAGGGCGTGGAGCTGGTCGGCGTCCAGTGCGCCGGTGAGCTGAGAGATGCCCTCGGCGTTGAACTGCACAAGGCCGCCGTTGAGCTGGTCGGTGCCGTTCTGGAGCTGGAGCACACCGTCATACAGGGCGGATGCGCCGCCGGCCAGCCGGGCGCTGCCCTCCTTGGCGGTGTGAGCGCCCTCGGCAGCTGCGGCCACGCCGTCGGCGTACTGGCCGACGCTGGACACGAAGAACCGGATCTGTCCCAGATTTTCCTTGAGGGCGCGGACGCTGGCCATGTCCTCACTGTTGGCGGTCTGGTAGACCAGCTCGTCGTGGATCTTCTGTTGGGCGTCGCTGTCGGTGAGCTTCCGGAGCCAGCCCACGATGAAATCGGGGGAGAAGCTCTGCATCAGGCGCAGCGCAGCCTCAAGGTCGTGCCCCGTCTTGGTGGCCGCGAGGTAGAGGGCGATGTCCAGCTGGCTGGCCTTGAACTGAGGAGCCTGCTCCCAGATGGTACGCACCATCTTTTTGCGGCCTGCCGCCAGCGTTTTCTCCCCCAGCGAGAGGATGTCGTCGATGACGGCCTCGTAGGTATCCCACGTCATGGGGGTGTCGATGAGACCGTTTTCCATGAGGGTCTGGTTGGCGGAGTCCAGCACACCGTCGGCCACCTGCTGTGCGCCGGAGGTCAGGGCGGCGTTGTTGGAGGTCAGGGTGTCCAGCCCTTCCGTCAGCTGGCCGAGGCCGCTGTCCAGCTGGTTGGCCCCATCCAGCAGGGCCAGCGAACCGGCGGCAAGCTGGGCTGTGCCCGCCTTCAGCTGGGAAGCACCGTCCAGAAGCTGGCTCATGGCATCGTTCAGGGCCGCGATGCCGTCGGTCAGGCCGTTGAGGCTGTCGAGGTCAAAGACCTCATCCCCCTGCCCCAGCGCCTCGGCGGTGGCAGCACAGGCCAGCAGGATCTGAGGTGCCGTCAGCTCTTCTACATCGGCCTCCACGGTCAGGCTGTCCTGTAAGTACCGGGTCACACCGTCCACCTGCTGGGGCAGAAGGCCGTCGAGGGACGCCTTCACGCCCGGCAGGGCGACGAAGGCCGCCACGCTGCTCTTGGCCGCGCTTTCCAGCAGGCCGTTCACGGCGTTGACGTTGCGGGCGTCTCCGCCCAGCACGACGCCCACCGCTGTCACCAGCGGGGTGACGACGGTGCGCTCTTTTCCGTCCACCGTCAGCGTCCCCTTCTCGTTGTTGGTCAGGTCGATGGTGAGCACAAGGTGGCCGCTCTGGCCCAGAAGCTCGCTCAGGGGGGCGGTCCTGCCGTCCAGCGTATAGGTCACTTTCGCGGAGATGGGGAGCTGCCGGTCGGTGTCGCCCTTATAGTAGACGTCGGTGTCGTCGGTGTTCCAGACCAGCGTGTCGCCGTTCCGGGTATACTCGGCGAAGCTCTCGGTGTTCACGATGTTTTTCAGGGTGGACTTGTCCTCCACACCGGCGAGGCCGTCGGCAGCGTAGAGGTGCTCGCTGACGGTGGTCTTCTGGACCGAGCCGTCTGCCGCCATGACGGCATACACCGTCTCATCCTTCGAGAAGGGGGCTTTCGTCGCCGCAAAAGCGGGCCGACAGAGGCCGACCGTCATGGTCAGGGCAAGCGCCGCAGCGCCAGCGCGGCGCAGAAGATCCTGCGTTTTTTTCATATGATTCACTCCTTTGCAGCGTTGGGGGCGGTGAGCCAGTGGTATGTCGTGCGGCAGATGAGGCCGTCCAGCAGCATCAGCGCGGCGGGCAGCACCAGCAGAATGACCGCCATGCTGATGAGCGCACCCCGGGAGATGAGCAGGCAGATGCTTTCCAGCAGCTCCACCCGGCTGATGGCCGCGACGCCGAAGGTGGCCGCGAAGAAGGTCAGGCCGCTGGTGAGGATGCTCTGGCTGCAGTGCTCGAGGGCCTGCTGTGCCGCCGCCTTGGGCGAGCGGAGGGCCAGCCGCTCTTCGCGGTAGCGGGTGGTCATGAGGATGGAGTAGTCCACCGTCGCGCCCAGCTGGATGGTGCCGATGACGATGCTGGCGATGAAGGGCAGCGAGCCGTCGATGAAATAGGGGATGCCCATATTGATGGCGATGGCCGCCTCGATGCTGGCCACCAGCAGCACCGGCACCGACAGGCTGCGGAAGGACAGCGCGATGATGACCAGCACCGCCGCGATGGACCAGATGTTGACGTTTTTGAAGTCCTCGTCCGCGATCTCCACGAGGTCCTTCATCATGGCTCCCTCGCCGGTGACGAGGCCCTCGGGGTCCGCGGTCTTGACGAGGCGGACCAGCTCGTCCACCTGCGCATTGAGGGCGTCGCTGCCGGATTTGTAGCAGCCGTTGGCGAGGATGAGCTTATAGCCGCCGTTCTGCACGATGTTCATCAGTTCGTCGGGCAGAAGCTCCGTCTCGAAGCCGGGGCCTGCGATGGAGTCGAGGCTGACCACCTGCGTGATGCCGTCCACCCCCTTGATCTCGTCGCAGAGACCGGATACCTGCGAGGCCGTCAGCTCCTCCCGGACGAGGATGAAGTGGTTGGTCATCATGCCAAAGTCTTCGCCCAGCTTGTTCGTGCCCACGATGCCGGGCATATCCTGCGGCAGAGCCGCAAAAATATTGTAGTAGATGTCCGTCCTGCTCTGAGCCAGCCCGAAGGGGATCATCAGCAGGAGAAAGACCGCCACCACAGGCACCGGGTGCTTGGAGACAAAATGGCTCAGATGGGTGAGCCGCGGCATGAAGGTGCGGTGGCGGTATTTTTCCACCCACCGGTCAAAGAAGAGGATGAGCGAGGGCAGGATGACGATGGTGCAGAGGACGCCCAGCGCCACGCCCTTCGCCATGACGACGCCAAGGTCTGCGCCCAGCGTCAGCTGCATGGCACAGAGGGCCAGAAAGCCCGCGATGGTGGTGAGGCTGGACGCCGCGATGGAGCTCATGGTCTTGCAGATGGCGTTCTCCATCGCCTCTTCGTTGGAGGCACAGGAGGCTTTTTCCTCCTCGTAGCGGTGGAGCAGGAAGATGGAAAAATCCATCGTCACGCCCAGCTGCAAAACTGCCGCCAGCGCCTCGGTGATGAAGCAGACCTGCCCCAGAAAAATATTCGTGCCAAAGTTATACACCAGCGGGAAGAGCAGCCCCAGCATGAAGAGGAAGGGCGTGAGCCAGCTTTCCAGCGAGAGGAAGAGCACCAGCAGACACCCCGCCACGGCGCAGAGCACATACAGGGGCATCTCCCCCATGACCAGCTCCTTGGTGTCGCTCAGGATGACGCTGATGCCGCCGAAGAAGCAGTTCTTCCGCAGTATTTTTTTGATCTGGGCCACGGCCCCCATCGTCTCCTCGCTGACGCTGGAGCCACCCAGCTGGACGATGAGGATGGTGGAGTCGTTCTTGCCGAACAGGAACTGCTGAAGGTCTGCCGGCAGCATCTCCACCGGCACCGCCGGGTCCAGCACATCGCTGAGCCAGAAGGTGTTCAGCACGTCCGGCACCTCGTCGATCTCGGCCTTCATGGCCAGCAGCTCGTTTGTGGGCATCCCCTCCACAGTGATCATGTTGGTGGACGCCAGATGGTAGTCCGTCTCTAAGAGCAGCTGCCCCACCCGGGAGTCCAGCTCCTGCGGCAGATAGGAGAGGATGTCGTAGTTGATGGGCGTGGCGACGGCCCCCACTGCCGCCGGGATGAGCAGCAGCACCGCCGCAATGAGGATGAGCCTGCGCATCCGCACGATGGCCCGCGCTAGTTTTTTCATTCATTTCCTCCCAAAGAGCATTTTTTCGCCGTTTCAGAGAAAAACGACTTTTCTCGTTTTTTCGATATACTTTATTATAGTACTCTCCCTTTGGGTGTCAAGAGACAACTCTTCCTCAGCCAAAGCCTCTCCTAAGGGGAGGCTTTGGCATTCCGCAAAGCCCCATCTTCAAACGGAAACCATCCCGCTTGGCAAACAAAAAGCGGGACGCACAGGTGGTCAAGTCTGTGTGTCCCGCATTTTGTTTCTTTTTTGCACAGGACGCCGTACCAGAGCGCCTGCGTTGCGCGCAGGGAAAGCGGAGCAAACCATAAGCCGCTTTCCTTTTTATAAATAGGAGAATGGAATGGAGGAACCGAATCTCCGCAAAGAGAGTTGCAGGCATCTCTTCGGAGGAGTCGGAAGAGCTTTGGTTAGATTTAACTAACCTCGCCGTGACAACAGGATACCATAGTTTGTCATGACTGTCAAGCCTGTTTTTCAAATTTTCTGCAATTTTTTTATCCATGGCCTCCATGAGCATTTTTCATAACAAAAAGTACCCGCGCTTGTGGAAAATCCACAGGTTTCCTCTTGCTTTTTCTGAGAATCACTGTTATTATAGTGTCAAAGCCGCTGCTGGCCGACTCGATTGCCCGCCCGCAGCCGCTTTTTGCAACGTGGAGGTTGCCATCCAAATACCTCTGCGTGATGTATCGCCCTGCCTTTAAAAGACCGCAATCGGCGGCTTTTTTAAGACAGATTAGTTAGGCAATCCTAACCAGCTATTGCAAAGCAGCTGTGGTGTTGGATTGCGATAGGAGCAAGGAGGTTCCAATGATCAATTTTGAACAGTGGGAAGGCTTTGAGGGCCGCATCTGGAAAGAGGAAGTCAACGTCCGCGACTTCATCCAGAAGAACTACACCCCCTATAACGGCGACGAAAGCTTCCTCGCCGACCCCACTGAAGCGACCAATAAGCTGTGGGGCGCACTGCAGAAGCTGCAGAAGGCCGAGCGCGCCAAGGGCGGCGTGCTGGATATGGAGACCGACGTCGTCAGCAGCCTGACCGCATACGGCCCCGGCTACATCGACGAGAGCCTGAAAGATCTGGAGCAGATCGTCGGCCTGCAGACCGACAAGCCCCTGAAGCGTGCATTCATGCCCTACGGCGGCATCAAGATGGCAGAGCAGGCCTGCACCACCTACGGCTACCAGCCCTCTGCGGAGCTGCACAAGATCTTCACCGACTACACCCGCACCCACAATCAGGCCGTCTTCGACGCCTACACCCCCGAGATGAAGGCTGCCCGCCACACCCACATCATCACCGGCCTGCCCGACACCTATGGCCGCGGCCGCATCGTGGGCGACTACCGCCGTGTGGCCCTGTACGGCATCGACGCCCTCATCAAGTTCAAGCAGGAGGACCTCGCCAACTGCGGCGACGGCACCATGACCGATGACGTCATCCGCCTGCGCGAGGAGATCGCACGCCAGATCAGCGCCCTGAAGGGCATGAAGAAAATGGCCGAGGCCTACGGCTACGACATCTCCCAGCCCGCAAAGAACGCAAAAGAGGCCTGCCAGTGGCTCTACTTCGGCTATCTGGCCGCCATCAAGACCCAGAACGGCGCCGCCATGAGCGTGGGCCGCATCTCCACCTTCCTCGACATCTATATCCAGCGCGATCTGGACAAGGGCATCCTGACCGAGAGCGAGGCTCAGGAGCTTATCGACCACATGGTCATGAAATTCCGTATGGTCAAGTTCGCCCGCATCCCCAGCTACAACCAGCTGTTCTCCGGCGACCCCGTCTGGGCAACTCTGGAAGTGGGCGGCATCGGCATGGACGGCCGCAGCATGGTCACGAAGAACTGCTACCGCTTCCTGCACACCCTCGAGAACATGGGTCCTGCACCTGAGCCGAACCTGACCGTTCTGTACTCCTCTGCCCTGCCCGAAAACTTCAAGAAGTACGCCGCCAAGGTGTCCATCAACACCAGCTCGGTCCAGTACGAGAACGACGACGTCATGAAGCCCGTCTGGGGCGACGACTACTCCATCTGCTGCTGCGTGTCTGCTACCCAGACCGGCAAGGAGATGCAGTTCTTCGGCGCACGCGCCAACCTCGCCAAGTGCCTGCTCTACGCCATCAACGGCGGCGTGGACGAGAAGAGCCACGAGCAGTGCGGCCCCAACTACGCCCCCATCACCGGCGAGTATCTGAACTACGACGAGGTTCTGCCCAAGTACGTCCAGATGCTGGACTGGCTGGCTGGCCTGTACGTCAATGTGCTGAACCTCATCCAGTATATGCACGACAAGTACTACTACGAAGAGGCTGAGATGGCCCTCATCGACACCGACGTCCGCCGCACCTTCGCCACCGGCATCGCCGGCTTCTCCCACGTCATCGACTCCCTGAGCGCCATCAAGTACGCCAAGGTCAAAGTCGTCCGCGACGAGGCAGGCCTTGCTACCGGCTTCGAGATCGAGGGCGACTTCCCGAAGTACGGCAACGATGACGACCGCGCCGACGAGATCGGCGTCTGGCTGCTGAAGACCTTCCTCGAGATGATCAAGAAGCGCCACACCTACCGCAACTCCGAGGCCACCACCTCCATCCTGACCATCACCTCCAACGTGGTCTACGGCAAGTACACCGGCGCTCTGCCCGATGGCCGTGCCGCCTTCACCCCCTTCGCACCCGGTGCGAACCCCAGCTACGGCGCAGAGCAGAACGGCCTGCTGGCCTCTCTGAACTCCGTGGCAAAACTGCCCTACCACTGGGCACTGGACGGCATCTCCAACACCCAGACCATCAATCCCGACGCTCTGGGCCACAGCGAGGGCGAGCGGATCGAGAATCTGGTGCAGGTCATGGACGGCTACTTCGATCAGGGTGCACACCACCTGAACGTCAACGTCTTCGGCAGGGAGAAGCTCATCGACGCAATGGAGCACCCCGAGAAGGAGGAGTACGCCAACTTCACCATCCGTGTCTCCGGCTACGCCGTCAAGTTCATCGACCTGACCCGCGAGCAGCAGATGGACGTCATCTCCCGTACCTGCCATGCAGCTCTGTAACTCCCCTGTCGGGTACGTCCACTCGCTGGAGACCTTCGGCTCCGTGGACGGCCCCGGCGTCCGGTTCGTCGTCTTTCTGCAGGGGTGTGCCCTGCGGTGCAAATACTGCCATAACCCCGAGACATGGGCGGACGGCGGCGAGGAATGGACGGTGGAGCAGCTCTTCCAGCGGGTGTGGCGCTACCGCAACTACTGGGGCAGGAAGGGCGGCATCACGGTCAGCGGCGGCGAGCCGCTGCGCCAGATGGAGTTCCTGACGGCCTTCTTCGAGCTGGCCCGCTCCAAGGGCGTGCACACGGCCCTCGACACCGCCGGTCAGCCCTTTCGCCCCGACGATGCGGCCTATCTGGCCGACTTTGACCGGCTGATGCGCTCCACCAGCCTCGTCATCCTCGACCTGAAGGAGATCGACCCGGAGAAGCACCGCCAGCTCACCGGAAAAGACAACGCCAACATCCTTGCGATGGCGCGCCACATCTCCGACCTCGGTGTCCCTCTCTGGATCCGCCATGTGCTGGTGCCCGGCCTGACCGACGACGAGGAGGGCCTGCGGAGGACTGCGGAGTTCATCTCGTCCCTCAGGACGGTGCAGCGGGTGGAGGTGCTGCCCTACCACACGCTGGGCCTCTTCAAATGGCAGAAGCTCGGCATCCCCTATCCCCTGCCCGACGCTGTCCCGCCCACGGCGGAACAGGTCAGGCGGGCCGAGGAGCTGCTGGAAGTCCACAAGTATCCGGGCTGACCGAAAGCTCTATCCATCGCAAGACCAGAGAGCCGCGCAGCCATGTCATCTTGCTCGGCGCTATTTTGGGAAATTGCGATAAAAGTTGAATCACCATAACACAAAACACCCTGTACATCTCTGTGCAGGGTGTTTTACATTTCCGGCTCTTTCTATCAGCAGATGACGGCATCCTCAGCGGTAAAGCCGCCCAGAGAGTGTTCCTTCACCTGAATGCAAATATAGGTAATGCCCTCATCTGCGGCAGCAGAGAGCTGGCGCTTTGCTGCCGGAGCAATTTTCAGCCAGTCGCCAGCGGTCAGAGCGATCTCCTTCCCATCGATAACGGCTTTGCCCTTTCCTGCAATAATACCGTAGATCTCTTCATTGTTCCTGTGGGCGTGCACAAAAGGCACCCCTGCGCCCGCCGGGAGCTGGTTGATGCTGACCTCCGCACCTGTCAGGCCCAATTTTTCGTGAAGTTCCACTCTTGCCTCGTTGCCGATATTCGTTTTCGTATAGTTTTCCATCTCTTTTACCTCCAAAGGATATTGGCGCTCTCGCTCGCCTGTGTATAGTTTAAGCCGGAGAACACTCTAAAACAAGTACGCACCTTTTTATAACTGTACATATTAAAAAGAATATGTTATGATGTTCTCGGAGGTGTGATGCCATGAAAACAAAAGAAGAACTGCCCGCCTGCCCCGTGGCCACTGCGGTCTCCCTCATCGGCGGCAAGTGGAAGCTGCTGATCCTGCGCAATCTCAAGACCCGCCCATGGCGGTTCAACGAACTGCAAAGAGATCTGGAGGGAATCTCTCAGAAAGTTTTGACGGACAGCTTACGGCAGATGATCGACGACGGGCTCGCCTACCGACACGACTATCAGGAAATGCCCCCTCGCGTGGAGTATGGCCTGACCAGCCTCGGCAGAGAGATGCTTCCCATCATTGATGCCCTTGCCGATTTCGGGAACTACTACCAATCCATCATCCGATGATTTTCCACAACAAAAAAGGCGTGACCGCGCGGTCACGCCTTCTTGTTCTTTTATCGCAAGACAAGAAATTAGTGCAACATTCAAACAGCATATTTGCGATATGCAATTCAACGCTGTTGCTGTTGCATTAAAAAGTTGAATTGCTATATCCTGCTTTAGCCGCCCAGATATGCGCTGCGGACACGCTCGTTGGTCAGCAGTTCGGCACCGGTGCCCTCCATGACCACACGGCCCGTCTCGAGGACGTAGGCGCGGTCGGCCACAGAAAGGGCCATCTGTGCGTTCTGCTCCACCAGAAGGATGGTCATGCCCTCCTTGTGGATGTTCCGGATAATGTCAAAGATCTCCTGCACCAGCAGGGGGGACAGGCCCATAGAAGGCTCGTCCAGCATCAGCATGGAAGCGTTGCTCATCAGGGCGCGGCCCATGGCCAGCATCTGCTGCTCGCCGCCGGACATAGTCCCGGCCAGCTGCTTGCGGCGCTCCTTCAGGCGGGGGAACAGCTCGAAGACCTTTTCCTTGTTGGGGGCGATGGTGGAGTTGGGCTGGGTGTAAGCGCCCATGTCCAGATTCTCCTCCACGGTCATATGCAGGAAGACGTGGCGGCCCTCCGGCACCTGTGCCAGACCGGCCTCGACGATCTTATGGGCGCGGACGCCCTTGATGCTCTTGCCCTTATAGAGCACATCGCCGGTCTTGGGGTGGAGCAGGCCGGACACCGTCTTCAGGGTGGTGGACTTGCCTGCGCCGTTGGCGCCGATGAGGGTGACGATCTCGCCCTCGTTCACCTCGAAGGAAACATCCTTGACCGCGTGGATGTTGCCGTAAAAGACGTTGATGTTATCAACCTTCAGTAAAGTCTGTGCCATCGCTCAGCCCTCCTTTTTGCCCAGATAGGCTTCAATGACCTGCGGGTTATTGCGGATCTCGTCCGGCGTGCCCTTGGCGATGATACGGCCAAAGTTCAGCACGGCGATGCCCTCGCAGATGCCCATGACAAGGCTCATATCGTGCTCGATGAGCAGGACAGCGATGTTGAACTCGTCGCGGATGCGGCGGATGGTCTCGGTCAGCTCCGCAGTCTCGGAGGGGTTCATACCGGCGGCAGGCTCGTCCAGCAGCAGCAGCTTCGGGCTGGTGGCCAGAGCACGCATGATCTCCAGACGGCGCTGCGCGCCGTAGGGCAGGCTGCCGGCCTGTGCATCGGCGAGGTCGGCCATGTGGAAGATGTCCAGCAGCTCCAGTGCACGCTCGGTGCACTTCTTCTCTTCCTTCCAGTAGTTGGGCAGGCGGAGGAGCGAGGAGGCCAGATTGTACTTCATGGACTCATGGAGGCCCACCTTCACATTGTCGATGACGGACAGCTCTTTGAACAGCCGGATGTTCTGGAAGGTGCGGGCCACGCCCATCCGGTTGACCTGATAGGTCTTCTTCCCGGCGGTGGGCATACCATCGATGAGGATGGAGCCGCGGGTCGGCTGATACACGTTGGTCAGCAGGTTGAACACCGTGGTCTTACCGGCACCGTTGGGGCCGATGAGGCCCGTGATCTCGTTGCGGCCGATCATCAGGTTGAAGCCGTCCACGGCGGTCAGACCGCCGAAGTCGATGCCCAGCTCACGGACGTCGAGGATGGGCTTCTTGTCCTTGTCGCGGTCGGTCAGAAAGCCGCCGGAAGGGACGCTGTGTAACTTCGTCTGAAACTCACTCATGGTCTGCGCCCTCCTTGTCAGCATTCTTTTTGCGGAACAGTTCGCCGTTCATGGCCTTTTCCACAATGCGGCTCATCGAGAAGTCATAGCTGCCCAGCAGTCCGCCCGGGCGGAAGATCATCATGAGGATCAGCACCAGCGAGTAGACCACCATGCGGTAGCTCTCGAAGCTGCGGGTGGCCTCGGGCAGGATGGTCAGGACGGTGGCGGAGAGGATGGAGCCAAGCATGGAGCCCATGCCGCCCAGAACCACCATGACCAGGATCTCGATGGACTTCATGAAGCCGAAGGTAGAGGGGTCGAGGACGCCCAGATAGCAGGCGTACAGGCCGCCGGCCAGACCGGCGAAGGCCGCAGAGAAGGCGAAGGCCATGACCTTATAATAGGTCGTCTGGATGCCGCAGCTCTCGGCTGCGATCTCGTTGTCGCGGATGGCGAGGACAGCCCGGCCATGGCGGCTCTTCATCATGGCGTGGATGGCGAAGCAGGTGATGACCACGCAGAGGAAGACGTTCCAGTAATTGGAGTATTTCGGGATGTTCTTGAGGCCCTTTGCGCCGTAGAACAGCTTGAAGCCCAGCACATCGTCGATGTTGTTCAGGGTGATGCGGATGATCTCGCCGAAGCCCAGCGTCAGGATGGCCAGATAGTCGCCGGTCAGGCGGAGAGCCGGGATGCCGATGAGGACGCCGAAGATGCCGGCCATCACAGCGCCCAGCGCCAGACCGATGACAAACGCCACGCCGGAGGGCAGCGGGCTGTACTTGGTGAAGAGGGCGCAGGTATAAGCACCCACAGCCATAAATCCGGCATGGCCCAGCGGCAGCTGACCCAGATAGCCGGTGGACACGTTCAGGGACACGGCGAGGATGATATTGATGCCCACGGTGAGCAGGACTTTGTTCTGATAGGTGGAGAGGACGTTCTGCGTCATGAAGGAGAGCAGAACGAACAGCAGCACCACCAGCACGGTGTTCATCAGATAGCGCACCGGCATCTTCAGGGTCTTGCGTTTCAGTTTGTTCATGTTACAGTCCCCCTTACACCTTTTCCTGCACCTTGCGGCCGAGGAAGCCCGTGGGCTTGACCAGCAGCACGATGATGAGGATGGCAAATGTGACGGCGTCCTTCCATGCAGACAGGCCGATGGCCGAGACGAAGCACTCGCACAGGCCGATGGCGATACCGCCGACCATAGCGCCCGGGATGGAGCCGATGCCGCCCAGAACGGCGGCGACGAAGGCTTTCAGGCCCAGCATGGAGCCCATCGTGGGGGTGGCCTGCGGGTAGGAGCAGCAGTACAGCACCGAGCCGATGCCGGCCAGCGCCGAGCCGACCGCGAAGGTGAAGGAGATGGTGCTGTTGACGTTGATGCCCATCAGGCGGGCAGCATCCATATCCTCCGAGACGGCGCGCATGGCCTTGCCGAGCTTGGTCTTCTGGACGAGGAAGGTCAGCGCCAGCATGGACAGCACCGTAACGACCAGCGTGATGATGGAGGTCAGGCCCAGAGGCACCTTGCCGACCGAGAAGGTCTTGGCGTCAAAATAGGAGGGGATGACCTTTGCGCCGCTGCCCATGACCAGCTCTGCAGTGTACTCAAGGAAAAACGACACACCGATGGCCGTGATGAGCAGAGAGATGCGGGGCGCACTGCGCAGCGGGGTGTAGGCCACCTTCTCGATGACCACGCCCAGCAGCGTACAGGTGATGATGGTGGCGCAGACGGCAGTTACCGGGCCAAGACCCAGCTGGTTCATGACGAACCATGACATATACGCACCCACCATGATGACATCGCCGTGGGCAAAGTTCAACAGCAGGATGATGCCGTACACCATGCTGTAGCCCAGTGCGATCAGTGCGTAGATGCTGCCCAGCGACAAGCCGTTGATGAGCTGGCTGAAAAACACTGTCATTGTCTGATACTTCCTTTCTGAGGTCGTGGACGGATATAACAAAAAGCGGAGGCTGCCGAGTAAACCTGTTCCGGCGGTCTCCGCAAATGGGTCATTTACTTTCTGGATCTCGCTCTTATGCCGCACACCGGTGCGCAGAACCAGAGCAGGATCAGAACATCTCCTTCAGGACCGGCTTGCCGTCCACATAGGTCAGGATAGCGGTCTGCTTGACGGGGTTGTTGTGCTCGTCGAAGGTGAAGGTGCCGGTGATGCCATTGATCGTACCGCCCTTGATGGCATCGATGACAGCCTGCTTGTAGTCGTCAGAGGCAGCCTCAAGACCGGCATCCTCTGCGGCCTGAATGCCGTAAACAATGGTCATTGCTGCATCGTAGCCCAGCGGAGAGAAGCCGTTGGGGTACTCCTCACCGTACTCTGCCTTGTAGGCATCCTCAAAGTCGGTGTTGGAGCCCTTTGCATAGTTGGCGCAGAAGTAGGTGTCGGTCAGCTGGTCGTTGGAAGCATAGCCCTCCAGACCATCCCAGCCGTCGCCGCCGAGGAAGGGGACCGTCAGGCCGATGCTCTCTGCCTGAGACAGGATCTGACCCACCTCCTGATAGTAGTTGGGGCAGAAGACCGTCTCGGGGGCTTTGCCGAGGATGGTGGTCAGCTGAGTCTTGTAATCGACGTCGCCGTCGGAGTAGCTCTCCTGATCGACGATGGTGCCTCCCTGTGCCTCGAACTCGTTGACGAAGTTCTCGGCCAGACCCTCGTTGTAGTCAGCGCCCTTCTTGAAGATGACGGCTGCCTTGGTGTAGCCCAGTTTCTGGTAAGCGTAGTCTGCCATCTTGATGCCCTGGAACGGGTCGGTGAAGGTAGCACGGAAGACGTTCTCATAGACGGTGTCGGTCTCGGCATCGTAGGTGACAGCCTCAGCGGTCGCAGAAGCAGTGACCATGGGCATATTGTAATCCTGACTCTCGGCCACGACAGCCAGAGTCGGGGTGGTGGTGACGTCGCCCACCAGAGCGGTGATGCCCTGATCGCACATCTTGGTGAAGCAGGTGACAGCCTGCGTAGCATCGCCCTGCTCGTCCATCGTGATGATCTCAAGCTGCTTGCCGTTGACGCCGCCCTTTTCGTTGACCTGCTTCAGGTACAGGGTAGCGCCGTTGACGACGGCCTGACCGTAGACAGAGACATCGCCGGTCAGAGGTCCGATGACGCCGACCTTGATGGTGTCGCCGGAAGCGGCAGTGGAAGCAGCGGTGGAGGTGGAAGCAGCGGTGCTGGAAGAGCCGCCGCAGGCGGTCAGAACACCGGCAGCAGTCACAACACCGGCAGCAGCCAGAAAGTTACGACGAGAGATCATGTTTTTCATAAGTCTATATCCTCCTGATATTTGGAAGCATTCGTGTTTTTGGCGGCTTTCCTGCCCGGCCTGCTGCCGGTATCCGGAAAAGCCGCTAAGGAAGCAAAGTTCCCTTCCCTCAAAGCGGCTCTGCTATCTTGAGTCTTATTATAAGCACTCCGGTGCAAGTCTGCAATTCACAAATCGTCCATAGTTTCCGAGGGCTTTCCGGCAAAACTTGCTATTTTTCACAAAATCATCGGTTGCTTTTTGGTTACTTTTTCAAATTGTTCACCTGAGAAAAACAGAACATGAAATCGATTCACAAGTAACAAAAAGATGACACAACTTTCCTGCATTGAAGTTCGTTTTGGCTAACATCATCGTTTTCTCTTGCATCCCGGGCCGAATCATGGTAGGATAATGTCGGTTAGTTAGCGTATACTATCCAAATGAGAAGAGCGCATCCATTCCTATTATATATGGAGGTACAGAGTATGAACTATCTTGAGATCGTAGACGTTCTGGGCCGTGAGATCCTGGACTCCCGCGGCAACCCCACTGTAGAGGCCGAGATCACGCTGGCCGACGGCACGGTAGCCCGGGGCTGCGCCCCTTCCGGTGCATCCACCGGCGAGTTCGAGGCACTGGAGCTGCGCGACGGCGACAAGGGCCGCTATCTGGGCAAGGGCGTCACCAAGGCCGTGGAGAACATCAACACCGTCATCGCTGATGCCGTCATCGGCATGGATGCCTCCGACACCTATGCCATCGACAAGGCCATGATCGACGCCGACGGCACCAAGGACAAATCCAAGCTGGGCGCCAACGCCATTCTGGCCGTCTCCATCGCCGCCTGCCGCGCTGCGGCCGCTTCGCTGGATATGCCCCTCTACCGCTTCCTCGGCGGCGTGAACGGCAACCGTCTGCCTGTCCCCATGATGAACATTCTGAACGGCGGCGCACACGCCACCAACACCGTGGACACGCAGGAGTTCATGATCATGCCCGTGGGTGCCCCCTCCTTTAAGGAGGGCCTGCGCTGGTGCGCTGAGGTCTTCCACGCTCTGGCCTCCATCCTGAAGGCCAAGGGTCTGGCCACCTCCGTCGGCGACGAGGGCGGCTTCGCCCCCAACCTGTCCAGCGACGAGGAGACCATCGAGACCATTCTGGCCGCCATCGAAAAGGCCGGCTATGTTCCCGGCAAGGACTTCATGCTGGCCATGGACGCTGCTTCCTCCGAGTGGAAAAGCCCCAAGGGCAAGGGCTTCTACAAGCTGCCCAAGGCGGGCACCGAGTTCACCTCCAGCGAGCTGATCGCCCACTGGAAGAAGCTGGTGGAAAAGTACCCCATCATCTCCATCGAGGACGGTCTGGACGAAGAGGACTGGGAGGGCTGGCAGGAGATGACCCGCGAACTGGGCGATAAGGTCCAGCTGGTGGGCGACGACCTGTTCGTCACCAACACCGAGCGTCTGGCCAAGGGCATCTCTCTGGGCGCGGGCAACGCCATCCTCATCAAGCTGAACCAGATCGGCTCTGTGTCCGAGACCCTTGAGGCCATCAAGATGGCCCACAAGGCAGGCTACACCGCCATCAGCTCCCACCGCTCCGGCGAGACCGAGGACACCACCATCGCCGATCTGGCCGTAGCCCTGAACACCTGCCAGATCAAGACCGGCGCGCCCAGCCGCACCGAGCGTGTGGCGAAGTACAACCAGCTGCTGCGCATCGAGGAGCAGCTGGGCGACAGCGCCGTCTACCCCGGCATGGCAGCCTTCCATGTGAAGCGCTGACCTGAGATCATCGAAAAGGGCGTCAGCCCGGCGCTGCCGGGCTGACGCCCTTTTTTCTCTTTTCTATGCCGTTTTGTATAAAGTATACAAGAAAAAACTCCAAAAGTCGTCGAATCGACTATTGCCAATTCGCAACTGATATATTAGAATATAAGTGAGAGAGCGAGGCACTCCTGCCGCGCACAAACGCAAAGCAAGATAAACGGAGGACATCCACTATGCCTATGAAAATGGGTTGGCGCTGGTATGGCGAGGGCAACGACCCCGTCACCCTCAGCGACATCAAGCAGATCCCCGGCGTGACCAGCATCGTCTGGGCACTGCACAACAAGATGCCCGGCGAGATCTGGGAAATCGACGAGATCCAGAAGGTCGCAGACCAGATCCACGCCTATGGCTTCGACATGGACGTTGTCGAGTCGGTCAACGTCCACGACGACATCAAGATCGGCCTGCCCACCCGCGACAAGTACATCGAGAACTATAAGCAGTGCATCCGCAACCTGTCCAAGTTCGGCGTCAAGGTCATCTGCTACAACTTCATGCCCATCTTTGACTGGACCCGCACCGACCTGTTCCACCCCGTCGGCGACGGCTCCACTGCACTGTTCTACGAAAAGGACAAGATCAAGGACGATTACAAGTCCATGGCCGAGTACATCATGTCCTTCACCGAGAAGTACAACATGACCTTCCCCGGCTGGGAGCCGGAGCGGATGGCAAAGCTGGACGAGCTGTTCAAGGCCTACGCCCCCGTCACCAAGGAGAAGCTCTGGGAGAACCTGAAGTACTTCCTTGAAGCCCTGATGCCCACCTGCCGCGAGTGCGACATCAAGATGGCCATCCACATGGACGATCCCCCTTGGGATATCTTCGGCCTGCCCCGCCTGCTGGTGGATGCCCAGAGCATCGACCGCTTCCTGAGCATGGTGGACGATGAGTACAACTGCCTGACCCTCTGCTCCGGCAGCCTGAACGCCAACCCCAATAACAATGTGGCTGAGATCGTCCGCAAGCACTGCGACCGCATCGCATTCGCACACATCCGCAACATCCATCACTTCCCCAACGGCGACTTCTCCGAGGCTGCCCACCGCGACTGCTGCGGCGAGACCGGCATCATCGAGATCCTGCGCGCCTACCATGACTGCGGCTTCGAGGGCTACATCCGCCCCGACCATGGCCGTCAGCTGTGGGAGGAAGGCCCCGGCGTCTGCCGCCCCGGCTACGGCAAGTATGACCGTGCGCTGGGCATCCAGTATATGCTGGGCGTCTGGGACCTGCTGGACCGTCTGGACGAAGAAAAGAAGAAGGGCTGATCGAATATGAAGCTGACTGACATTAAAAACGGCAATCTCTCTGCCGAGTGGGCAGAAAAGGGCTATGAGCTGCCCAAGTTCGACGTCGAGGCCGTCAAGGCCAAGACCCACGCAGAACCCACTTGGGTGCACTTCGGTGCCGGCAACATCTTCCGTGCTTTCCCGGCTGCCATCCTGAACGACGCACTGAACAGCGGCAAGTATGACCGCGGCGTCATCGTGGCCGAGAGCTTCGACTACGAGATCATCGACAAGGCTTACCAGCCCTACGACAACCTGAGCCTGCTGGTCTGCCTGAAGTCCACCGGCGACATCGAAAAGAAGGTCATCGCCTCCGTCACCGAGAGCCTGAAGGCCGACTACTCCTTCGGTGCTGACTGGGCACGTCTGGTCGAGATCTTTCAGGCTCCCAGCCTGCAGATGATCTCCTTCACCATCACCGAGAAGGGCTACGGCGTCGCTCCTGCTGACCTCGAGCGCGGCCTGACCCCCGTGCTGGCCATGGGCAAGGTCACTGCCCTGCTCTACGAGCGCTTCAAGGCCGGTGCTCTGCCCCTGACCGTCCAGAGCATGGACAACTGCTCTCACAACGGCGATAAGGTCAAGGCTGCGGTCTTTGCCTACGCCTCCAAGTGGGTCGAGCAGGGTCTGGTGCCTGCCGAGTTCCTCGCCTACGTCAAGGACGAAACCAAGATCACCTTCCCGTGGAGCATGATCGACAAGATCACCCCCCGCCCGGATGCCAAGGTCCAGCAGATGCTGGCCGACGACGGCTTCGAGGACAACTACACCATCGTCACCGAGAAGCACACCTTCACCGCTCCCTTCGTCAACGCCGAGGAGACCCAGTACCTCTGCATCGAGGATCACTACACCAATGGCCGTCCCCCGCTGGAGCTGGGCGGTGTCCTCTACTGCGACCGCGAGACCGTCGATAAGATCGAGAAGATGAAGGTCTGCACCTGCCTGAATCCCCTGCACACCGCCATGTCCATCTACGGCTGTATGCTGGGCTACACCCTCATCTCTGCCGAGATGGCCGACGAGGATCTGCGCGCCTTCATCCAGAAGATCGGCTACATCGAGGCCATGCCCGTGGTCGTCGATCCCGGCGTGCTGAACCCCTACGAGTTCATCGGCGCTGTCATCAACCGCCGCCTGCCCAACCCCTTCATGCCCGATGCTCCCCAGCGTATCGCTACCGATACCTCTCAGAAGCTGGCCATCCGCTTCGGCGAGACCATCAAGGCCTACGAGGAGCGCGGTCTGGACAAGTCCAACCTCGTCCTCATCCCGCTGGTTCTGGCAGGCTATGCCCGCTACCTGAAGGGCATCGACGACAACGGCCAGCCCTTCGAGATCTCTGCTGACCCGATGCTGGCTGAGCTGCAGGCCATCGTGGCTCCCCTGAAGGTGGAGGCCGGTGAGCAGGACTTCTCCTGCCTGAAGGCTCTGTACAGCCGTGCCGATGTCTTTGGCGTGGATCTGTATGCCGTCGGTCTGGGCGAGAAGATCGAGTCCATGGCCAAGGAGCTGTTCGCAGGCCCCGGCGCTGTCCGCGCCACCCTGCACAAGTACACGCTGGCCCGCTGAGCGCTGACTGTATCTTGAATTAAGCCATTCCCGCACCCATGCTGCGTTTTGCTTTGCCGCAGCGTGGGTTTTTTATTTTGTCCTTTTCCGGGCAAAACGAAAGACCGCCGGGTTTTGATGCCCGGCGGTCTTTCTTATGATAGGAGGATCAAAAATGATCTTAGACGATCAGTTCAGGACGGTCTGCTCGGTCTCGACGTCGAAGAGATGGACCTTGTGGGGATCGAAGGCAACGCGGACCTTGTCTCCGTTGCGTGCCTTGGAGGTAGGAGCGACGCGGGCGGTCATCTTGTTGCCCTTGTACTCGAGGTACAGGTAGATCTCAGCGCCCATCATCTCAGAGACATCGACCTGAGCATCCAGCTGGCAGTCGGTGTGCTTTGCCATAAACTCCGGCTCGTCGTCGATGTCCTCGGGACGGATGCCCATCTTGACCTTTTTGCCGACGTAGGAATCCAGCTTGCCGTCAGCGGTCTTCTCCTTGGGCAGGGGGATGACGTCGCCGCCCAGATCGATGCCGTACTGGTCGCCCTTCTTGATGACAGTACCGTCGAGGAAGTTCATCTGGGGGCTGCCGATGAAGCCTGCAACGAACATATTGCAGGGCATATCATACAGGTTCTGCGGGGTATCGACCTGCTGGATGATGCCGTCCTTCATGACGACGATGCGGTCGCCCATGGTCATAGCCTCGGTCTGGTCGTGGGTGACGTAGATGAAGGTGGTAGCCAGCTTCTTGTGCAGCTTGATGATCTCGGTACGCATGGAGGTACGCAGCTTTGCATCCAGGTTGGACAGAGGCTCGTCCAGCAGGAAGACAGCCGGGTTACGAACCATTGCGCGGCCCAGAGCGACACGCTGGCGCTGGCCGCCGGACAGAGCCTTGGGCTTGCGGTCCAGCAGGTGCTCGATCTCAAGGATCTTGGCAGCCTCATGGACGCGGCGGTCGATCTCGTCCTTCGGGGTCTTGCGCAGCTCCAGACCGAAAGCGATGTTCTTGTAGACGGTCATGTGGGGGTACAGAGCGTAGCTCTGGAAGACCATGGCGATGTCGCGGTCCTTCGGGGGGACGTCGTTGATGAGGCGGCCGCCGATGTACATCTCGCCCTTGGAGATCTCCTCCAGACCGGCGATCATGCGCAGGGTGGTGGACTTACCGCAGCCAGAGGGGCCGACAAAGATGATGAACTCCTTGTCCTGAATCTCCAGGTTGAAATCGGTGACAGAAGGAGCAGTAGCACCGGGGTAGATCTTGTAGATATGCTGGCAGCTGATCGAAGCCATAACGCATTTTCCTCCATTGATGTTGTTTCACTCAAAGGCCCACGCTTGACGATGAGCCGTTTCATTGCTATTATAATAGCAGATTATTTTGTGATATGAAATAGCATTTTATTGATTCGAGGTGTCAGATATTGATTTACGCCCCCAGCACCACCGCCGCCCTCGGCGTCGTGGAGGATGTCCAGCCGGAAACGCCCCTGACCCTGCGGGGCGAAGGGCTTTGGGTCTGTCTCATTTCCAGCGGAAAATGCGTCGTCTCCCTGTCGGAAACGGGGGCAGCGCCCGGCGGCTCTGCCCTCCTGCTGCCGCCCCAGAGCGCGGCGGCGGGCCATCTCGTGCTGAGCCGGGGGCCTCTGACCCTCGCGCCGGAAAACGAGTGCCACCTGCTCTGTGTCCAGCTTACGGGGCAGGCGGCAGAGCAGTTCCTCGGGGGGCTGTCTGAGATGCCCTTCCTCGCCCGGGGCGAGACCTGCCCGGCGGCGGCAGAGCTGATGGGACGCCTCGCCGAGGAGCAGGACGCTTCCGAGCGGGTGCGGAGCCAGCTGGCCTTTGCCCTGCTGTGTGAGCTTTCAGACGCCGACAGCGCCGCCCCGGCCCTGCCCCCGCTGGTGGCTGCGGCCATCGAGGACATCCGCAGGAACTACGCCGGGCTTTACGGCGTAGAGGAGCTGAGCGAGCGTCTGGGCGTCTCCAAGAGCCACCTCGTCCGGGCTTTCACGGCGGCGCTGGGCGTCTCGCCGGGGCGGTATCTCACCAGTGTCCGCATCGAGGCCGCCATGCGGCTCCTGCTCCACCGGGAGTACACGCTGGACGTCATCGCCAGCCTCTGCGGCTTTTCGGGGGCAAACTATCTCTGCCGCGTCTTTAAAAAAACGACCGGCCAATCCCCCACGCAGTGGCGGGCGATGGCCGGTCGGAGCGCCCTGCCCGGGCTTTCGCCCGAGCAGCAGCGGCTGGAACAGGAATTGTTTATTTAACAGGCTTCCGCTTCAGCAGAAGGAGGGTCAGGCAGGCCGTGATGGCCTCCGAGGCCGGGAATGCAGCCCAGACGCCGTTCATCCCGAAGAGGGCGCTCAGCACCAGCGAGCAGGCCACGATGGCCGCGACGCCCCGGGACAGCGAGGTGGCAGAGGCCTCTGCGGGGCGGTCTACCGCGCCCAGATAGCCTGCGGCCACGATGTTGAAGCCCGCGAAGAAGTAGCCGAGGAAGTAGATGCGCATCCCTCGGAAGGCATACTCTGCCATGAGGGCCGAGTTCTCGCTGTTGAAGACGGCGACGATGGGGCCGGTGAACCCGAAGAGAACAACATACAATGCCGCCGCCAGTGCAAGAGCGGTCCCGCTGCCCAGCAGCAGGAGCTTGTGCGCTCCGGCGGCATCGTTTTTGCCGTAGCACCGGCTCACCAGCGGCTGTGCGCCCTGTGCCACGCCGTTGAAGATGGCCGTCGCCACCAGCGCGTAATTCGCCACGACGCCGTAGGCCGCCACGGCCACATTGCCCGCCAGACGGAGGAGGAGCAGGTTGAAGACGGTGGTGGTCACGCCCGAGGACATCTCCCCCACGAAGCCTGACACGCCCAGCTGGCAGCTCTGGGCCAGAAGCCTCGGCGAGGGCAGCTGCCGCACGAAGCAGATGGTGTTTTCCTTCTTGAGAAAGTGGCGGCTGCAAATGAGGATGCTCAGCACCGGCGACACCGCCGTTGCCAGCGCCGCGCCGGGCAGGCCGAGGCCCATGGGGAACATGAAGATATAGTCGAACACCACATTGAAGAGGCTGCCGCACAGCGTCGCCACCATCGCCAGCGAGGGGTCGCCGTCGTTGCGGACGAAGGATGCGACGATGTAGTTGCACATAAAGAAAGGGGTGAACAGCAGGAAGATGCGGGCGTACCCCACACCGAGCGCGATGATCTCACAGTCGCCGCCCATGAGCCGCAGCAGTACCTCGGGGCAGAAGACTCCCGCCAGCATGAAGGGCAGGGCGAACACCAACGCCCAGAGCAGGGCGTTGGAGAAATAGCGCACCGCGCGCTCGTCCCCCTGCGCCCGGAGGATGGCGTAGCGGGTGGCCGCGCCGAGACCCAGCATCGAGCCGATGGCAAAGATGAAGTTGTAGATGGGCAGGCAGAGGTTGAGCAGGGCGACGCCGTCGGTGCCCGCCGCCTGCGAGATGAAATAGGTATCCGCCAGAATGTAGCAGGACGTACCCAGAAGGCCGAAAATGTTCTGGCTGACGTATTTGAAATACTGTCTGGTAAGGCTCATGTTCTCCTCGTCAAATATCACATTTTTGTCGTTGCAGCTTTGGATATACTGCCATATTGGGTCAGTCTATCACAATCCGGCCAAAGGTGTCAAGCACTCCATTTGCACAAATGCCCGGATGGGTGTATACTGTAG
This sequence comes from Faecalibacterium sp. I3-3-89, assembly GCF_023347275.1. Taxonomy (NCBI): domain Bacteria; kingdom Bacillati; phylum Bacillota; class Clostridia; order Eubacteriales; family Oscillospiraceae; genus Faecalibacterium; species Faecalibacterium sp. I3-3-89. Next base: position 526,528 of record NZ_CP094468.1, on the reverse strand, counting down.
TTTGTTTTTGAAACTGCACCGAAAGGAGGGCGCATCGTGTCGGGCAGCACTTTATATTGTCTCGGCGAAGCGTGGCTCGAGCTGGAAAGCCCTGCCCCGCTCTCGTCGGCGGAGGCGTTCCGGCCCCGGGTGGGCGGCAGTGCCGCCGCGCTGGCGCTGGCCTATGCGGCGCTGGGCGGCAGAGCTGCCCTTCTGGGCCAGCTGGGGGAGGATGCCTTCGGGCACCGCATTGCAGACGCTCTGACCGACGCCGGCGTGGATGTCCGCCGCCTCTGCTTTACCTCCCGCGCCCCCACGCCTCTCCTCTTCCGGGGCGGCGGCGGGGCGCTGCCCTGCCGCATCCGCTCGGCCGACCTGCTCTACTCTGCCGGGCAGCTGGGGGAGAGCTGGGCCGCAGACGCCGGGGCACTGGCCCTTTCCAGCGCCTGCCTCGTAGACAGCCCCTGCCGCTTCACCCACCTCTCTGCGCTGGACACGGCCCACGCCTCCGGTGTGCCGGTCTGCTTCGTCCCCGCCCTCCGTCCGGCCCTCTGGCCCAGCGAAAAGACCCTGCGGGACACGGTGCTGCAGTTTCTCCCTTTTGCAGACCTGCTGGTCCTCACCGAAGACGAGATGGAGCTTCTGCTGGACACCCGGGCCTATCAGGTGGGGCTGTTCTTCCTGCTGCGGGGGCACGTCCAGCTGGTCCTGCTCCAGACCGCCGAGGGCGTCCACGCCTTCACCCGGGCGGCACACGCCTTCTGGCCCGGCCTTTCGGCCCCGCCCGAGGAGCTGGCTGCACGGCTGCTGTTCCGGCTCGACGCGCAGGACGCCGCCCTGAAAAAGCTCATGAAATACAGTGCAGCCGCCCTTCAGACCCTGCTGTGACGCAGGAAAGCCCCCGCCTTGTGACAGGCGGGGGCTTTCCTTTTACCATCCGGAGGAGGATGAGCAGATCAGCTTATCAGTGGATGAACACCGGGCCAAGAGGATTGGCGATGGGGCTGACGTAGCCGCCCAGCAGCTTGGGGATCGCAAGGCTGATGTCGGGCACATAGGTCAGGAGCAGCAGGGCGATGAACATGCACAGATAGAACGGCAGGGTAGCCCTGACGACCTTCTCCATGGGGCGCTTTGCCACGGCAGAGCCGATGAACAGGACAGCACCGACAGGGGGGGTCAGCAGGCCGATGCCGCAGTTCAGGACCATGATGATACCGAACTGGATGGGGTCGATGCCGATGGAGGTGGCGATGGGCAGCAGGATGGGGGTAGCGATCAGGATGATGGGAGCCATATCCATGATGCAGCCCAGCACCAGAATGATGAGGTCGATGAGCAGTGCGATGATGTAGGGGTTGCTGGTGACGCTGGTGATGGCGTTTGCAGCCAGATCGGGCACGTGCAGCATGGTCAGGCAGTTGCCGAACACTGCAGAGGTGGCGATCAGGATCAGGACGATGGACAGGGTGTTGACGCACTCGTCCAGAGCGTACCAGACGCCCTTCCAGTCAAGGCCCTTGTAAACAAAGACGGAGACCAGCAGAGAGTAGATAACGGCGATAGCAGCGGACTCGGTGGCGGTAAAGACGCCGCCGACAACGCCGAAGACGACGATGACGACTGCGGCCAGTGCCCAGATGGAGGTGCCCAGCTGCTTGATGAAGCCTTTGATGGTGAAGGGAGAGCCCTTGGGGTAATTCTCCTTGACGGAGATGATGTAGGAGCCGATCATCAGGACGATGGCCAGCAGAGCGCCGGGCAGGTAGCCGGCGAGGAAGAGGCTGCCCACGGAGATGCCGCCAGCGGTGGTGGCGTAGATGACCATGTTATGGCTCGGGGGGACCAGCAGACCCTCGCAGGAGGAGGTGATGGTGACAGCGGTGGAGAAGTCGGCATCGTAGCCCTGATCGACCATCATGGGGATCATGATAGAGCCGATGGAAGCGGTATCTGCAGAAGCAGAACCGGAGATGCCGCCGAAGAAGTAGGAAGCAACGATGTTGACCATTGCCATGCCGCCGCGCATCCAGCCGACGCAGGCGTCAGCCAGCGCGATCAGCTTTTCGGAGATGCCGCCGCTGCCCATGAGGACGCCCATGGTGATGAAGAAGGGGACGGCCATCAGGCTGAAGGACGAGATGCCCTTGACCATCAGACGGCAGACATCGGTCAGCGCCTGACCCTGCACCATCAGGCAGAGCACGCTGGACAGGCCAACGGCGTATGCAATGGGGAAACGCAGGAAGATCATGACGAAGAAGCTGACAAGAAGGACAACGATCGCCAGTGTCTGAACTGTCATATTAGTTCTCCTCCTTTACAAAAAAGCTCTTGACATGGTTGTACAGCGCCTCGATCTCGAAGATGATCATGGCGACACCGGCCAGAGGCACCGGGAAGTACATCCAGAAACGGCTCAGCCAAGGCATCGAGACATAGAAGCCGCGGCCGCCCAGCGTGGTGGCATAGTTCCAGCCCACCACCATCATGATGATGCCGAGGACGCAGACTGCCAGATCCGCGAGGATGTCCAGCACCTTGACGACGATCTTGGGCAGATAGACGTCAAATGCGGTCATCCGGATGTGTGCGCCGCGGCGGATGGCCAGAGCCGCACTCAGCACGGCCATATAGCTCATGCAGGTCAGGACGACCTCTTCGGTCCATGCGGGGTCCGGGATGAATGGGACGTAACGACCGATGACCGACATGGTGGTGATGAGAATATCTGCGATCAGCAGCAGCTTGCAGATAAACAGAACCACTTTGTAGGTGATGTCGTACGCCGGCTTGATCTTATCCAGAGTGGTAAAGATTTTCGGCATAGGATCTCCTCCATACTCTATAAAAAACCCGGCGGGTCTGCGGGCGTATCCCGTAGTCCCCCGCCGGGCTTATGTACTACTTCAGGACAAAGACGCTGTTATCAGCCCTTCATATCCAGCAGCTTCTGGTACAGCTCAGCCTGATCCGAGGTGTTCTCGCTGATGACCTTAGCGCAAGCCTCCTGCCAAGGAGCCTTATCGGGGACATCGACGACGTTGCAGCCAGAGGACTTCAGCTCGTCGAGGACCTTGTTCTCAGCGCTCTCGGACAGGTCAGCGTTGAAGGCCTGCGTATCAGCACCGGCCTCCATGATGGCAGCCTGCTGGTTCTCGGTCAGCTTAGCCCAAGCGTTGTCGGTGATGACAGCCTGAATAGCGCCCAGAGTGTGGCCGTCGAGGATCAGGTTGTTTGCGACCTCGGGGAAGGCGTTGGACTTGTAGTTTGCGATGGGCTGCTCAGCGCCATCGACAACGCCGGTCTGCAGTGCGCTGTACAGCTCACCGAAGGAGACGACGGTGGGGTTAGCGCCCAGACCCTCGACCATGCCGTTCATGACGGGGTCGTTGGACACGCGCAGCTTCAGGCCCTTGAAGTCAGCGATGCCGGACACGGGCTTGACCGTGAAGAAGTGACGGAAGCCCTCTTCGCCGTAGAAGATACCACGGACGGGCAGGCCCAGCTCCTGAGGCTCGTTCAGGAACTCAGGTGCCAGCTCGCTGTTGGCGAAGTTCCAGAAGTGAGCGCGGTTCTCGAAGGTGAAGGGGATGGACAGCAGCTTGGACTTGTTGCAGCCGTAGCTGGTCAGTGCGAAAGCAGAGATACGGCTCATATCAATGGAGGTGGAGCCGCCGAGGATGGCGTCCAGAACATCGTTCTCAGAGCCCAGAACGCCGGAAGCCTGCACGTCGATGACGACGGAGCCGCCGGTCAGCTCTTCGACCTTCTCCTTGAAGTGGGTAGCGGTCTGGCCGACGATGGTATCCAGCGGGTTGACCTCGGCGTAGACCAGAGTCACCTTGGGGTCGGAAGCAGCAGCTGCAGCATCGCCAGCGGGGGCGGTGGAAGCAGCAGCGGAAGTAGCGGTAGAGGTTGCGGTGCTCTTGGAGCCACCGCAGGCGGTCAGTGCCAGAGCAGCGGCAGAAACGCCTGCTGCTGCCAGAAAGCTGCGACGAGAGATCTTCTTCATGATAATTGTCCTCCTAAAAAATTTCCTCTTGTACGTCGGCGCGCTCTGCACGGGTCGCACGCCGTCCGTTCATTTACTATACACACTTTAGCAAAAATTTTAAGCCAGAGCAAGGGGTTTTGAAAAATGTCCTGTTTTTCAAAAAAATGTGAGAAACACTTTTGTGCATCTTCTACAATCATCAGTGTGGTTTCTTCAGCATATCGCCCAACAAGATGAATACAATGTGATATTTATATCCTTTTCTCAGCTTTCCCGGATGCGCTGGAGGAGGCCGTTCTGCTCCCCGAAGCGCGCATACAGCGGCTCCACTGCCGCCCGGAAGCGGGCTTTCTCGGCGGCGGAAAGGGTCGTCACCTCCACGCCCCATGCCCGCATATGGGCCTCGGCGCTGGCCTCCCGCTCGGCCCAGAGGCGGCGTTCGGTCAGGGCGCTCTCCTTCCCGCAGGTGCGGACGATGTCGGGGAAGCTCTCGTCCAGCTTTGCCAGCTTTTCCATCGCGGCCTCGCTGGCCAGCTGCAATTCGGGCACACGGGTGTGCTCATCCTCTAAAAAATAAGGTGCGACCTCATAGTGGCCCATAGCCTCATAGCTGGGCCAGTTGTTCTCGGCGCCGTCGATCTCGGCGTTGTGGAGGGCCGCATACACCCGGCTGTAGACCACCTGCACAGGCTGTGCGCCAAGGTCCTGTATCATCTCGCTCATCAGATCCGACTCCTGCACCCGGAGGGTCAGCCCCACGAGATCTGCCAGCGTCTCCACCTTTTCGCGGGTGTAGAAGCTGCGGACCCCGGCGTCGAACCACGACAGCCCCACAAGGTCCATCGCATCGAGGCTGGAGAGGAACCCATCCCCGATCTCGCCGTCCAGCACCCGCCACATCTGAGGGGCGTCGGTGTAGAGGAAAGGCAGCTGCAAAACGCTCAGGGTTGGCAGCTGCTCCGCCAGCTGGCTCAGGGAGACGCGGGCAAAGTCAATGCCGCCATACTGCATCTGCTCGATGACGCTCTGCTCGGCCCCCAGCCCGCCTCCGCTGTAGACGACGACCTTGACCCTCCCCTCCGTCCGCTGGGCCACAAGGTCGGCGAAGGCCAGCGCGGCCTGCGTGGTGGGGTAATCCTCGGGCTGGTTCTCGGCGTAGCGCAGGATAAGCTCCGGGCCGGTATATTCCTCGGCTCTGCCGCAGCCCACAGCGCCCAGTGCCGTGCAGGCGGCCAGCGCCAGCACACTGCGGCGGGAGATCCTCCGCCCGCTCAAAGCTCGGCCTCCGGGTCGGACTTCGCTTTCTGCCCCGCCTGACGGCGGTACTGGGTGGGGGTCATTCCGGTGCGCTTCTTGAACGCCCGGGCGAAGTAGCTGGCGTCCTCGTAGCCCACCATCGACGCCACCTCTGCCGATGAGCGGAAGGGGTCGGTCAGCAGCTCCTTGGCTGCGTTGATGCGCAGCTCGGTGAGGCAGTCGAGGAAGTTCATCTTCTGATACTTCTTGAACTGGGCCGACAGGTACGCCGGGCTGATGTGCAGGATCTCACCCACGCTGTCCAGCGACAGGTCGAACATATAGTTGTCCTCAAGGTAGCGGCGGACATGGGCCATGATGAGGGCCGCCTGACTGTTCTCGCCCTCCTCGGGGGACTCTTCAGCCTCCTCTCCGGCCGCAGGCGGTTCCGGCTGGGGCTGAGGCTGGGCGGCGGCCAGCTCCTCCAGCTTCCGCTCGGTCTGGATCTGCCGGATGGCCCGGCGCACCGAGGCCTCCAGCTCATCGGGGTCCACCGGCTTGAGCAGGTAGTCGCAGGCCCCCAGATGCACCGCCTCGTGGGCGTACTGGAACAGGCTGTAGGCCGTCACGAAGATGACCCGGCAGGAGGGCCGCTGGGCCAGCACAGCGCGGGCTGCGTCGAGGCCGCTCATCCCCGGCATCTCGATGTCCATGAGGATGAGGTCTGCGTTCCACAGCACCGCCGTGTCGGCAGCCTTGCGTCCATTCTCAGCCATCTCCAAGACCACTTCCCGCTCAAAGCGGCGCTGGACGAGTTCTGCAAGCGCCTCCCGTTCCAGTTTTTCATCATCCGCGATCAACAGCCGGATCATCGTCCAATTCCTCCTCCAAAAGTTCTACTAAGGGCAGATACATACTGATGGCCGTGCCCCGGCCGGGGTGAGAGCGGATGACCAGCCGCCCCCGTTTGTCCAGAAGCCGCAGACGCGCGGCCACATTGTAGACGCCGATGTGCTCCCAGCGCTCACCGGGCCGGGCCAGCGCGGCTTTCAGCTGGGCCAGCTGCTGGGGCTGGATGCCCACGCCGTTGTCGCAGACGCTGATATAGAGCAGCCCCTTCTCCCGCAGCGGGTTGATGCGGATGCGCACCACGCCGCCCTCTTCCTTGGGCGAGATGCCGTGCTTGAAGGCGTTCTCCACGATGGGCTGCAAGATAAAGGAGGGCACCATCGTCTCCGTCAGGTCGAGGGAGTCGGAGATGCGCCACACCATCTTCACCCGGTCGCCGAAGCGGACGTGGTAGATGGAGTAGTATTCGTCCACGATGCGCACCTCCCGGGCCAGCGGCACCTGCTCGTCGTTGCTCATGAGGCTGTAGCGCAGCAGGTGGGACAGCGCTGTGATGAGGGCCTGCGTGCGGTAGGCTTTTTCCTGTCCGGCGGTCTGCAGGATCACGTTCAGGGTGTTGAAGAGGAAGTGGGGGTCGATCTGGCTGCGCAGCTGCTGCAGGCGGCTGCGCTCCATCCGGTTCTGCAGCTCCAGCGCCTCCGTCTTCTGGCGGTGAAGCTCCCGCTCCATCTCGTTCTTCTCCCGCAGGGTAGTCACCTGCTCGGCCATCGAGTGCTTCATGTGATTGAACGCTTCGGTGAGCTGGGCCATCTCGGGCTGATGGGGCACAGGCAGGTCGGGCGAGTCGAACACGCCCCGGGTGACCTCCCGGGAGGCACCGATCAGCTGCTGCACCGGGGTCAGCAGGTGGATGACCGAAAGCGCCATGACGCAGCCCAGCGCGAGGCAGAGGGCCACCACGACGGTCTGCGCCCACTTGACCCGGTCGCTGAGGGCCGACACGGTGGTGTAGGTGCTCTGTGCGTCGGCGATGGCCCTGTTGAGCAGCTGCTGGGTGTATTGACGCAGATAGCCTCCGCAGGGGACGATCTTATTATAGTAGAGCTGGGCAGCCTGCGCGTCCTCGCCGGAGGCCACCGCCTCTTCCAGTCGGCCCACCAGCGCGGTGTAGCTGCCGTAGGTGGTGGAGACGGCGTTGTAGAGCAGATACTGCTCCTCGCTGACGGTGCCAATGTCGCCCTGAATGCGCCAGAGCCACGCGTTGGTGACAGAAAAGGCCCGGTTCAGTTCCTCGGTCAGCGCCTTGGCGTCGCCGTACTCCCAGCGGTAGTTCTCCATTGCCGAAAGGCTCTGCTCCACGCCGTTCTGGAAGCGGCTGATGGCGTTGAAGTTGCCCATCTGGTCGTCCAGCTCCCGCAGCACGGTGCCGGACTGGTAAAAGCTCAAGAATATCTGCCCTGCCAACGCCAGAAAAAACGCCGCCAGGCAAAGGCTGATCTGCCCCTTCAGGGTCATCCTGCGCCCCACGCATCCGCCCTCCTCACTTGGTATTATTCCACCCGCTCCGGCCTTTCTGCCGCCCGGGCGGAGCCTTGATCCATTTTCTTTTTCGTCCTATTTTAGCACATTTTAGGGCATCTGCGCAATATCATCCTTGATTGTTGGAAAACAATATGGTACTATGACCAAAAAGGAGGATATTTTATGTCTCAGCCGATCTCTGTTTCCGTCCAGATGGACGCTGCATCCTTCCACGACTTCGCCGCCTTCGACCTGCTGCGCCACCGCAAGGCGTGGCACCGCCCTCTGGCCTTCACGGCCATCCTGCTGGCATCTGCCGGGGTCTGCCTCTCGCAGGTGGGGCAGAAAGACGGCGCGGCCCTGCTCACGGTGGTGCTTTCCGTTGTGGCTCTGGGCGTGCCCGCCGTCTACTTCTGGACCTTCTTCCACTCTCTGCGCCTTCAGATCAAAAAGATGGGCCTTCCCCGCCCCTTCTATCGGCTGACGCTGGACGATGCAGGGCTTTCGGTCTGGATGGCAGGCGAGCAGGACAAGCCCGAGCCGACCCGGAGCTATCCGTGGCATGACCTCCACCTCGCCTACCGCACACCGAACGCCATCTATCTCTACGTCCAGCAGACGCAGGCCTACCTGCTCAACGACAGCCTCGACGCCGCATGGAGCCTGCTGCAATCCTCCCTCCCGGCAGAACGCCTGCGCGACCTGCGATAAAACGTAAAAATCCCTCGCACAAGCCGTGCGAGGGATTTTTTTGACCTCTCAGTCTGCAAAACAAAAACAGACAGCGCCGTGGAAAGGAGGAGAAAGCGGCGCTGCCTGTGTATGAGAACTCCTAAACATTTGCGGCTGTTAGGAGGTTGTTGGTAGTCTGTCCGCCGCCGTGGCTGTTGCCTCGCATTGGCTGGGGGACAGTGTTTTTTTAGGGACGCAGCGCCCGCTGCGGGGGCCTGCGCATGAATCTTGCCTGCATGGCATCGTGGGAAGCTCAAAAGCCGGAGATGGGGGACTCACGTTTCTGTCTTCCCGACTGCACCCTTATTGTACCGGATAAAAATGGAGTTTCTTTGTGGTAGTTTTGAACAATCTGCAAACAAGATGTGGAAAACCGGAAAGCTTTCTTTTCCGCTCTGCTTGACATTCGGCACGGAACGAGGTATTGTTAATTTTATTGTGCAATATCTCTGGGAACCTTGTTTTTTGAGGGAGGGAAGAACTATGACCGACACGGCACAGCAGCAGAAAAAGACCCTGCTCATGACCGAGGGCAGCATCTGGAAGAGCATCCTGCTCTTCTCAGTGCCGCTCATCCTTGGCAACCTGCTCCAGCAGCTCTACAACACCGCCGACTCCATCATCGTCGGCAACTTTCTGGGCAGCAATGCGCTGGCCGCAGTAGGCTCCAGCGGCTCGCCCATCTACCTGCTCATCGGCTTCAGTCAGGGCGTGGCCGTGGGTGCAGGCGTCGTGGTGAGCCAGTACCTCGGCGCGAAGGACAAAAAGGAGACCCGCATCGCCGTCCACACCTCGCTGGCCATCGCGGCCATCCTCGGCCTCATCCTCACGGTGGGCGGCATCGCAGTCAGCCGCACCCTGCTGGTCTGGATGAACACCCCCGACGAGGTGCTGGGCGACGCCGTCACCTACATGAAGCTCTACTTCGGCGGCGTGCTGTTCAGCGTCATCTATAATATGGCGGCAGGCATCCTCAACGCGGCGGGCAACTCCCGGCGCTCGGTCCTCTACCTTGCCTGCGCCTCCATCACCAACATCATCCTCGACCTCGTGTTCATCGCCGGGCTGAAGATGGGCGTGGCGGGCGCAGCCATCGCCACCGACATCAGCCAGCTCGTCTCCTGCGTGCTGAGCCTCCGCTTCCTGATGAAGGTGGACGCGGACTATAAAGTGGAGCTTTCCTCCATCCGTCCCGACAAGCGGATGACCTCCCGCATCATCCGCATCGGCCTGCCCACCGGCATCCAGAACATGGTCATCTCCTTCTCGAACGTGCTGGTCCAGTCCAGCGTCAACAGCTACGGTGCCGCCGCCATGGCGGGCTTTGCCGCCTACATGAAGATCGACGGCTTCAACATCCTGCCCGTCACCAGCTTCAGCATGGCGGCCACCACCTTCGTGGGCCAGAACTACGGTGCCGGCAACCTCAAGCGGGTGAAGAAGGGCACATGGGTCACGCTGGCCATGGGCGTGCTCTACACCCTCTGCACCGGTGCTCTGCTGCTGGCGTTCCAAAACCCCATCATGCACCTGTTCACCTCCGACGAGACGGTGGTCTCCTTCGGGTGCATCGCCATGCACTATTTCTGCCCCTTCTACTTCCTGCTGTCCATCCTCCACGGCATGGCAGGCGCCGTGCGCGGCACGGGCCGCAGCGTCCCCCCGATGGTGGTGCTGCTGGTCTCGCTGTGCCTGTTCCGGGTGGTATGGATCCAGTTCGTCCTTCCCTTCTTTTCGGGCATCGAGGGCGTGTTCGTCCTCTACCCGGTGTCGTGGGCACTGGGCGCGGCGCTGATGGTCCTCTACGCATGGAAAGGCAGCTGGATGACCTACGACCATTCCTGACCGGCATCACCTTCCATTCTATTTTTCCATTCGTCTTTTGGGGCCGTCTGTGGTATCCTTTATAGGCAGAAAAAACACAGATCTCATATCGCAGGAGGACTCATGCAAGCAGTGAAACAAGCAGTTAAAACAGAAGCCGCACAGCAGCGCCCCGCCGGTGCACAGATGGCCCTGCGGATCCTTCTTTCTTTCATCAAGATCGGTGCCTTCACCTTCGGCAGCGGATGGAGCATCGTTGCCCAGATGGAGCAGGAATTTGTGGACAAGCGGGGCTGGATGACCAAGAGCGACCTGCTGGAACTCATCGCCGTGGGCAAGAGCCTGCCCGGCATCATGGTGGTGAACATCACCATGCTCTTCGGCTACCAGATGGCCGGGGCTTTGGGCGGTGTCTGCGCAGCCGTCGGCCTGTGCATCCCTGCCGTCATCACCCTCACCGTCGTGACGGCCATCTACGACGCCATCAAGGACAACTACTGGGTCTGGTCGGCCCTCCGAGGCGTCCAGTGCGCCGTAGCCCCCATCATCGGCGGCGCGGCCATCTCCCTCGGCAAAGACGCCCTGCGCAGCACAGCGGCCATCATGATCTGCGCGGCGGCCTTCGTGCTCTGCTATTTTACATCCATCAGCAACCTGACGCTGGTGATCGCCGGTGTGGTCATCGCACTGGTCTGGATGGGGGTGAGCGAACATGGCCGCAGCTGAGACCCTCATCCAGCTCTTTATCGCCTTCGCAAAGATCGGCTTCACCAGCTTCGGCGGCACCTCCATGATCCCCCTCATCATGGATGAGATGTCCTCCCATGGCTGGATGACCGACGCCGACCTGACGAACCTCATCGCCATCGCTGAGATGACCCCCGGCTCGCTGGGCGTCAACGCCGCCACCTTTGCAGGCACAAAGACAGCCGGGATGCTGGGCGGCATCTTTGCCGTGCTGGGCGTCCTCAGCCCCACCCTGACCCTGACCCTGCTGGCGGCAGTCTTCTTCCAGAAATTCCGCACCAGCAAGGTCATGAGCTACATCATGCGCATCGTTAAGCCCATCTGCATCGGCATGGTGCTGGGCGTGCTGGTGGGCCTGTGCCGCCAGTCCTACCTCACCGAGGCAGGCGGCATCAGCCTGTCGGGCCTCTTCATCGGCATCCTCTGCTTCGTCCTGCTTCAGAAATTCAAGCTCAGTGTGCCGAAGGTCATCGGCATCGCGGCTGCGCTGGGGCTGGTGTGCTTCGGGGTTTTCTGACTCCAACCTCTCAGTCTCGCTTCGCTCGACAGCTCCCCTACCGAGGGGAGGCGGCATCGCGTCAGCGATGACGGAGAGGTTTATTTTTTTATCGCCAGCGGCGACGGTCTTATGCTCACCTCGCCGTGGCAGAGGGCCTCGGTGCGGCCTGCCTCCCGCTCCACGATGAGCCGCCCGGCGTCGTCGATGGCCACCGCCCTTGCGGCGTAGCTCTCGCCGCCGGCGCAGACCGTCACCCAGTGGCCGGGCACAAAGCACCGGGCGCGGTACTCGTCCAGACAGTCGAAGTCCGGGCAGAGGGCCAGCAGCTGGCGGGCGATCTCTCCCGCCAGCGCAGCCCGGCTCACCGGCGCAGGCCCGCCGGGGTAGAGGCTGCCCGCGATGGGCCGCAGCTCCTCGGGCCAGTCCTCCGGGCGGGAGGTGAGGTTGAGGCCAATACCCGCCACCAGCCATTCCAGCTGGCCGCTCTCAAGGTCGGCCCCGGCCTCGGTCAGGATGCCGCAGACCTTTTTGCCGTTGTAGTAAAGGTCGTTGACCCACTTGATACCCAGCTCCAGCCCGCAGAGCTTCTTCACGGCCCGGCAGACAGCCACCGCCGCGCTGACGGTGACGGCCTGTGCTTCGGTCATGGGCAGGCTGGGCCGCAGCACCAGCGAGAGATAGACGCCCTTTCCCACCGGGCTTTCAAACCGCCGCCCCAGCCGTCCCCGGCCCGCCGTCTGCTGGCTGGCAAGCACCATCGTGCCATGAGGCGCACCCTCAAGGGCCAGCGTCTTGGCGGTGCGGTTGGAGCTTTCCAGCGTGTCGTAGAGGAAGATGGGCGCGTCATACTCCCCCACCGCCTCGGCACAGAAGGGGTCGCCCCCCGCCAGCCGATAGCCCCGCCGGGGGGCAGCTTCCAGCGCATAGCCCTGCGCCGCCAGCGCGGCGGCGGCCTTGTGGACGGCGGCGCGGCTCACGCCCAGCTGCCGGGCCAGCTGCTGGCCCGAGATACACTCGCCCTGCGCGGCGGAAAGGGCCGCCAAGAGGGCCTGTTTTGTGGCAGAGGCCATCGGATCTCCTCCTTTTTGGTGTGTAATAAGAGCATTCTACCACATTTTCAAAAATTTTCCCACGATTTTGCAGGTTTTTGCCCCGCTGTCTCGTATGGATAGACAGAGCGCTTGAAACGCGGGGCAGAAAGGAGGCGGAGCGCAGCCCTTGAACACACTGGAATTTGACCGGCTGGTGCAGAAGTACCAGTCCCTCGTCTACACCATCTGCCACCAGCTGGTGCCGGACGAGGGCGATGCGCAGGACCTGACGCAGGAGACCTTCCTCGCCGCGTGGCGGAACATGAGCCGCCGTCCTGTCGGGTACGAGAAGCAGTGGCTGGCCCGCATCGCCTCTAACAAAGCGAAGGACTACCTGCGCAGCGCATGGGCGCGCCGGATGAACACCCCCGGCGACGCCGTCCTTGCGCTGGAGGGCGCACCGCCCGGCAGCGAGCCGGAAACGCAGCTGCTGGATGCGCTGGGCGAGGAAGAGCTGACCCAGCGCATCCTCGACCTGCGGGAACCCTATAAGACGCCCTGCCGCCTCGTGCTGCTGGAGCAGCACACCGCCGCCGAAGCCGCCCGGCTCTGCGGCAGGCCCCAGAAAACCGTGGAGGCGCAGGTCTACCGGGCCAAAAAGATGCTGGCCGCGCAGCTGAGCGCAGCCGGAAAGGAGGGCATTTAAATGGAATCGTTCCGGAAAGACGGCTGTCTGAGCGACGAAGGGCTGCACGCCCTCATCGCCGGACAGCTGGATGAGCTGGGGCGGCTGGAAGCCGCCGAACATCTCGCCTACTGCGACAAATGCACCGACCGCTACACTGCACTGCTGACCGCGGACGCTCTCTCCGACCCGCCCCGCAGCGTCCGCCGGACGGTGATGGGCACCATCTGGGTGCGGCTGATGCAGAGCACCTGCGGCCGGGCTGCGGTGGCGGGCGTCGCCGCTGTGCTGGCGCTGACCATCTGGCGCACCGGTGCGCTGACCTTCGTCACCGACCACAGCCGCGACCTGCAGGCCCTCCTGCCCGCTGTTCAGGTCACTCTGCCGGAAAAGCAGCCCCCGAAGCTCCTGCCGGAGAAGCTGGGCAAGCCGGTGGACTCCCGCCCCGGAGAGAACTTCTACACCCGCGTTTCCTCTGCGCTGGAAAGCCTGCTGAACGCGGCTGAAAACATCAAGTAAGGAGACCGTTATGCTGAAAAATGGATTTTTGACCTTCTGCTGCGCCTTCGTCCCCGGCGCAGGCCAGATGTATCAGGGCTATATGAAGCGGGGCCTCTCCCTCATCCTTACAGCCTGCTGCATCGGGATGGTGAGCTCACTGCTCAACCCGGTACTGCTCCTGCTTGTGGTGGTGTGGATGTACAGCTTCTTTGACACCTTCAACCTCCGGGCGCAGATCCTCGCGGACACCGCGCCGGAGGACGACTACCTCATCCACTTCGACCCCCGCGACAGACGGCTGGCCCGGGCTCTGCTGGACAGCCACAAGCTGGTGGGCTGGGCGCTCATCGCCTTCGGTGCCCTCATCGCCTACCAGAGCCTCATCATGAACATTCTCGGCGACCTCGTCTACCGCTGGGGCCACTCCTCCCCCGTTTTCCGTGCCCTCTATCTCGTCATGGCCAGCCTGCCGGATGTGGTGGTCTGTGTGGTCCTCATCGTCTGCGGCGTCTGGCTGGTGAAAGGCCCCCATCCGGCCAAAAAGCCGGATGCTTCCAAGGATGTCCCCGAGGATGCCGATTTCTGCGAGTATCACGCCGACGAGGCCGACCATCCGGAAAAAGCCCCGCTGCGCTCCTCTCCTGTGGTGAACGAAAATGAGGTGACGGATGATGGAACAGAACACGACGAATAAGCCCCTGCGCCGGGTGGGCACCCTGACGCTGGGCGTTTGCCTCATCGCGGCGGGCGTGCTCTTCCTGCTGGCCCGCTTCCTGCCCGGCCTGCCATGGCTGGTCATCTGGCAGGTGCTGCCGGCGGCGGGGCTCATCCTGCTGGGGTGTGAGGTGCTCTACTACTCGGCCCGGCCCGGCGCGTGCCGGTGCGACTTCGGCTCGGTGGTGCTCTGCCTGCTGCTGATGGGCGGGTGCTTCGGCATCTCGACCCTCATGCTGCTGGCCCAGATGCTGGGCCGCGGCTACACGATCCACCTGTGAATACAAGAAAGCCTGTGCAGCTCTCCCGCCCCGGGAGGGTCTGCACAGGCTTTTTTCGTTTGAAAAGAGGGGCTTACTGCACGCCGGTCAGCTCAGCCAGCTTGTGGTAGATCTCGGTGTTGTCAAAGACGCCGCGGAACTTCTCCGCGCCGACGCCCAGCGCATAGATGTTGACGGGAGCGCCGGTGTGGGCATAGGTGGTGTGGTCCATGCCGGACTTGTGGTTGATGGTGTGGCAGACGGCCATGCTGAAGGGGATGTAGGTGCCGTACAGCTCATAATCCTGCTGGCTCATCTCCTTCTGGGAGGCAGCGCCGACGGCCAGCGTCCGCTCGTAGGCCTTGCGCAGGTTCTCCACCTCGTAGTCGGTCAGCAGCAGCTTGCCTGCCTTGGCGGCATCGGGGTCGGTGGGCAGGGTCAGGCCGAAGTTGGCCTTCACGTCGGCCATCGCAGCCTCAAAGGGGGTCTTGTTGGCGATGTAGCCCTTGACGTAGGTGGAGTCGAACTTGGCGTAGGACATCTTCTGGTGGGTGAGGTTGGTCAGGAAGGTGTCGTAGTTGGTGGTCTTGTAGCCGATGGCCATGCCGCCGGTCTCGTGGTCGGCGGTGACGAGGATAAGGGTATCGTTGGGGTGGGCGTTGTAGAAGTCCACCGCAGTCTGCACGGCGTTGCTCATCTCGAGAACGTCATGGATGGAGGCGGCAGCATCGTTGGCGTGGCAGGCCCAGTCGATCTTGCCGGACTCAGTCATCAGGAAGAAGCCCTTCTTGTTGTCCAGCAGCTCGATGCCCTTCTTGACGTAGTCGGTCAGCTGCCACTCGCCTGCGGCGGCATCCATGGAGTAGTTCATGGCCTTGCCGTCGGCCAGTGCCTCCGCGATGATGAGGGTCTTGCCTGCACCGGCCTTGAGGGCGGCGGCGTCTGCCTGACGGGTGACGACGTTGTAGCCGTTCTGGGCAGCGATCTCGTGGTTGTTGGGGCCGGTGCCGTCGCCGTTCACCTTCTGGAACTCACCGCCTGCGAAGTATTCGAAGCCGGAGGCGGCCAGCTCTTTGCCGATGGCGTAGTAGTTCTTGCGGGTCTTCTGGTGTGCGTAGAAGGCAGCAGGGGTGGCGTGGTCGATGTTGACGGAGGAGACGACACCCACCTTGTAGTTCTTCTGGGCATGGAGCTTCTCGGCGATGGTCTCATAGGGCACATCGCGGGTCCAGGGACACATATTGATGACGCCGCTCTCGGTCTTGTGGCCGGTGGCGATGGAGGTAGCAGTGGAAGCGGAGTCGGGGCAGAAGGAGGTGCTGTCATAGGTGGTCACGCTGCCCACCTCGGGGAACTGGGTGAAGCTCAGCTCGCCCTCGGTGACGGCGCCGTTGTTCTCCACCGTGCCCTTGTAGAAGCGGGCAGACTGGATCTGGGCCGTGCCCATGCCGTCGCCGATGAAGAGGAAAACATATTTGGGCTTGCCGCCGAAGATGCCCAGCAGGCCGTTTTCCTCCTCTGCTGCCTTGTCCACGTTGGGTGCGGCGGCATGGGCGGCTGCGGGAGCAGCGGCCAGCATACCGGCGGCAGACGCAAAAGCACCAGCCTTCAAAAAGCTGCGGCGGGACATTTTATTCTCTTTCATACCTGAAAGTCCTCTCTTTCCATGAGCCTCACAGGCTCGCTCTCTCTTTTTTGATCCTTGGGAACGGCCTTATTTTACCGCCCACGCCCCCGGCCCGAAACCATGCCGGCGCAAAATCGGTGTAAAACCCCGGCGGCGGTTGAGGACTTTGTGTAAAAAAGAGGACTGTCCGGAGCAAAAAGCGCCCCTCCGCTTTACCGGAGAGGCGCTTTTGTATATCACAGGTCAATTATGCGTTGAACTTTTCCTCGTTCAGCAGGCCCTCGCTCTTGGCCACACAGATACTGGCGACTGCGTCGCCCACCACGTTCAGGGAGGTGACGAGCATCTCAATGGGGCGGTTGATGGCAAGGATGAGGGAGTAGGCCAGCAGGGCGCTGTCGTTGACGAAGCCCGCGCCGGACAGGATGGTGAAGAGGATGACGGCACCTGCGCCGGGAGCGGCAGGGGTGCCCACCGAGGCCAGCAGAGCCAGCAGGGCCACCACGACCAGCTGGGCGGGCGTGACGGTGTATCCGGCGCAGCCCGCGATAAAGACGGTGGCGACCACCTGCATGATGGCAGTGCCGTCCATGTTGATGGTCATGCCCAGCGGCAGGACGAAGGAGGCGATGGACTCATCGACGCCGAAGTCCTCGGTGCAGACCTTGATGTTCAGGGGCAGGGTCGCCGCGCTGGAGGAGGTGGAGAAGCCAAAAACGGCCACATTGGCGATCTTTTTGATGAAGGTGATGGGGTTCTGCTTCGCGCCCAGCGCCACCACCAAAGGGTAGGCCACCAACAGGAAGACCAAGAGCAGAGCCACCGTGACTACCACGTACACCAGCGCAGGCTTGAGGTAGTCGATGCCGTAGATGGCGAAGGTGCGGGTCAGCAGCACGAAGACAGCGAAGGGGGCGAAGGTCGTGACCACGAAGTTGAGGAAGACCACCACCACATCGTTCACCTCGCCCAGCAGGCGGCGGAGGGTGGCCGTGCGGCTCTCACCCAGCACATTCATGCTCAGACCCACGGCCACGGCGAGGAAGACGGAGGAGAGCACCGCGTTGTTGCTGCCGAACGCCGTGACGATGTTGGAGGGGATGACGTTCAGCACCACGTTCAGGGGGTTGGAGCCGGTGGAGCCGGCGGCCTCGGTCAGGCCCTCGATGTGGGTGTTGAACAGGCCCATGGAATAGGTGGCATAGCCCACGCAGCCGGCCAGTGCCAGCGCCATAAAGGAGCACAGCAGGAACCAGAAGAGGGTCTTGGCCGAGATGCGGCCCATGGTGCGGGTGTCGGCGATGCTGCCGATGGCCAGCGCAATGGAGGTGAACACCATCGGGATGATGACCAGCTGCAGTGCCTTGATGAAGAGCTGGCCAATGATGTAGAACAGGCCCAGTGCACGTTCTGCGCCCTCGGTGGTGATGTCCTGAAAGAGCAGGTCGTTGATGGTCTGCCAGATACCGCTGTTGCCGGAAGCAACGAGCTTCTCACGCAGCATCATAAAGGCAAAGCCTGCCGCAAGGCCGCAGACCAGAGATACTGCCATCCTTTTCGCTAGGAGCGAGCCGCTGTTTTTATTTTTTTCCATACGATTTTCCTCACTTTTTCCGTTTCCCAGTGTGTTTCGGTCGCATTCGGCCTATCTTACCACGACACACTGTTGGATGCAAGGGAAAAATCGTCTTTTCAGGCGATTTTTTCGAAAAAGTACGACGTATGAAAAATCGGTGTAAAAATTACGTTTAGGATAAAGAAAACCTCTTCGTCACGCCTACGGCGTGACGGAGAGGTTGTTTCTTATGTAAGGTCTTCCCCCAGCTCCACGGCCTCCAGCACCCGGATGCCTTCGGCCTCGAAAGCGGCGCGCAGAGCCTCGGCAAAGCCGGGGCGGGGCACCTTGTTCTTGATGCAGAGGGTGATGACCCCGTGCAGGCTGGTGGCTTCCAAACCGATGGATGCGCCGTCCGCGGGCACCCACGTCTGGAAATCCTCGATGTACCGGGTCAGCTCCGGGCTGGACGGCCTGAAGGGGTCGCCCAGATAGCTCACCCAGAAGTCGGCCGGAAAGCCGCTGATGTATTCGCCCATCTGGAAGATGCGCTTCTTGATGCTGAGGCTGGCCTTCTGCTGGTAGACCCGGTAGACCCAGCCCATCTGCTCGGCGATGCGGAAAATTTTCTTCTCCGGGGCGAGGTTCGCCTTCAGGTCCGCGTCTACGCCCACGGCCACCTCGGCCAGCGGGGCATCTGCCGTCAGCGGCAGCTTGCGCTGGAAGGAGGCCACGCAGTTGTAGAGGGCGTTCGGCACGCGCAGCGCGTCCCGGGCGTCCGTTGAGTAGCTGTAGAGCACCTCGTCCTTGTCCAGATACGCCCGCACCGCCTTACAGAGCAGAGCCGTAAGGGTGCTGAAGGGCTTGACGCCGCAGCGGAGGGCCGCGTCCACAAGCCCCGCCTTTTCCAGCCGGACGCGGCAGCAGGTGGGCGTCTCCTCAAAGGTCTGCACCACGGGGCGCTGCATATCGTTGGCCACCTGACTCTCGGGGTACTTGGCCAAAATGTCCTCGATGTCGTAGGGCGGGTCGGTCACGAGGGCACGGCCCTCAAAGGTCGTGCCGTACCGCAGGTTGCAGTAGAACTGCAGCACCATGGTCATAAAGGGTGCTATGCCCCGGCCATCGGCCATGAAGTGGAACCAGTCAAAGTAGACGACTTTTCCCTCATAGCTCAGGGCAACAGTAAAGCCGTTCTCGTCCGGAAATTCGGGCTTTGCACTGCCCTGCCGCACCGGGCAGGGGGCGTCCGACGGTTCGAGGTGGAGCAGCTTTTTCTCCCACACCGGCTTCTGGAAATAGTAGGGTGCCTTTGCCCGGGCCGCATCCAGAGCCTGCTGCAAGAGCGCACCGTCCACAGCATCCCTCAGCGTCACCTGATAGCGGCAGTTGACCATGTTTTCACGGTAGTAGTAGACGATGCCCTGAAAAACGGAGCGCTGTTCGGCATCCATCCCTTATTCCCCCGCGTGCGCAGCCAGATAGTCGGCCAGATCGCTGACGGTGACGAAGTTGCGCAGCTCCTTTTCGGGGATACGCAGGCCGAAGGTCTCCTCAAGGTCAGCCACGACGGTCAGGATCTCCATGGACGACAGGTCGAGGTCGTCCATGAGGACGCTGTTCTCGTTCACATCATCGGGGGAAATTTCTGCAACATCTTCCAGAATTGCAAGGATCTGGGACACGATCTCGGTTCTTTCCATAGTTTGAATCTTCCTTTCGTAGTTCCATTAAAGGCGGCTGCGGCTCTTTTCCAGTATTCCGCAGCCTGCCCGGTTTATTCTTACTTGCGCAGCAGCTTGCCGGTGCCGGTGCGGGGCAGAGGCTCAGTGCTGAACTCCACGGCGCTCATCCGCTTGTAGAGCGGCAGGGTGCGGTTGGTCTCGGTGATGAAGTCGCGGACGGTCTGCTGGTCGGCCTCGCCGCAGTAGATGACGGCACAGATCTTCTTGCCCTTCTCCCTGACGATGCATTCCTTGACGGCCTCGCACTTGGACAGCAGATTTTCCAGTTCTTCGGGGCTGACGTTCTCACCGTTGTCGAGGATGATGATATTCTTCTTGCGTCCGGTGATGTAATAGAAGCCGTCCTCATCCACACGGGCCAGGTCTCCGGTGTGGAACCAGCCGTCGGCGTCGAGGACTTCTGCGGTGGCCTCGGGGTCCTTGTAATAACCCAGCATGACGCAGCCGCCGCGGATGCAAATTTCGCCCGTCTCGTCCAGCTTGTACTCGGCGTGGTCGTCGGGCTTGCCCACGGCGCGGATGTGCTTTTCGTCCTGCTCGTAGTTGATGATGCCGTCGCCGCAGGTCTCGGTCATGCCGTACACCTGAGTGATCATCATGCCCTGCTGTGCCAGCTCGGCCAGCATGGCGCCGTCAAACATGGCAGAGGAGCCGCAGGGGTTCCAGATGCCGTTCAGGCGGGCGCGGCGGCCCCGCTTGACGTCTTTGTAGATGGCCTCCATCAGCATGGGAGCCACAGCGATGGCATCGCTGTGCATCAGGCCGAGATCGCGATAGAAGTCGCGGATGTCGGCGGAGAGGTTCAGCGCCCAGCCCTTGCAGGCCCAAACGAAGAGGCAGATGAACGTACCCAGATGGAACAGGGGCAGGATGGCGAAGTTGCTCAGGACGTCGTTTTTGTCCTCGGGCATATGCTCGTGCTTATAGTCCAGCATGGCGTCGCCGAATTTGACCTGGCACTCCACAGTGGTAAAAAAGTTGCGCTCCGAGAGCATGACGGCCTTGCTGCGGCCGGTGGTGCCGGAAGTGAACATCAGCACCATCAAATCATCATGGCCCACGCAGTCAACAAGCTCTGCAGGCGCGCTGTCCTTGAAGGCGTCCATCGGGCGGAGTTTATCGCCGTAGGCGGCCTCGATGTCGGGGCGGCAGCCATAGTCGATGCCGTCGTTGACGATGAGGGAAGGCTCGACAAGGCCCAGCTCATATTCCAGCTCGGGCCAGGTCTTTTTCTGGTTGATGGTCACGACGACGGCCCCGGCGAGGATCGCGCCGAAGCTGTTGACACCGTACTCATAGCAGTTGCGGCTCATGATGCCGACACGCTTGCCCTTGATGTCGGGGATATTCTCCTTAAAATAAGTAACGGCCCTGCGGATGTCCTGCACATACTGGGCGTAGGTCTTTTCCACCACAGTCTTGCCATCGGCGGCCACATAGCGGAAAGCCACCCGGTCGGGGTACTGCTTCGCCATGACGTCCGTGATAAGCTCATATACAGTATTTATCATTTTTGTCGCTCCTTGCTGTTTTTCTTTATTGCAGCGAAACGCCGGCAGCTGACATTTTCTGCCTCAACGTAATAATACCTGTTTCGGCAGAGAAATGCAACT
This sequence comes from Faecalibacterium sp. I3-3-89, assembly GCF_023347275.1. Lineage (NCBI taxonomy): Bacteria > Bacillati > Bacillota > Clostridia > Eubacteriales > Oscillospiraceae > Faecalibacterium > Faecalibacterium sp. I3-3-89. Next base: position 505,413 of record NZ_CP094468.1, on the reverse strand, counting down.
ACGCGGCGTGTCCTTTTTCGCTGTTTTATTGTTTACTTGCGCAGCAGCTTGCCCAGAGCGTTGCGGGGCAGCGGTTCGGCGGTGAATTCCACCGCGCTGATGCGCTTATACAGCGGCAAGCTGCGGTTCACCTCGGTGACGAAGGCCCGGACCTCTTCCTGCTTATCCTCAGGGCAGTAGACGACAGCACAAATTTTCTGGCCCTTCTCCTTCACGATGCACTCGATGATGGCCGGGCAGAGGGCCAGCTTCTTTTCCAGCTCTTCGGGGCTGACGTTCTCGCCGCTGGCGAGGATGATGAGGTTCTTCTTGCGGCCGGTGATGTAATAGAAGCCTTCCTCATCCATCCGGGCAAGGTCGCCGGTGTGGAACCAGCCGTCGGCGTCGATGACCTCTGCCGTGGCCTCGGGATCCTTGTAGTAGCCCAGCATCACGCAGTCGCCCTTGATGCAGATCTCGCCGGTCTCGTCCAGCTTATACTGAACGTGGTCGTCGGGCTTGCCCACGGCGCTCATGTGGTCGGCCGTCTGGGTGAAGTTCAGGATGCCGTCGCCGAAGGTCTCGGTCATGCCGTAGCACTGGTTGATGACGAAGCCGTTCTGGGCCAGCTCCAGCAGCATCTTGGGGTCGAGGGCCGCAGAGGAGCAGCACAGGTCCCACAGGCCGTTGAGGCGGCTGACGCGGCCCCGCTTGAAGTCGTTGTAAACCGTCTCCACCAGCATGGGGGCCGAGGCCATGATGTCACTGTGCATCAGGCCGAGGTCGCGGTAGAAGTCGCGGATGTCGCTGCAGAGGTTCAGTGCCCAGCCGGCGGGCGGGTAGGACATGACGCAGACAAAGCAGGCCATGTGGAAGAGGGGCAGCAGGGTCATGTGGCTCAGCGGCAGCTTCTGACCCTCCGGCAGACGGGACGTGATCCAGTTCTCAGCCCGGGCACCGTAGGTGCAGAGGCTGGTGCACATATTCCGCTCCGAGAGCATGACGCCCTTGCTGCGGCCGGTGGTGCCGGAGGTGAACATCAGCATCATCAGGTCGTCGTGGCCGATGCAGTTGGTCAACTCACCGGGGGCGGTGTTCCGATAGCAGTCCATCGGGCGGAGCTTCGGGCCGTAGGCGGCTTCCAGCTCGGCACGGCAGCCGTAGTCGATGCCGTCGTTCAGGATGAGGGCCGGTTCCACAAGACCCAGCTCATATTCCAGCTCCTCCCACATCTTTTTCTGGTTGAGGGTCACGAGGACGCCCCCTGCAAGGATGATGCCGAAGGATGCCACACAGTACTCGTAGCTGTTCCGGCTCAGCAGCGCAACACGCTGGCCCTTGATGCCGGGCACTTCTGCCTTGAGGTAGGCAGTCATCCGGCGGATGTCCTGCGCGTACTCGCGGTACTTCTTTTCCACGACGGTCTTGCCGTCGGCGGCCACATAGCGGATAGCCACATTGTCGGGGAATTCCTGCTCCATGCAGCGGGTCACCATATCATATATGCCTGCGGGGACTTTGATCTCTTCAGCCATTGGTCTTACTCCTTTTTTATTCGCAAGAAAAATAAACAGCACCATTTTGTTCCAGACTCTCCGCATTTCTGGCAAACAGAGGAAAGTTCTGGTTCGATTCCTCTCGGCAACAGTATACCGCATATGCGCCGCAAACGCAAGATTTCATTGCACAAATATGCAATTTAAACTTGCTCTCAGCTTGTGCAACCGGATGTAAATCCTTCCTTTTGTTGCGACGGGACAAAAGCTGTGATACACTTTTTTCGTCAGGACGAAACTTTGCCCGGAAGCTTCGTCCCCTGCAAATTGACAGAAGCCCCAAAAAGCATTATACTGTTTATATCATTTGGCAAAAAAGCTCCCCGCCGAGCTTCATATTTTTATCTATCGCGCCCAAAACACGGCCTTTCAGGGCCTCCGGGACAGGCGGCGCACTACAAGGAGGACCCCTTATATGGAAGGCACCAAGCCCCGCACCGTAAGCAGCCTTGGCATGTTCGACCTGCTGAAAGGCATCGGAATGCTGGCCATCGTCTTTGCCCACACGGCAGAGCTTTACCCCCTCGGCACCGACGACGTCACCCCCTTCGCCTTTGCACTCTTCGCCTACCGCGAAGCGCTGATGGCCGCCTTCTTCATCGCCAGCGGCTACGGCTTCCGCAAGCGCTCCATCCACAAATGCATCGAGCAGCAGATCAAGACCCTGCTCAAGCCTTACCTTTATACGGCAGCGGCCACCACCGTGCTCCACTGCCTCATCCACCACGCAGCCTTCGGCTCGTGGCCCAACGCCATCACCCAGTCGGGCAAGGTGCTGGGCGGCTTCCTGCTGGGGCTGCCCCACACGGCCTCTTACTTCGGGCAGGAGTTCTTCTCCTGCGGGCCGATGTGGTATCTGGTGGCCCTGATGCTGGCGTGGATCCTTCTCGATGTCCTTCTCGACATCTTCCCCGAGCGGTACATAACCCCGGCCGTCATCGGCGTCACCCTGCTGGGCTGGGGCATCACGCTGGTGTGGGAGGCCCCCTTCTGCATCGCGCAGGGCATGGTATCGCTGCCCTACCTCTATATCGGCTATCTGGCCAAGAAGCGCCGCCTGTTTGAGACGCCCCTTTCCGGCCGGGCCAGAGCCGGGCTGATCGCGGCGGCGCTGGGCGTCGTGGCAGGCGTCCTGCTGACCCAGAGCACCGACTGCGTCTCGCTGGGCGAGTGGACGATGGGGCCTGTGAGCATCTTTCTGGACGGCGCAGTGGGCTACGGCATCATCCGGCTCTTCCTGAAATTGCAGCGCCGGGTGGACGGCCCCATCTCCCACGCCATCGAGTGGGTGGGGCGGCGCTCGCTCTTCATCTTCTGCATCCACACCGTGGAGCTGACGGCCATCCCATGGTATCTGATGGCGGCGAAATACGCTGACCGTCCGGTACAGGGGATGCTTTTGCAGTTCGTGCTCTCGCTGGCGTCCATCTTCGCCATCACCGAGCTTCTGATGCGGCGGAAAGAGCTGGGCCGGAAGCTCCGGGGCGGCAAGACTGCGGACAAGCCCCGGCGACGGGACAAGAGCCGTCATTATGCGGCAAAACACTAAAGATACAGCGCTTTGGTATCCGGCCCTTTTTCAGGGCAGACTATATTAGTTCGATGCATGGGCTTGCAGCGAGGGTTGTACGCCTTGCGATAAATTTGAGGAGGCCCCGGTAATGATGAACGATACTCCTGAAGCGGCTCTGCGCAGCCGCATTGCGGATCTGGAACAGCAGCTCAGGCTTGCGGATGAGGGTACCTCGCGGCTGGCCCAGCGCTGCCTTGAGCTGGAAAAGCAGCTGCAGACCTTCTACGCCACCCACCCCCAGAAAGAGATGCAGGCCGACTCACCTGCGCTGGTGCAGCCGCTGCTCTACTTCGATGCCGGCTTCGGCTTTTCCCAGAGGGACACCGTCAAAGCCCCGGACTACGAATACGACGAGATGAACGGGATGGTGACGGCCACCTTCGAGCTGCCCGAGGCCGCCGTCAATCTCCGCTTCGACCCGGGCGAGCTGCCCTGCTGCATCACCAATTTCGTCTTTTCGGATGACCGCATCCTCTGCCGCCCGGTGAACGGCGTACCGCTCCACGGCGACGGCATCCTTTTCCTGAACGACGACCCCAACCTCATGCTGGAAGGGATGAACCGCTTCCCCGCCGGGATGAAGCTGGGCGTGAGCTACGGCTATTTCCCGCTGGAGGCGCTGGCAGGCGACCCGCTCTTCGCCGCAGTGCTGGAGGGCGTGCAGTATTTCCAGAAGACCCGCGTCTGTGAGCAGAAACATCTGGACCAGCTGGAAAAGACCTCTTCCGACCAGAAGCAGACCATCGACGCCTTGCAGAAGAACATCTCCGAGCTGCATCAGGCCAACGCCGAGCTGACCGCCCGGAGCCGGGCCTACGAAAACTCGCTGGAAAATGTCCTTTCGTCCAGCAGCTGGAAGCTCACACTGCCCCTCCGCCGTCTGGTGAGCCTGTTCCATCGTGGCAGCTGAGAGGAGGACCGGGATGTACAGCCGTTATACCACCCTGCAGCGGGCACAGCTCGCCAAGCAGGAATATCTTGATACACAGGACGTCTTTCTCGCCGTCTACGCACCGGGGCGGAGGGCCTCGCTGGAAGCCTCCCTGCGCGACCAGCTCCACCGCAAGTTCCTGCTGGCAGAGGACCTTTCCAGCGGGAGTCTGGGCAGCGCCCGCGGCGTGCTGCTGGCGAAAGAAGACCTGAGCCTGATGCCCACGGCCCTGTCCTGCTTTGCGGATGCGCTGCGCAGCGGCGCAGACTACGTCACCACTGACGCCGTCTTCGGCTATGCAGGTGCCACTGCCCTCTACCACAGCCCCAGCTTTGCGGCCTGCCCCGGCTGCGCCCTCGTCTCCCGGGAGCTGCTGCTGCGCTGTCTGGCCGAGGCCCGTGACCCCGGGAACCCCGCCGAGCTGCTGACGCTGGCGGCAAAGCTCAGCCGGAACCACGTCTGTCTCCCGCTGGCGCTGGCCCACTACGAGCGGGACATCTGTGCCGAGGATGTCTGGTCGATGAAGGGGAAGCGGGTGTTCATCATGAGCCACCTGCTGGACATGACCGGTGCCCCCATCGTGCTGGTCAGCGCTGTGCCGGTGCTGCGCAGCATGGGCTACGAGGTGGTCGTCCTCGGCCCGGAGGACAGCGGCTCGATGCCGCTCTTCCTCGAAGCCGGGGCTGTCGTCATCACCCGGCGCGGCTGCGTCCAGTCTCCCCTGCTGTGGGGGCTGGCCCTCTGCGCCGACTTCGTCCTCGCCAACACTGTCGTCGAGGCCCGGGCTGTCCGTGCCTTGAGCGGGGCACGGGTGCCGGTACTCTGGTGGCTCCACGACGCCTTCGCGGGCTACCCCCATATCGCCCACCAGATCCCCAAAGAGCTGGGGGAGAACATCCGGGTCTATTCCGTCGGCAGCCACGCCGCCAACGCCATGCACTCGGTGCGGCCGGAGTTCAACATCCGGCCTCTCATCTACGGCCTGCCGGACTATGCCTCCGAGAAATTCGCCCACTATGACCTGAGCTATGCGGGCGGGCGTCCCCTTTTCGCCACCGTCGGCTCCTTCGAGAACCGAAAGGGGCAGGACATCTTCTGCAAGGCCATCCGGCTGCTGCCGCCGGAGACGATGAAAAAAGCCTCCTTCCTCTTTGTGGGCAAGGCTGCCGAGCCGGAGATGATGGACGCCGTGCGCAGCCTGACGGCGGACTGCCCCGACAACGTCTTCTACGTCAAGCGGTTGACCCGGGATGAGATCAAGAGCCTGATGGCCCAGTGCACCTGCCTCGTCTGCGCCTCCCGCGACGACCCCATGCCCACCTTCGTCACCGAGGGCCTCATCTTCGGCAAGCCCGCCATCGTATCGGAGCACACCGGCACCGCCGGACTCATCACCGAGGGGGTGGACGGCTTCGTCTACGAGGATGACGACCCCGAAAAGCTGGCGGAGCGTCTGGCATGGGCCATCGACCACCCGGAAAAACTGGCCACCATGCGGCAGGCCTGCCGCGACCTGTATGAACGCCACTACTCGAAGCAGGCCTTTGCCGACGGCCTGAAGCAGGCGGTCCGGGAGCTTACCGGCGAATCCACTTTATCACTCTGCCAAAATTGAGGCAAAAAATTTGGCATCTCTTTACAAATGCACCTCCGGACTGTGGTATACTCTTCCCAGAGTTTATCCCAGTCCGTTTTTGTTGAAAGGAGTTTCCCCCATGAGTTCGTCCGCCTCCCCTGCCCCTTCCCGCCGGAAGACCCTGCTCTCGCTGGGCGTTCTGGCCCTGCTGACCGGCATCGTGGTGTTCATTTTCCGGGAGCACTGGGCCGAGATCTCCGCTGCACTGGGCCAGCTCACCTTCTGGCAGGGATTTCTGGCGCTGGCCGTGGGCCTGAGCTATCCGCTGCTGGAGGGCGTCGTCAGCTGGCTCATCGTCCGCAGCCGCCTGCCCCGGTTCTCTCTGCGCCACGGCATCGACAACGCATGGATGGGCACCTTCGGCAATGTGGTGGGCCTCGGCGCGGGGTCTGTCCCCTTCCAGACGTGGTATCTCCACCGCCGGGGTCTGGACATCGGCCCGGGCGTAGGCCTCATGACCCTGCAATATGTCTTTCACAAAACGGCCGTTCTGCTTTACACCACCCTGCTGCTTCTGGCAGGCCGCCCTTGGCTGGCGGCCCACTCGGACGGCGTGCTGCGGTATCTGCCCGCAGCCTACGCCGTGGTGGCAGGGGTCATCGTGGGGCTGATCGCCCTCTGCGCCCTGCCGGTGGTGCAGCGTCTGGCCCGGTGGCTGCTGCATTTCCTGCCCGACACAGGCCGCTGGGCCGAGCGCCGGGCCGACTGGCTCCGGCAGCTGGACACCCTGAGCACCGAGAGCCGCCATCTGCTGGCGGACAAAGCCCGCTGCGCCGCCATTCTGGGCGTCCATCTGCTCAAACTCTTTCTGCTCTTCTGCCTGCCGTGGATGGGGCTGCGCTTCATGGGGCTGGACGCCGGGCTGCGCTTCTGGCAGGTGCAGCTCCTCGCCGCACTGACCCTCTTCGTCTCCAACGCTCTGCCCAACGTGGCGGGCATGGGGTCGGTGGAGACGGCCTTTCTGCTGGTGTACGGCAGCTTCCTCCCCAATGCTGCGTCCATGAGCCTGCTGATGTTCTACCGGCTGGCCAGCTATTACGCCACCTTCGCCGCCAGCGCCGTCGGCTTCGGACTGGCGCAGCGGAGACTGAACCGCAGCTGACATTGTGAAGGTTCTATTTCATTTTAGTAAAAGTTATCATCTTGTTGTGCATTCTGCGCATAGATCTCTTGATTTTTTCAGCGAAATGAGGACGGCAGCACCCAGAGCTTCGAGACCCTGCACTACGAGACCACTCCCATCTCCCTGAAGAGCGTGGACGCAGCCGCAGGCGCTACCCCCATCGCATTCGCTGCTCCTGAGCAGTAAAGATCATCCCATAACAAAGAAAACGGCAGGTGCGACGCACCTGCCGTTTTGTTATTTTATCAAATATCAGCCCTTCAGGGGGACGAAGCCCACGAGGTCCTTCACGACCTCGCCGCCGATGATGAGGCCCGCGACCGACGGCACAAAGGCATTGGAGCCGGGGACGGAGCGGCGGATGGTACACTTGCGCTGGGTGCCCGGAGGGCAGATGCAATGTTGCTTGCAGCTGATGGAATCGTCCTCGATGGGGGTCATGGCAGGCTCTTTGGAGTAGACGACCTTCAGGTGCTTGATGCGCCGCTTGCGGCACTCGGTGCGCATGACCTTGGCCAGCGGACAGACGGAGGTCTTGTAGATGTCCGTGACCTCGAAGCGGGTGGGGTCCATCTTGTTGCCCGCACCCATGGAGCAGATGATGGGCACACCGGCCTCCTTGCACTTCATGACCAGAGCGAGCTTGCCGGTGACAGTGTCGATGGCGTCCACAACGTAGTCGAACTGGGTAAAGTCGAAGCTGTCCTGCGTCTCGGGGCCGAAGAAGGTCTTGTAGGTCGTGACCTTGATGTCGGGGTCGATGTCGTGGACCCGCTCTTCCGCCACATCCACCTTATATTTGCCCACGGTCTTGCGGGTGGCGATGATCTGGCGGTTCAGGTTGGTCAGACAGACCTTGTCGTCGTCGATGAGGTCGAGGGCACCCACGCCGCTGCGGGCCAGCGCCTCCACGGTATAGCCGCCCACGCCGCCTACGCCGAATACGGCCACACGGGAGTTGTGCAGTTTGGTCATTGCCTCCGCGCCCAGCAGCATCTGGGTGCGGGAATACTGGTCTTGCATATTGTTTCTCCTTACTTTTCCACTCTCATGATCGTCCCTCCGCCGAGGACGGTATCCCCCTGATACAGCACAACGGCCTGCCCGGGGGTGGGGGCACGCTGGGGCTGGTCAAATTCCAGCCGGAAGCCGTCCGGCCCCGCCGGGTAGACGGTGGCGGGCTGCTCGACCTGATGGTAGCGGGTGCGGGCCGTCACCCGCAGGGGGCCTTTCAGCTCCGGGATGGCGATCCAGTTCACCTCGTCGGCGTAGACGATGGTATCGAACAGCTCCGCCTCCGGGCCGACGGTGACGGTGTTGGCCTGCATATCCTTGGCGCAGACGTAGACCGGCGCGCCCATGGCAAGGCCCAGCCCCTTCCGCTGGCCGATGGTGTACCGCACCGCGCCGCTGTGGGTGCCCACCTTTTTTCCGCTGACGTCGAGGAAATCGCCCGCCGGATAGTGTTTGCCGGTGAAGTCCTCCATAAAGCGGGCGTAGTCGCCATCGGGCACGAAGCAGATGTCCTGACTGTCGTGCTTGCGGGCGTTGACGAATCCCTGCTCCTCGGCGATGGCGCGCACCTCGCTCTTGTGCAGCCTGCCCAGCGGCAGACGGACGTGAGCCAGCTGCGCCTGCGTGAGGTTGTAGAGCACATAGCTCTGGTCCTTGCCCTCGTCCAGCCCCTTTTTCAGCAGCCAGCGGCCGGTGGCCTCGTCCTGCTCCACCCGGGCGTAGTGGCCCGTGACCACATAGTCCAGCCCGTGGGCCTCGGCCCAGCGGAGCAGGTGGTCGAACTTCATATACTTGTTGCAGTCGATGCAGGGATTGGGCGTGCCGCCGGCCTCGTAGACCCGGATGAACTTGTCGATGATCTTCTCCTGAAAATCGGCGGTGAAGTCCAGCACTTCGTAGGGGATGTCCATCGCATAGGCCACCTCGGCGGCGTCCTCGATGTCCCGCTCGGAGCAGCAGGTGTGCAGCCCCTCGGTGTCCACGGCCTCGTTGCGGGTGAGGCGCATGGTGATGCCGGTGCAGTCGAAGCCGTCCCGCTGCATGAGCCATGCCGCCACCGAGCTATCCACACCGCCGCTCATGGCGATGAGGGCACCGGGGCGGCGGGAAGTGTTCTGTGTTTCTGTCATTCTGTTCCTCTTTTTGTTATAACACACTAAAACAGTAGATATATACTACCGCAGCTTCTTTCTCTTGTCAAGACGCAGAAAATCCGGCCGCGAAGGCCAGAAGCTCCGTCTTTTCGTTGGGCAGGCGGCCCGTGATGACCTCCTCCAGCAGGGCTTCCAGCACCCGCCGCAGGCCCGGCCCGGGCGCAGCGCCCGCCGCCATCAGGTCGCGGCCATTCACGGCCAGCTGGGAGATGCGGCAGCAGGCCCCCTGCGCCGTCAGCGCTTCGGCCTCGGCCCGCAGGGCATCGAACGACGCTTTTTCTTCCGGCGCAAGGGCCGTCCAGAGGGCCGTCAGCTGCCGCACGGTATGGAGGTCATATTTTCCCAGCAGACGTTTGGCTTGCAAGCACAGATCACATTTGTCCAGAGCGTCGGGAGTTTTCTCTCCACACTCACGCACCAGAGCCGCCGCTCCGTCTATCCTGGCGTTCGAGCACTTCAGGCGCTTGAGCGCTTTCCTCGCCCCCGTCTCACCCAGCGGCAGCAGCAGCGCCGCCCAGCGGGCAGACACCTGCTCCGTCCCCGCCGGAAGAGCATCGATCCGCCTCCGGGCTTTTGTCAGTTCCTCCGGCGGCAGCTCGGGCAGGACGAAGGCCAGCACCTCCGGCTCAAGGTATGCCCCCGGCTGTGGTGCGGCCAGAAGCTTGTTCAGTTCCTCCTCGATGCGCTCTGCCGATACACAGTCGAGGTGGGAAGCCAGCTGCTTTGCCGCCGCCTCGGTGGCTTCGTCGATGGCAAAGCCGAACCGGGCCGCAAAGCGGTAGAGCCGCAGGATGCGCAGGGCGTCCTCCCCGAAGCGGCGCAGCGGCTCACCGACCGCCCGCACCACGCCCCGGGCAAGGTCTTCCCGCCCGCCGAAGGGGTCGCACAAGCCCTCCTCGGCGCTGTAGGCCATCGCGTTGATGGTGAAGTCCCGCCGGGCCAGATCCTCCCGGAGGTCGGGCACAAAGGCCACACTGTCGGGGTGGCGGCCATCGGAATAGCGGCCCTCGGTGCGAAAGGTGGTGATCTCATACAGCTTTCCATCCCGCTTGACGGTGACGGTGCCGTGCTGCAAGCCGGTGGGGATGCACCGGTCTTCTCCGAACAGCTCCATCACCTGCCCGGGGCAGGCAGCGGTGCAGAGATCCCAGTCGTGGGGCGCAAGGCCCAGCAGGCTGTCCCGGACACAGCCGCCCACGACGTAGGCCCCAAAGCCTGCCCGGTGCAGCTCATCCAGAAGGGCGGCGGCACCGGGTTCCAGAACGATGTTCATTCGCCTTCCTCCTCATACTGAAGCGCAATGCTCTTGCCGTCGAAGCCGCACTCCGCCGCCGGGAAGAGGCTCTGGGCCTGCGCAAGCTCCTCCTCCGGGTCGGTGATCATGGGCGAATAGTGGACGAGCCAGAGCCGTTTTGCACCGGCCTTTGCAGCGAGGGCCGCACTCTGGCCGAAGGTGCTGTGGCCGTACTGCTTCGCCTGTGCAGCCTGCTCGGGCAGGGCGTAGGTGGCGTCGCAGAGCAGAAGGTCCACCCCCGCTGCAGCCTGCTCCAGTGCGGCGCAGGGAGCCGTGTCCCCCGAAAAGAGGAAGCTCAGACCCTGCCGAGCCGGGCCGAGGACCGATTCCGGCGCCGCTCTGCTGCCGTCGGCCAGCGCAACGCTCTGGCCCTGCTGAAGCATCTTCCACTGCTGCACCGGCACCCCCAGCGCCCGGGCCTTCTCGGGCGAAAAGCGCCCGGCCCGGGGCAGATCGAGGCGGTAGCCCTGACTCGTGACCCGGTGGCGGGTGGGGACAGGCGTCAGCTTTGCCCCCTGCGGCCAGCCGCCGAAGCGCGCCCGGAGCGCCGCCGGGGCGTCCAGCACCTCGGGGCAGACCGGATAGGGCAGCGGCCCGGTCAGCACCCGCAGCGCGGCCCAGACCTCGCCGAGGCCTTTCGGGCCGTACAGCGCCAGCGGGCGGGTACGGCCCTGACAGCCCAGCGTCTGCAGAAGCCCCGGCAGGCCGAAGATGTGGTCGCCGTGGTAGTGGGTCAGGCAGATGGCGTCCAGCTTCATCAGGTTGACCCCGGCCCGGCGGGCGGCGGTCTGGGTGCCCTCGCCGCAGTCGAGCAAAAGGCTGTGCCCCCCGCATTCGGCCACCGCCGCCGTAAGTGCGCGGTCGGGCAGGGGCATGGTGGCCGCCGTGCCCAGCAGTGTAATGGTCAGCATAAGTCTCTCCGTATCACAAAAATCTTGATGGCTATAGTGTACCACACTCTTCGTCCCGGCACAATCGCACACCGCCGCTCCAGCGGGCATAGGATGGGCCAAACGAGAAAGGGAGGGGTCTTGTATGCGGCGTCAGCGGCCCGGGCATCGTGTTCTATCGTTCCATCATCGGGGGCTTCTGCTCCTTCTGGCAGCAGCCGCGGCGGCCCTCTTTCTGTTCTACAGCTGCTCTCCCGGAGTGGTGTACAGCCCCCCGGGGCGGCTGGTGTTCATCCCCCTTGCACAGGTTTCAGGTAGTAGTACGACTTCGCTTTCCGCCTCTCAAAATTTTTTCAGAAAAGGTATTGACTTCACTTTCGTGAGGTGATAAAATCCCACCAAACCAGTGAGAAAGCATAAGTATCACCGCAAAACTCACCAGTACAGAGAGCACCGGGGCAGCTGAGACCGGGCAGTGTGGGCGCGGATGAGAATGGGCTTTTGAGGGCAAACCGAACCGCATTTTTATGCGCAGTAGGGGCGACGGAGAGCGTCTCCGTGAACAAAGCCGGTATGTGTTGGCATATCACGAGTGGGCAGGGTCATTCCTGTCAAGATTGGGTGGCACCGCAGGAGTATTTTATCCGCTCTTGTCCCAATTCACGCAATGTGTTTTGGGACAGGAGCGGTTTTTATTTTTCCCTCTTGTCCCGCAAGCAAGGGCCGGCATGTGCATCCGGCCCGGAAAGGACAAGCCTTATGAAGACCGAAGCGAACATCCCGTACAAGTTTTATCTGGAAGAATCGGAGCTGCCCACCGCATGGTACAATGTGCGGGCCGATATGAAAAACAAGCCCGCTCCCCTGCTGAACCCCGGCATCCTCAAGCCCATGACGGCCAAGGAGCTGGACGGCGTTTTCTGCGATGAGCTGGTACAGCAGGAACTGGACGACACCACGGCCTACATCCCCATCCCGGACGAGATCCGGGAATACTACCGGATGTACCGTCCGAGTCCTCTGTGCCGCGCCTACCGACTGGAAGAGGCCCTCGGCACCCCGGCGAAGATCTACTATAAATTCGAAGGCAACAACACCAGCGGCAGCCACAAGCTGAACAGCGCCATCGCGCAGGCTTACTACGCCAAGAAACAGGGCCTCAAGGGCGTGACCACCGAAACGGGCGCGGGCCAGTGGGGTACCGCCCTCTCCATGGCCTGCAGCTACTTCGGGCTGGACTGCAAGGTCTACATGGTCAAGGTGAGCTATGAGCAGAAACCCTTCCGCCGCGAGGTCATGCGCACCTACGGCGCATCGGTCACTCCCAGCCCCAGCATGACCACCAATGTGGGCCGCAAGATCCTTGCCGAGCACCCCGACACCACCGGCAGTCTCGGCTGTGCCATCAGCGAGGCCGTGGAAGTCGCCACCTCCACCCCCGGCTACCGCTATGTGCTGGGCAGTGTACTGAATCAGGTACTGCTCCACCAGAGCGTCATCGGCCTCGAGACCAAGACCGCCCTCGACAAGCTGGGCGTCAAGCCTGACATCATCATCGGCTGCGCCGGCGGCGGCAGCAACCTCGGCGGCCTCATCAGCCCCTTCATGGGCGAGAAGCTGCGGGGCGAGGCCGACTACCGCTTCATCGCCGTCGAGCCGGCCAGCTGTCCCAGCTTCACCCGCGGCAAATTTGTCTACGACTTCTGCGATACCGGCATGGTCTGCCCGCTGGCCAAGATGTACACCCTCGGCTCCGGCTTCATCCCCAGCCCCAACCACGCGGGCGGCCTGCGCTACCACGGCATGAGCAGCATCCTCAGCCAGCTCTACCACGACGGCCTGATGGAGGCCACCAGCGTGGAGCAGACCAGCGTCTTTGAGGCAGCAGAGCAGTTTGCCCGCATCGAGGGCATCCTGCCCGCCCCGGAGAGCAGCCACGCCATCCGCGTCGCCATCGACGAAGCTCTCAAGTGCAAGGAGACGGGCGAGGCAAAAACTATCGTCTTCGGCCTCACCGGCACCGGCTACTTCGACATGGTGGCCTACGAGAAGTTCCACGACGGCAAGATGACCGACTGCATCCCCACCGACGCCGACCTGCAGAAGGGCTTTGACGGCATCCCCCACTTCCCCGGCAACGAATAATTCCTGAAACATCCTCTCCCCTCACACTCCCGCGCGGCGCAAGCTGTGCGGGGGTGGTTTTATATAAAACGGAATGACTGCCTGCACACTGAGCCAGACGGTCATTCCGCAAACAGCAAGCCAGCCGCCCTGCAAGACACAGGGCGGCTGGCCGCTTCTATTATGCAATTCAGGAGAATGGAGGAGAAAATAGCGTTTTCAGGGTGCTTGCTTCCGGGGGACGGAAGAAACGCCGGAGTTATTCGCCGCGGACGGCTGCGAAGCCTGCCTCGAGGTCAGCGATGATATCGTCGATATGCTCGGTACCGATGGACAGACGGATGGTGTTCTGGTAGATCTGCTGCTCGGCCAGCTCCGCGTCGGTCAGCTGGCTGTGGGTGGTGGAGGCCGGGTGGATGACGAGGCTCTTGACGTCCGCCACGTTTGCCAGCAGGGAGAAGATCTTCAGGTTGTCGATGAACTTGAAGGCTTCCTCACGGCCGCCCTTGATGTTGAAGGTGAAGATGGAAGCGCCGCCGTTGGGGAAGTACTTCTCATACAGGGCGTGGTCGGGGTGATCCGGCAGCGAGGGGTGGTTGACCTTCTCGACCTGCGGATGGTTGGCAAGGAATTCCACGACCTTCTTGGTGTTCTCCACATGGCGCTCGATGCGCAGGCTCAGGGTCTCGGTGCCCTGCAGCAGCAGGAAGGCGTTGAAGGGAGAGATGGTAGCGCCGGTATCACGCAGCAGGATGGCGCGGATGTAGGTGACAAAGGCGGCAGGGCCGGCGGCGTCCGCGAAGGACACGCCGTGGTAGCTGGGGTTGGGGGCAGCGATGTTGCCGTACTTGCCGCTGGCCTTCCAGTCAAACTTGCCGCTGTCCACGATGATGCCGCCCAGCGTGGTGCCGTGGCCGCCGATGAACTTGGTGGCCGAGTGGACGACGATGTCCGCGCCGTGCTCGATGGGACGGATGAGGTACGGGGTGCCGAAGGTGTTATCAATGACCAGCGGCAGGCCGTGCTTGTGGGCGATGGCCGCGATGGCGTCGATGTCGGGGATGTCACTGTTGGGGTTGCCCAAAGTCTCGAGGTAGACAGCCTTGGTGTTGGGCTGGATCGCGTTCTCGACCTCTTTCAGGTCATGTGCGTCCACAAAGGTGGTGGTGACGCCGAACTGGGTCAGGGTGTGCTCCAGCAGGTTGTAGCTGCCGCCGTAGATGGTCTTCTGGGCCACGATGTGGCCGCCGGCCTGCGCCAGCGCCTCGATGGTGTAGGTGATGGCCGCCGCGCCGGAAGCGGTGGCCAGAGCAGCGACGCCGCCCTCGAGCGCCGCGATGCGCTTCTCGAACACGTCCTGCGTGGAGTTGGTCAGACGGCCATAGATGTTTCCGGCGTCGGCCAGACCGAAGCGGTCAGCGGCGTGCTGGCTGTTGCGGAAGACGTAGGAGGTGGTCTGGTAGATGGGGACGGCGCGGGAATCGGTAGCGGGGTCGGCCTGCTCCTGACCAACATGGAGCTGCAGAGTCTCAAACTTATAATCAGACATAGTATTTTCCCTCTCTATTTGTACTCAAAGTATTATTTTTACTCATAAAAATACCCGGCAGCGTGGGAGTTCTCACCTTTCGTCTGCCGGGCAAAGAAATCGTTCTCCACTCAGAACCTTTTGTCTGTCTTGGGCGTCACATTCGCTCGCGCATTCGCGGCATAGAGGGCACCGTACAGCTTTGGCTCAGAGTTTCTTTCTCAGCCCGGGCGCTGTACATTCGCCCACAGCGGAAGTTGGCGTGCAGAAGATTTTTCCAGATCAGCGTCATTTGAGTACCCTCCTTTCTGAACTCTCATTCAACCTACAAGGCGTGTGGTTTTGTTGTTTGCATTATATCCTCCTATACCCACATTGTCAATAGGTTTTATCTGATTTCCTTTCAAAAAGTTTTAAGAAGTCATTCTTTTGCGAAAAATGCAAAAAGATTGCATTTTGGTCTTGCATTTCACCCAGAATGCGTGTATACTCTTTCCTGCGCCTAAAATGCAATCAGGTTGCAATTTAGGCAACTGAAGCAAATTTTCGGCGGAACACACCTTCCCTATACTTTATCATCAATCACGAGGTATCACGATGGAACTTTTTCTGGACGTACTGGCCGAGTCTCTGGTGGACACCGCCAAGATGCTCCCTTTTCTATTTTTAGCCTATCTCTTTATTGAATATGTGGAGACCCGCCACGGCGAGCGCATCGAGACTCTGCTGGCCGGCGGCGGACGCTGGGGCGCTATCCCGGGGGCTGTTCTGGGCTGCGTGCCCCAGTGCGGCTTCTCGGCCATCGCATCCAACTTCTACGCCTCCCGCGTCATCACGCTGGGCACTCTGATGGCCGTCTATCTTGCTACCAGCGATGAGGCCATCCCCCTGCTGGTGTCCATGCCCGCCTACTGGGACAAGCTGGCTCTGCTGATGGTCATTAAGGTCGTCTACGCCATCTTTGTGGGCTTTATGCTGGACTTCGTCCTCCGCAAGGCCCTGCCCCGCAGCCTGCGGGGCGGCTACACCGGCCACGCCGATGAGGTGGACTGCCACGAGGAGCACAGCGATGATCAGGGCCAGCCCCAGCCCATCTGGAAGGCCGCGCTCCGCCACACCCTCGAGATCTTCGTCTTTATCTTCGCGTTCAGCCTTGTGTTCGGCCTCATCGTCGAGGGCGTGGGCGAGGACGTCTTTGCCGCCGTGCTGGGCCGGATGGGCTTCTTCCAGCCGGTGATGGCCGCGCTGGTGGGTCTCGTGCCCAACTGCGCCGCCAGCGTCCTCCTGACCCAGCTCTATGTCGAGGGTGCGCTCCGCTTCTCGAGCCTCGTTGCCGGTCTGTGCACCGGCGCAGGCGTGGGCCTCGCTGTGCTGTGGCGGGCGAACCCCTCGTGGAAGCAGAACCTCTTCATCACCGGTCTGACGTGGGCCTGCGGCGCAGCTGTGGGCGTGGGCATCCAGATCGTGGTCGCGTTTATCGTCTGAGCATTCTATTTTTCAGCATCCGCATTTCTTCTCTAAAAACGGGGAAGTGCGGATGTTTTCTTTTATCGTGAAAAAGAGCCTTTCTCTTCACAGCCTTGCCCTCTCTGTCTTTGCTTCGCATTGCCACAGCCCGGGTTGCGGCACCCAGCATCCGCTTCGTGCTCTGAAAGGCACTTGCGTCTTGCTGGCCGCGGCCCCAACAGCTCTTTCCTGTTTCCGCCACTGGCGGCGGTCAGAGCTGTTGCTCCCAAAGGGAGAGGCTTTTAACGGCATATTCTTGAGACAAATCCCCCATTTTGTGATATACTCAGCTCATACAGAAGTATAGTAAGGAGAACACCATGCAGTATAAGATCCTCGCAAGCGATTATGACAACACCCTCGTCCCCTTCGGTGAGAGCCAGCCCCGCCCGGCGGTAGTCAAGGCCGTGAAGAAGCTTCAGGCCTCCGGGGGAAAGTTCGTGCTGAGCACCGGCCGGGCGTGGTCTGCCATCAACCGGAAAGGCCAGCTGGGCGGCATCCGGTTCGACTACGCCATCACCTGCAACGGTGCCTGCGTCGTGGACCGAAACGGCACCATCGTCGCCGAGCATCCCATGACCAACGAGGAGATGTACGCGCTGGTGGATTTCTGCGAGGATTACAACTACCCGCTGCAATTCAATTTCCGGGACGCATACTATGCTTACTGCGAGTATGAGACGCTCCGCAGCTGCTACACCCAGATGAACAGCGTCGGGCTGGACTGTGTGGACGGCGAAGACCAGGACCGCCACCTCATCGATATGCCCCACGCGGCGTTCTGCCTCTTCCCCGAGGGGGCGCTGGAGCGGTTCCACGAAAAGTACGGCCACCTCGGCCTTCACTTCATGCAGACGGGCGGCCAGCTGCCCGACGGCTCCCACTTCTATGACATCGTGCGGGGCGGGATCGACAAGGGCGCGGGCCTCGCAGACCTCTGCGAGAAGATGGGCCTCTCCCTCGCCGAGGCCGTGGCGGCGGGCGACTCCGCCAATGACGTGGGGATGCTGAAAGCCGCCGGCCTCGGCTGCTGTATGTCCAACGGCACCGACGACGCCAAAGCCGCCGCCGACCGCATCATCGGCGACGTGCGGGAGGACGGTCTTTCCGCCCTCATCGAAGAGCTGTGGTTCGACGGCCCGAGGGCAGAGCCGTCCAGCCGCGACCTCGGCTCTGCGTGGGAGACGATGGAACGATGAGCTTCGCACCGATCTATTCCGAGAGCAGCCGCGCCCTCATCCTCGGCACATGGCCCAGCCCCAAAAGCCGGGAGATGGCCTTCTATTACGGCCACCCGCAGAACCGCTTCTGGCCCATGATGGCCGCCCTCACCGGCGAGCCTGTCCCCGCCCGGGAGGACATCGAGGCCAAAAAGGGCCTCATCCTCCACCACGGCCTCGCCCTCTGGGACACGCTGGAAAGCTGCACCATCACCGGCGCGTCGGATGCCTCCATCCGGGATGTCGTGCCCAACGACATTGCCTCTCTCTTAGCCAAAGCGCCCATCGAGGCAGTGTTCTGCAACGGGGCCACGGCCCACCGCATCTATACAAAGTACCTGCTGCCGGTGTCCGGCATCCCGGCAGTCAGGCTGCCCAGCACCAGCCCCGCCAACGCCGCCTGCCGCCCCGAAAAGCTGCGGGAGGTCTGGGGCGTGGCTCTCAAAGATTATATAACCGTTTCGAACCTGTAAATTATTCATGAAACGCTTGCGTTTTATGGAGAAAAGGATTTATTATGGAAGAGTACAAGGGGCAGCCGGCCCCTTCGGGAAAGGAGAACCCCCATGAGCAAAGTGATCCGCACCACAAAACCCAGCGTCCTGCCGTGGTATGCGGCGGCGCTGGTGTTCGCGGTGCTGTGTGCCGTGCTGCCGGTCTATAAGCTATGGGCACTGCTGGTGGCGCTGGGCTGCACTGGCGCGGCCTTTGGTGCGGCCCAGAAAGTCTGCCCGCCCCGGGTGGTGGAGCACGAAGTGCCCTTCCACACCGGCAGCGGCGATGTGGACGAGATGCTGGCCGACATCCAGCAGAAGCTGGACGCCCTCCACGCACTGAACGAGGCTCTGCCCGACCCGGAGCTTTCCGCCGCCATGACCCGGATGGAAAAGGCGGGCCGCTCCATCGTGGAGACGGTGGAGGCCAGCCCCGCCAAGGCCAAGCAGGTGCGCCGCTTTGCGAACTACTACCTGCCCGACGCGGTGAACATCCTCGAGCAGTACGCCAGACTCGCCCGTCAGGGCGTGCGGGGCGAGAACGCCGCCGCCATCCGGTCGGAGGTGGAGCACAACGCGGCCTCCATCGCCACCGCATTCGAGAACCAGCTGGATGCGCTGTATGCCGCCGAGAGCATGGATCTCTCGGCAGACCTGACAGTATTGCAGAATATGCTTAAAGGACAAGGGCTGAGTTGAGGCCGAACCTCTCCGTCATCGCTGCGCGATGCCACCTCCCCTATCGAGGGGAGGCCTTGGCATACCGGAAAGTTTCCCTCTTCGCCAGAGGCTCCCCTACAAGGGGCAACGGCGACGACCGCCGCCAGCGGCGGAAACAGGGAGTCGCCGTTGGGGCCGCGGCCAGCAGGATGCAAGCGACAGCGCAGCAGACGCTGGGAGCCGCAACCCGGCCTTGTCTGCGAAGCAGACTGAGAGGTTGTACAGAGCAGGGCCTTTGTTTGTGAATGCATCGTTTTATTGGAAAGGAAGGAATCCCCCATGGCTGACAACACGTTCAATTTCGATCTCGACGCACCCGCAGTCCCCACCCTGACCCTCGACCCGGTGGAAGCCCCTGCGGAGGAAAAGCAGCCGGAGCCTGTTGAGGCCCCCGCGCCCGAGCAGCAGGTCAGGCTGACCCCCGAGGAACAGGCGATGGTGGACTCCTTCGCCCAGAAGATCGACATCACCAACAGCCAGCAGGTGCTCCAGTACGGCTCTGCCTGCCAGAAGAAGATCGGCGACTTCTCGGAGGCAGCCCTTTCTAAGGTGTCCACCAAAGACCTCGGCGAGGTGGGCGGCATGATCACCGACCTCATCGGCGAGCTGAAGAGCTTCGACGCCGCCGAGGAGGAAAAAGGCATCCTCGGCTTCTTCAAGAAAAAGGGCAGTCAGCTCGACAGCATGAAGACCAAGTACAACAAGGCCGAGACGAATGTCGAGACCATCCAGTCTGCCCTCGAGAAGCATCAGGTGCAGCTGCTCAAGGACATTGCCATGCTGGATAAGATGTACGATCTGAACATGGCCTACTTCAAAGAACTGAGTATGTATATCCTCGCCGGTAAGAAAAAGCTGGCCGATTTCCGCGCAAACGAGCTGCAGCAGGCCATGGATAAGGCCAAGGCCTCCGGTCAGCCCGAGGATGCGCAGAAAGCCCGCGACCTCGCCGACCAGTGCGAGCGGTTCGAGAAAAAGCTCTATGACCTCGAGCTGACCCGCACCATCAGCTTACAAATGGGTCCCCAGATCCGGCTTTTGCAGAACAACAACTCCATGATGGCCGAAAAGATCCAGTCCACCATCGTCAACACCATCCCCCTGTGGAAAAACCAGATGGTGCTGGCGCTGGGTCTGGCCCACAGCCAGCAGGCCATGCAGGCCGAGCGTGCCGTCACCGACATGACCAACGAGCTGCTGAAGAAGAACGCCGACGCCCTCAAGATGGGCACTATCGAGACGGCCAAAGAGTCCCAGCGCGGCGTGGTGGACATCGAGACCCT
Organism: Faecalibacterium sp. I3-3-89; assembly: GCF_023347275.1. Classification (NCBI taxonomy): domain Bacteria; kingdom Bacillati; phylum Bacillota; class Clostridia; order Eubacteriales; family Oscillospiraceae; genus Faecalibacterium; species Faecalibacterium sp. I3-3-89. The sequence continues at coordinate 485,388 of NZ_CP094468.1, read as the reverse complement.
GCAGCAGACCAACAAGAGCCTCATCGAGACGCTGGACGAGCTGAACAAGATCCAGCGCGAGGGCCGCGCAAAGCGTGCCGCCGCCGAGCAGGAGCTGACCCGCATCGAAGATGAGCTGAAACAGAAGATGATGGAGATCCGGAGCTGAAATGGCAAACGCAGATTTTTCCAGACAACCGAATACGACCGGCGGCTTTGACGCTTCCAGCTACCGCGCCGCAAAGCCTGCCGAGGAGGAAGTTCGGCTGACGCCCTTCCAGCAGAAGCTGGCCGGTCTTGAAAAAGCCCTGCCCGCCGCGCTGGGCAGGCAGGCCGTGGCCGTCATCCTGAGCATCGTGGTGATGCTGGGATGCTTTGTCGGCTTTGGCGGAGCGAAGGTCCGGGCCAAGTACGCTGCGGCCAAGGGCTGGTTCTCCACCGGCGTGGCCGCAGACGGCGGCTATACCCTGAATGAGAAATTGACCACACGGCTCAACACCGCCGCCAACATCATCACCACGGCGTCCAATACGCTGGGTGCTGACAGCGCCGAGATGCAGACGGCTCAGGCCGCGCTGGACTCCTTTTCCGCCTGCCTCGGGGCGGTGCAGTCCGACGGCAAGACCCACGCACTGGACTCTCTGAGCGTCTATACCGGCGGCAGAATGCACATGCTCTACCAGTCGAACGAGGCGCTGGGCACAGCCATCGGCCAGCTCTACGCGAAACTGCAGGAGCAGGCCGCAGACCCCATGAAGATGGGCGCGGTGCAGGGGCAGTACAGCCAGTTCAACAGCGCCCAGACCATCCTCAGCAACCTGCATTATAACGACGCAGTCCAGAGCTATCAAAGCGACGTCGGCGGCTTCCCGGCCAATCTGCTGGGCAGGCTGTTCGGCGTACAGGAGGTGGAACTTTTCGCATGAAGACGATGAAAACGCTCTCCCGCCGGATGGCGGCCCTGTTCCTTGTTGTCGTGGTGGGCCTCACGGCGCTGGCCCCGGCAGCTTCTGCTGCCACCATCCAGCTGCCCAGCCTGCCGAAGGACAAGTGCGTCGTGGACGACGCCGGTGTCCTGAGCGACAGCACCACCACCGAGCTTGAGACCATCAACGCACAGCTCTCGGCCAGCTGTGACGGTGCACAGATCGGCGTGCTGACCGTGGATTACACCGGCAGCGCCACCACCGAGGACTACGCCACAGCGGCCTTCAACGCTTGGGGCATCAGCAGCGCCAGCAAGAACAACGGTGTGCTCATCCTGCTGGTGATGCAGTCGGCCCAGTACGCCGACGGCGACTACTACCTGACCTACGGCGACGGCTTCCGCAGCACCATGCTGGCCGATCAGGCAAGCACCCTCGTGCAGACGATGGAGGACGACTTCGCCGCCAAGAAGTACGACGCCGCCGTCCTCACCTGCGCCACCAATGTGGCAAACACCATCGCAGAGGTCTATGGCGTCAGCCTGAACGGTGCCACCATTTCTCCCGACGGAAATGCAGTCCCGAACCCCAGCCATCCGGCACACGCCTCTTTGGGGAACATCATCGGAGGGCTTTTTGAGCTGCTGGCTTATATCATCGTGACCATCGCCCTCTTCTTTGTCTTCATCACCCCCCTCGGCCACTCCTTTGGCTGGTACTGGGGTCCCTTCGGCTGGTTCGGCGCACGGCGGCGCAGAGGCCCCCGTCCTCCGCGCGGCCCTTACGATGACTTCGGCCCCGGCGGCGGTTTTTACGGCGGTCCCCGCGGCCCGAGAGGCCCGCGCGGGCCTCGGCCTCCCCGTGGAGGCGGTTTCGGCGGCTTTGGCGGTATGGGCGGCGGCTCCGGTTTCGGCGGAGCTGGCCGCAGCGGCGGCAGTTTTGGCGGCATGGGCGGCGGCAGCAGCCACGGCGGCGGCGCAGGACGCGGACGCTGAACATTTTTTGATTTTGGATCGAGCCACCAGCGCGGCAGATGCGATTTCGTATCACATCTGCCGCGCTGGTGTTATTTTTTGCCTTTTCCTCCTCCGCCCTTCCATCCTCCCGAAACCATGTCTTCCGGAATCTTATGCAAGATAACTGATATATTTCAATACTTTCTTTAAAAAACTAGGACATTTTTCATCTGCCGTTGAAATTTTGTGAGATCTTTACTATACTTTAGCCATCTTACGGAGCGCACCGCCTGCGAAGGGATGCATCCTTCAACCCGCACGAAGTGTAAGGAGTATTGTATCATGAAAAAAATCACTCGCCGTCAGTTTCTCACCTCTGCCGGTGCGACCTCTGCCGCACTGCTCCTTTCCAGCCTGCCTCATGCAGCAGCCGCAGACGAGAATTGCCTGCGCAAGGTCACTCCTGCTGCTACCAACTCCAACGACCTGTCTTGGGACATGGCCGAAGAGATCCTGACCCACATTTCTGACCCCGTATTCCCTGCCTACACGGTCAATGTTCTGGACTACGGTGCCGTCCCCAACGACGGTAAACTGGACACCGCAGCCATCCAGCGCGCCATCGACGAGACCAGCGCCCACGGCGGCGGCACGGTCGTCATCCCTTCCGGTGTGTATGACGTCGGCGCCATCACCCTCAAGAGCAACGTCAACCTGCATCTGGAAAGCAAGGACACCATCCTGCGCTTCACCCGGGACATCACCCCGGCCAACTACCCGCTGGTGTTCGCCCACTACGAAGGCTCCAAGCTGTACAACTGGAGCCCGCTGATCTACGCTTATCAGCAGGAGAACATCGCTCTGACCGGCAAGGGCACCCTCGATGGTCAGGCCGACAAGAACAACTGGTGGAACTGGTCCCGTACCGTCAACCCGGACGGCACCATCACTAAGCCCGGCAACAACGACGTCAAGCTGCTGCGCAAGATGACCGACAACGGCACCCCCGCAGAGGAGCGTATCTTCGGCGAAGGCCACTATCTGCGTCCCAACTTCTACCAGCCCATCGAGTGCACCAACGTCCTGATCGAGGGCGTCACCATCGCCAACTCTCCTATGTGGGAGCTGAACCCCGTCCTCTGCACCAACTTCACCGCCCGCGGCGTCACCATCGACACCCACGGCTACAACAACGACGGCTGTGACCCCGAAAACTGCAACTACGTCCTGATCGAGAACTGCTTCTTCAACACCGGTGACGACTGCATCGCCGTCAAGGCCGGCCGCAACCGCGATGGCCGTGAGCTGGGCGAAGCCGGTCATCCCACCCAGAACCTCATCATCCGCAACAACACCTTCGCAGACGGCCACGGCGGCATCGCCTGCGGCAGCGAGATGAGCGGCGGCATCAAGAACCTGTTCGCAGACAACAACACCTTCGACAGCCCCACTCTGAACTACGCCCTGCGCTTCAAGACCAACGCAGAGCGCGGCGGCGCTGTGGAGAACATCTATCTGCGCAACTCCAAGGTCAAATCCGTCGGCAACGCCGTCGTCCACGCCACCATGCTGTACGATGTGGGCCGTGATGGTAATTATCTGCCTCAGTTCAAGAACATCACCATCGAGAACCTGACCAGCAGCGGCGGCGAGTACGGCATCTTCATGGAGGCTTTTGAGGAAGTTCCCATCACTGGTCTGGTGTTCCGCAATGTGAATATCTCCAACGTCGGCACCGACATCCGCGCTCTGAACTGGGAAGATCCCGTCATGGAGAACGTGACCATCAACGGCAAGACCTACCCCCGTCCCGTGGAGACCAAGATCCTCGGCGTTCCTGTCCCGGGCCAGCGCATTGAGGGCAGCTCCACCCTGCTGGGCGGCGAAGATACCGACCTGAGCAGCAAGTGGCTGATCTCGGACAGCGCCGACGGCGATTACCATTTCTTCCGCATCCGCCGCAGCTATGCGGTTCCCTCTTATCTGGCCGGAAAGTACATCAAGTTCGTCTCCACCGACCGGAGCGGCAATCAGGACGCCAGCATCCCCTACAAGGTTCTGCGGAGCGCCGAGATCGCCGGCACCACCAATGATGCCGAGCTGCTGCGCGCTGCCTCCAAGGGTTACATCGACGAGAACGACGCACTCGACCTGAACCGCCCCATCACCAAGCGCGAATGCGCCAAGATGCTGGGCAAGCTGTGGAATCTGACCGCCCCGTCTGCACCGGTCACGATCTCCGACATTCCCGCAAGCGACCCGGATTACGGCGTCATCGCCGCTGTGGTCGAGGCCGGCATGATCGAGCTGAAAGACCCCACCAGCGCCATCGCACAGGGCACTCTGTACAACGCCGGTGTCACCAACTCTGAAGGTGCAAAGCGCACCGCTTTCCTGCCCGATTCCACCATCGACCGCGACGAGATGGGCCACATCGCTCTGCTGTCCTGCGGCGTGCCTTACAACGAGACGCTGGGCACTCAGCCGAAGTTCGACGACGCCAGCCAGATCGAATCCGTGTACGAGGACAACGTGGGTGCCAGCGCCTACTTCGGCTTTGTCACCGCCAAGACCGGCAACAGCTACCTGCCCAAGGAAAAGACCACGCTGGAAGATCTGATCCGCATCGTGGAGCGCATCTCCGATTTCGCCAACAAATAATTTTTTCAGCCTCCTCCTAACTCCTCCCCGCCGGAAGCATCCCGCGTGCTCCCGGCGGGGAGTTTTGTATCACTGCTGAAACGACGCACAAAAAGGGGCTGTTGCACAAGGATAAAACCCGGTGCAACAGCCCCTTTTTCTTGCTTTCTCAGCATAAATTGGTGTTCTAAAAATCAATATGTTTCATCCGGTTCGGTAGGTGCTGCGGTAATATCGCGGTAGAACGTGGCCCATGCAGCTTCCTCATAGGGGCGCACGAAGAAAAAACCAATGCTCAATGGGATTGCCAGCAGAAGAACAATGGAAATCGCCATCGCTTCCGAACCGGAGAAATTGTTTAGAAATAGGAAATAGCCGGCATACAGCGGCAGCGCACAGAGCAGCTCCCAGCCAATGAAGCTGAGATCCAGACAAAACAGCCGCCATTTGTTGCCGCCCATGATCCGCCGGGATTCTGTGATTGCTTCATTTGCGGTCAGCGAAGGATGCTCGGCCATGATGTAAGGTGTCATCGCATAGCTGTATATTTTCACGATTCCCGGAATCACCAACAGCAGCGACCAGAGGACGATGTACAGTCCCTGCAGGATCTTCATGCAGAAGCCATCCCACAGACGGTCTTTCTGCGAGAACAGATCCGAGAAGGCCGCATCCTTTCCATCCACAAGGTTCAGATTAAAACGAGCATATCCCAGCTGAACTGCACCGCCCACGATCAGTTGGAGGATCGCCCACAGGCCAATGCCGGCAAGCAGAACGGCAAGCAGCCGACCGCCGTTGGGCTGGGAGAACAGTTCAAAATGGATGTCCGTTCCCTGCTTGGAATTGGATGCGATGCTGTTGGAACTGCTCGAAATGGTAGCACCGAGCGCACTGGCGGCAATGCCTGTCAGAACAGCAGTTTTCCATTTTCCGCGCAGGGCATCGAGAGCGAGCATACGATAGTCGGCAGATACTTTCATAAAAGCAACCTCCTGTCTGAAAACGGCAAGGATGTGTGAAAAGGGAGATGATATGCCACTTTAATTTAGATACGTTTGAAGCGTTGAAAAAATTGCGACAGGAATGGAAAAAGCGGATAGTTCGATAGAATCTTTCGCTGATGACACCTTCAAGCGAAAATAACTCTGGCCTTTTTTTACTGAGCGGTCATCTTATTTGATGCAGGTAGCGCAGGGGCTGTAGCCTGCGGCCACAGCCTCGTCGTAGCTGGAGAAGAGGATCTGATTCTTCTCCGCCGGGAGATTCGGGCAGCTGGGCAGGTGGAACTTTTTGCTGTTCACGTTGCCGATGTAGGCCTGCTGGGCGGTGCTGGACGCCGCCGGGTCGGTGGGGTTCAGCTCGGCGTCGGTGGCATAGTGCTCGGTGGCCACCGTGTAGTTCTGGCCGTCGCTGGACACCGTGATGGTTCCCAGAAGGTCGGTGCGGTAGACGTCCACGCCAGCATCCCGCAGGATGCTCAGGGTCTCCTCGTGGGGGTGGCCGTATTTGTTGTTGACCCCGCAGGAAATGATGCCCATTTTGGGCAGGACGGCGTTCAGGAAAACATAGCTCGTAGAGGTGCTGGAACCGTGGTGCCCCACCTGCAAAACGTCCACCTTGAGGTTCGCGCCGCTGGCCACAAGGTCGCGCTCGGCGTCGGCCTCCATATCGCCTGTCAGCAGAAAGCTGGTCGCGCCGTAGTCGATGCGCAGGACGATGGAGGTGTCGTTGGTTTCCTCATACTGGGCCACCGGGCCAAGCATGGTCACGGTGGCGCTGCCCAGCGCCCACTGGGTGCCCACCGTGGGCACCTCGACTTGGAGGTTCTGCTGCTGGGTGTACTTGACAAAATCCTTGAAGCACTTGGTGGAGGCCTCCGTCACGGGGCTGTAGACGTGGTAGGCCGGGAAGTAGGCCAGCGCAGCGGCCAGACCTCCCACATGGTCCTCGTGGGCGTGGGAGCAGAAGACGTATTCCAGCTGCTCGACCCCCTGACTCTGCAAGTAGGAGACGACCAGACTGCCGTCGTCCACATTGCCGCCGTCATAGAGCATGAACTGTCCGTCGCACTCCACCAAGACGCTGAGGGCCTGCCCCACATCGATGAAGTGCATCTGGAAGGCGGCGTCCTGTCCGTCGGCCGGGACGGTCTGGGAGGCGGCAGGGTTCGGGATGAGGTCGGCGCTGCCGCCGGGGAGAGCGGAGGAGGTGTCACAGCCCACAAGGCCCAGCACAAGGGCCGCTGCAAGGGCCAGCGCCGCAAGCCGGCTCATGAGCTTTCGGGCGGTCACTTTTTCTTTTTTGAAGTTTTCCACGATGCGTTCTCTTTCTGTTGATTACTTTTCGGTTTGTGCGCCGGAGCAGAGTGGGGCGCAAAGCGTGCACTGGGGCTGGGCTGGCGGCCCGCCGGATCGCGGCCCGCCGGGCTGCTGCCCTGCGGCTTCGCGTTTTTGCTGCCCTTGCCTCTGGGCCGGACGGTATAGGTGCCGTCCCCGTGGATGGTCACGTCTGCGGCCTCCGCCCTGCGGGCCGAGCGCTGGACGGCGATGCGGCCCGCAGCGGGCACCAGCAGGGGGATCAGGTCCTCCCGGTGGGTCATCTTCAGCGCCTTGATGACCTTTTCCGCGTTGCGCGGCTCATAGTACTGGAGCAGGGCACGCTGCAGGGCCTTGCCCTCGGCGGTCTTTTCCACGAACACAGGCTTGAGGGTGTAGGGGTCGAGGCCGGTGTAGAACATACAGGTGCTCACCGTGCCGGGGGTGGGATAGAAGTCCTGCACCTGCTCGGGGCGCATATGGTTCTTATAAAGGTACTCTGCCAGATAGACGGCATCCTTGAGGGTGCTGCCCGGGTGGCTGGACATGAGGTAGGGCACGAGGTACTGCTTTTTGCCTGCCTTCTTGCTCAGCTCGTAGAACTTATCCTTGAACTTGTTGAAGGTCTCGATGGGGGGCTTGCCCATGTAGGCGAGGGTGTTGGGGGCGCAGTGCTCGGGCGCGACCTTCAGCTGTCCGGAAACGTGGTACTCCACCAGCTCCTTGAAGAAGGTGTCGTCGGGGTCAGCCATCAGGTAGTCAAAGCGGATGCCGCTGCGGATAAAGACCTTCTTGACGCCGGGCAGCTCCCGGACGCGGCGGAGGATCTTCAGATAGTCGCTGTGGTCCACGATCATGTGAGAGCAGGTGGTGGGGGCAAGACAGTGCTTGCCGCCGCTGCACATACCGCGCAGCATCTGCTCCCGGCAGGACGGGAAGCGGAAGTTGGCCGTCGGGCCGCCGACGTCATGGATGTAGCCCTTGAAATCCGGCTCGTGGGTCATCCGCTCCGCCTCGGCCACGATGCTGTCGGCGCTGCGGCTGGTGACGCGCCGCCCCTGATGCAGCTGGATGGCGCAGAAGTTGCAGCCGCCGAAGCAGCCGCGGTTCTGGATGATGGAGAACTGCACCTCGCGGATGGCAGGCACGCCGCCCATGGCCTCGTAGATGGGGTGGTAGCGGCGGGTGTAGGGCAGGGCGTAGACCTTATCCAGCTCCCAGCGGACGAGGGGCTTGGCGGGGATGTTCTGGACGAGGTACTTTTCGCTCTGCTTCTGGACGATGATATTGCCGCTGACGACATCCTGATTGTCCATCTGGATGCGGCAGGCCTTGGCGTAGGCCACCTTATCGGAGGCCACCTTCTTGAAGCCGGCACACTCCACATACCGCTCGGGCAGGTGGTCGAAGTCGGTCATGTAGCAGGTACCATCCACGTCGGTGATGCTCTCCACCGGCTCTCCTGCCGCCAGACGGCGGGCGATCGCCACGGTCTGGTGCTCGCCCATGCCGAAGCTGATGATGTCCGCGCCTGAGTCCTCGGCGATGCTGGGCAGGACGGTGTCCAGCCAGTAGTCGTAATGGGCGAATCGGCGCAGCGAGGCCTCGAGGCCGCCCAGAATGACGGGCAGATCGGGGTAAGCCTGCTTTGCAAGTCTGGTGTAGACGGTGGCGCTGCGGTCGGGCCGTGCGCCGCCTTTGCCGCCGGGGGAGTACTCGTCCTCGGCGCGGGGGATCTTGGCGACCGAGTAATGGCTGACCATGCTGTCTACGTTGCCGCCGCCGATGAAGAAACCGTACTTCGGCTTGCCGAACCGCTTGAAGTCCTCGCAGTCGCTGTAGCGGGGCTGGGCCAGCACGCCCACCTTGTAGCCCTCGGCTTCCAGCAGGCGGCTGATGATGGCGGTGCCGAAACTGGGGTGGTCCACATAGGCGTCGCCGCCCACCACCACAAAGTCCAGCTGTTCCCACCCCCGGGCCTCCATGTCGGCCCGGCTGATGGGGAGAAATTCGGTGTAATGTTCCATAGTTATCCTTTATCTCTTTTGTTAAACAGTACCTGCCCGGCGCGCCAGCGGCTTTTCTAACAGGGAAGCTGGCAAAACTGGAAGGCTTTGACTGAGCGGTCATTCATCCGGCTGATTCATCTGCATCTCCAGCCACTGCTGGCGGCTGATGAGGACAGCGCGAGGCTTCGCGCCCTCATAAGGGCCGATGATGCCTTTTTCTTCCATTTCGTCCATGATGCGGGCGGCGCGGGCGTAGCCCAGCTTGCAGCGGCGCTGCAGAAGGCTCGTAGACGCCTGACCGGCGTCGATGACCACCTCCACAGCCTGCTTGAGCATCGGGTCGCTGCCGCCCTCCTCATCGGAGTCGGCAGAGCCGCTGCCCTTCTTGCCGTCCTGAATGGCGTGTTTTTCCATCGCCTCGATCATGGCCTCGTCGTACTGGACGGTGGCGCTCTTCTTGATGAAGTCCAGCACCCGGCTGATCTCCTCATCCCGCACAAAAGTGCCTTGGATGCGGGTGGGCTTGGGTGCGCCCACCGGCATAAAGAGCATATCACCCATACCCAGCAGCTTTTCGGCACCGGCACCGTCGAGGATGGTGCGGCTGTCCACCTGACTGGACACGGCGAAGGCGATGCGGCTGGGGATGTTGGCTTTGATGAGACCGGTGATGACGTCCACGCTGGGGCGCTGAGTCGCCACGATGAGGTGCATACCGGCCGCTCGGGCCTTCTGGGCGATGCGGCAGATGGAGTCCTCCACATCCTTGCCGACCACCATCATCAGATCGGCCAGCTCGTCGATGATGATGGCGATGTAGGGCATCTTCTCGAGGTTCGGGTCGTTGGCTGCCAGCTTGTTGAAGGATTTGATGTCGCGGACATTGTTCTCGGCAAAGAGGTGGTAGCGGCGCTCCATCTCCTGCACCGCGCCGCCCAGTGCGCCTGCCGCCTTGCGCGGCTCGGTGACGACGGGCATCAGCAGGTGGGGGATGCCGTTATACTCCGCCAGCTCGACCACCTTGGGGTCGATGAGCAGGAGCTTGACGTCCTCGGGGCTGGAACGGAAGAGCAGGCTCATGATGATGCTGTTGACACAGACCGATTTGCCGCTGCCAGTGCTGCCCGCGATGAGCAGATGGGGCATCTTGCACAGGTCGGCCACCTGCGCCACACCGGCGATGTCCTTGCCCAGCGCGATGCCCAGCGGCGAGGTCATCCGCAGGAAGCTCTGGCTCTCGAAGACGCTGCGGATGTAGACCGGCGTTTTCTTGTGGTTGGGCACCTCGATGCCCACGGCGGGCTTGCCGGGGATGGGGGCCTCCATACGGACATCGGCCACCGCGAGGTTCAGGGCAATGTCGTCCGCCAGCGAGGTGATGCGGCTGATCTTGACGCCCGCCATCGGCTGCACCTCATACCGTGTGACCGACGGGCCGCGGGAAATGTCCAGCACACGGGTGCGGACGCCGAAGCTCTCCAGCGTGTCCACCAGCTTCTGGGCGTTGGCCTTCAGCTCATCCTCCGCGCCGGGGTCGCCCTCGTCGGGAGCACGCTCGAACAACTCGATGGAGGGGTACTGATACTGGAAGCTCTCTTCCGTCTCGGCCTCCTCTGCAGGGGCCTTCGCGGCCTGCTCCTCCGAGACGGCGGGCTTTTCCATGGCCGCCGCCACCAGCGTGTTGAGGTCTTTTTCCTCCACCGGTTCGCTGGTGATGCTGATCCAGCCGTCCTCATCCGGCTCCGAGCGGAAGGCCGCCGCATTCTCGGCGCTGACCGGCTGTGGGGCAGCCTCCGGCGCAGGCGTCGGCTCATAGAGCGGGATGCCGAAGGAGAGCGGCGGCTCCGGAGTTTCGGTCTCTTCCACCGGGGCAGCGGGCGTCACGGTCGGCGCGGCAGGCGGTTCCGGTTGGGCCGCAAAGAAATCTTCGGCGGCGGTGTCCACCGCATCCGGCACGATGGGGGTCACGGTGGCGCGGATGGGTGCACGGTGGAGCGGGTCCATCCCAAAGGTCCCGCCGGGGCCGAGGATGATCGGCTCGATGGGTTCGCTGCCGCCCTCGGTGACGGTCGTATGGTCCGGGCCGAGGTCGATGTCAAAGGGGGCGCGGGGCCGGGGCTTTTCCACCTGCACCGGGACAGGCTCGGGCTGAGACGGGGCAGGTTCGGCAGGCGCAGGTTCGGCAGGCGCAGGTGCGGCCGGCCCGCCGCCCTGCATCATCTGATGGCCCCAGTGGAAAACGCCCGCCAGCCAGCCGGGAGGCTGGATGTGGAACGCCGGAGCCTCCGGCTCTTCTTCGCTGTAGTCTTCCTCGTCCTCGGGGAAGTCGTCGTCATACCCATCGTACTCCTCCGCTTCGGCCTCTTCTGCCGCGCGGGCCGCAAGGCGCTCGGCACGGCGGGCGGCGTTCTGCTCGTGGACCGCGAGGCCCTTTTCGTGGACGCTGCCGCCCACATTGCAGAGCCACTGCCAGCACTCGGCGGGGGTGATGTCAAAGATGTACAGGCTGGCGCAGGCCGCCAGCGCCGCCATGACCAAGTTAGCGGCAGGTCTGCCGCAGAGCAGCAGGAGCGTCCCGCCCAGCACAGCGCCCAGTGCGCCGCCCGAGAGCCATGCACTCATCCCATTCTGATAGCAGGCGGCGGTCATCTGCGCGGCGGTCTGGTCGGTGGGGATGTCCGAAAAGACGATGACCGTGCCGCTGGCGAAGATAAGGCCCAGCATAAGCTTGGCGATGTGGGGCAGGAGGTCTTCGCCCCGGGTGTAGAGGATGGCCAGATAGCACAGCGCCGCCCCCACCACAAAGCTTCCACAGCCGAACAGGCCGAACAGAACGTCGTGCATCGTGCGCCATGCCGAGCTGCCCGGCACGAAGGCCAGCGCCATGAGCACCAGCCCTGCGAACAGGGTGACAAGCCCCGCTGGCATCCGGTCCTGCGACCGTTTTTTGCGGCGCGAGGCGCTGCCCCGCGCGGAAGTTCTGCGTTTTCTTTTTGCCATGATCCCTAAAACCCGTTCCTTATCCTATATATAGAAGCAGGGCGCGCCCGAGGCGGCTCTGTCGGTGACGATGGAAGAATCCCGATACGATTCGATTCTTTCATTGTACCACGGGAAAAGTCAAATGGCAATTTATTTCCCCTCGATTTCTCGGTAGAGCCACGCCAGCGCATCCGACAGCCCGCCCAGCTCGTCGATGAGCTTTTCCCGCACGGCTTTCCGGCCGTCCAGCACGGTACCCACATCCATGACCAGCTCGCCGGTGCGCATCATCAGCTCGGTGTACCGCTTTTCCGAGATGCCGCTGTGGGCCGCGACGAAGCCGGTGATCCGCTCCTGCATCTGCTCGAACCAGCGCATGGTCTGGGGTACGCCCAAGATCATCCCCGAGTGGCGGACGGGGTGGACCGTCATGGTGGCGGTGGGCACGATGAAACTCCGCTGGGCGCTGACGGCCAGCGGGATGCCGATGGAGTGGCCTCCGCCCAGCACCACCGCCGCACTGGGCTTCGAGATGCTGGCGATGAGTTCGGCCAGCGCAAGCCCGGCCTCCACATCTCCGCCCACGGTGTTGAGCAGCACCAGCAGCCCCTCGATGGCAGGGTCTTCCTGCACAGCCACCAGCTGGGGGATGACGTGCTCATACTTGGTGGTCTTCTGGCCCTGCGGGGCTTCCACATGGCCCTCCACCTGCCCGATGACAGTCAGACAGTGGATGGCGTGAGCGCCCCGGGTGCGGTAGACGCTGCCCATGTCCTCGATCTGCTCTTTTTCCAATCGCTGCTGCTCCACGGGGATATTTTTCTCTTCCTGTGCCATTCTCTGCGCCCTCCTTTTTGCTTCATTTCAGCTTGTCCGGCATTCCTGTCGGTTATGCTTCGGCAAAGATTTCTTTGCTTTTGCAAAAAATTGCGCCAAAGGATTTGACATTCTCGCTTCACGATGTATACTTTATACTAGAGATAAGATTGTCAAATAAGTATCATTATTGTACGGAAAAGTACACATCTATTCCTTGCCGGAGCGCCCTGCCGCTGCGCACCTCTCCCCCCGGCGATCCTGCGGACAAAAAGAAAGGAGAACTCCCTATGAATACTCCCGGCAAAGCTTCCCTGCCCGTCATCAAGCGCCTGCCCAAATACTATCGCTACCTGCGCACCCTGAAAAACGACGGCATCACCAGCATCTCGTCCCGCGAGCTGGCCGCCCAGATGGGCACCACCGCCTCGCAGGTGCGGCAGGACTTCAACTGCATCGGCGATGTGAATGGCCGTCAAGGCATCGGCTATTCGGTAGAGAACCTGCTGAACATCCTTGAGGACCTGCTCTTCGGCAACGGTGACCGTCTGCCCACCATCCTCATCGGCTGCGGCCGTCTGGGCAAGGCCGTGAGCCGCTTTATCACCACCGACACCAACGGCTATAAGCTCATCGCCGCCTTCGACAACGCCCCCGACGAGGTTGGCAAGGAGATCAACGGCATCCAGATCCTCCACATCGATGAGCTGGAGACGTTCTGCGCCGAGCATCACCCCGAGGTGGCCGTCCTCTGTCTGCCCCGCAGCGGCGCAGAGGAGATCAGTGGCCGTCTGGTGGCGCTGGGGATCCAGGGCTTCTGGAACTTCTCCCACTACGACCTGTCGGTGTCCTACCCCGATGTCGTCGTGGAGAACGTCCATCTCGGCGACAGCCTGATGAGCCTCGGCTACCGGCTGCGCAATCAGGACTGAGCCATCTTACTGCAAAATGCCGACCCTCTCCGTCAGGCTCTGGCTGGGAGGGTCCTTTCATGAGGAGATTTTTTCGACATGGCAAAGCTTTATTTCCGTTACGGCGCAATGAACAGCGGTAAGAGCACCGCGCTGATGCAGGTGGCCCACAACTATGAGGAGCAGGGGATGCGGGTGTTCATCCTCAAACCGAAGGTGGACACCAAGGGCAGCGGCGACCTCGTGAGCCGTCTGGGCGTCCGCCGCCCCGCCGACCTGCTGGTGCCGCCGGATATGGACCTCGTGGAGGCCGTCCGGGCCGCCAGCAGCGAGGGCAAGCCTCTGGCCTGCGTGCTCTGCGACGAGAGCCAGTTCTTTACCGCCGCACAGGCCGAGCAGCTGTTCATGGTGACGGTGGAGCTGAACATCCCGGTCATCTGCTACGGCCTGCGCTCCGACTTCTCCCTCAAGGGCTTCCCCGGCTCCACCCGTCTGCTGGAGCTGGCCCACACCATCGAGGAGATGAAGACCATCTGCGCCTGCGGCCGCAAGGCCACCTGCAACTGCCGCAAGGTCAACGGCCGCTTCGTCTTTGAAGGCGAGCAGGTGGCCATCGACCTTCAGAACGACGTCCAGTACGTCAGCATGTGCCCCCAGTGCTATTTCCGGGAGCGCCGCGCTTTCTATGCCGCCCGCCGATGATCGTTTTCCCTGATTTCATGCCGTCCGCACGCCGGGCGGCATTTTTTGTATCTTTTCTTCATCCGTGATATATCAGCCAAGGCCCGATTCGCACGTTTTTTGCGCTATTGATATATCAGTTCATGGCCGGAAGTTTCTGTCATCGTCGCTTTTGATGTATACAACGTCCATTCGGCAAAATATGACTTGGTTACAAAATTCTTGCAAATCCGGCCATTCTTTCCCTGTTGCATCCCAGTTTTCTATGCAAATCGTTGAAGTATACAAGTTGCACAGTTTTTGGCCGCAAGTTTATTCATTATGGCAATGACGTCAAAACCGTGCAAAAAATAAGCGCAATATTTGTTCGTTTTCTGCCGCTATCCCTACAATTTGCATCTTTCTTTTTCTTCTTGCCTTTGGTATCATATTTGTATACAACGGATGCTTTGCAGAGGTGTCCGTGCAAGCAGTTGTTTTTTTACATTAGGAGGAGAACGAAAATGAGCAAGGCAATTTCTCGTCGTGACTTTCTGAAGGTCTCCGGCGCTGTGGGCGCTGCCGGCCTTCTGGCCGCATGCGGCGGCTCTGGCAACGCTGGCTCTACCGCCACTTCCACTGCTGCTTCCGCAGCATCCGTGGCCGGCCTGTCTTCTGACCCCGTCACCCTGACCATGAGCTGGTGGGGCGGCGAGTCTCGTCACAACGCCTATCAGGAGGCCATCAAGGCTTTCATGGCTAAGAACAGCACCATCACCATCAACCCCACCTTCGCTGCATGGTCCGGCTGGGAGGATACCATGTCCACCAAGTTCGCAGGCGGCGTCGCTGAGGATGTCTGCCAGATCAACTGGAACTGGCTGTACAACTATTCTAAGAGCGGCCAGACCTTCATCGACCTGAACAGCGTCACGGATTACCTCGACCTGACCCAGTGGGATGAGGCCAAGCTGGCTGCCTGCAATGTGGCAAACGCCCAGCAGTGCGTGCCCGTCTCCATGACTGGCCGTATCTTCTACTGGAACAAGACCACCTTCGACAAGGCCGGCATCTCCTACCCCACTACTCTGGACGAGCTGATGGCTGCCGGCAAGACCTTCCAGGAGAAGCTGGGCGATGACTACTATCCCCTGCATCTGGGCGCATACGACCGTATGATCCTGATGGTCTTCTACCTCGAGTCCAAGTACGGCAAGGACTGGGCAGACCCCACCACCTCCACCCTGAACTACGACGCTGACCAGATCGCCGAGGGCATCGACTTCATCAAGAGCCTCGTCGAGGGCCACGTCATCATGAGCCTGCCCACCTACTACGGCTCCAACGGCGATAACGCTGCTCACCAGTCCAACGAGTGGATCACCGGCAAGCTGGCTGGCTGCTTCGAGTGGGACTCCTCCGCTACCAAGTACGCTGACGCTCTGGACGAAGAGAACAAGGCTGGCTTCACTGTCGGCGACGAGATCAAGTTCGGCGATTACAACGGCGGCTTCTCCAAGGTCTCCATGGGTCTGGCCATCACCAAGACCTGCGCACACCCCGCAGAAGCAGCTACCCTCATCAACTTCCTGCTGAACGAGGAAGAGGGCGCTTCCATCATGGGTTCTGAGTGCGGCATCCCCGCTTCCAAGGCTGGTCTGGCTGCTGCTCAGGCTGCCGGCGCTGTCAAGGAGCTGGTCGCTGAGGCAAACGGCAAGGTCATGGCCTTCGTTTCCAACCAGCTCGACCCCCTGTTCGAGTCCAACGACCTGAAGGCTACCGGCACCGGCGTCTATCAGGAGGTCTTCGACTCTCTGGATTACGACAACGTCTCCGGCGCTGATCTGGTCGATACCCTGCTGGACGGCATGGACGCAGTCGGCTATACCGTCTAATTTCCGCCTCACAGACCTCTCGCGGCCCGCGCACGCGCGGTGTTCGTACGGGCCGCACCGCATAAAAAGGGTCTTGCAAGGGGGCATCCTTTCCACCTACGGACGGATGCCCCTTTTTCGCAAGACAGCGATGACATTTTTTTGACAAAAGTATGTCCAAATGATTGCGGTGCACGAGAGATTATCCTTACAAAAGGAGGATTCCCGGATGAAAGAAAGCAAAGCGCCCTCTATCGGGCGTACCCCGGCCCAGAAGTTCGTTGACAAATGGCAGGGCCTGTTCTATCTGATCCCTTGGATCATCGGCTTCGTCGTCTTCAAAGCCATCCCGTTCGGCCAGTCTCTGTACTACAGCTTTACGGATATGGACTTCTTCAACGGCATCCATCAGTACGGCATCATGAACTATGTGGACGCCTTCTCCACCCCCAAGATCACCAAGGCGCTCATCACCACCTTCAAGTACAGCTTCATCACGGTGCCCCTGAAGCTGGTGTTCGCACTGTTCATCGCCTACATCCTGAACTTCAAGATCGCCTGCGTGAACCTGTTCCGCACCGTCTACTACATCCCTTCCATCCTCGGCGGCTCTGTTGCCATCGCCGTGCTGTGGAAGGCTGTCTTCCGCGATGACGGTCTGGTCAACACTCTGATCCGTATCCTGACCTTCGGTCATTTTCAGGGTCCCTCTTGGCTGAGCGACCCCAGCTACGCACTGTGGATCATCTGCTTCCTGCGTATCTGGCAGTTCGGCTCCGCCATGGTGCTGTTCCTCGCCGCCCTGAAGGGCGTGCCCGCCGACCTGTACGAGGCTGCCACCATCGACGGCGCAGGCAAGTGGCGTCAGTTCTTCTCCATCACCGTTCCGATGATCACCCCCATTATCTTCTACAATCTGGTCACTCAGATCTGCCAGGCTTTCCAGGAGTTCAATGGCCCGTTCATCATCACCAACGGCGGTCCCCGCGGTTCCACCACCCTCATCTCCATTCTGGTCTACAACTACGCATTCAAGTCCAACCAGATGGGCATGGCTTCCGCACTGGCATGGATCATGTTCGTTATCGTCTGCATCCTGACGATCATCGCCTTCACCAGCCAGAAGAAGTGGGTCTACTACTCGGATGAAAGGTAAGGTGTGACAGTATGGGAATGAAAGCTTCTAACGCCATTGCGACGTTTTTCAAGTACTTTGTCCTGATCCTGGTGGGCCTCATCATGATCTATCCCCTGCTGTGGATGATCAGCGCCACCTTTAAGGACAACAGCGAGATCTTTGCAGGCATCGGCCTGTGGATCAAGAACCCCACTCTGGAGGGCTACAAGAACGCGCTGAACAACTTCGGCGGTTCCATCAACATCCTGCAGGCCATGCTGAACACTTACAGCTACGTCCTGCCCAAGGTCATCTGCACCGTGGTCTCTGCCTGCATCGCAGCCTACGGCTTCGGTCGCTTCGATTTCCCGGGCCGGAAGATCCTGTTCAGCATCATGCTGGCCACCCTGTTCCTGCCTCAGGTCGTCCTGAACGTGCCTCAGTTCCTGCTGTACACCAAGTTCGGCTGGGTCAACAGCCCGTTCTATCTGGCCATCTGGGTCCACTGCGCATTCGCAACGGAGACTTACTTCGTCTACCAGTTGGTGCAGTTCATGCGCAACGTCCCCCGCGATCTGGACGAGGCTGCCGCCATCGACGGCTGCTCCTCCTTCCAGACCCTGTACAAGGTCATCGTCCCGATGCTGATGCCCGCTCTGGTGTCCTGCGCACTGTTCCAGTTCATGTGGAGCTGCAACGACTTCATGGGTCCCCTGCTTTACGTCCAGACTCCTGCAAAGTACCCCATGTCCCTGTTCGTCAAGCTGTCCATGGACGGTGATACGGGCTTTGCTTGGAACCGTATTCTGGCCCTGTCCCTGATCTCCATCCTGCCGCAGCTCATCGTGTTCTTCTGCGCACAGGATCAGTTCGTCGAAGGTATCTCCGCCGGTGCAGTCAAGGGCTAAGCTGACGCCCCCGCTGCTCGGATAACCCCAGACAAACACGAATGCCCCCTGTGCCTCTTCCCGTAGAGAGGATGCAGGGGGCATTTCTAATGTCAAAGGCTCGCCCCTTGGGAGAGGCTTTTGAGGCTCGCTATTTTCTGCTCTTCCGATATTGCAGCGGCCCGACTCCCATCGTCTCCCGGAAGACGCGGCGGAAGTGGGCCGCAGAGGCAAAGCCGGTCTGCTCCGCCACGCTGCCGATGCTCAGCTCTGTCGTTTCCAGAAGCTTCTGGGCCGCCTCGATGCGGCGGGCGTTGATATAGTCCACGATGGACTGCCCCGTCACCCGCCGGAACAGCCGGCTCAGGTAGTAGGGCGAGATGTAGAACCGCGCCGCCACCTCGGTGAGGGAGAGCTTCTGCTGGTAGTTGGCCGCGAGATAGGCGCAGATCTGCTCCACCGTCTCGTTGCGGGGGCGGGCGTCGGCGGCGCTCTGTGCCCGGTGCTCCTGCTCCACATAGTGGAGCGTCAGCGCCAGATACAGCCCGCCCGGATACTCCGGCTCCCCCATCGCACTCCGCATCATCTCCAGCAGCGTCCGCAGGCGGCTGGCCCACTGGACGCTGCCGTAAAGGGCCATCTGGCTGCCCGGCGCAAAGAGGCGGAGAAAATCTTCGCCGGTGGCGTTCTTCATCTCGTGGAGCGCCGTCAACGGGAACCCGCATCCCAGCATCTCGGGCAGGGCATGACCGGCCTGCGACACCACCCATGCCCCCGGCCCCAGCAGCAGCACACAGCCGGGGCTGACCAGCAGGGCCGTGTCCCCGCACCGGACGGTACAGCTGCCGCCCGAAAACAGGATGATATGGCACGACTCCGCAGGCAGTTCGAGCTGCCCGCTGGTCATTCGGAGTGACCCCGCCGTGATCTTTGCATTGAGTTTTTCCCGTTCGGCCCGCATCGTCCTTCTCCCCTCTGCTTTGCCTGCCCGCTCCGGGCAGTGCTTCTATCTCTTCTATCCCCAGTGTACCATGCCCGCCCTCTGCGGGCAAGCCGCAAATCGACGCAAATAACTCAGGAGGCTGTAAAAATGAACCTGTCTCTCATCCGTTCCATGACCCGCAGCGCTGTCTTCGAGCTGGAAAACGGCAAGTGCTTCCGTCCGGAGCACCCCTTCACCGTGGCTCTGAACGGCAAGACCATTTATGAAAGCTGCAACACCAACGTCTTTTCCCTCTTCTCCCTGACCCCCGCCACCTCCTACACCGTGGAGGTGGACGCCGAGGGCGAACACCTGAAGCTGGACTTCACCACCGAGGCCGAGAGCTTCTTTGTGGATGCGTCCCGCTACGGCCTCGTCGCCGACGGCGAGACCGACAATACCGTCCGGCTGCAGGCCGCCCTCTCCACCTGCCCCAAGGGCGGCACGGTGTACGTCCCGGCTGGCCGCTACCGCACGTCCAGCCTCTTCATGAAGAGCTGCACCACCCTCTACCTTGAAAAGGGCGCTGTGCTGCTGGGCGACAACGACCGTACCCACTACCCCATCCTGCCCGGCGTCCTCCCCAGCGAGAACGAGGTGGACGAATATTACCTCACCGGCTGGGAGGGCAACCCTCTGAACAGCTTCGCGGGCCTGCTGAACATCACGCAGGTGCATGACGTCGTCGTCACCGGCGAAGGCACGCTGGACTGCGACGCCCAGAACGGCGACTGGTGGGTGGACCCCAAGGTCAAGCGCATCGCATGGCGTCCCCGCGCTGTGGCAATGGTGGACAGCGAGAACGTCTGCCTCCACGGCATCACGGTGCAGAACAGCTACTCGTGGACCATCCACCCCATCTTCGTCAAGCATCTTGACCTGCTGAACTTCAACATCAACAACCCCTACAACGCCCCCAACACCGACGGCATCGACCCCGAGAGCTGCGAGTACATCCGCATCATCGGCGTCAACATCCACGTCGGCGACGACTGCATCGCCATGAAGGCCAGCAAGGTCTTTCTCGGCATGAAGCTCAAGAAGAGCTGCGAGCACACCGTCATCCGCAACTGTCTGCTGGACAAGGGCCACGGCGGCATCGTCATCGGCAGCGAGATGAGCGGCGGCGTCAAGGACATGGTCGTCACCCAGTGCCTCATGGATCACACTGACCGCGGTCTGCGGGTCAAGACCCGCCGGGGCCGCGGCAACACCGCCGTCATCGACGGTCTGGTGTTCCGCAATGTGGAGATGCGGGGCGTCAAGGCCCCCTTCGTCATCAATATGTTCTACTTCTGCGACCCGGACGGCCATGGCCCCTACGTCCAGTGCCGCGAGGCCCTGCCGGTGGATGAGTATACCCCCAAGCTGGGCACCCTGACGATGGAGGACATCGTCGCCACCGACGCGCAGTTCGCGGGCTGCTACTTCGACGGCCTGCCCGAGCAGCCCATCGAGGGCGTCTCCATGAAGAATGTCACCATCGCCTTCGCCCCCGACGCCAAGGAAGGTCAGGCTGCCATGGCCGACAACCGCCCCTATGTGAAGAAGCTGGCCATCTACGCCGAGAACGTGAAGAGCATCCAGCTGCACAACGTCAAGATCGAGGGCTACGAGGGCGAGCGTCTGCGCTTCGCCAACGTCGGCCATTTTGAGGAGGACTAACATCATGACACACGAAGAGATCCTGTCCATGCTGGGCGATTATGTGGACTACCTCATCGCCAATTCCAGCGCTGAGGCCCCCATGTGGAACATCGAGAAGGTGCGCAGCGGCAAGCCCAACAAGTGGAACTACATCGACGGCTGCATGATCACCGCCTGCCTGAGCCTCTACAAGACCACCGGCGACGAAAAGTATCTGAAGTTTTCCAAGGACTTCATCGACTTCTTCGTGCAGGAGGACGGCTCCATCAAAACCTACGACCCGAAGGAATACAACCTCGACAACGTGAATCAGGGCAAGAACCTGTTCACCCTCTACGACATCTTCGGGGACGAAAAATACCGCAAGGCCATCGACACCATCCGCAGCCAGCTGCTGACCCAGCCCCGCACCAAGGAGGGCAACTTCTGGCACAAGGACATCTACCCGTGGCAGGTCTGGCTGGACGGCACCTATATGGCCCAGCCCTTCTACATGGAATATGAGACCCGCTACAACAAGATGCAGGGCTGCATCGACAGCTACAAGCAGTTCATGAACATCAAAAAACATATGCGGGACGAGAAGACCGGCCTGTACTACCACGGCTACGACGAGAGCCGGACGATGTACTGGGCCGACCCCGTCACCGGATGCAGCCCCAACTTCTGGCTGCGGGCCATGGGCTGGTTCATGGTGGCGATGGTGGATGTGCTGGAGCGGATGGACGAGCAGCTCTACAACGAGTACCGCGGCATCATGGCCATGCTGAAGCAGACCATCGAGGACGTCCACAAGTTTCAGGACGAGGAGACCGGTATGTTCTGGCAGGTGATGGATCATCCCGGCGTCGAGGGCAACTACCTCGAGACCAGCGGCACAGCTCTCTTCGCTTATGCCGTGCTCAAGGGCGTGCGTCTGGGCTACCTGCCCAAGCGGATGGCTGCATGGGCCGAAAAGGCCTTCTACGGCATCTGCGACAAGTACCTCTCCAAGAACCCGGACGGCAGTTTGCAGCTGGGCGGCATCTGCCTCGTGGCAGGCCTCGGCGGCAAAGACCACCGCGACGGCTCGCTGGCCTACTATTTCAGTGAGCCTGTGGTCTGCAACGATGCCAAGGGCGTCGGCCCGCTGGTGCTGGCCTACACCGAGATGATCGCACGGAAGTAAGAAAGGCCGTATCACACACAAAAAGCGTCCCGGCTCCCTCACCGCACGAGGGAGCCAGGGCGCTTCTTGATGCAGAAAAGAGAAGCACCAAGGGGGCTTTATCTCTTTCCGATATGGTTCACCAGATATTTCAGCATTTTCCGGACTTCCGGGTCCCCGAAATGAAAGACCCCAAACAAGGCGACGGATACGGCCTCGCAGAGGATGCCGGAACAAACAAATTTAAGATAGCTATTGGCGATCGGCAGCCTGCTGTTCAGATAAGCGCAGAAGACGATCGAAACCGTCAATGCGACCCCGTCAACGATATTTTTGAGCCAATACTTCAGATAGTCCTCTTTGTCCGCCTGCAAGCACAATTTGAACACGACGTAGCTTCTTCCGAACCAGAACCACATCTGGCTCACGACCGTTCCCAGCAATACGCCTGCCAGTCCTATGGTTTTGGCGCCCAGTATCGATAATGTAATGTTCAATACGGCTGCAATGATCTCGTTGTCTCTGTCTTCTCTGAACAGTCCCGCCGCATTGATAAAATCAACATTTACGCTGTGCACAAAATGAATGTACAGGTCCATTACAAGCAGCACCACCACCGAAGCGGGAAGGATATACTCCGCGCCGACCCACATGGCAATAAAGTCGTTGATCAGAACACAAAAAGGAACAACGATCATCATTGCGATCAGGACACGCATGACTGCATACAGTTTGAATGCGCCCTCTTTGCTTTCCCCCTCGGAATCGGTCGCCAGAACATTTCCGATCATGGGCGTGATCGGATTCAGAAGACCAGCGATCAAGGTTTTGAGCTGCTGTGAGATCGTTGTATAATTCACCAGATACCCGACTTGGACCGTACTGATGAATGCCGAGATCACAAGGCTGTCAGTCGAGCTATACACATAGGCCGCAATTTTCCCTGCAAAGATATTTTTCACATTGGAAAAAAGCGATCTCAATAACGTGAAATTTATTTTTCCCCTCTTTAAAAATGGATACAGCCTTGCGCAGACCCAATGGACCCAGATGTTTGATACGATCACCTGCATGAGCTTCAGCACAAGATACAGCAGATAATCCTTGAAATACACCATCGCTATGATCTGTAAGATGTTTGCGATAACATTTACGATCATATCAATGATCTTGGAGATGTAGTCTTTCTGATCTGCATAAAGCAGCGATCTCTTATAGGCCAAAAAATAGGTGCACGCTGAGGAAAACGCCTGGATTAGAAAATAGAGATAGATCGCATTCGTCACGGTTATCCCTGTGAGGATATACTTTAAGAACGGCAGAAGGGCCAAGGAAGCCAGAATAAAAAAGGCGCCGATGCAGTCATAAACAAACCGGAAAACATTGACAATGTCATTGATCTGCTGCTCGTCTCGTTGCGCCAGTGGCTTATAGAGGCTGAAAACGATAGCCGTTTGAAATCCCAGTTCTGCAAGGGATAGCGTACTCAGGACAGAGGTAAAGGTGCTGTATACGCCCAAAAGTTCAATGCCGATGTACCGGATGAACAGGCTTCGTGTCAAAAACTGGAAAATCAATGTCATCACTTGACTGACCAATCCGGTCGAGCAGTTTTTCAAGAGCAGTACTTTGCTTTTATTCATCGAAGCCCCTGCTTTCCCCTTGCATTTTCGATCCGGATCCAGTTTTTGGGATAATCCGCCCGGTACATCTTTCCGTTATCCGATAAAGAGTATTGCGGGCATACAGTTACGCTGTTTTCCGATTCGTTCAGATATGCCGGCCAAAAACTGAAGGTGCTGTTCGGAATAATATGATGACGGCATTTTTCCATCATCAGCAGATCCGCTTCCACTTCGTCTGCACCATTTGAAACGATCACAGAATTTTCCACATTTCCGAAATGCGCTTTTACATACTCCGCATCATCGGAAAAGAAGTAGAATCTGCAATCCTCGACCCGTTCTTTTATTTTTTGGATTGCTTCATGATAGTATTCATCGCCGCACAGATCAAATCCCGAGCCTGTGTAGTCTCCCTTTCTGACATGTACGCTCACCGAGTTGCAGGACAGCATCTCTGCCACGAGTTCTTTTTTTCCTTCATCAAGATCCAGCGAAAAATCAAAAACTTTCTTGAGTTCCTCTTTGTTCCAGTCGAAATACTGAAGATTCTGCCAGTGTCCACTCAAGTACCAATCTCTTTTGGGGTCCAGGTTGAAAACTTCCGGATTGAAAATATTAAACTTGTAGCCGTGGATCATGTGAGATCTATTGCCTGAGCTTGCCAGATTTCCGATTTTAGAATAGACCCTCCGATAGAGCATTCGGAGCGGCTGAAAGCTCAGGCCCTCTCTTCCAAATCCTTTATAATATCTGCATCCCGAATATACTTTCCTGCATTCCTCTTCTGACGCCACGCACTCCTTTATTCCGAAAACTTTATCCAGAATATACCCGGTATGGGATTTGTCCTTTTCATAATGATTTGTATCGATCTTAATGTCGATGTCCTTATATATTTTTTTGAGCGAGAGCAGCAGCGCATACTGGTACATCTGGTTTCCCAGTCCGTGCGATATTCTGACAACAATCATTTGGTTCTCCTTTACCCCTTGTTCAAGTGATCCGCATTTTTCATGCATAAGCCGCATATTGCATGATTTTCTGCTTTTCGACAAGTATAACATTTCATCCTGAGAAATACAACTGTTCACCGATGCAGAGCCTTGAGGATCTCAGACAGCGGAGCCGGATGGTCGTGCTCGGGCTTGTAGCCGAAGCAGCGGGCGCTCCAAGTGACGGCCAGCATCAGCAGCACGCACATCAGGATGCCGGGGACCCAGCCAGCCATGAACAGACGGCCAATGGAGACCTCGCCGACGGTGCTGTAGATGATCAGGCCCATGCTCGGCGGAATGGTGGCGACGATCAGGCCGGACAGGCCGTTGATGGCGGCAGACCAGCCGCGGTCGTAGCCCAGACGATTCATCTCAGGTCCGAGGATGCGGCACTCCATCGAGGCGTCCGCAACAGCAGAGCCGGAAACGCCGCCCATCAGGGTGGACATCAGGCAGGAGACCTGACCGATGTTGCCGTACATATGGCCGGTGCAGGCGTTACTGCCAAACCCGAACAACGCTCTTTTTGCTCTGCACAAAATCCTGCATCGTTTGGCGTAAAATTGGCGTATGGTGTAGTTTTTGCTGGAAATTCATCAAAAGAAAGAGCCTGAAACTTCTCGTACCATCAAGAAGTTTCAGGCTTTGTTTTTCTTGAATTGGAAATTTACTGCTCAATCGGCTTCATCGTGGGGACAGGTTAAGGAAGGCTCACAAATGGCTTTATTTTCCTTTATAAGCCTATCCATGCGGCTTCCTTTTTCCTGCTCCCGTACGTCACCCTACGCAACTCTCCACAACTTACCGGCAATTTGGTGTAAAAGTGGTGTAGTAGTTGGTGTAGTGGATTTCAGACCGAAATGCCCAGTTTACCGTTCAGATTTGCAAAGGAATGGGCTTTGGCTTCCTTAGTGGCTTCCGCATAAATCTCCATCGTGGTGCTGATGTCCTTGTGTCCCATGATGTCCTGAATGATCTTCAGGTTGGTCTCATTTTCGCACAGCCGGGTGCAGAACGTGTGCCGGAGATTATGGCAGGAGAAGGGCGGCAGCAGCTGCGGCTCCCGTTTTTCCTTTTCGGCCTTTTCCAGCTCGGCTTCGTTGTGTGCCACGCTGATGCGCTTGATGGCGCGGTTGACCGTCTGCGGGTTCTGCGGCTGGCCAAAGCGGTTCAGGAATACGAAGTCCGAGATTCCGTCGATTTCGTATTCGCATACCAGTTCCAGCTCCTGCTGGTTGGTGCGTTCCTGCTCCAGTGCCTTCCGCACTTCGGGCAAGATTGGAATTGCCCGCTTGCCTGCAGCAGTCTTGGGGGTGGACATGGTGAAATAGCAGCCGCCCACCTCGTGGTCATGGTACACCAGATTGTGCTGGATGGTGATAAACCCACTCTCGAAGTCGATGTCGCTCCAGCACAGGCCAACCGTTTCCGAGATACGGCATCCGGTACCCAGCATGAAGGTGAACATCGGGAGCCAGTGCTGGAACTTCGGCGTTTTCTTGATGAAATTCAGAAACGCCTGCTGCTGGGGCAGGGTCAGAGCGTGTCGTTTGGGCGTTTCGTACTGGTGGGCGGCTTTAATGGCCGTCAGGACACCATCCGTGGGATTCACACGGATGTACTCATCGTCCACCGCCACCGCAAAGACCTGATGGAGAATATTCTGGATGGTTTCCAGCGTGTTCAACGCCATCTTGCCATTGCGGACGATGCCATTGTAGTAGCTGCGGATATCCGACTTGCGAATGTCCTTGAGCTTCATCATGCCGATCTCATCCCGGACGAACCGATTGTACATATAGACGTAATTGGCGAAGGTATGCTCTTTCAAGCCCACCTTGTTCTTACGCCACAGTTCAAACAGGTCATTCAGGGTCAAGCTGCACTCCGGAATGCGGATGCCATCTGCCAAGTCGTGCTGGATCTTCTCTTCCTTTTCGCGCAGCCCCTCCAAGGTTGCATCATAGATGGTATGACGTTTTCCGTTTTTTGCAGTCCAACGGTACATATACAGCCCGTCGCTCTTGCGGTAGACCTCGCCATCTTTCAAAACACGGCCTTTATTATCTTTACGTCTTTGCATATAAACTCTCCTTTTCATTCACAGAATGTTGAAAAGGAGCCTTACGCCATGAGTATACCATGACGCAAGACTCCCTGCAACATCAAACGGTCAATTTTCTACACCGCATCAGATCGAGAATGCCTTGTCCAGATATTCGTCCAGCTTACGGCGTTTGATCAGTCGTTTGGTTCCGTTCCAAAGGACGAACTTGCATTCATCGCTATCGGTCATTGACCGCAGTTTATTGATACCGATCCCAGAGTAAGCCGCCGCTTCCTCCAAGGTCAGATTACTCTTTTGCCAAATCGGAACTTCTTTCACTTGCACCTCCATATCCTTGTAACCGGGTGCCGGGGCAGAAAGTGCCAGCTTTCTGCCCCAAACGTTCCCGATGAGGTTCAGATTTCCGAGTGCCCCTCCTGTGTGCGGGGTTGTGCCGCTGGTTTGTTTTGTGCCTGTTCTGCCTGCAAGCGGTTCAGCAGTTGCAGAACGGAATCCCGTGCTTTCTCCTTGACCTGTTCCTTGCCTTTCTGCCGGGCCTCCGGCTTCAGCAGCTTCTCCTGCAAGCGGGCAGCGGTGGTCTGCATGGTCTTGAGAAACTTGTCCAGCACGGTGTCCAACCGATGGGCGGCGTATTCTCTCGTGGTCTGCGGAGCCTTACGTTCCGGGGACAGCACCCACTTCTTCGTGTCCTCGATCATCCGCATATCTTCCTTGCGGGTCTCGGTGCGCACCACGTCGGTCACGACCTCCACCGCCTTGTCATAGGCCGCAGCCGAAACATCTTCCAGCAGGGTCTCCATGTCCGAAACTTTCAGGGTCAGCTTGTCCAGCTTGTTCTGCTGGGCGGCAAGCTGCTCCTTCTGCTTTGCAAGGATGAAATCCTGCTTTTCCAGATATTTGCGGTTTCCGTACTCCGCTTCTTCCTCCAATTCCAGCCCGTGCCGCTTGGCGATTTCAAACAGCATCTTCCGGCAGGCGGCATCAAAGGTGATCTTGCGGTTGTTGCGGCGGCTGAGGGGCTTGTCCGGGTCGGGCAGCTCGAAGCTCAGTGCTTCCAATGCCTTTTCCTGCTGGGGTGCCACCTCGCCGTACTTGTTTTCGCAGTCGAACACATGACGCTCATGGATGTGGGGAGTGCTTTCATCCAGATGCAATGCCCAGTCCAGCACATGAACATGGTCGCCATACTTGGCTTTGAACTCCTCGATGAACTCGGTGACGATGTTCAGCAAGTCCTCTGCGGAGGCATGGTCGTCCATTGTTCCCAGCTGATAGATAGTTTCTTCCGGGCAGGTCTTGCGGCTGGACAACAGGTCGGGAATGGAGCGGTTGCGCTCTGTGTGCCGGATCTTGGCGTTACGCTCATTCTGGCTTTCGACAAAGGCAGTGTAGTGGGTCTCATAGAATTGCCGTTCCACATCTGAAAAGGTCGCCGCCAGATCATCCGGGTCGGGTGGAGCGAGAGCCGAATGGAAGCCGTGGAAGCAGTCCCAGTAGATGTTGCCCTTGGCTCGTTCCGGGTCGATGTGCTCACTGTTAGCAAGGTTGAAACTGCGGTCATTGTGCTTGGGGTTGTAAGTGCCGTGTGCTCCGGCTCGTCCGTTGTGTCGTGTCAGTTTCAGATAGACATCCCTCCGTTTCAACAGCTTGGCGGGGAGAACGCAGCAGCGGAGCTGCTGGATCTGCCGCCGTTTTGCGCCAGATAATACCCAGTAGGATATGACGCACAGCATCATATCACTGGGGCAAAGAGCTGCGCTCTCTGCACTCTTGCTCCGGGCAAGCTGACAGGCAAAGATTTGCGAATCCCTGCCCGCAGCTCGTCCGGCTTTTTCAGTTGGCCAAATTGACCAACTGATTTTGCCTGTTCCCAAAATGGTAACAGGCAGATAGACGGTCTGATAACGGCCATCCCACCCTGATTCCCATTTTGGGGAATTGGGTAGGAGCTGGTAAGTACCGTTTCCCGTCACTTACCACTCTTGGCAAACTGTCAACCTGACACTTTGCCACCCCCCTATAAAGGAGAACTTTGGCGTTTTGCTGCGTACGTGCGTACGCAACAGGCGGCTTTCTTTGTACGCACGTACGCAGCGAAAGACCGAAAACGCACCATATAGGGGGATCAAAAGCGGGTCATGCCCGCCAGCTATTGGGAGTAAGGTCGGGCTGCACAAGGGCTTCAATGCCGATAAAGCCCCGGACACGCCGCCCGGACGAATTGACGATGTTGTTGGTGGATTCCAGATTATACCTGCGCTGGTTGGCGATCAGCGCATCGCTGAACCCTCTGGCCTTGATCGCATTCAGGCTGTTCTCCTCGCACCACATCTTGTAGACCTCATACAGCTCTTTCGAGCTGGTGCAGGCATCCGCCTTCAGGCGGATGTAGCCCTCGGATTCGAGGAAATCAAACACATTGTTGTTGTCCCGCTTCACCAGTTCCCGGTTGCGCTTGGCACGGTCACTCTCGGTGAACTGGAAGCCATTCTTCACCAGCCGCTGCAAGCCCTCAAATGCCCACAGCAGGATGCCCTCGACCTCTGCCGCCATCTTCTCGGCAATGTCCGGGTCATCCACACGAGACAGGGGCTTATCCTTGGTGGTCAAGATGAGCTGACGACGATAGAAACCGTCCGAGCGGTCATACAATGCCTGCAAATCGCCATTGCTGAACGCCAGCAGGCGGGCGTACATCCAACCCTGATAGCTCTGCTTGCCCTTGCGCTCCAAGTCCATCTGCCCCTGTGCGGTCACGATGGACTTGACATAGTTGGTCTGGCGCAGGGCTTCCATCCGCATATCGTCGTCCACGCAGAGCAGGGTGTGCTCCAGGTCAGCACGGGCGAAGCGGTTCTCCGAGATCTTGCCGATGCTGCCATCCTTCATATTGCAGCCGAACAGCCGGGACAGCACCACACCGATCTGCGACTTGCCCTCGCCGCCGTTGCCCTTGATGACCATCATGCGCTGGCCCTTATTGCTGGGAATCAGGCAGTAGCCGATGAACTCCTGCACGGTGGGGATGTCCTCCGGGTAGAGCAGGTCGGACAGAAACCGCAGCCAGTGGACGGGCTGGGCGGCTTTCGGGTCATACTTGACAGGCAGGCGGTTGCGCACGATCTCCGGCTTGCCCTCCTGAAAGGTACCGTCCAGATACAGGGTGCCGTTTGCCAGTGCGATGCGGTCGGTGACAGGCGGAAAGTCCTCCACCTGTGCCGCCAGTTTCAGCACGTCCACCACATTGGTGACCTTCTTGGCAAGGTTCGCCCCGACGTATTCACGCATCATCTCGAAGATCTCACACCGCAGGGGCATGGGGTCCACCATTCTGCCGTCCGGGGTGAAAAATGCGCCATTCGAGTAAAGCAGTTGGTGGATGCTCAGAAAATCGTCACAGAACAGGGATTCGTTGAAAAAACCTTTCTTGAACCATGCAGGGGTAAAATTACTCATAGGCACACCGTCCTTTCTTGGCGTTACGGAAAAACGATGTGATCATTTTGAGCACATCGTTTTTCTCCGCAACTGGGAAATCAACATCCTGCCGTTCTCCCTGCATGGCTTTCCTGCCCCCTTCCGGCGGCGTTTTCCGGCTCTCCCACTTGGGGGTCATCGCCGGGTATCCCATGCAGACGGTCATGCGGTTTTCAAGGTTCAACAGGCAAAACGGCAACAAAAAAGCCGTCACAAAACAGACCAGCCATGCCTTCGCTTTTTCTGGAAGGTCATGCTAGTCGGTTATGTAACGGCTGAAAGCCAAAATGTTTAGCCCCGCAGGGTCTGAACGAATATGTAAAAATATGTTATATTCAATTGTTGGGATAGATTACCACAAAAATCGAGCCGTGTCAACAAAAAGTTTTGGGAATACGCTGATTTCGGCAGGGTGCAAGAAAAAGCAAGGGAAACTTTGGCAAAAAGAGAGAGGGCTGGACGACGCCTACCCTCTTGACAAGGCAATAATAGTCAAAAAGTTTCGTACCCATCTTCATCCCGGTTTCGTCCCGGTTTGCAGAATGCCCTTGCAATCCGAAAGGAGCCGTGCTATAATGCCGCTGTAATTGAATCAGAAATCTTCAGGGCAGGGTGCGATTCCCTACCGGTGGTACAGCCCACGAGCCGTAAGGCATGATTCGGTGAAACTCCGAAGCCGACAGTACAGTCTGGATGAAAGAAGATACCAAGCGCAGAGCCCGCACGGTTCGGCGCTTGTGGAGGCTGCTCTGGGATGCGTTTGCATTCTGGAGCTTTCTTTTTTGCACAAGGGTCCCTTGTGTCTTTTCGGCTTGCCCTGAACGTTTTTGTTCAGGGCTTTTTCTTTTGGAGGCAACACGATGAACGACAAAGAGTATATGCGTCTGGCTTTGCAGCTTGCAAAAAAGGGTTGCGGATGGACATCTCCCAACCCGATGGTGGGTGCCGTGGTCGCAAAAGAGGGCAGGATCATCGGACAGGGCTGGCACCAGAGATACGGTCAGGCTCATGCGGAGCGCAATGCGCTGGCATCCTGCACCGAAGATCCGCAGGGAGCGACCCTGTATGTGACATTGGAGCCGTGCTGCCATTACGGAAAGCAGCCGCCCTGCGTGGATACGATTCTGGACGCGGGCATTCACCGGGTGGTCGTGGGTTCTGCTGACCCGAATCCGCTGGTGGCTGGAAAAGGAATTGCAATCCTGCGCG
The DNA here is from genome assembly GCF_023347275.1 of Faecalibacterium sp. I3-3-89. Taxonomy (NCBI): domain Bacteria; kingdom Bacillati; phylum Bacillota; class Clostridia; order Eubacteriales; family Oscillospiraceae; genus Faecalibacterium; species Faecalibacterium sp. I3-3-89. Next base: position 454,163 of record NZ_CP094468.1, on the reverse strand, counting down.
CACACGGCATAGATGTGACCGAAAATGTTCTGCAAGAGGAATGCGATGCGCTGAACAAGGTGTTCTTCCACTATATCACCACAAAACGCCCTTTCGTTTCCATGAAATACGCCATGACGATGGATGGAAAAATCGCCACATACACAGGCGCTTCTAAATGGATCACCGGGGAAATTGCCCGGAATCATGTTCAACGGCAGCGACACCGATTCCGCGGCATTATGGTGGGAGTCGGAACCATCCTAGCAGATGACCCGCTGCTGACCTGCCGGATAGAGGGTGGCCGTGATCCCGTCCGGATCATCTGTGATACACATTTGCGGACACCGCTGCAATCACAGGTGGTCATGACCGCCAAACAGGTTCCGACCATTCTTGCGACCTGCTGCGGCGACCCGGAGAAGCAGGCGGCATATCAACAGGCCGGGTGCCGGGTCCTTTGTCTGGAAGCGCATTGCGGTCATGTGAATCTTCTGCAACTGATGGAACAGCTGGGGCAGGAGCAGATCGACAGCATTCTGCTGGAAGGCGGCGGAACCTTGAACTGGTCTGCACTGGAAAGCGGCATCGTGCAGCAGGTACAGGCTTACATTGCCCCGAAGCTGTTCGGAGGAAGGGATGCCAAAGTACCCATTGAGGGTGCAGGTGTCCCGCTTCCGGATGCTGCATTCCGCCTGAAGAACAGCCGATTGGAACAGCTTGGCAAAGATTTCCTGATCGAAAGTGAGGTGGAGTACCCGTGTTTACCGGAATCGTGGAAGAAGTCGGAACAATAAAATCCATCAATCGGGGACAGCATTCTGCCGTACTGACTGTTCGTGCAAAAACGGTTCTGGAAGAAACCAGAATCGGTGACAGCATCGCCGTCAACGGCATCTGTCTGACCGTCAGGCAGCTCTTCCCGGATAGCTTTGCTGCGGATGTCATGCACGAGACCTTGAACCGCTCTGCACTTGCACAGCTCACCGTTGGAAGTGCTGTCAATCTGGAACGTGCCATGCCGGCCAACGGACGTTTTGGCGGACACATCGTAGCAGGCCATGTGGATGGCGTCGGACGCATTGCTAATATCCGAAAAGACGATACGGCTATCTGGTACACCATTCATGCAGATCCTGCAATCCTTCGCTATGTCGTTGAAAAAGGCTCTATCACAATAGACGGTATCAGCCTGACCGTGGCTGCGGTGGAACCTACGGGCTTTTCCGTGTCCACGATACCGCACACCGTCCGTCAGACGAACCTGAACCAACGGCACAAAGGGGATTTTGTCAATTTGGAAACCGATGTTGTTGGAAAATATATCGAGAGGCTGCTTCCATCAGAAACACCGAAGCAAAACACGCTCACAAAAGAAATGCTGCTGCGCTGCGGCTTTTAAGGAGAGTTTACGATGAACTTCAATACCATTCCCGAAGCTTTGCAAGACCTGAAGCAAGGAAAAATCATTCTGGTAACGGATGACCCCGACCGTGAAAACGAGGGGGACTTCATCTGTGCTGCCGAATTTGCCACCACCGAAAACATCAACTTTATGGCGACCCACGGCAAAGGTCTGATCTGTATGCCGATGTCCGAGGCTTTCGTCCAGAAGCTGCAATTTCCGCAGATGGTGCAGTATAACACCGACAACCATGAAACGGCATTTACGGTGTCCATCGACCACGTTTCTACTTCTACGGGCATTTCTGCCGCAGAGCGTTCCATTACGGCGATGGCTTGTGTGGACGATCACGCAAAAGCAGAAGATTTCCGCAGACCGGGCCATATGTTCCCCCTTCTGGCAAAAAAGAACGGTGTGTTGGAGCGCAACGGTCACACGGAAGCAACCGTTGACCTGTGCCGTCTGGCAGGGCTGAAAGAATGCGGCCTGTGCTGCGAGATCATGCGGGAGGATGGCACGATGATGCGCACCGCTGAACTGGCAAAGCTGGCAGAGCGTTTCCAGATCAAATTCATCACCATCCGTGATTTACAGGAGTACCGCAAGTGTCACGATAAACTGGTCGATCAGGTGACGGCAGTGAACCTGCCCACCAAGTATGGCACCTTCAGAGCTTATGGTTTTGTGAGCCGCCTGAACGGAGAGCATCACATTGCACTGGTAAAAGGTGACATTGGCGATGGAAAGGATATTCTGTGCCGCGTCCACTCGGAATGCCTGACAGGAGATACATTTGGCTCTTTGCGTTGTGACTGCGGCCAACAGCTGGCCGCTGCCATGACGCAGATCGAAAAAGAAGACCGGGGTATCCTGCTCTATATGCGGCAGGAAGGCCGGGGCATCGGTCTGATCAACAAGCTGCGTGCCTATGAACTTCAGGAGCAGGGCATGGATACGCTGGAAGCCAATCTCGCTCTTGGGTTCCATGGAGATGAACGGGAGTATTATCTCGGCGCACAGATCCTCCGGGAACTTGGCGTAAAAAGCCTGCGCCTGCTTACCAATAACCCGGACAAAGTATATCAGCTCTCCGAGTTTGGGCTGGAGATCTCCGAGCGCGTACCCATTCAGATGACGGCGACCCCGTATGACCTGTTTTACCTGAAAACGAAGCAGGCACGGATGGGGCATCTTCTGGAATATTAACAACGAAAGAGGTATTTAAAAATGAAAACATTTGAAGGTAAGCTGGTTTCTCAGAACATCAAGGTCGGTATCGTAGCTGCCCGCTTCAACGAATTTATCACGTCCAAACTTCTGAGCGGAGCAATGGATGGTCTGCTCCGGCACGATGTGCAGGACACTGATATTCATGTTGCATGGGTTCCGGGTGCTTTTGAGATCCCACTGGTTGCCTCTAAAATGGCAAAAAGCGGAAAGTATGATGCTGTGATCTGCCTTGGTGCCGTGATTCGCGGTTCTACCAGCCATTACGACTATGTGTGCAATGAGGTTTCCAAAGGCATTGCCACGGTCTCGCTGGAAAGCGGGGTTCCCGTCCTCTTTGGTGTTCTGACCACCGAAAACATCGAACAGGCCATCGAGCGGGCAGGCACCAAAGCAGGTAATAAAGGCTATGACTGTGCAGTCAGTGCCATCGAGATGGTAAACCTGCTCCGGGAAATGGATACCGCCGCAGAGTAAAATACACGCAGGAGTTTGCCATGATCGTTATAAAGACCCGACAGCCTGACCCGGAATTAGAGCAGAAGATCCGGATGCTTCTGGAACGAGAGCACATCGAGGCAGAGCAAATATCCATTGATTCATGGGAGAAGTTGGTTCTTCCGGGGCTTACACTGGACGGAATGACCCACGAAGTGTCGTGCAACGGCAGAAAAGTCTCCCTTACACGACTGGAGTTCGATTTGCTGCTGATGCTTGCCTCCCACGAAGGACAAATCTTCTCAAAAGAAGAGCTTTTCCGTGCTGTGTGGGGACAAAACTGTGACGACACCTTAAAGGTCGTGGCAAATACCGTTTCCAATCTGCGAAAGAAGCTGGCCGGCTGCGGTAGCTTTATCCGCACTACCCACGGCGGCTATGCTTTTGTAAGCCAAAAGGAGAACGACCCGGCATGACCAGGATCTTATTTATTTGTCTCGGAAATATCTGCCGAAGCCCGATGGCGGAGTATGTGATGAAAGACCTTACGTCCAAGGCAGGACTATCCGAGCAATTTGAAATCGCATCAGCCGCCACCAGTGCATGGGAAATCGGAAATCCGGTCTATCCTCCTGCACGGCAGAAGCTGGCAGAACATGGCATCGACTGCAACGGCAAGACCGCCCGGCAGATGACCCGGCTCGATTATGCACGGTATGATCATCTGATTGGCATGGATGAAAGTAATCTGTGCGACATCCTGCGACTTGTCGGCGGAGACCCACAGCATAAAGTCTCGCTGCTGATGGCGCATACGGATCATCCCCGTGAAGTGGCAGACCCATGGTTCACAGGAGATTTTGAAGCCACATGGCAGGATATACTGGAAGGCTGCACGGCATTGCTTGAGGAACTGCGCTAAATTGGCGTAAATTTGGGCGTATGCCAAATCAGGAGTGTTTGACACTTGCCAACGACAAATTGATTTAACCACAGGAGAAGTTGCCTGTCAGCATAAAATCTCTATACGAAACAAAAAGCGGCAGCTACGTTGTATTTTCACAACATAGCTGCCGCATTTTTGCGTTTGGGGTTCGGTGTACCTACTACACCAATCCGTCTATTCGATTCTTACACCACACCGCTTTGTAAGGCTCCTTTTCGGGAAAACATCCCAAAATTGGTGTAGTTGTGGTGTAGTACCGCAGATGCCGTTTGAAATTCGTTCAAAATTTCATCGCATCTGCGTTTTAATTTCGCGTTTTACTGCTCAATCGGCTTCATCGTGGGGAACAGCAGCACATCACGGATGGAAGCGCTGTCGGTCAGCAGCATGACCAGACGGTCCACGCCGAAGCCAAGGCCGCCCGTGGGGGGCAGACCATACTCCAGCGCGTTGACGTAGTCGTAATCGACCTGCGCCTTGCAGTCCGGCTCAATGGCCTTGCGCTCGGCGACCTGACGCTCGAAGCGGCCCTTCTGGTCGATGGGGTCGTTCAGCTCGCTGAAGGCGTTGCCGTACTCGGTGCAGTCGATGAAGTACTCGAAGCGCTCGGTGAAGGCGGGGTCGCCCGGCTTGCGCTTGGCCAGCGGACTGATTTCGACGGGATAGTCGTAGATGAAGGTGGGCTGGATGAGCTTATCCTCAACGAAGGCGTCGAAGAACTCGGCCAGAATAGCGCCCTTGGTGGGCACCTCAGGCAGCTCCACATGGTGCTCCTTGGCGGAAGCGATGGCATCCTCGTCGGTCTTCCAGTCGTTGAAATCCACGCCGGAATACTTCTTGACCGCCTCGATCATGGTCAGGCGCTCCCAGTGGCTCATGTCGATCTGCTTGCCCTGATAGGGGATGACCATGCTGCCGCAGATCTTCTGAGCCAGACGCTTGTACAGCTCTTCGACCAAGTCCATCATGCCGTGGAAGTCGGTGAAGGCCTGATACAGCTCGATGGTGGTGAACTCGGGGTTGTGCTTGGGGTCCATGCCCTCGTTGCGGAAGATGCGGCCCACCTCATAGACGCGGTCCATGCCGCCCACAATGAGGCGCTTCAGGTACAGCTCAGTCTCGATGCGGAGCACCATGTCCATGTTCAGGGTATTGTGGTGGGTGTAGAAGGGACGTGCGGATGCGCCGATCTCAAACGGGGTCAGGATGGGGGTGTCCACTTCGAGGAAGCCCTTCTCGTCCAGATAAGCGCGGATCTCCTTCAGGATCTGGCTGCGCTTGACGAAGGTATCCTTGACCTCGGGGTTTGCGATCAGGTCAACATAACGCTGACGATAACGGGTCTCGGTATCGGTCAGGCCGTGGAACTTCTCCGGCAGGGGACGCAGGCTCTTGGCCAGCAGGGTGATCTCCTCTGCGCGGGCACTCAGCTCGCCGGTCTTGGTGCGGAACACCTCGCCCTTGACGCCGATGATGTCGCCCACATCCAGCTTCTTGAATGCGGCGTAAGCCTCATCGCCCAGCTCATCGCGGCGGACGTAGAGCTGGATGTCGCCCTTATCGTCGCGCAGGTGGGCAAAGCTTGCCTTGCCCATGACGCGCTTGGACATCAGACGGCCGGCCAGAGCGACCTTCTTGCCGCTGTCGGTCTCGTTGGGCAGATCCTTGAACTCTTCCTTCAGGTCGGCAGAGTAGGCGTCCTGCGGGAACTTGGTCAGAGCAAAGGGGTCGCTGCCTGCGGCCTGCAGGTCTGCCAGCTTCTGGCGGCGCACCTGCACCTGCTCGCTCTCAGACAGGCCCTGTGCGGGGTTCTTCTTCTGTTCTTCCATGATTTCCTCCCGCTCGTGCTCAGTTTGCAGCGTGGGTAATGCCCAGCACCTTGTAGTTGACGGTGTGGCCGGTGGGCAGCAGGACCTCGGCGACATCGCCGACGGCCTTCTCCAGCAGGGCATGGCCCACAGGGCTTTCGTCGCTGATCTTGCCGTTCAGGGGGTCAGCCTCGGTGCGGCCCACGATGTCGTACTCCTCGACCTCGTCCTCACCCTCCATCTGGATGGTGACATGGGTGCCGACGGAGACGCTTTCGACGCTCAGCTCGCTCTCGTCGATGACGACAGCGTTCTTGACCATCTGCTCCAGCTCGGTGATGCGGTTCTCCACCAGACCCTGCGTGTTCTTTGCCTCATCGTACTCGCTGTTCTCGGACAGGTCGCCGTGGCTGCGGGCTTCCTTGATCTCTTCTGCCAGCTCCTTGCGGCGGACCGTCTTGAGGTATTCCAGTTCCTCCTGCATCGCCTTCAGGCCAGCAGCGGACATCTTGATCTCTTGTGCCATTTGGAAATCTCCTTATCTATTTTTTGGGGTACGGCAGGGCGTCTTGACGCACAAAACCGCACACGAATGCCATTTTGACCTATTCATTATAATAGCAAGCTGCGGCCTTGTCAATAAAAACTGCCGCTCTGCGGGCCAAAAAGGGCACAAAAAAGCCCCGCCGACAGAGGGAAGTGCCGACAGGGCTTGGAAAATGTCTTATTTAGTCGTCTGCGGATTCATCCAGATTGCCCAGCTTCTTGGCCTGCTCGACCACAGCGGGCACCAGCATCTCCGGCAGGATCTCATAGCGGGCGAACTCGGTGGTGAACCAGCCGCGGCCCTGCGTGATCTGACGGATGAAGGTGGTGAAGTTGGCCAGCTCTGCCAGAGGCACCTCGGCAATGATGGTCTGCATACCGTCTTCGTCCGGCTCCATACCCAGCACACGGCCGCGGCGCTTGGTGACGTCGCCCATGATGTCGCCGGTGTTGTCATTGGGGACGTGGGCCTTCAGGGTGTGGATCGGCTCGAGGATGACAGGGCCGGCCTCAGGCATCGCGGCCTTGTAGGCCAGCTTTGCGGCCATGATGAAGGCCATCTCAGAGCTGTCCACAGGGTGGTAGCTGCCGTCCAGCAGGGTGGCTTTCAGGCCCACCACGGGGTAGCCCGCCAGCACGCCCTTCTCAGCGGCGAGGCGGACGCCCTTCTCGACCGCCGGGAAGAAGTTCTTGGGCACGCTGCCACCGAACACCTTTTCTTCAAAGACGACCTGCTCGCTGTCGCAAGGCTCGAAGTTGATGATGACATCGCCGAACTGGCCGTGGCCGCCGGTCTGCTTCTTATGGCGGCCCTGCTTCTGGCAGGCCTTGCGGATGGACTCACGGTAGGCGATGCGGGGAGCCTCGAGGCCGATCTCCACGCCGAACTTGTTCTTCAGCTTGGCCTTGACCACATCGAGGTGCTGCTCGCCCAGACCGCCGATGATCTGCTGGTGAGTCTCCGCGTTGTTGATGTAGCTCAGGGTGGGGTCTTCCTCCATCAGACGGGCCAGAGCGCTGCTGATCTTGCCCTCGTCGCCCTTCTTGGCCACAGTGACGGCCATGAACAGGCTGGGTTTGGGGAAGACGGGCGCCGGCAGCTTGACCACACGGGAGGCATCGCAGAGGGTGTCGCCGGTCTTGGCGCTGATCAGCTTTGCCACAGCACCCACGTCACCGGCACCGATGCTCTCTGCCTCGGTCTGCTTTTTGCCCAGAACGGTGAGAGGCTTGCCCAGCTTCTCGGTCTCGCCGGTGCGGGCGTTGACGAGGGACGCGCCTGCGGTGATCTTGCCGCTGATGACGCGCAGATAGCTCAGTTTGCCCACGAAGGGGTCTGCCACAGTCTTGAAGACGTATGCAACGGTGGGGTCGCTCTCGGCGCAGTTCAGCTCGACGGGGTCGCCGTTGGCGTCCTCTGCCAGAACGCTGTTGTGCTCCGGGCTGGGCAGCAGCTTATGCATATTGTACAGCAGCATATCCAGAGCCTGCTGGTTGACGGCGCTGCCGCAGAACACGGGGGTGATGAGGCCGTCCTTAACGCCCTTGCGCATTCCCTCGACGATCTCCTCTGTGGTGAACGCCTCACCGCCGAAGAACTTCTCCATCAGCTCGTCGTCGGTCTCGGCGATGGCCTCACTCATGGCCTCGATGAGGCCCTGAAAGCGGTGGCCGATGTCGGGCAGCTCCACCTGTACCTGCTTGCCGCCCTCATACTTGAACGCCTTCTGGCTGAACAGGTTGATGTACACGGGGGTGCCGTCATCCAGCTTGGCCGGGACGACGCAGGGGCAGACGGTGGTGCCGAACTTGATCTTCATATCTTCCAGAATTTTGAAGTAGTTCGCATTCTCCAGATCACACTTGGAGACGAAGACCATCGTAGCCTTGCCGTTCTTGCGGGCCAGCTGGAAGGCCTTCTCCGCGCCGACAGTCACACCGCTGCGGCCCGATACGCACACCAGCACGCTCTCGGCTGCACGGATGCCCTCGTACTCGCCTGCCTCAAAGTCGAACAGGCCCGGAGCATCGATGAGGTTGTACTTGATGCCCTCATACTCCACCGGCACCACCGATGCCGACAGACTGGCCTTCCGCTTTGCTTCCTCGGGGTCAAAGTCCGAAATCGTGGTGCCGTCCTCGACCCGGCCCATACGCTCGGCAGCGCCCGAAAAATAGACCAATGCCTCGGTCAGCGTCGTTTTGCCGCTGCCGGCATGGCCCGCGATCAAGATATTGCGGATGTTGTTGCTTGCGTATTTCATATCGGTTTTTCCCTCATTTCCGCCGCACGGAGCATTCTCTCCGCTTTTGTGGCATATTTTACAAAGATAATACCACACTTCAAACGATTTTTAAATATTTCGTTTGAAATTTCCGGCTTTCGCCCTGCCAAACTTCCCGGCCTCGTTTTGTGCATTTTGCCTTGAGGAAGATGGTTTTATTGTAAAAGTCCCTGCGGCACGCTATAATAGGGGCGTCGAGACCAACTTTCATGCAAACGAAGGAGCACTGCACGATGAAACGCACGGATTATATCAACTGGGACGAATACTTCATGGGCATTGCCCTGCTCACGGCGATGCGCTCCAAAGACCCCAGCAGTCAGGTGGGGGCCTGCATCGTCAGCCCGGAAAACAAGATCCTCTCTCTGGGCTACAACGGTATGCCCATCGGCTGCGACGACGACGCCATGCCGTGGGAGCGGGAGGGCGACCCGCTGAACACCAAGTATATGTACGTCTGCCATGCCGAGCTGAATGCCATCCTCAACAGCGCCCACAACAACCTGAAGGGGGCGCGGGTGTACGTCACCCTCTTTCCCTGCAACGAGTGCACCAAGGCCATCATCCAGTCCGGCATCGCGGAGGTGGTCTACTACAGCGACAAGTACCACGACACCGATTCCAGCGTTGCGGCGCGATTCATGTTCAAAAAGGCCGGTGTCCGCCTCACCCCCTACCAGCCCAGCGGACGGAAGGCGGAGCTGGAGTTGTAATCCGTCAAAAATTATGCTAAACTGAGAATAAGGCGCTGATTGCAAAATTGGTGGTCATGCTTTCCTGTCCCGCGTCGCTGATTCTTCCTCTACATTCATCCTCGGTCTTCTGGGGCTGATCGTTGACGTAGTCCGCCTGACCATTGATGTCATGGAGAAATCTTCTCAGAAGAAAAACGATGATAACAAAAAAGATTGACCGCCACAGTGTTCCAAGCCTGACGGTCAATCTTTTTGATTCTGGGATGGAAAGCTGACCCTTTGCAGTCAGCGCCCCTTCTGTTTGTAGTATAGTCGAATCACCGTTATTTGTCAAGGCATCCATTCGTTCTTGACTGCTTTCCCTTCCTGTATTATAATAGAGTTTACAAAAGTATAAATATACAGCATTTTGCGAATAGAGAGGAATATATACAATGAATCTTACAAACCGCAGCTTTTTGAAGCTCCTTGATTACACCCCCGACGAGATCGAGGGCCTGCTGGATCTCGCCGCCGACCTGAAGGCCAAGAAAAAGGCCGGTGTCCGCCACGACGCTCTGCGCGGCAAGAACATCGCCCTCATCTTTGAGAAGACCTCCACCCGCACCCGCTGCAGCTTCGAAGTTGCAGCCCACGACCTCGGCATGGAAGTCACCTACCTCGACCCGTCGGGCAGCCAGATCGGCAAAAAAGAGTCCATCGCCGACACCGCCCGGGTGCTGGGCCGGATGTTCGACGGCATCGAATACCGCGGCTACGGCCAGCAGATCGTGGAAGACCTCGCCCACTACGCCGGTGTGCCGGTCTGGAACGGCCTGACCAACGAGTTCCACCCCACCCAGATCCTGGCCGACTTTCTCACCATCCGGGAGCACTTCGGCCATCTCAAGGGCATCCACTTCGTCTACTTCGGCGACGCCCGCTACAACATGGGCAACAGCCTGATGGTGGGCTGCGCCAAGATGGGCCTCCACTTCACCGCCTGCGCCCCCAAAAAGTACCAGCCCGACGCTGCTCTGGTGGCCGAGTGCCAGAAGATCGCCGCCGAGACCGGGGCTACCCTCACTTTTGAGGAAGACCCCGCCAAGGCCGCACAGGGCGCGGACGTCCTTTACACCGACGTCTGGGTCTCGATGGGCGAGCCGGTGGAGGTCTGGGCCGAGCGGATCAACGACCTCTCCGCCTACCAGATCGATCAGAAGCTGATGAATATTGCAGGCCCCCACGCCGTCTTTATGCACTGCCTGCCCGCTTTCCACGACCACAAGACCACCGTGGGCAAGGAGATGGGCGAGCGCTTCGGCCGCGACGCGATGGAGGTCACGGACGAGGTCTTCGAAGGCCCCCAGAGCATCGTCTTCGACGAGGCCGAGAACCGGATGCACACCATCAAGGCCGTCATGGCGGCTACGCTGGGCTACAAGGGCTGATATGGGCGGAGGACACGTTTCACGCCCCGATTTCGGGATGCCCCAGCCAGACCCTTCCCACCCACTGACCGAGTTTTACTGCCTGCTGCAGCGCGCACTGGACCGGGAGGGCGTCTTTGCCCTGCCCGCGCTCTACGCACAGTTCCGCGCACCGGCGCGGCGCATCTACGCCGACGAGGCCGCGGATTTTCTCACCCTCCTGCCTGAGGAGGGCGAGGGCGCTTCCCGGCTGCTGGCCCCGGCACAGCTCCAGCTGCTCTACTCCACCCTCCACGTCACACCGGAAGGTGCGCCCGCCGCCCTGCTGCTCACCGAGGAGTGCACCCGGACGGTCTATGCCGTCCAGCTGCTGCCGCCCTTCGTCTGGGAAGACCCGCTCCCGCCCCTGCCGGACGCCCCGGCAGCGCTGAGCCTCACCCTCACCCTGCGGGACGTGGAGGAGATCGACGCCCACCCCGCCGCATTGGGCCACCGCCTCGTCTGCGACAAGGCGGGCAAGCGCTGGCTCCACCACCCCCGGGCTGAGACCTATCTTTCCGAGCGGGTGGCGCTCTTCCAGCGGCTCTACCGGTAATACAGAATCTGCACTCAGGGTCATCTGCCAAAACATGGCGGCAGATGGCTCTTTTGTTTTTTTCGTATTCATGTTATACTTTGGGTAACTGTGGAGCGTCCGGCGGAAGATTTTTCCGCCCTGCCCCATAAACTGCAATAATCGGGGCCGCTCATCCGTGTATGAGGTGAATGTCCCCTGTCGATCACCAATTCCACCGTGCCCTGCTGTACACAGGGCGTCAAAGGAGCATAGAACTATGGGACAGCTGACCAAAAATGAAATTTTTGCGCTGGCCGTGCAGCGATACAGTGACACGGTGTTCCGCGCCGCCATGCACAACTGCAGCTGCACTGCCGATGCGGAGGATGTGGTGCAGGATGTTTTCGAAAAACTGCTGTGCTACAATGGCCGCTTCGAGAGCGAAGAGCACCTGAAAGCGTGGCTGCTGCGCGTGACCATCAACCGCTGCCACGACCTGACCCGCGCCGCCCGCCAGAAGGACACCGAGCTGGACGAGAATCTTCCTGCCCCGGGCCAGATGGAGGACGGCAGCGTGCTGGACGCCGTACGCGCCCTGCCCGAGAACTACCGCAATGCGGTCTACCTCCACTACTACGAGGGATACACCGCCGCCGAGGTGGGCCGGATGCTGGGCGCTCCCACCAACACAGTGCTCAGCTGGCTTCGCCGCGCCCGCGCCCAGTTACATACGATGCTGAAGGAGGAGATTGAAGATGAGGTGGTTTGAGTACAAGATGGAGGTGGACGACCTTCACGCATCGGATGACCTGAAGGCGAAGCTTCTTGCCATGCAGGGGGGCCAGACGGCATCCAGCGCCCTCAAAGCCGCTCCGAAGCCCAGAAAGGCCATCCGCTTTTCCCGCAAGACCCTGAGCATCGCCGCCTGCGGCCTACTCTGCGGCGTCGGCCTGTATGCAGCGGTCGGCGCGCCCTTCCGCCTGATGGCTGCGGGCGGTGCGGCACTCACGGCAGAACCGGCCCCCGAGACGGCCTCCTATGCCGCCTACTCGGTGGACGGCGCGAACAGCGCCCTTTCCGACTCCAAAATGGCCGTCCAGAGCAGCGGTGCTGCCGACACCGGCAGCGCCGTGAGCGACCGCAGCGCAGATGACACCAGCGCCCTGCGTGCCGAGGCCGCACAGGAGGGCACGAAGCTCATCTACACGGCCAACCTCACCATCGAGAGCAAGGACTTCGATGCCGCCCGCACCGCCCTCAACGAGGCTGTGAGCGCCGCTGGCGGCTATATGGAGTCCAGCGATGAGTCCTCCTATTCCGGCATGGGCCGCAGCCTCTCCCTCACCATCCGCGTCCCGCAGGACAACTACACCAGCTTCCTCGCAGCCGCCGCGCAGGCAGGCAACCTCGTGGACAAGAGCGAGCAGGTGCAGGACGTCACCACCCAGTATATGGACATCGAGGCCCGGCTTTCGAACCTGACCGCCCAGCGCACCCGTCTGCAGGAGCTTCAGGCCACCGCCGAGAACCTCTCCGACCTGCTGGAGATCGAATCCTCCCTCAGCGACGTGCAGTATCAGCTGGAAAGCTGGCAGTCGCAGCTGAACTGGTACAGCCAGCAGGTGGAGTGCTCCACGGTCTACCTCTCGCTGTCTGAGGTGAAGGAGTACACCCCCACCGAGGAATCCTATCTCTCCCAGCTGTCCAGCGCCCTCCGCAACGGCTGGTCGGGCTTCGTCTCCGGCCTCCAGCAGCTGACGGTCTGGGTCGTGGGCGTCTGGCCTCTGCTGACCCTCATGGCCGCAGCCGCTCTCATCGTCCATCTGGTGCGCCGCCGCACCCGCAAATGATCTCCGTCGAAAAAAATCCGGAACCTTTTTGAAAAAACGCTTGACATCCGCCCCATCCTGTGGTATTATACTTGAGCAGTCAGCGAGAGGCTGACAGCGAAAAGTAAATATCGCGGGGTGGAGCAGTCTGGTAGCTCGTCGGGCTCATAACCCGAAGGTCGTTGGTTCAAATCCGGCCCCCGCAACCACCAAGCATCTTGATTTCATCAAGATGCTTTTTCTTTTGTTTTCCGTATACGAGAAGAGGGACTGCATGGTAAGCGCAGTCCCTCTTTTGCATTATGTTACAGCATCCCGTGCCGACGCTGCTCGGCTTCCAGCTCCTGATTCAGAGCCGCCTTGCGGTGGTCCAGCAGGAGGTCTTTGTTGTACTGGAAATACCGCTCACAGCCGTTTTCGGCGATGAACGCATGGGCGGCGGGCGACAGGGTCAGCTCGGTGACGAAGACCACCATCTCCTGACTCTCGGCAAAGGCCTGCTCCATGAAGTCGAAGGCCGCCTCCAGCGCGGCGCTGGCCCTCTGCTGGGCCGTGTCGCGGGCCTCCGACAGGGTGCCGAACTGCTCCCGCAGCACCTTGAAGGCGGCGTCTGCGTCCGGCGCGGCGGCACGCAGCAGCGTTTTCTCCCAGCCGCGCAGAGTCTTGGCAGTCTGCAGGCGGGCTTCCAGCGCGGGCTTGTCCAGCAGACCGGCGGTGCGCTTTTTCTGGGTCTCAGCCTCGTAGTCGGCGGTCATCTGGCCGAAGAGCTGCGCCCAGCAGTTCGGCTCCTGCGCCAGCTCTGCGGGCATCCCGGCAAACGCCTTCTTGGTCTCCTTCAGGAAGGCATAGCAGCCGTCGGCCACAGCATCAGCCCGCCGGGAGGCGGCAAAGCGCGTCTCGAGGCCGGACAGGAGGAGGCTGACAAGGCTCAGTCTCTCGTCGAAGGGGGCCTGCAGCAGCCGCGCAAAGGCGGCGGGCTTTGCCTTACCAGCCAGAATGTCCTCCACGCCGTAGTCGTCGCGGTACTTGTAGTAGAGGTCGAGATAGGCCGCAAAGTCCTCTGCGATCTTCTGGTGCTGGATATACTGGCGGATCAGCTCCTCGTCGGCCTGCAGGCCCAGCGACTCGTAGGTGTTGAGCAGGTTGGACAGGTCCTCCCAGCCGCGGGCGGTGACGAACTGGGTGCCGTCCACGTCGGCGTTGATCTGGTAGAAGTTCTGGGGGTGCAGCTCAAGATAGCTCAGGATGGCGCTGTGGAGATGGGCTGCGCGGGCGTAATCCTTCCAGACCGGCAGGTCCGGCTCGATGTCCATCCGGCGGACGCGGTCGAGGGTGACGATGTCGAAGTCGCGGACAGATTTGTTGTATTCCGGCGGATTGCCTGCCGCCACGATGACCCAGCCCGCAGGCACGGCCTGATTGCCGAAGGTCTTGCACTGCAAAAACTGCAGCATGGTGGGGGCCAGCGTCTCAGAGACGCAGTTGATCTCGTCGATGAAGAGGATGCCTTCTTTCAGGCCCGTGGCCTCCATCTTAGCGTAGACGCTGGCGATGATCTCGCTCATGGTGTATTCCGTCACCGAGACGTCCCGGCCGCCGTAGTTGCGCTGGCGGATGAAGGGCAGGCCCACGGCGCTCTGGCGGGTGTGGTGGGTGATGGTGTAGGCCACCAGCGCCACGCCGCACTCCCGCGCCGCCTGCTCCATCACCTGCGTCTTGCCGATGCCCGGAGGCCCCATCAGCAGGATGGGGCGCTGGCGGATGGCGGGGATGGCGTACTCGCCCAGAGCGTCCTTGGCGAGATAGGCTCGGACGGTATGCTCGATCTCTTCTTTGGCTCGTTTGATGTTCATATTGCTTTTCCTCGTTATCACGAATTGTTGAGGTCGCGGTAGAGGTCGTCCTCCTCCGCCAGCGCTTCGGCGAGCGCCGAGGCGCTGCGGGCGGCCTCACCGGTAAATTCTTCTTCGTCCAGAACCACCTTCATGGCCCACGGCGGCACGTTGGCGTCGTCAAAGCGATCCCCCAAGAAGAGGAACGCCGTGTCGTAGGCCGGACGGCGGGCCGGATAGCTGCCCATGCCGTCGGTAAAGTAGAGCAGGCCCCGCAGGTTCGAGAACTTCTTCTCGGCGCAGAGCTGGCTGACGTACTCGAAGGCGGGCCGGAAGTCGGTGCCGCCGCCGCCCCGCAGCTCGAAGTGGTTCATGGCACGGATGAGGTCGTCCTCGCTCTTTACCGGGATGTCCTGCCGGACGGCGTTGTCCGCTTGGATGAGATGCAGATTCATCCGGTGGAAGAAATTCTCCCTGCCCTTCAGCAGGGTGTACGTCTCGGCCAGAAAGGCCCGCACCAGCTCGCCCGACGTGGAATAGCTGGTGTCGATGACGAGGGCCAGCTCCTCGATCTTCTTGCTCTCCCGGGTCTCCAGCGGCTCGATGAGGGGCAGGTTGCCATAGACCGACAGGCCGTAGGTGTAGAAGTTCAGGTCGAACTCGTCCGGGTCGAGGTGGACTTCCTCCCGGGTGACGCAGAACCGGCGCAGAAAGTCGCTGTAGCTGCGGCGGCTGCGGTTCGCGGCCTTGACCTGCTCCCGCAGGGCGTCTGCACCCTCACCGGCCTCTTTGTCCCGCAGTTCCAGTTCGGTCTGCATCCGCTCGCCGATCTTCTGCCACGTCTTCTGGGGCAGAGGGGTGGGCATCTGCTGGGGCTGGTCGGGGGCGTCCTTGGGCCAGAGGCGGTGGTCGTCGGCGTAGAACTCTTTTTCCAGCTGCCGCAGCACGCCGGGCGTCTGACGCACCAGCCAGCGGTAGATGGGGGCCGCAGCAGCCACCTTCTCCTGCGCGGCGATCTCTTCATAGGCGTGCTGGCGCACCCACGTCAGGGGGCGCTGGACGCTCCTGCGGCCAAGGCCGTCGATGACGTTTTCCACTGCGATGTCACAGGCGAGGCTCCACAGCCTCGCGTCCCGCCTGCCCCGCAGCCAGAGGTGGCGGAAGATGCAGTGGAAGACGGTGTGGAGATACAGCCGGTTGAGGTACTTCGGGTTCTTCTGGTAAAGCCGCAGCAGAGCACTGGGCTGGTAGCAGAGGATGGTGCCGTCGGTCGCCAGCACACCGCACCGCTCGTCGGCGGTGGGCGTCAGGGCCGAGAGGGCCTGATCCAGAAAGCGGAAGTCCAGATACAGCCCGCTGCGCACCACGGCCAGCACCTCGCCGCCCATCCGGGCCTGCCACTCCTCATGCGTCTCGGGGCGGGCCGACTGGAAGGGCTTGCGGGGGTCGAAAAACTTTTCCTTCTCAGAAATCAAAATCATACCTCTTCTTTTGGGGCGCAGCGGCACGCTTTTTGTGCTCTGCGTCGGCCAGCAGGGCAGCCGCACCGGCGTTGTCGGCCTTGGCGGCGAGGGCAGCGCCCTCGGCAAAGGCGTCGGCGTCCATGACGTCCAGTGCCAACAGGGCCTTGATGCCCTCCATGTCCTGCGCCTTGAGCAGGCGGGTCAGCACCCGCCCGGTGTTTGCTTTCAGGAAGTCCCGATAGGCCCCCTGCGCGGCGGCGCTCAGCTGCCACGGCCAGCGGAGGCGGTCGAAGCAGAGCATCGCCATCACCGCCGCGTCGTCGGCGTCGTGGCCCTGTGGGAAGATGGCGTCGTACTCCGCCGGGAGGAGCCTGTTTTCGAGGAAGCACTGCCGATAGTGGTAGCCCTGCCCCGAAAAGGTGTGGAGCAGGATGTGAGCAGGGGTCTCTTCGATGTCCTCCCAGTAGGCGGGATACCACAGCCCCGCCCGGGGCGAGGCCTCCCCCACCGGCCAGAAGAGCGCCCGTACCGCCTCGGTGATGCTGCCCACAAGGGCGAACAGGCCGGTGGGCTGCTCGGGTGCTGCCCGGACGATGAGGTCTTCCAGCGCGAAGCAGTTGAGGAAAACGTCGCTGCCCATGGTCAGCTCCCCCGCCCCGGCGCTCAGACGGCGGAGCTTCCGGCAGTTGTAGAACGCACAGCTGCCCACGACCCGCAGGCTGTCGGGCAGGGAGACTTCTTCGAGGAAGTTCCCGCAGACGGGGTGCAGGTCGTCGTCCTGCGCCGACGCCGCAGGCGCATCGAAGTCGAAGCTGTACCGCGCCCGGTCCCCCACCTCCCGGCCGAAGGCACGGGTCAGGCGGAGCGTGCCGTCCTCGGCCTGCTCATAGCGGCAGGTTTTTTCCGGCCCGGGCAGGCCCCGGGGCTTCTCCGAAAAGCAGTAGTCGCCCAGCTCGGTGATGGGCCACTCACCCCCCTCCGGCCCGGGCACAGCCCCGGGCAGCACAGCGCACGGCTCGCCGCCGTACACCCGCACAAGGCGGGCCGCACCGCCCGCCAGCGGCAGAATATCTAGTAGCATAATAACTCCTATCCACTAACGCAAGGCCCGCTCTTTTTCGCCACATCGGGCTTTCAGCGGCCCGCTCAGAGTTTTCCGGCCTGCCAATGGGTACTTCGTACCCGGGTTGCGGCTCCCAGCGGCTGCTCCGCTCTCGCTTGCATCCCGCTGGCCGCTGCCCCAGCAGCTTCTCCCTGTTTCCGCCACTGGCGGCGGTCGTCGCTGCTGCCCTCTGGGGGAGCTGGCGCGCCAGCGCCTGAGAGGGCTGCATAAAAAAGGCTGCTGCACAGACACGCCGTGCAGCAGCTCCATTCAAAGCTTCATCCCTGTGCGGCCTGTGCAAGGCAATCGTTCATTGCCGCAAATACCGCGTCGCTGGTCATGGTGCTGCCGGAAACGGCATCCACGCCCGCCGTAGAGCCAGCCGCCAGCAGGGAGGCCGACAGGGCTTCTGCCGCCTTGCCGCCCAGATCCGGCGTCTCGCCGGAAGCATCGATCGCAACATTGGTCACTTTGCCGCCGGTGATGGTCACGGTGACGCCCACCTCACTCAGACAGCCCTGCGCGCTGGCGGTATAGGTGCCGTCGGTGTAGGTCTCGGCATTGTCGGCAGCGGGGACCGTGCCGGTGCTTGCGATATAGAGGGCCAGCACGATGCCGAGGACGACATCCAGCACCAGCATGAGGATAATGTTGCGGGTCAAGTGTTTTTTCATAGTCTGTGAAGTGCTCCTTTTGCGATGTTTGGTGTCCTGCCCGCCGGACTTACTTTGCGGGCTTGAAGCTGTCGCGCAGGGTCACGACACGGTTGTACACGCCGGGGTTCTTGCTGTCCGGGGTGAAGAAACCGGTGCGCACGAACTGGAACTGCTCGCCGGGCTTTGCGTCGGCCAGAGCCTCTTCCAGCTTGCAGTCCTTCCGGACGACGACGCTCTCCGGGTTCAGATAGTCCTTGTAGTCGCTGCCCTCAGGGATGGCGTTCATGTTGGCCTCGGTGAACAGCTTGTCGTACAGACGTACTTCGGCGTCCACAGCGTGGGCTGCGCTCACCCAGTGGATGGTGCCCTTGACCTTGCGGCCGTCGGCGGGGTTGCCGTTGCCGGTCTCGAGGTCGGCGGTGCAGTGGATGACTGCGATGCTGCCGTCGGGGTTCTTCTCGACGCTCTCGCACTTGACGAGATAGCCGCCCATCAGGCGGACCTCGCCGCCGACGGTCAGGCGCTTGAACTTCGGAGGCGGGACCTCGGCGAAGTCCTCCTTCTCGATCCACAGCTCCTTGGTGAAGGCCACCTTGCGGGTCGTGGCATCGTTGGCCTCCCGGTTGGGGTTGTTGGCGATGTCGAAATACTCGGTCTTGTCGGCGGGGTAGTTGTCCACCACCAGCTTGACAGGGTCCAGCACGGCGATGCGGCGCTGGGCGGTCAGGTCCAGCTCGCTGCGGATGCAGGCCTCCAGCTGGCGCATATCAATGAGGTTGTCCGACTTGGAGATGCCGGCCTCCCGCACAAAGGTAAAGATAGAGGAGGCGGTATAGCCGCGGCGGCGCAGGCCGCACAGGGTGGGCATACGGGGGTCGTCCCAGCCGTCTACGATGCCCATCTCCACCAGCTCGCGCAGATAGCGCTTGCTCATGACGGTGTTGGTCATGTTCAGGCGGGCAAACTCGCGCTGCTTGGGGAACTCAGTGCCGAAGATGTTCTCGATGACCCAGTTGTACAGGGGGCGGTGATTCTCGAACTCGAGGCTGCACATACTGTGGGTGATGCCCTCGATGGCGTCCTGAATGGGGTGGGCAAAGTCGTACATCGGGTAGATGCACCACTTATTGCCCTGACGGTGATGCTCGGCATACTTGATGCGGTAGATGGCCGGGTCACGCAGATTCATATTGGGGCTGGCGAGGTCGATCTTGGCACGAAGGGTCTTCTCGCCCTCCTTGAACTCGCCCGCACGCATCCGGCGGAACAGGTCGAGGTTCTCTTCCGGGCTGCGGTCGCGCCACGGAGAGGGGCGGGAGGGCTTGCCCGCGTCATTGCCGCGGTACTCGCGCATCTCATCGCGGGTCAGATCATCGACGTAAGCCTTGCCCTCAAGGATGAGCTTCTCGGCGTACTCGTAGCACTTGTCGAAGTAGTCGCTGCCGTAGAAGATGCCGCCCGTGGGGTCAGCACCCAGCCAGTGCAGATCCTCGATGATGCTGTTGACGTACTCCTCGCCTTCGCGGGCGGGGTTGGTGTCGTCGAGGCGGAGGTTGAACTTGCCGCCGTACTGGTTGGCGATGGACCAGTTGATATAGATGGCCTTGGCGCTGCCGATGTGCAGGTAGCCGTTCGGCTCCGGCGGGAAGCGGGTATGGATCTCGCTGACCTTGCCTTCGGCGAGGTCGGCGTCAATGATCTCGGTCAAAAAGTTTTTATCTGCCATATGGCGTTCCCCCTATCAGGGCATAACAAGCCCGGAATTACACTTTTGATACCCTTTATGATACACTATTTCCTGCTCTGCTTCAAGGTGGAAAGCCGAAGTTTGGGATGTTTTCGGCGTCATTTTGCGAAAAAGCGGGCCTTCTCTGCCCATCTTTCCAAAAAACTTGAAATTCGCGCTTGACATTCGGCACAGAATCTTATATAATAATCAAGCATTCAGCGAATGCGGAACACATCTAGGGGTATAGCTCAGTTGGTAGAGCAGCGGTCTCCAAAACCGCGTGCCGTGAGTTCGAGACTTACTACCCCTGCCACAAACGCACAGAGGATATTCTGTGCGTTTTGTTTTTGCCTTTTTCGCCCAGATGTCGGACTTTCTGAAACTTTTTTGGGTTTTTCTGAATTTCACGCTTGACAACAGGGTGTTTCTCAGGTATAATAACACACGTTCCGGCGGTCAACCGCCAGACACACTTGAGCGATCATGGCCCGGTAGCTCAGTTGGTTAGAGCACCAGCCTGTCACGCTGGGGGTCGTCGGTTCGAGCCCGATCCGGGTCGCCATTTGCTGCTATAGCTCAGTTGGTAGAGCGCATCCTTGGTAAGGATGAGGTCTCCAGTTCGAATCTGGATAGCAGCTCCAGTCTGAAACACCTTGGAGTCCAAAGACTTCAGGGTGTTTTGTTTTGTGCAAAAGAGCAGGTTCCCCTGATTTTTACTACCCGGGTTGATTTTTTGCGCCAAATGAAGTATACTATCTTCATAGTCCCGACGGGATTTAAGAAACCATTTTCTACGAGAACTATTTCCTCCAATAGATAAACCGCGCCGCAGGTTCGAACATTACCTGCGGCGCGGTTTTTGTTTGCAAAGAAACCACTAAGGCGGAAAAACTTTCCTCTTCGCTGGCGCAAAAGGTCAGGCCTCACTTCATACAACCTCTCAGTCTGCTTCGCAGCCAGCTCCCCTTGTAGGGGAGCCTCTGGCGAAAAGGACAAGCCCCACGGTATGCCAAAGCCTCCCCTCGGTAGGGGAGGTGGCATCGCGCAGCGATGACGGAGAGGTTTAACCCTTTACCCGCAAAATAAAAACACCCCAAAACCTTCCGGCTTTGAGGTGTCTTGAGCTGGAGCTGCTATCCAGATTCGAACTGGAGACCTCATCCTTACCAAGGATGCGCTCTACCAACTGAGCTATAGCAGCACAATCACAGCTCAATTATGATACCATAAACTCTGCCGCATTGCAAGAGGTTTTTGCAAAAAATCTGTCTTTTTTCGCATTTTCCCGCCCGGGCATCAAAAAACGGCTGCCGTTTTCCACGGCAGCCGTTCGTATGGTTGAAAACCGATCACTCGATGAGGCCGTTCAGCAGGGCAAGGCACTTGCGGCTGTGCAGCTTGCGGATGGCCTTTGCCTCGATCTGGCGGACACGCTCACGGGTGACGCCGAAATCGCGGCCCACCTCTTCCAGCGTGCGGGGACGGCCATCGTCCAGACCGAAGCGGAGACGGATGACCTTCTCTTCACGAGGGGTCAGGCTCTTGAGGGCCTGATTGATCTGCTGGGCCACCATGGCGCGGTCTGCGGCCTTGCCGGGAGCCTCGGCGTTCTCGTCGGCGACGAAATCGCCCAGAGAGGAATCCTCCTCCTCGCCCACGGGGCTTTCAAGGCTGGCAGGCTCCTGCGCCATCCGCTGGATCTCGCGGACGCGCTCGACGCTCATATCCATTGCCTTTGCCAGCTCCTCCGGGGTCGGCTCGTGGCCGTTCTGGTAGACCAGCTGGTTGGTGGCCTGACGCATCCGGTTGATGGTCTCCACCATATGCACCGGGATGCGGATGGTGCGGGCCTGATCGGCGATGGCGCGGGTGATGGCCTGACGGATCCACCACGTTGCGTAGGTGGAGAAACGGAAGCCGCGGTCGCAGTCGAACTTCTCCGCCGCCTTGATCAGGCCGATGTTGCCCTCTTGGATCAGGTCGAGGAAGGCCAGATTGTGGCCGACGTGCTTCTTGGCAATGGAGACCACCAGACGGAGGTTCGCTTCGCTCAGGCTGCGGCGGGCGTTCAGGCCGTCGCGGCGGATCTTCAGCAGCTCCTGACGGCGCTCCTCGGTCAGGGGACCGTTCTCCACAGCCTCCATGGCCTCTTCTTCCGCAGCCTTCTCCTCGGCGTCCTCGCTGGACTTCTCATTGCCCTCTTCGTCGATGTCCTCGGTGTAGCTGCGGCTGTTCTCGTCCTCCTCGAAGGAGAAGCGGGCGCTGTTCTTCTTGATGTACTCCGGCGCACCGTACTTCTGACGGTCCGCCTGCAGGATATGGGCAGCCTCGGCACCGGAGTGGATGCGCTTGCTCAGGTCCACTTCCTGCTCTGCGCTCAGCAGCGGGATCTGGCCGATCTGCTTGAGGTAGTTCTTGACCGGGTCGTCCAGCAGCTCATCCATCGCGGCCTTCAGGTCGGCGGGGTTCTCCTCGGCGGCCTCTTCCTCGTCTTCCATGCCCAGACCCAGCTCGTCACTGTTGTTCTCGGCGTTCTCCACCTCGGCAATGATGCTGTCCACGTCCAGATTCACATCGGCGTCGGCCTCATCCTCGATGATCTTGATGCCGCGCTCTTCAAGGAGCGTATAGAGCGTTTCCACATCCATCCTGCACTGTGCGGCCAACGTCTTGGCCTCCTGTGCCGACAGGGTGCCCTCGCCTTTCGTCAACAGTTCCTTCAAAGTCATGCCCATTTCGCTCTCTCCTTCTCACCACGGGAAAACCTCCCCGCAGGTGAACTTGTCTCATAGTTTCGGCCCTGCTGCATCAGATCACAAGGCCTCCGTTGACGCCAAACACCTGTCCGGTGATGTAGCCGGCGTCCTCTCCGGCGAGGTACAGCAGAAGCTTTGCCACCTCTTCGGCGGTGCCGAGACGCCCCACCGGGGTCTCCTCGGCCAGTGCCGCTTTGTCCTCAGCAGTGAACGAGGCCATCATATCGGTGTCGATGACGCCGGGGGCCACACAGTTCACGGTGATGCCGCTGGGACCTTCTTCTTTTGCCAGAGCCTTGGTCAGGCCGATGAGGCCCGCCTTGGCGGCGGAATAATGCACCTCGCAGCTGCCGCCGGTCTGGCCCCACATACTGCTCACGGTGAGGATACGGCCCGCCTTGCGGCGGATCATCCCGGGCAGGGCCAGCTGGCAGAGGTTGAACGCACCGGTCAGGTTGACGTTCAGCATCCGCTGCCACTCCTCCGGCGTGATGTCGGTGAACAGCTTCTGCTGGGCGATGCCCGCGTTGCTCACCAGCACATCCAGATGGCCCAGCGCCTGCTCGGCGGCGCGGAAGGCCAGCTCACAGCTGGCCCGGCTGGCCACGTCACACTGGACGGCCAGCACGCCCGGCAGCTCTTTCTCCAGCGCTGCCGCCGCCTCGGCGTTGGTGTGGTAGAACACCGCCACCCGGTAGCCTGCCGCGTAGAATGCACGGGCCGCAGCGGCGCCGATGCCCCGGTCGCCGCCCGAGATGAGGACGGTGCGGCCGTTCGCCGCCGGGGCAGCGGGCTGCGGCAGTCCCACAGGCTCCGGTTCTGGTTCCGGCGCAGCGCTGGCCGGAATTTCCCTCGTTTCCTGCGCCAGCGGTGCGGCCTCGGCCGCTTCCTCCCGCTCGGGCAGAGTCGGCCTGCGCTGTTCCTTCTTCGGCCCGGCGTCTGCCAAGTCGAACGTCAGCTCAAATTCGTCGTTGTACAAGAGTCAAACCCTCCTGTCCACTATTTTCGGCCATGAAAACCCCTTCGTGTCAGGGCGTCACGGCGGGAAAGGAAACAGTCCCCCCACCCCGCCGGAGCTGCGCTCTGCTCACTTTTTCCGGTCTAGTCCGGTCCTGTGGCGCGCCCGGTGGCGTTTGTGTGGTTTCGACAAGTTTCCATTGAATAATATAGCACAATCGGGCGAAAAAAGAAAGTGGGCACCGGCGATTTTTTCACGCAGTTCCCACTTTTTTCACAGATTCAGGGGGTCACGGGCGGTTTCCAGCGGGGCTTTGCGGCCCGCTGGGCCCGCAGTGAGACGAAAAACGCCTGCAAAAGCTGTTGCGCCTCGTCGGCCCGCAGCCCTTTTTCGATGACAGGGTGATGGTTGAAGGGCTGGGCGAAGAGGTCGGTCACAGAGCCGCAGCAGCCCGCCTTGACGTCGGCTGCGCCGTACACCACCCGCTTGATGCGGCTGTTGATGATGGCCCCGCTGCACATGGGGCAGGGTTCCAGCGTGACGAACAATTCGCACTGCCACAGCCGCCAGCCTCCCAGCTTTTTGCAGGCCGCGTCGATGGCCAGCAGCTCCGCGTGGTGGAGGGCGTTCTTTTCGGTCTCCCGGGTGTTGTGGGCGGCGGCGATGATCTCGCCATCCTTTGCCACCACAGCGCCCACCGGCACCTCGCCCAGCGCGGCGGCTTTCCGGGCCTCGTCCAGCGCAGCCCCCATCAGCTCAAAGTCGGTCATCCCATTCCCCTTTCCGCCAGCCGTGCGGCAAACACGAGGCAGTTGTTTATCATATGAAGTGCGCAGCCGGGCCATACGCTCCGGGCTTTCCGGGCCGCCCAGCCGAAGATAAGGCCCATGCCCAGCGCATAGGCCCGGGCCGTCCAGCTGCCGTGCAGGCCCGCAAAGAGCAGCGCCTGCACCACGACAGCCGTCCTGCCGCCCAGCGGCTGCAAAAGATAGAGTGCACCGCCCCGGAAGGCCAGCTCCTCCGCCAGCGGGGTCACAAGGCAGATGCGCAGCGCCGCCCACCCGAGGGCCGCGCCCTCGGGCAGAGCGCTCTGTTCCTCCGGGAAGAACAGCTGCGCCCCCGCTGCCAGCAGCGCCCAGAGCACCGCCGCCTCCGTCAGGACCCGGCACTGGGCGGCGAGAGACGGCTTTTCGGTCTTCTTTTTCGGTCTTTCCACGGTGCACCCTCCTGTCGGCGGACATTGTACCATACTACCGTCC
This sequence comes from Faecalibacterium sp. I3-3-89, assembly GCF_023347275.1. NCBI lineage: Bacteria > Bacillati > Bacillota > Clostridia > Eubacteriales > Oscillospiraceae > Faecalibacterium > Faecalibacterium sp. I3-3-89. The sequence goes on along the minus strand of NZ_CP094468.1, from coordinate 429,285 downwards.
TGTTTTGCAAGCAGTTTTTTCGCTCATTCGAAGAAATTTTGCTCAAAAGATTGACATACTATCCAACCTTCTGGTATACTTTGTACGACTTTTTATGAATTTATCGTCTTCCGATAAATACGACTGAACCGCACCCATGGAGGTACCAACCACATGATACGCATTCTTACCGATTCTGCATCCGACATCCTGCCCGCTGAGGCTGCAACGCTGGGCGTGGATGTCATCCCCCTCAACGTCACCCTCGAGGACGGCACCGTCATCCGGGACGGCGTGGACCTGACCCCCAGCGAATATTACGCACACATGGCCGCCTGCAAGAAGCTGCCCACCACCAGCCAGCCCAGCCCTGAGCTGTTCGAGAAGTTCTACGCCGAGGCCGCAGCAGCCGGGGACGAGGTCGTGGGCATCTTCCTGTCCCATGAGCTTTCCGGCACCTACCAGTGCGCCAAGCTGGCCGCAGACCTTGCCAACGTGGACAACGTCGTCTTCGTGGACAGCACGAATGTCTGCCTCGGCGAAGCCCTGCTGGTGCGTCTGGCCGTCCAGCTGCGGGACATCGGCAAGTCCGCCGTCCAGATCGCAGCCACCCTTGAGCACGCCAAGGAGCATCTGCACCTCGTCGCCGCCATCGACGACCTGAAATACCTGCGCAAGGGCGGCCGTCTGCCGGCCGCCGTAGCCGTGGCGGGTGGGATGCTGGGCATCAAGCCCCTCATCACCCTCAAGGAGGGCAAGGTGGCGATGGCTGGCAAGGCCCGCGGCCTGCCCGGCGCTTATGTCGCCCTCTTCAAGAAGATCGAAGAACTGGGCGGCATCAACCCCCGCTTCGACTCTCTGGCCGGTTACACCGTCAGCACCCGCGAGGTGGCTCCCATCCAGACCTATCTGGTCGATAATCTCGGCCTTCCCGAGCCGCTGGTGCGCCAGATCGGCTGCGTCATCGGCACCCACGCAGGCCCCGGTGCCTTTGGTCTGGCTTTCTTTGACAACGGGCTTATCATCGACTAAAGATCCACAGAAAAAGGCTGCCGTGCATCCGCACAGCAGCCTTTTTTGTTTTGTTTACAGCATATCCGTGACCAGCTTGCCCAGCAGGAGCACCAACACCACGAGCATCATGGGGCGGATGAACTTTGCGCCCTTGGTCAGGGCGAAGTGGGAGCCGATGATGTTGCCGACGATGCCGCTGATGGCGCAGGGGATGCCCACCGTAAAGACCACCAGACCGCTGCTCAGATAGGTGAAGAGGCTGGCGTAGTTGCTGGCAAGGTTCAGCACCTTGGCGTTGCCGTTGGCGGTGCGCAGGTCGAAGCGCATCAGGCTGGTAAAGGCAATGATGGCAAAGGTTCCCGTGCCCGGGCCAAATATGCCGTCGTACAGGCCGATGCCAAGGCCAATGCCCAGCGCCAGCAGGGTCTTTTTCAGGTCTATGGTGCCGTCGTCCCGGTTCTCATCCGGGAGGTTGCGCCGCCACAGGATAACGACCGCCGCGATGGGCAGGATGATGAACATCATCGCCTGCAGCACCTCATCGCTGAGCATCAGGACGATGTGCGCCCCCAGTGCGCTTCCCACAAAACTGCCGACGGCGGCGAGGACGCCCACCTTGACATTCATCGCGCCATTCCGGAAGAAGCTGGCGGTGGCGAAGGTGGTGCCGCAGGCGGCGCTGAACTTGTTGGTGGCGTAAGTATAGTGGGGCGGCAGACCCGCAAAGAGATAGGCCGGCAGGCTGATGAGTCCGCCGCCGCCTGCTGCCGAATCGACAAAGCCCGCAAAGCCGGTCATAAGCACCAGAAACGCCATCATCGGCAGGCTGATTTGAATACCCATTGTTATAATTTCCTTTAATATTCCTATTTTCGATTGATCTTTACTTGTAAAGCTCACCCTCGCAGGCCAGGACCTGGTCGAGGATCATCCGGGACACCCGTGCACCGTAAACCATCGAGGGGTGGTCGTTGTACTCGATGATGTCGTGGAAGTCCTTATTCATCAGGACGATGACATACTCGCCGTAGGGGGTGTGGACGATGCCGCCGTCGTTGCGGCAGGCGTTCATGCTGCCGCTCTTGCTGGCCACCCAGATCAGCTCCGGCTCACCGGTCTCCTCACAGTCGAGGTAGAACTGGGGGAAATCGTGGGTGAGCATGGTGTTGTAGTGCTGCTGACGGAAGATGGCCAGCATCTCGGCGCTGGCCTCGGCGCTGACGAGCGTGCCCTTCGCCACCTGCGCGAAGAGGGAGGCATAATCCCGGGGCGTCGTGGTGCCGAGGTCGGCGTAGAGGTCAAAGTGAAGGGGGTTGTGCAGGACGGTGTGGGCAAAGCCCATCTCCCGGATGCAGGCGTTGATGACATCCAGCCCCAGATAGTCGATGACCATGTTGGTGGCGATGTTGTCCGAGCAGATGATCATCATGGTAGCGGCGTCCTTGACCTTCAGGCTCGCGCCCACCCCCAGTGCCCGCAGCATCCCCGAGCCATCCACGAAGTGCTCCGGCTTGTAGGTGATCTTTTCCTCGAGGCTGGCTTTGCCCCGGCTGGCCTGCAGATACAGGGTCGCGAGGATGTACGCCTTGATGGTGGAAGCCGTCTCGAACTCCTCGTCGGCCCCGATCTCCACCGTGTGGCCGTGCAGGTCGTCCACAAAGACGCTCATCTTCCCCTGATAGGAGTAAAGCTCCGCCGCAATGCGCTTTTCCAGCGTCATGTTTTTATCCATATCGGAATCTCCTTATTCTTCTCTACTTAGCGTTGTCACGTCCTGTCGAAACCGCGCCGTACTTTTCAGTATACCGCAGTACAGCGGGAAAGTCCACTCTCTCAGAGATTCTCTTCGAAGAACCGGCGGGCGTTGCGGTAGAAGATGTCCTCTACCTCATCCTCGGTGAAGCCCTCGCGGCGGAGGGCCTCCGCCAGCAGCGGGAGCTTCGAGCAGTCGTCCATCTCCAGCTTTCCGCCAATGCCGTCGAAGTCGCTGCCCAGACCAATGATGCCGATGCCGCCCACCTGCTTGAAATGGGCCGCGTGCTTTGCCATCAGGGCCGTGGTGCTGCGGCAGAGCTTTTCTTCCGGCTGGTGGTCGAGGAAGCCGCTGCAGTAGTTGAGGCCCACAAGGCCGCCCTTATCGGCCAGTGCGCGGATCATCTCGTCGGTGAGATTGCGGCAGTGGGGCGCGAGGGCGCGGCAGTTGGAGTGGCTGGCCGCAAAGGGGCGGGTGGAGTGCTCGACAATGTCCCAGAAGCCCTTGTCGGACAGGTGGCTCACGTCCGCAATGAGATGCAGCCGCTCCATCTCGGCGAGGAACTCGAAGCCCTTCTCCTTCAGGCCCGTCTCGGTGTTAGGGGCACAGGGCCAGATGTCGCCGCCCCCGCCGGGCACGACGTTGGGGCTGGCAAGCTCATTCTCGTGGTTCCACGTCAGGGTCATCATCCGGACGCCCAGCTCGTACAGCCGGCGCAGCACGCCGAGGCTGCCCTTGCAGCAGCCGCCCTCTTCGATGGTGAGCATTCCGCTGATCCTGCCCTCGGCGGCGTTTTTGCGGATGTCGGAGGGGCGATACACCGGCGCGATCTCCTCCGGGTATTTTTCCATGATGCGCTTGAAGACGTCGATCTCTTCCAGCGCCGTCACCAGCGGGTCGGCACCGGGGGTCTTATCGCCCAGATTGACGAAGGCGGCAAAGCATTGGAGCATATAGTCGCCTTTTTTCAGCTTCTGCAGGTCGATGTGCAGATCGTTCTGCGCAAAGCTCTTGGGTGCGCCCGCCTTTTCGGCGTAGCGCAGCTCGCTTAAAGTGTCACAATGTAAATCGAAGACTTTCATTTTGGTTCTCCTTTGTTAAAGGGAAGGTGATGCTTCCGTTAAGCTTATTTTTTTTATAAACGGCTTCGCGCGCCTGTGCGCGGGGCAAAGCTCTGTTGCAGTAGGGCCGTTTTTTAAGCAGGTTCTCGCGCTGGTGGCGCGGGGCAAAGCTCTGTTGCAGTAGGTCTTGGTTCTCTTTAGGTTGGATTGCGCGCTGGTGGCGCGGGTTAAATCGCTTTTGCATGAGGGCTAATGTTCTCTTTTGCGTGCCAAAAGAGAACCAGAAAAGCACCAGCGATTTCGACGCGCTGGATTCACGAGAAAGGGGCTGCTCGCCCCTTTCAGACCCCAAAGGAGTTGTCGAAGCACAAAAATGCTAGCCGCTTCGCTAAACGCATTTTTTGTACTTCTCCGGTTTACGGCTCCGCCGATGGCGTTACGTTTTCGCAGAACTTTACGTTCTGCAAGGGCGTAAAGTCTGCTGCAAAGCAGCAAATAGGAGAAACGAGAAAAAAGCGTTAAGCGCAGCGGCTAGCTTTTTTCCGTTTCGACTTCCTCTTTGGAATTGTTAAGGGCGAGCAGCCCTTAACTCGTTGCGGGGAGAGTGGAGTCCAGAGGTAGGGAGGGGGGAGTCGAAACACCCCTCCCTGCCTCTGGCCCGCGCGGAGCGCAAGCCATTTGACCGAAAGAAAAAACTTAATCCGCGCTACCAGCGCGCGAAACGTCGTTTTCAGAAAACGCTCCCCACCGCATATAAGCTCTTGACCAGATCGTCTCGATACAGCGGGTCCTCCGGCTCAAGGCTGTTGATGACCACCCCGCCGCTGACTGCGGCTCCGGTGGAGTGGATGTATCTCCCTTCCCCAAGATAGAGGGCCACATGGCCCGGGAAGAAGAGGGCGTCGCCGGGCTTCTTGTCTTCGAACGCCACCTCATGCATCGGCCAACCCTCGACGATCTTGGCGTCCCGGTAGATGAGGACGCCGCACTGCATATAGGCACTGCTGACGAGTCCTGAGCAATCAATGCCCCGGCCCGACTTTCCGCCCCAGCGGTACTCGGTGCCCCTATACTTCTTCGCCTGTGCACAGACTGCAGCCCGGAAGGCATCCTCGCTGCCGCCGTACCAGCGGGCCACGGCGTCGGGCACCAGCCGCTCGGCCGTCGTGGTCAGCGCCTCAGCCAGTGCGTCGTTGAAGGCCAACCCCTCTCTCTGGGAGAACACCGCCGTCATCTCGTACCGCACCGGCTCCAGTGCCACATCCCGGACGTAGCCCGTCCGGCCATCGGTCAGCAGGACCTTTGCCCAGCCCTTGTGGGCCTCGGCCTCTTCAGCGGTCTCGTGCTGGCGGCGGAGGACGCCGCCCCGCTCCAGCTCCAGCATCCGCACCCCCTGCACCTTCGGCAGGCTGAGGACGTCCGTGGCCCGGCCCACGAGAACGAGGTCTGCCCCCAGATACTCCCACAGCTCCTCCTCTCGGACGAACTGCAGCTCCCGCCGGTCCACATAGCCGCGATAGCCGTAAAAGCTGACCACCTCGGCCACATCCGGCGGCAGCAGGACGCCGGCGGCGGTCACGCCGCCGGGCGCAGTCCGCACCTGACAGGCCTGCCCGTACAGACCCTCGTCCCCGATGGTGGAGACAAACCCTGCCTCGCCCTCTTTGATGGTCTGGGGCAGGTCGTAAATGGTGCCCACCGGCACCGAAAACAATGCGTATTTCATCCTTCGCTCCCTTCCAGCAGCCGCAGCAGCTCGTCCGGCCGCATCGAGAGGATGGCACCATCGGCGGTGCCGGTCACGGTGTCGGCCAGCGACTGCTTGGCCTGCTGCAATTCCACGATCTTTTCTTCGATGGTGTCCTGTGCAATGAGTTTATACACCTGCACCGGGTTCTGCTGTCCGATGCGGTAGGCGCGGTCGGTGGCCTGATTCTGCGCGGCCACATTCCACCACGGGTCGTAGTGGATGACGATGTCCGCCGCCGTCAGGTTGAGGCCCGTGCCGCCCGCCCGCAGCGAGATGAGAAAGACGCTCACCTCGCCGCCGTTGAACCTCCGGACAAGCTCCGCCCGGACCGGCTTCGGCGTCGAGCCTTGGAGGGTAAAGTGGCTGATGCCCTCGGCATCCAGACGCTTTGCCAGCAGCTCCAGCATGGAGGTGAACTGGCTGAACAGCAGGATGCGGTGGCCGCCCTCCACGGCGCCGGAGATCAGCTCCACGCAGGCATCCAGCTTGGCGCTGCCGCCCTCCCAGTTGTCCGCGATAAGGCGCGGGTCGCAGCAGATCTCCCGCAGCCGCATGAGGACAGCGAACACCGCCATCTTGTCCTCCGGCTTTGCGGCGCGCAGCTTCTCCCTGGCGTCCACCACCGCAGCCAGATAGAGCTTCCGCTGCTCTTCTTCCAGCTCGATGCGGTAGACGTTCTCGGTCTTGGGGGGCAGCTCCTTCAGCACATCCGCTTTCATCCGGCGGAGGATGAAGGGGCCGGTCAGCTGGTTGAGCCGCCGGACGGCCGTCTGATCCTCCTCCTGCACGATGGGCTTCTCGAACCGGCTGCAAAAGCTTTTATAGGGCGGCAGATAGCCCGGCATCAGGAAGGAGAAGATGCTCCAAAGCTCGCCAAGCCGGTTTTCCACCGGCGTGCCGGTGAGGGCGAACCGCACCCGGCTGCGGACCTTGCAGACGGCCTTATATTTCTGGGTGGTGTGGTTCTTGATGGCCTGCGCCTCATCGAGGATGCAGGCGTAGAACTCCTGCCCCTCGTAAAGAGCCTCATCCCGGCGCAGCAGGTCGTAGCTCGTCACCACGAGGTCGGCGGCGGGCCAGCTCTCAGCCAGCGCAGCCCGGTGGGCTGCGTCGCCGTCCACCACCACGCAGGTCAGCTCCGGCGTGAACTTCCGGCACTCCTCGGCCCAGTTCAGCACCAGCGAGGCCGGGCAGACGATGAGGCTGGGCAGCAGCCCTTTGCTCTCAGTCTGGCCGCTCTGCTTCATCGCCAGCAGGTAGCTCAGCACCTGCACCGTCTTGCCCAGACCCATATCATCGGCGAGGACGCCGCCCATCCCGTAGCTGTCCAGCGTCCGCAGCCAGCGGTAGCCGTCCCGCTGGTACTTGCGCAGGGTCTTTTGCAGCGAGGCAGGCGGGGCATACTCGCTGTCCTTGACCGCGTGGAAGCTCCGGCTGATCCGCCGGAAGGCGTCGTCCCGGTCGAACCGCACGCCGGTCTGGCCCGAGAGCGCCCAGTCTAGGCTGGGCGCACGGTAAAGGGGCAGCCGGGCGTGGTTCTGGCCCAGCTTTGCGCCGGAAAGCTCCAGCGTCTCGTTCAGCTCGTCCAACACTTCCAGCGAGTCGTCCAGCCGCAGCAGGCGGCCATCCCGCAGGCGGTGGTAGCGCTTTTTCTGGTGGAGCGACTTCAGCAGGGCCTTCAGCTCGCTCACCGGGAACTCGCCGGTGTCCACCTCCAGATCCAGCACGCTGCCCTGCACCGACACGCTCACCGAGATCTTCGGCGGCGCAGCCTGTAGGTCGCGGAATGCATCGCTGAGATAGACCTCACCTTCTGCCAGCAGGGCCGGCACGCCCTCTTCAAGGAAGGTGACAAGGGTATCCTCGTCGTCCGTGCCGTACTCCGCGGGGCTGGTATCGGTCTGTTGGGGCAGATAGGTCTGAAGCATCCGCCCCGCCCGCCGCTCTGCCCGGGCGTCCCGCAGCAGATCCGCCGGAGCCGCAAAAGGCGTCACCTTATCCTCCCCGTACAAAAACTCCGGGTGGGCGCGGATGACCCCCATGTGGGGCGCATCCAGATAGAACTGCACCACCGGCTCGAGGGGGATCTGATTCAGCAGAAGCCGGTCGGGGTCCTCGATGGTAAGCTTTCGGCCCAGTTCCGGCAGCACAAAGCTGCAGAAGGATACCGCGTCCTTGCTGGTGAAGAAAAGCCCGCTGCCGCAGAGCGCATTCAGCGCGGGCAGCAGCCGGGCCGCATCGGCCCGTTCCAGCTTCCAGATGGTGTCCTCGTTATAAAGATAGCTGTAGTCGAGGCCTTGCAGAGTGTGCAGGCTTGGTTCCACCACGATGTGCACGCCGCCCCGCTTCTTCTCGACCTTCAGGGTCAGCGGGGGCAGGCCCTTGCGCAGCTCATAGCCGCCCACCTCGCCTCGCGGCTCGTACAGGGCCGCCAGCGCGTCCAGCAGCTCACCCGACAGCGGCACACTTCCAGCGGGGCCATTTGCGATGCTGCGGGTGGGACGGCCTGTGGCCGCCTCCACGCTCTTCACGGTGTCCTGCTGACGGCGCAGCAGGGTCAGGATCCTCTGCGCTTCGGGGGTAAAGGCACTCCATCGGTGGACGAAGGCCAGCGTTTTGCCGTAGCTGACGCTCCGCTCTTTCTCGATAGCCGTCAGCAGTTCCGGGATGCTTTTTACGACATACTGCCGCCCGCCGTCCGAAATGCGGAGGCGCAGCAGCGGCGGCTGTCCGGAGTAGTCCAGAATGAGTTCGGGTTCCAGCTCCGCGAATCCTCTCTGCTGGCTGTCCGAGGCCGTCAGGCTCTCCACCTCGGCCAGTGCGTCTTCCTGATAGGCCCGGAGAAGCTCCTGCGCCTGCAGATCTGACACCGGCTCGTCGCCCCGCCATTTCCTGCCGAACAGCATCTCAAGTCCAGAGGCATAGCTGTCCTTCCGGGCTGCGGCTTCCTTGGCAAATTCCGTCCCCCGCTGCACGCCCGGAATATCCAGCGCCCTGCGTTTTTCTGGCTTCGGCGCAGCTTTTTCTTCCGGTTCGGCTGCATCCTTCAGCAGCAGCGCACCGATGTGCTTGCAGCAGGGGCCTTCGCCGTTTTCATTGAAAGGGCAGGTGCAGCTCGCGCTGACAAAGCTTCCGTTCTGACGCAGCCATGCCTGTGTACGGTAGATATTCCGGCCGCTGCCCCGCACGTCGGCGCTCAGATGACGCACGCCGTTCTCCGCCGTCTCACATTCCATCCCCTGCACCCGGTTTTCGTATGCCTTGGCCCGCGCATAGATCGTGCTGCCCAGCAGATAGCGGATCTCTTCTCTGTCCATGCCTCTGCCCTCCCTCTCCCAAGCGTTCTATTGGTTAAGCATACCGCACCCGCAGGCCAGATGCAAGAGCTTTGGACGAAAAAAGTCCCGCACGCTCTCGGTAAAACGTGCGGGATGCTTTTACAGATTTCAGCACCGGGTCTGCTCCGCATTCCGCGAACCCTTTGCTGAGCAAAAAGAAAACCGCCCTGAGAACCCTCAGAGCGGCATATTCAAGTCGGCGACTACCTATTTTCACAAGCCGTTTCCAGCTAACTATCTTGGGCACGAGTGAGCTTAACTGCTGTGTTCGGAATGGGAACAGGTGGAACCTCACCGTCATCGTCACCGACCATATAACTGACACAGTATATCACATTTCTGTGTATCTGTCCAGTATTTTTAGAAGGACGTGCCTTCAAAACTGAATAATCACTGCTTACATTTTTTCGTTGACTCTAAGAGTCTCAAGCGAATTGTGGTCAAGCCCTCGACCTATTAGTACACGCTTGCTGAATGGATCGCTCCACTTACACATCGTGCCTATCGACCTTGTAGTCTTCAAGGAGTCTTACTTGTTTAAAACAATGGGATATCTTATCTTTGGGTCGGCTTCACGCTTAGATGCTTTCAGCGTTTATCCGATCCGTACGTAGTTGCCCAGCTATGCTCCTGGCGGAACAACTGGTGCGCCAGAGGTACGTCCGTCCCGGTCCTCTCGTACTAGGGACAGCTCCCATCAAATATCCTGCGCCCACGACAGATAGGGACCGAACTGTCTCACGACGTTCTGAACCCAGCTCGCGTACCGCTTTAATTGGCGAACAGCCAAACCCTTGGGACCGAATACAGCCCCAGGATGCGATGAGCCGACATCGAGGTGCCAAACCTCCCCGTCGATGTGGACTCTTGGGGGAGATCAGCCTGTTATCCCCAGGGTAACTTTTATCCGTTGAGCGATGGCATTTCCACTCACATACCACCGGATCACTAACTCCAACTTTCGTTACTGCTCGACCCGTCAGTCTCGCAGTTAGGCTCGCTTCTGCGTTTGCACTCTTTTGCTTGATTTCCGTTCAAGCTGAGCGAACCTTTGAACGCCTCCGTTACTTTTTAGGAGGCGACCGCCCCAGTCAAACTGCCCACCTAACAATGTCCCCCGACTCGATTCAGAGCCGCAGGTTAGAATTCCAATATCGCAAGGATGGTATCCCAACGGCCACTCCGCAGAAGCCAAAGCTCCTGTTTCCCTGTGTCCCATCTATCCTGTGCATGCAACATCGAAACCCAATATTAGGCTACAGTAAAGCTCCATGGGGTCTTTCCGTCTTGTCGCGGGTAACCGGCATCTTCACCGGTACTACAATTTCGCCGGGCGGGCTGTTGAGACAGTGCCCAAATCATTACGCCTTTCATGCGGGTCAGAACTTACCTGACAAGGAATTTCGCTACCTTAGGACCGTTATAGTTACGGCCGCCGTTCACTGGGGCTTCGATTCAATGCTTGCACATCTCCTCTTAACCTTCCAGCACCGGGCAGGCGTCAGCTCGTATACGTCATCTTTCGATTTAGCACAAACCTGTGTTTTTGGTAAACAGTTGCTTGGGCCGATTCTCTGCGGCTCCATCTCTGGAGCACCCCTTCTCCCGAAGTTACGGGGTCAATTTGCCGAGTTCCTTAACAACCCTTCTCCCGTTGGCCTTAGAATCTTCTTCCTACCTACCTGTGTCGGTTTGCGGTACGGGCACCTCAGAAATACACACAGCTTTTCTCGCCATCTTCCATCCCAGACTTCGGTACTAACTTCCCTCGATCTCTACCGGAACCAACACCCGGCTCTGAGACTTCAAATGTGTCCCTGTGCTTAACTCTTTTGGTGGTGACGGAATCTCTACCGTCTGTGCATCGGCTACGCCTTCCGGCCTCACCTTAGCTCCCGACTAACTTGGAGCGGACGAACCTTCCTCCAAAAACCTGAGGCTTTCGGCCATGCAGATTCTCACTGCATTCGCGCTACTCATTCCGGCATTCTCACTTCTATACACTCCACAGCCGCTTACGCTACTGTTTCTCCGCGTATACAACGCTCCCCTACCCAATCCATTACTGGATTGCCTAAGCTTCGGTGTCAGGTTTAGCCCCGTTAAATTCTCCGCGCAAAGACGCTCGACCAGTGAGCTATTACGCACTCTTTGAATGAGTGGCTGCTTCTGAGCCAACATCCTGGTTGTCTGCGTATCTTCACATCGTTTTCCACTTAACCTGACTTTGGGACCTTAGCTGTAGATCTGGGCTGTTTCCCTTTTGACAATGACATTTATCTGACACTGTCTGACTCCCAAGCATCAATACTCTGGCATTCTGAGTTTGATAAGCTTCGCTAACCTCTCGGCCGCTAGGCTATTCAGTGCTTTACCTCCAGGTATCTAACTTGAGGCTAGTCCTAAAACTATTTCGGGGAGAACCAGCTATCTCCGGGTTCGATTGGAATTTCTCCGCTACCCACAGTTCATCCGCCGCCTTTTCAACGGAGGTCGGTTCGGTCCTCCATGGAATTTTACTTCCACTTCAACCTGACCATGGGTAGGTCACCCGGTTTCGGGCCCATTATATGCAACTTAACGCCCTTTTCAAACTCGCTTTCGCTTCGGCTCCAGACCTTAAGTCCTTAACCTTGCTGCATACAATCGCTCGCCGGACCGTTCTACAAAAAGTACCCTATCACACATTGACGCGCTCTAGGTGCTTGTAGGCACAGGGTTTCAGGTTCTTTTTCACTCCCCTCCCGGGGTGCTTTTCACCTTTCCTTCACAGTACTATACGCTATCGGTCACTGGGTAGTATTTAGGGTTGGAGGGTGGTCCCCCCATCTTCCGACCAGGTTTCACGTGTCTGGCCGTACTCTGGAATCTGCGCAGCTCTCTCCGTTTTCACCTACGTGGTTCTCACACTCTCTGACCGGCCTTCCCATGCCGTTCGGTTAACAGATTGAGTCCTAAAAGCAGTCCGTACCCCGGAAGTATTTCTACTCCCGGTTTGCCCTCTTCCGCGTTCGCTCGCCACTACTTACGGAATCTCGTTTGATGTCTCTTCCTCGCCCTACTTAGATGTTTCAGTTCAGGCGGTTCCCCCGATGCACCTATTTTGAATTTCAGTGCAACGTACTCAGGTATGAACCTGAGTGAGTTTCCTCATTCAGAAATCTCCGGATCAATGCTTATTTGCAGCTCCCCGAAGCTTATCGCAGCTTATCACGTCTTTCATCGGCTCCCAGTGCCAAGGCATTCGCCCTGCGCCCTTGTTCGCTTGACCATATCAAACTATTCTCTCTCGAGAATGGCTTGTATCCTCTTGATTCTCTCTTGCCAACGAAGATTATTGTTACCCTTCCTTTTGAAATTGTAATATTTCTTAAAAAGAACTTACTATAATCTTTGTTTCGCAGTTATTATTCAGTTTTCAAGGTACGTCTTTGAGTTCCCTTTTCAGGGCCCTCAAAATCGAACAATATCTAATCAACTTGTCTCTATCACCTGTTCCAAGAACAAACCATCTTCGATGTTTCGTTCTTGCCTGACTCCTTAGAAAGGAGGTGATCCAGCCGCAGGTTCTCCTACGGCTACCTTGTTACGACTTCACCCCAATCACCAGTTTTACCTTCGGCGGCGTCCTCCTTGCGGTTAGACTACCGACTTCGGGTCCCCCCGGCTCTCATGGTGTGACGGGCGGTGTGTACAAGGCCCGGGAACGTATTCACCGTGGCATGCTGATCCACGATTACTAGCAATTCCGACTTCGTGCAGGCGAGTTGCAGCCTGCAGTCCGAACTGGGACGTTGTTTCTGAGTTTTGCTCCACCTCGCGGTCTTGCTTCTCTTTGTTTAACGCCATTGTAGTACGTGTGTAGCCCAAGTCATAAAGGGCATGATGATTTGACGTCATCCCCACCTTCCTCCGTTTTGTCAACGGCAGTCTGGCCAGAGTCCTCTTGCGTAGTAACTGACCATAAGGGTTGCGCTCGTTGCGGGACTTAACCCAACATCTCACGACACGAGCTGACGACAACCATGCACCACCTGTCTCCTTGCTCCGAAGAGAAAACATATTTCTATGTTCGTCAAGGGATGTCAAGACTTGGTAAGGTTCTTCGCGTTGCGTCGAATTAAACCACATACTCCACTGCTTGTGCGGGCCCCCGTCAATTCCTTTGAGTTTCAACCTTGCGGTCGTACTCCCCAGGTGGATTACTTATTGTGTTAACTGCGGCACTGAAGGGGTCAATCCTCCAACACCTAGTAATCATCGTTTACGGTGTGGACTACCAGGGTATCTAATCCTGTTTGCTACCCACACTTTCGAGCCTCAGCGTCAGTTGGTGCCCAGTAGGCCGCCTTCGCCACTGGTGTTCCTCCCGATATCTACGCATTCCACCGCTACACCGGGAATTCCGCCTACCTCTGCACTACTCAAGAAAAACAGTTTTGAAAGCAGTTTATGGGTTGAGCCCATAGATTTCACTTCCAACTTGTCTTCCCGCCTGCGCTCCCTTTACACCCAGTAATTCCGGACAACGCTTGTGACCTACGTTTTACCGCGGCTGCTGGCACGTAGTTAGCCGTCACTTCCTTGTTGAGTACCGTCATTATCTTCCTCAACAACAGGAGTTTACAATCCGAAGACCTTCTTCCTCCACGCGGCGTCGCTGCATCAGGGTTTCCCCCATTGTGCAATATTCCCCACTGCTGCCTCCCGTAGGAGTCTGGGCCGTGTCTCAGTCCCAATGTGGCCGTTCAACCTCTCAGTCCGGCTACCGATCGTCGCCTTGGTGGGCCGTTACCTCACCAACTAGCTAATCGGACGCGAGGCCATCTCAAAGCGGATTGCTCCTTTTCCCTCAGGTCGATGCCGACCCGTGGGCTTATGCGGTATTAGCAGTCGTTTCCAACTGTTGTCCCCCTCTTTGAGGCAGGTTCCTCACGCGTTACTCACCCGTTCGCCACTCGATCGAAGAAGCAAGCTCCTTCTCTCTCGTTCGACTTGCATGTGTTAGGCGCGCCGCCAGCGTTCGTCCTGAGCCAGGATCAAACTCTTTATTAAATGATATTTATCACTTAAAAAGTGTTAAATCTCTCTTCGCTCAGCACGCAATCGCTTGCGTCCTGTGTGAATTACTTTGTTTGGAATTGTTTAACGTGTTTTTCCAACACGAAAATAGGTTCCGTTACAAGTTTTTCGATATTGTTCAATTTTCAAGGTCCTGTAGCGCCTCAACCGAGCGGCTGACGACTTGATTATTTTACCACAGAAGTGGTTTTTTGTCAAGCTTTATTTTTTCGAAGTTTTTCGTTTCTTACCGAACTTGGAGCGTCTCGAAAGTCTCTCGCATTCCTGCCGGACTTTCTCGCGTCTATTGGTTCTTTTCGCTTTACTTCTAGCTGAGTCTCGGAAGTCATTCTTTTGTCTCAGCGCTTGGCGCTCAAGTATAATACCACATCACCGCCCACTTTGCAAGCCTTTTTTACAAGTTTTTTGCTCTTTTTTCGCCTTTGCACTTTTTCACCAGTTTTTCGCGGCGTTTTGACCTGTTTTTTGCTTTCGTTCTTCCTTATTATAATATAAAAGCAGAGCGGGCACTTTCAGGGCTTTCTGCCCCAAAAAACACCCGCTCTGTTTCCTGTTTTATTCTCTCATCAGAAATAGCACTTGATCTGGAACCGGTCGGCGCTGTCCTGCTTTTTTTCCACCACGATATGCTCATGATTGAAATCGAAATGCACCGGCGTGCACAGATCCGTATTGCGGGTCAGACGCAGCAGCTCCTGCACCCGCTTCTTCTCCTCCGGCACATAGAACAGATAGCTCACGCCCTCCTTCTTTGCGCGGCCGGTGCGGCCGATGCGGTGGGTATAGTGCTCGTTGTCACCGGGGACATCGTAGTTGATGACCGCATCCACATCCGAGACGTCGATGCCACGGGCCGCCACATCGGTAGCCACCAGCACGTTCAGTTTTCCATCCCGGAAATTCTGCATGATACGGTTGCGCTCACTCTGGGAGAGGTCGCCGTGAAGGCAGTCCACCGAGAAGTTCAGCCGGGCCAGCTGGTTCGCCAGCGCCGCCGTATTGAATTTGGTGTCGCAGAACACCATGACCCGCTTATAGCCCTCCCCAATGATGATCTGCGCCAAGTCCGACAGTTTATTGCGGCCGGAGGTCTCCAGCATATATTGAGTGATCTTCGGCTGGCTCTCTTCCTTGGGCTGGACGGTGATCTCTTCGGCGTCCTTCTGATACATCCAGCCGATGTCCATCACCTCCCGGCTGATGGTGGCCGAGAACATGGAGAGGGACTTGCGGGCCTTCATCAGTCCGATGATGTGCCGCACGTCCTTATAAAAGCCCATATTCAGCATCTCATCGGCCTCATCCAGCACCACCTGCGTCACATGGTCGAGGTCGATGCTGTGGTGCTTGTAGTGATCCATGAGGCGGCCCGGAGTCGCCACGACGATCTGGCAGCCCTCGGCGAGGCGTTTGGCCTGCTTTTCCATATTTGCGCCGCCGTAGACGCAGACCACCTGCACTTCCGGCATGAAATAGGTCAGCTCGGCCAGTTCCTCGGCGATCTGCTGCGCCAGCTCACGGGTCGGGGCCAGAATGACGGCCTGCGGGGCCTTGAGGGCGGGGTCGATGTGCTCCGCCACCGGGATGCCGAAGGCGCAGGTCTTGCCGGTGCCCGTGGGGGCTTTGGCGATGACGTCGCGCCCGGCCAGCATGACGGGGATGGTCTTTTCCTGCACCTCGGTCATTTCCGCAAAGCCCATCCGCTCTACGGCCTTATGGATGGCCTCGCTGCACTGTAACTCGCTGTAAAGCATGGATCCTTCTACTCCGTTCCTTTTTCGTTTTTCTTCTGCGCAATGCCCTCTGGGGGCCGCTTTTCGTGATGATATGCCCAGTATACCATGAAAATCGCATTCTGTCAGCAAAAAAGCGCCGCATCCCGAGTCAAGGATGCAGCGCTTGCGCGTTATGTTCTATCAGGCGGTCTCTTCGACGCTCTTTGCGGCACGGCCTGCCTCAAGCTTCTGCTTGAAACGGCCGCTGGCCTTGAAGCCGGGGATAGAGGTAGACTCCAGACGGCTGGAGACCTTGGTCTTGGGGTTGGTGTATGCCTTTGGCTTGCGGGGACGCATCTCGAAGCGGCCAAAGCCAGCGATAGTGACCTTTTCGTCGGCACGCAGGCAATCGGCGATCTGGTCAAACAGTGCGTCCATCGTGGTCTCGACCTGCGCTTCGGTGAAGCCGGTCTTGCGTGCCACAGTTTCGATCATCTGGGAACGAGTCATGTATCTATATCCTCCTGGAACGTCCAAAAGTAACGTCTTTTGGCAAATTTTGCGTTGTTGAGTATAACAAATGCAGCCCCTCATTACGAGGGGCTGCGCACAAACGGTATATTTTTGCGCACGAAGTAGCGGAGTGTGTTTATTTTTTATGATACAGCGTTGCAATATCCACCAGCGGGATGTCCTTCATGCTGTGCTCGCTGCGCAGGCAGTTGACCAGAGCATTGGCCGTATCCACAGCCGTGATACAGGGGATGCTCAACTCCACAGCCTTGCGGCGCAGGCGGACAGAATCGCGCTTGGGGTCGCGGCCCTTGGCGCTGGTGGAGAAGACATAGTCCACCAGACCGCTCTGCAGAAGGTCCACGATATTCGGCGCTTCACCGGACATATTCCGCACCTCATTGCAGGGCACCATGTGCTTGTTGAGCCATGCGCAGGTGCCGGAGGTGCCGTAGAGCTTATAGCCCATGCTCTTGAGCTTCCACGCGATGTCCACGAACTCGGGCTTGTCGCTGTCCTTCACGGTGAAGATGCAGCAGGAAGCCGGGCCGGGGGTCTTGAAGGTGTAGCCCGCGCCGATGAGGCCCTTGAGCAGGGCATCGTGGTAGTTGGGCGCAATGCCCAGCACCTCGCCGGTGGACTTCATCTCAGGGCCGAACTGGGTATCGACGCCATGCAGCTTCTCAAAACTGAAGACAGGCACCTTAACAGCCACATAGGGGGCATTGGGGTGCAGGCCGGTGCCGTAGCCCATATCGGTCAGCTTCTCGCCGAGGCAGCAGCGGACGGCCAGATCGACCATCGGGACGCCTGTGACCTTGGAGATATAGGGCACCGTGCGGGAAGAACGGGGGTTGACCTCGATGACGTAGACCTTGCCGTTGGAGACCGCATACTGGACGTTGACCAGACCGGTGACGTGCAGCTCCCGGGCAAAGCGGCCGGTGTAGTCCACCATCGTGTCGATCTCGGCCTGCGTCAGATGCTGGGCCGGGTAGACACAGATGGAGTCGCCGGAGTGGACGCCGGTGCGCTCCACCTGCTCCATGATGCCGGGGATGAGGTAGTTTTCGCCGTCGCAGATGGCGTCCACTTCGCACTCGGTGCCCATGATGTACTTATCCAGCAGGACAGGGTGGTCCATATCGACGTGCTCGGTGATGACGCCCATATATTCGATAACGTCCGCCTTGGTGTAGGCCACGATCATGTTCTGACCGCCGAGGACGTAGGAGGGGCGCATCAGGACGGGCAGACCGATCTCGTCGGCTGCGGCCAGTGCCTCTTCCAGATTAAAAACGGTGCGGCCGGGAGCGCGGGGGATGTTGCAGCGCTCCAGCAGCTCGTCGAAGCGCTCGCGGTCCTCTGCCTCATCGATGGCATCCGCCGGGGTGCCGAGGATGGGCAGACCGATCTCGTCCATATGCTTTGCCAGCTTGATGGCGGTCTGGCCGCCGAACTGGACGACGCAGGCGTCGGGCTTCTCGGTGGCGATGATGTTGTCCACGCTCTCCGGGTTCAGGGGGTCGAAGTAGAGGCGGTCACCGGTGTCAAAGTCGGTGGAGACGGTCTCCGGGTTGTTGTTGACCAGAATGGCCTCACAGCCGTGCTTCTTCAGCGTCCAGACGCAATGGACCGAGCAGTAGTCGAACTCGATGCCCTGACCGATGCGGATGGGGCCGGAGCCGAAGACGAGGACCTTCTTCTTTTTCGGCTCACCCTGCGCGGCAGCCTTGGCCTCTTTCTCGGCGATGAATGCAGCGGCCTCGTTGTCGCCGTCGTAGGTGGAGTAGAAGTAAGGGGTGTTGGCCGAGAACTCGGCAGCACAGGTATCGACCATCTTGAAGCCGGCGCGGTAGTTCTCCACGGGGAGCTTGTCCACCTTGGCCAGACGCTTGATGGTCTTATCCTGAAAGCCGTACTTCTTGGCTTCCCTGTACTGGGCCTCGGTCAGGACGCCCTCGCACTTGGCCAGACCCTTTTCGAGGTCTGCCAGATGCTGCATCTTGTCGAGGAACCACCAGTCGATCTTGGTGATGCGGTAGATGGTCTGGTGGTCGATGCCGCGCTTGAGGGCCTCGTAGACGCAGAAGACGCGCTCTGCGTCCTGCACATACATATGCTCCACGATCTCCTCATCGCTCAGCTCCTCGAAGGGCTTGTGGGTCAGGGTGTCCATTCCCAGCTCGATGGAGGAGACGGCCTTCATCATGGCAGCCTCGAAGCTGTTGCCGATGCTCATGACCTCGCCGGTGGCCATCATCTGGGTGCCCAGAGACTTGTCGGCGTAGACGAACTTATCGAAGGGCCACTTCGGGTACTTGACCACGATGTAGTCCAGCGCAGGCTCGAAGCAGGCGCAGGTCTTGCCGGTGACGTCGTTGGTGATCTCGTCCAGCGTGTAGCCGATGGCGATCTTCGTCGCCACCTTGGCGATGGGGTAACCGGTGGCCTTGGAGGCCAGCGCGGAGGAGCGGGACACACGGGGGTTGACCTCGATGACCGCGTAGTCGAAGCTGTCGGGCTTGAGCGCGAACTGACAGTTGCAGCCGCCCTCGATGCCCAGCTCGGTGATGATGTCCAGCGCAGCGGTGCGCAGCATCTGATACTCGTGGTCGGTCAGAGTCTGGGAGGGAGCCACGACCACAGAGTCGCCGGTGTGGATGCCGACGGGGTCGAGGTTCTCCATGTTACAGACGGTGATGACGTTGCCCTTGTGGTCACGCATGACCTCATACTCGATCTCTTTCCAGCCCGCGATGCACTTTTCCACAAGGATCTGGTGGATGGGGGAAAGACGGAGGCCGTTGGTGCCGATCTCAATGAGCTTTGCCTTGTTCGCGCAGATGCCGCCGCCGGTGCCGCCCATGGTGAAGGCCGGGCGGACAATGACGGGGTAGCCGATGCGGTCGGCGCAGGCCAGTGCGTCCTCCAGCGTCTCCACGACCTCGGAGGGGATGATGGGCTGATGCAGCTTCTCCATCGTCTCCTTGAACAGCTCACGGTCCTCGGCGCGGTCGATGGTCTCCGGCTTGCAGGCCAGCAGACGGATGCCGCTGCGGTCAAGGTAGCCGGAGCGGGCCAGCTCCATGGAGAGGTTCAGGCCCATCTGGCCGCCGAGGTTGGGCAGCACGGAGTCGGGCTTCTCGATGTCGAGGATGCGCTCCACGACCTCGAGGGTCATCGGCTCGATGTAAACATGGTCGGCCACGTCGGGGTCGGTCATGATGGTAGCGGGGTTGGAGTTGAGCAGAACGGTCTCGATGCCCTCTGCTTTCAGGGCGCGGCACGCCTGCGTGCCGGAGTAGTCGAACTCAGCAGCCTGACCGATGATGATGGGGCCGGAGCCGATGACCAGCACTTTTTTGATTCTGGGGTCCTTAGGCATTTCAGCGTGCCTCCTTCTTTGCTGCTTTGACGTTGTTCAGGAAGCGGTCGAACAGGAACTCGGTGTCCTTGGGGCCGCCGTTGGCTTCGGGGTGGAACTGGACGGTGAAGCAGTTCCACTTCTTGTACTTGATGCCCTCGCAGGTGCCGTCGTTGGCGTTCACCTGTGCCACCTCGCCCATCTCGGCGGGCAGCTCGTCGCCCACGACTGCATAGCCGTGGTTCTGGCTGGTGATGAAGGTGCGGCCCGACTCAAAATCGGTGACGGGCTGGTTGGCACCGCGGTGGCCGTACTTGAGCTTCATGGTCTTGGCACCGGCGGCCAGTGCAGAGAGCTGATGGCCGAGGCAGATGCCAAAGGTGGGGATGTTCAGCTCAAAGATCTGCTTGAGGTTCTCGATGACCTCCACCGGCTCGGCGGGGTCGCCGGGGCCGTTGGAGAGCATGATGCCGTCCGGGGCCAGAGCTGCGACCTCCTCGGCGGTGGCAAAGGCGGGCATGACCGTCACCTTGCAGCCCCGCTTGACGAGGCAGCGGACGATGTTCCGCTTGCAGCCGTAGTGCATCAGCACGATGTGGGTCTCGCCCTTCTCGTTGTAGACCTCGGGCTTTGCGCAGGTGACGCTCTTGACGGCGTCGGTAACGGCGTAGGCCCGGATGTCTGCCAGCAGGGCCTCGGTCTTCTCCGCGTTGGCCGGGTCGGCGGGGTCGAAGGTGGTCAGGATGGCGCCGTTCATGACGCCGCTCTCCCGGATGATGCGGGTGAGGTGGCGGGTGTCGATGCCCTCGATGCCGATGGTATTGTTTTTCTTCAGAAAGCTGTCCAGCGTCTCCTCACAGCGCCAGTTGGACGGGGTCTTGCAGGCCTCGCGGACGATGTAGCCCTTGGCCCAGATCCGGTCCGACTCCATATCGTCCTTGTTCATGCCGTAGTTGCCGATGAGGGGATAGGTCTGGGTGATGATCTGGCCGTAGTAGCTGGGGTCGGTCAGGGTCTCCTGAAAGCCCACCATACCGGTGGCAAAGACGACCTCGCCCACGGTGACGCCCTCTGCGCCCACCGACTGGCCGGCAAAGACCATACCGTTCGCCAAAAGAAGATATGCGTTCATAGATACTCCTCGCTTCAACACGCCTGCGCGTTTACAGGGTCTGCTTGGCTTCCTGCTTCATCTTGCGGCTGCCCAGATGCACCAGAGGCAGCTTGCCCTCCTTGCAGATGGGGCACTCCTCGGGGGCGTAGTTGGGCAGGTCCAGCTTGAGGGCGCTTGCCACGATGGGGATGGGGGACGGAGCCTCGGGCTTGGTGCGGTCCACCACGCAGGTGATGCCGAGGCAGACGCCGCCTGCCTCTTCGATGACGCGCTTGGTCTCCAGAGAGGAGATGCCGGTGGTCACGACGTCCTCCGCGATGAGGCACTTCTCACCCGGATGGATGGCAAAGCGCTTCAGGATCATCACGTTGTCCACGCGCTCGGTGAAGATGGCGCGCTTGCCGGTCTGACGGGCCAGCTCGTAGGCGTAGACGATGCCGCCCATGGCCGGGCCGACGATGACGTCCACATCCATCTCCTTGATCTTATCGGCCACGGCCTTCATGACCTCGGCGCAGCGGTCGGGGTACTGCTGCAGATAAGCCATCTGGCAGTATGCGCTGGAATGGCGGCCGGAGGAAAGCAGGAAATGGCCCTCCAGAAATGCGTCACAGCTCTTCAGAATCTCAAGTGCTTCACTCATGGTATTTCTCCCTCTCTATGTTCCGTTGTTTTCGTTCATGCGGTATTGTACCACGCATTTTGTCAAAACGCAAATTTATTCACAAATTTTAAGATTTAATGAATATTTGCGGGCATTATGCGTTTAAGCTTTATTTTATGCACTCAGCGTGCACAACCACGGATCTCGTCCAGCGTCCGGACGCCGTGGGCGTCCATCCATGCAGCCATCTCCTCGGCGATGGTCTCCATCGCCCGGGGGTTGGCAAAGTTCGCTGCGCCCACCTGCACCGCCGCCGCACCGGCCATGATGAACTCCAGTGCGTCCCGGCCGGTGGCGATGCCGCCGAGGCCCACCACCGGGATGTTCACTGCGCCGACAGCCTGCCAGACCATCCGCAGGGCGATGGGGCGCACCGCCGGGCCGGACAGACCGGCGAAGATGTTGTCGAACACCGGGCGGCGCTTCTCGAGGTCGATGGCGCAGGCCTGAAAGGTGTTGGTCAGGCTGATGGCGTCTGCACCCGCAGCCTCCACCGCCTTGCACATCGCGGGGATGTTCTCGGCCTGCGGGCTGAGCTTGACCATCAGGGGCTTCTTGCAGGCGTCGCGGACCATCCGCACCACCTCGCCGGCGGCCTCGGCCTTGACGCCGTAGGCCATGCCGCCCACCTTGACGTTGGGGCAGGAGATGTTCAACTCCACGATGTCCACGCCGCTCTCGCTGAGCATGGCCGCACCCTCGACGTACTCTTCCTCGCTGTGGCCGCCGAGGTTGGCGATGGCCACCGTGCCATACTTCTGCTTCAGCTCCAGCATCTCGCCCAGCTCCACATCAATGAAGTGCTGGACGCCGGGGTTCTGCAGACCGATGCTGTTGATGAGGCCCGAGGGGGTCTCCCAGAGCCGCTCGCCCTTGTTGCCGTACTGGCCGTAGAGGGTCAGGCCCTTGCCCGAGATGCCGCCGATCTTCGAGAAATCGGCCAGCTCTTCGTATTCCACGCCGTAGCCCACCGTGCCCGAGGCCCCGATGATGGGGCTGTTCATGGTGAAGCCCAGCAGGTTCGTTTTCAGATCTGCCATCAGAACACCTCCGCTGCATCAAACACAGGGCCATTCTTGCATACGCTCTTGCCCTCGCCGCTTCTGGTCTCGCAGGTGCAGCCGAGGCAGGCACCGATGCCGCAGGCCATCTTCTTTTCCAGACTGACGAAGCAGGGGGTGCCCTTCTCCGCGCAGAGGCGGGCAGCGTTCCGCATCATGACCGTGGGGCCGCAGACCAGCACCACGTCATAATCTGCCGGGTCGTACAGCTGGGTGACAAAGCCGTGGAAGCCCACCGCGCCGGTGTCCGTAGACACCTTGACGCTGTTTGCAATGGAGCGGTATTCCTCCATGCAGTAGGGCTTATCCCGGAAGCCGAAGAAGACGTCGGGCTTGACCCCGCCCGCCGCCAGCTCACGGGTGAGCTGATACATGGGGGCGGTGCCGATGCCGCCGCCCACGACGGCGATCTTCTTGTACCGGCTCAGCAGGTCGGCCGTATCGAAGCCGTTGCCCATGGGGCCGGTGAGCTGGAAGCTGTCGCCCGGCATCAGGGCCGTCAGCTTCCGGGTGCCCTCGCCCACGACGGCGTACAGAAACTCGACGGTCTGGGTCTCGGCGTCCCACTTGTGGACACTGATGGGCCGGGAAAGGAAGGGCGCTTCGTCCGCGCCCCATGCACGCAGGGTGAAGAACTGCCCGGCGTGGGGGATGTGCTCACGGTCCGGCCAGAGGACGGTCAGCAGGCGGATGTCCTCCGCGATGACCTCATGGCGCAGGACAGTGGCCTCACAGCAGGCTGCACGCATGGGCAATGGCCTCCTTCATGTTCACACACTCGTTGTAAGCGGCCTCGTCGAAGGCCACGCCCGGCTGCTTCTTGTAGGCCAGCAGGATGCCGCGGCTGGAGTTGACCACGCCGCCGTTGCCCTTGCTCAGATACTGGGCGATGTCCTCGGCCTTGCCGCCCTGTGCGCCGTAGCCGGGGATGAGGAAGAAGCTGTCCTTGTACTTGGCGCGGATCTCAGTGGCCTCCTCGATGTGGGTGCCGCCGATGACCAGACCGATGGAGGAGTAGCCGTGCTCGCCCATGTAGTCCTTGCCGAGAGCGTTCAGCTTGTCGCCCACGAGGTCGTAGACGTGGCGGCCGTCAGCCAGCTTCTCGTACTCGAAGTCCTTTGCGCCGCCGTTGGAGGTGCGGCAGAGGACGAACATACCCTTGCCCTGCTTCTCGGCGTAGGGCAGATAGGGGCTGATGGAGTCCAGACCCATGTAGGGGGCCAGCGTGACGAAGTCGGCCTCAAAATCGCCGGTGAAGTGGCCCATGGCGTACATTTCGGCGGTCTTGGCGATGTCGCCGCGCTTGATGTCGGCGATGACCGGCACACCGGCCTCGCGGACGGCCTTCAGGGTGTCGGCATATGCCTTCAGGCCCTCGAGGCCCAGAGCCTCATAGTAAGCGATCTGCACCTTGTAGCAGCCGGCCACCGCCTTGGTGGCGTCGATGAGCTTCTTGTTGAAGCGGACGATGTTCTCGCCCTTGGAAAGGGTGCTGTCCACAAAATCTGCGGGCAGGTAGCTGAAATCGGTGTCCAGACCCACGCAGACCGGGCCGCGTGCTTCGACTGCTTCGTAGAGCTTATCCATGTTCGTCATTTTGGGGTTCCTCCTGTTGTCTCTCTTTTTATAGGTATCTCTTCTATTGTCAGCATCCTTGCCCTCTCCGTCACGGCTGACACCGTGCCACCTCTCCCAAAGGGAGAGGCTTTCGCTTGACCGCCACGCTTTTGGCTCTCCCCTTGGGAGAGCTGGCGCGCAGCGCCTGAGAGGGCTAGGCCGTGAAAGGTTTTTTACTCTTCCGCCTGATAGGTCAGCTGGCCGCCCTTGACGGTGGCGCAGACCCTGCCGTAGAGCTGTGCCCCGTCGAAGGGGCAGTTGTGGGACTTGGAGTGGAGCTTATCCTTGTCCACCGTATAGGGGGTGTCAAGATCCACCAGCACGAAGTCGGCGTCATAGCCCGGCTCCAGCTGTCCCTTGGCAAGGCCCAGGATCTCCGCCGGGCGGGTGCTCATCAGGTGGCTCAGCAGCTCAAGGGGCAGCCCCTCCTCTTTGCAGAGCTTGGTGTAGCAGACGCCGAAGGCCGTCTCGCTGCCCACCATGCCAGCCATGCCCTTGAGCTTATCTTCCTCGGAGTGGGGGGCGTGGTCGGTGGCGATGGCGTCCACCACGCCGCTGCGGATGCCGTCGATGAGGGCCTGCACATCGTCTGCCGTGCGGATGGGCGGGTTGACGCGGTAGTCGCAGGTGTCGTTGGTGAACCAGAGGTGGTGGGGCGTCACCTCGCAGGTGACAGGCGCGCCCCGCAGCTTTGCCATCTGGATGGCCTCGATGGCTCCCCGGGTGGAGACGTGGCACATATGCAGCCGGGTCTGGTAGTATTCGCTCAGCCAGCAGTTGCGCACCGTCTCGATGTCCTCGGCCAGACGGTAATCCCACGGGCTGATCTCCATATCCTCGGCGTGGCTCATCACAGTGATGTCGCGCTGGGTGCAGATGGCGAAAGCCCGGGCCATGGTGGCGTTGTCCTGCACGCCGTGGCCGTCCTCGGTGATGAAGCGGACCGAGGCGGGCAGGGTCTTGAGGTGGTCGATGGTCTTGCCGTCGAAGTTCTCGGTGATAGAGACGGTCTGGTTCACATCGCACAGGCCCACCTCTGCGGCCTTCTGCTCCACCATCGCAGCCTGTGCAGCGGAAGAGCAGACGGGCTTGGTGTTGGGCATCAGGTTCACGAAGGTGTAACCGCCTGCGGCTGCGGCCCGGCTGCCCGTCTCGATGTCTTCCTTATATTCAAAGCCCGGGGTACGCCAGTGGCAGTGCAGATCCACAAAGGCGGGCAGCACGGTCAGCCCCCCGGCGTCCAGCACCGTCTCGTCCTCTCCGGCCAGCGCGGCCAGTCCCTGACCGACGGCGGCGATCTTTCCGTCCTTTGCATACAG
This sequence comes from Faecalibacterium sp. I3-3-89, assembly GCF_023347275.1. Lineage (NCBI taxonomy): Bacteria > Bacillati > Bacillota > Clostridia > Eubacteriales > Oscillospiraceae > Faecalibacterium > Faecalibacterium sp. I3-3-89. Next base: position 403,938 of record NZ_CP094468.1, on the reverse strand, counting down.
CTCCACCGGCCGGCCCTCGGCGTTGACAGCGTTGATGAGCAGCATAAGATTACCTCCCTGTCTGTGTTTGTCTGGTTTCATCGTCCGGGTGTGTCGGCCCTCAGAAGGGCAAAAAAAAACTTTTCCCCGCAAAGGGAAAAGTCAACACGCTAGAAAAGGAAACACCGGAGCCACAGCAAAAACGGCTGCAAACTGATTCTTCAGCTTTGCACGCATCATCTTAGCCTTCATGCTCCCGTCTCCTTTTCTGTTCCGTTCTTTTCGATATATTTTAGCATAGAAACGCGAAATGTGTCAATGCCTTCGGCCTCTTTTCTGTGTGAAAAGGTTTGACGCTGCAAGCGGCGATTTTTAGCTACTCTACCGAAAAATCCCGCCTCTCCCCCGCCGCCAAAGGTCTCGTGCAAAAAAATCCTCATTTTTGCTCTCATATCCTACCATTTCACTGTACATTAAAGTTTCGTTGTGCTATTATAGTGTCTATCAGAGAGGGGCCGCCATTGCGGGCGGCAAAAATGGAGGTTTTCTGTTATGGGGCTTTTAGAGGACGCGCGGAACATCCAGCGCAAGGACCCCGCAGCACGCACCGTGCTGGAGGTCATACTGCTTTACCCGGGCTTTCACATTCTGGTCTACCACCGCGTCGCGCACTGGCTGTTCGAGCACAAGCACTTCTTCCTCGCCCGCTGGGTCAGCCAGCGGGGCCGGCATAAGACCGGCATCGAGATCCACCCCGGCGCAAAGATCGGCAAGTGCCTGTTCATCGACCACGGCATGGGCATCGTCTTTGGCGAGACGGCGGAGATCGGCGACAACTGCACCATCTACCACGGCGTGACCCTCGGCGGCACCGGCAAGGACACCGGCAAGCGCCATCCCACTTTGGGCAACAATGTCCTCATCGGCGCGGGCACCAAGGTCCTCGGCCCGGTGTATATCGGCGACAACGCCCGCATCGGCGCGGGCAGCGTGGTGCTCAAGAATCTGCCCGCCAACTGCACCGCCGTGGGCGTGCCTGCCGAGGTGGTGCGCATCAACAACAAAGCCGTCAACCCGGCCGACGACCTCGACCAGCAGGACCTGCCGGACATCATGGCCCAGCGCCTTCTGGACCTCGACCGCCGCATCGGCCAGCTGGAAAAAGCCGCGCAGGGCGACATCCCCCCCACGGCCCAGCAGGTGGCCGCACGCCAGCGGACATCACTCCGGACATAACGAAAGCGGAAGCTCTCCCTCGGGAAAGCTTCCGCTTTTTGCTTTATCGGATCAGCTCTTTGACCTTTTCCACCGCCGCTGTCACCAGCTGGCCGATGGGCTGGTCGGGCACCCCCACCACGATGTTGTCGCAGTGGTTGATGGGGATGAGCACCCGGGTCGCGTCGCTCTGACAGACTGCCGCCGCCATCGCCGGAGTGATCTCGCCCAGAAGCGAATCCGCGATGACGATGCCGATGGGGCCTACGATGACGTCCGCCCGGCGGCAGTTGACCACCACGGCGTTCTCGCCGGTGGCGGCGCGCGGTGCGCCTGCCCGGAGCATGGCCGAGGCCGCAAGACTGTTGGTGCCCACAGCGGTCAGCTCCGCGTCCGGGCATCCGGTTGCGAGGGCTGCGACCAGCTGACGGCCCAGTCCGCCGCCCTGCCCGTCAATGACCAGCACCCGGCTCAAAAGTCGATCTCCTCCAGACGCAGCAGCGCGATGATGTAGATCTTGAGGGCCTCCAGCAGCTTGTCGATGGGAGCGGCCTCGTTCGCGCCGTGCATCGGGCCGCCGAACTCGGGCAGCACCATGTCGCTGTGCTCCGGGCCGAAGCTGACGGCATAGGGGAAGTGGCGGGCATAGGTGCCGCCGCCCATGGTGAAGGGGGTGGCGTTCTCGCCGGTGACTTCGTTGTAGGTGTCGATGCAGGCCTTGATGGCGGGGGTGTCCGCCTCGATGTAGAAGGGCTTTGCGCTGCCCACATCGGTCAGCTCTGCGCCGGTGCCGATGGCGGCACGGATCTTTGCGGCGATGGCGTCGCCGTCGGTGCAGGTGGGATAGCGGCTGTCCATGGTCTGGATCATCCGGCCATCCACCATCGACATCTTGCCGCCGATGATGGTCAGCGGGCCGAAGGGGCCGTCGGCACAGTCGATGCCCAGACCCGCACCGGCGGTGGAGTCGTGCAGCTTCTTGACGGCTTCCAGATAGGCGCGCTCGGCGTCGTTGCACAGGCCGTTGTCCAGCAGGTAGTTCACCACCAGACCGATGGCGTTGACGGTGCCTTCCGGCATGGCAGCATGGCCGGACTTGCCCCAGCCGCGGATGCGGACGCCCTCGCCTTCCGGCTCAAGGGTGATGTTGGGGGCGTTGCGCAGCTTGGTGATGTCGGTGGTCACGAGGGCGCTGGCGCGATCCGGCACAGCGTTGGTAGCGACGCCGCCCTCAAAGTCCTTGATGACGCCGTTGCAGACCGGGCTGACCAGCTTGCCGTCGAAGTGGCCCTTCTCGCCGTTGCAGACCGGGAACTCGGCGTCCGGGGTAAAGCAGAACACCGGGGCCGGGTAGTTGGCGAGGTAGTAGTCCACATCGTGCATATGGGTCTCCTCGTTGTCGCCCACGAGGGCACGGATGGGGTAGCGCAGGGAGACGCCCTCCTCCTTGAGGAACTTCAGGGCATACAGGGTAGCCACCATCGGGCCTTTGTCGTCCGCCACGCCGCGGCCGATCATCCAGCCGTCACGGATCTCCATCTGGAAGGGATCCTGCGTCCAGCCGTTGCCCTCGGGCACCACGTCCACATGGCAGATGGTCGCCAGATACTTCTCGGCGTCCGCACCGGCCAGCTCGGCGTAGCCGATGTGGTCCTCGCAGTTGCGGGTGGCAAGGCCCATGCCTGCAGCCAGCTCCAGCGTCTTGTCCAGAGCGGCCCGGGGGCCAGCGCCGTAGGGTGCACCCTCTTCCGGGGTGCCCTCCACGCTGTTGATGGACACCAGTGCAGCAATATCCTTCAGGAGCTGCTCTTTGTTCGCCGCGATGAACGCGTCGATCTTCTGATTCAAGGCCTCTTGCATCTTTGATTCGTCCTTTCTTTGCCTTTGTTCAAGACACACTGCTGTTATTCTAGCACACTTTGCAGCGGAAAACCAGCCCTCTCCAGCCCATGCAGCGCGAAATAGCTTCCGGTTCACACCGCAAACAGCCCGCTCAGCGCACCCAGAAGGCCCGCGCTGGCCAGACCCATGATGATGCCGGCCAGCAGCACGCCGCCCATGCAGGCGACGAGCACGTCCTTGAATTTCATGTCGAGGATGGAGGCGGCCAGCGTGCCCGTCCATGCGCCGGTGCCCGGCAGCGGGATGCCCACAAAGAGCAGCAGCGCGGCCACAAGGCCCCGACCAGCCTTGGCCTCCAGCGCGCGGCCTCCCTTTTCGCCCTTGACGATGCAGAAGTGGCAGAAGGGGCCGATGAGGGGCTTGTGATAGCCCCAGATAAGGAGCTTCCGGGCGAACAGATAAATGAACGGCACCGGCAGCATATTGCCCACCACGCAGACCAGATAGGTGGGCAGGATGGGCAGGCCCATCCCGATGCCCACCGGGATGGCGCCGCGCAGCTCCACGAGGGGCAGCATCGAGATGAAGAAAACGATAAGATAGTTTTTGAGCATAGAGCCCTCCTTACAGGTCGATGTCCAGCTCCACCGGGCAGTGGTCAGAGCCAAACACCTCGTTGTGGATCTCGGCGGCTTTTATTTTGTCCGTGATTCGGTCCGAGACGAGAAAATAGTCGATGCGCCAGCCTGCATTCTTCTCCCGGGCGTGGAAGCGGTAGCTCCACCAGCTGTATTTCACCTCATCCGGGTGGATCGCACGGAAGCTGTCGGTGAAGCCCGCCGCCAGCAGCTCGGTCATCTTGGCCCGCTCCTGATCGGTGAAGCCTGCGCTCATGCGGTTGGTCTTGGCGTTCTTGATGTCGATCTCCTGATGGGCCACATTCAGGTCGCCGCAGAGGATGACCGGCTTTTTGGCGTCCAGACCCAGCAGGTAGGCCCGGAAGTCATCTTCCCACGTCATCCGGTAATCCAGCCGCTTGAGGCCGTCCTGACTGTTGGGCGTATAGCAGTTGACGAGGTAGAAGCCGGGGTATTCCAGCGTCAGCACGCGGCCCTCGTGGTCGTGCTCCTCCCTGCCGATGCCGGTGGTGACGCGCAGGGGCGGGGTCTTGCACCAGCAGGCCGTGCCGGAGTAGCCCTTTTTCTCCGCCGAGTAGGTATATTCTGTGTAGCCTTCCGGGGCAAAATCAGCCTGCCCGGGCTGCATCTTCGTTTCCTGCACCGAGAACACGTCCGCGTCCAGCGCGGCGAAGCTCGCGGCAAAATCGTGGGTCAGACAGGCGCGCAGCCCGTTCACGTTCCAGCTGATGAGTTTCATCTGATGTTCCTTTCTGTTATCAGGCCTTGTATTTTTCTTTCCAGACACCGCTGCGGAAGCGGGTCACGAAGCAGGTCACGCGGCAGACCCAGTCCACCACCATGGCGATCCAGACGCCGATGGCTCCCATGCCCATCCGCACGCCGATGATGTAGCTGAAGCCGATCCGCCAGCAGGCCATGCTGGCGATGGAGACGACCATCGTGAACTTCACGTCGTTGGCGGCGCGCAGGGCGTTGGGCAGCACGAAGGAGAGCGGCCAGAGCAGCATCGCAAAGCCCGCGTGGATGCAGGCCAGAATGATGGAAAGCTCCATCGTCTCACCGGACAGCTCATAGATGCCCACCAGAGGCCGGACAAAGAGCAGGATGAGTCCGTTCAGGATGCCCATGACGAGGTAGGCCCAGCCCAGCAGCTTTTTTGTGTAGTAGACTGCCTGCTCGTTGTCGCCTGCGCCGACGCACCGGCCTACGACCGTTATCATCGCAAGGCTGATGGCCTTGCCCGGGATGCAGCCCACACCGTCGAGGTTGTTGGCGACGGCGTTGGCGGCGATCTGGACGGTGCCGAAGGTGGAGATCATGCTGACCACGACGATGCGGCCCGCCTCGAACAGGCTGTTCTCAAACGCCGAGGGCACACCGATGCCGAGGATGCGTTTTGCCATGCCGGTGTCGAGGCGGACGGTCTTGGGCACCGTGAGGGCGTGGCCCTTCTGGTAGCAGCGCCCCAGAATGAGCGCCGCCGCAATGACACGGGAAACGACGCTGGGCCATGCCACGCCATCGACGCCCATCTTGAAGCCGAAGATGCAGACCGCATTTCCCACGATGTTGATGATGTTCATCAGGATGCTGATCTGCATCGAGATCTTGGAGTTGCCCATGCTGCGGAAAAGGGCCGCGCCCGCGTTGTACAGCGCGAGGAAGGGGTAGCTCAGGGCCGTTATTTTAAGGTACAGGACACCAGCGTCCAGCACGTCCGCGTCGATGGAGCCGTAGCAGGCGCTGATCATGGGCCGGGCAAAGAGGATGCAGAGCACCGCCACCGCCGTGCCCAGAATGGCGCTCAGCAGGATGAGCTGGCCTGCGCTGGCGTCGGCCTTTTTCTGCTCCCTTGCGCCCAGATACTGGCTCACCACCACCGCGCCGCCGGTGGCCAGCGCTGCGAACAGCACGATGATGAGGTTGTTTATCATATCCACAAGGCTGACGCCCGAGATGGCCGCCTCGCCGCAGCGGGAGACCATCATGGTGTCGGCCATGCCGACGGTCACGGCAAGGAACTGCTCGATGAGCAGCGGCCCCGCCAGCCGCAGCAGGTCTTTCTGGGAAAACAGCGGTTCCCGCCCGCTAAAAAGGGGCTTTGGGCCGCCGTTCGATACGTCTTTTACCATCTATATTCTCCTTTGGTCATCTGCAATATCACATCCGATGCGCTTCTTGGCGCAGACTTCTCATTTTACGTTATCATCTTAGCACAGCCCGTCCAGCCGTGCAAGAGCCGAAGGGCGGCTTATGAGAATTTATGGTGTTCCGCTTTGGAACATCCCGCTTCGTCAAATTGCCGGTGAAGTGCCATCAGGATTTGTGCGTTGTGCCAAAAGTACAACATCCAGCCCATTTTGTGGATTTTTTTCGGAAAAAGCCTTGCAATTTCTCTGCAATCGTGTTATTGTTGTATCCAACAAAGGCAGGATGTTGGATACATACCTCCCGCTGCCCTTGTTTTTCTTTCTGTTTTCACCTTCTTATTTTTGCTATTTTCTTCATTTACCTTCTTATCATTTACCCTGCTTGCCCGAAAGGGCAAAAAAGCGATGGCCCATCTGCACTGGGTCATCGCTTTTCTTTTATTTATTCTGCCGTCAGCCGGGCGAACGCCTGCCGGACGTCGCCGGAAAAGTAGAGGGTGCCGAGGGCGCAGACCGGGCCGTCCCCGCCCAGCTCGACGGCGCGGGCGACCCCGGCGGGGATGTCCGCAGCCGCTTCCGCCCTGCCGCCCCGGGCGCGGATGTGCTCAGCCAACGTCTCGGCAGGCATGGCCCGGGGGGTGTGGGCCGCGACGGTGACGAACTGCTCTGCCAGCGGCAGCAGCAGCGCCAGCATCTCGTCCACATCCTTGTCGGCCATGATGCTGAGCAGGAAGACAAACTTCTGCCCCGGGAAGCGGTCCCGGAGGCTCTGGACGGTAGCCCGCATCCCGTGGGCGTTGTGGCTGCCATCCAGCAGGAAGGCGGGCGCGTGCCGCAGCAGCTCAAAGCGGCCCGGCCAGCTCACCTGCTCGAGGCCGGTGCGGATGGCGCTGTCGGGGATGTTCCAGCCCCTGCCCCGCAGCACCCGGAGGGCCGTGATGGCGAGGGCGGCATTCTTTGGCTGATAGCTGCCAATGAGCGGCAGCCGGATGCCGTCCAGTCCGTCGAAGTCGAAGGCAACGGCGTCGAGGCTTCCGCCCTCCACGTTCAGGCGGGAGAAGTCCACCACCGTGAGGGGGGCGTGCTTTTCTTCCGCCGTCCGGGCGATGACGGCGTCCGCCTCCGGCACACCGCCGTAGCTCACCACCGGACTGCCCGGCTTGATGATGCCGGCCTTGGCGGCGGCGATGTCTGCAAGGGTGGGGCCAAGCTCCTTCACATGATCCATACCCAGCGCCGTGATGACCGCACACTCGGGCGGGTCGATGACGTTGGTGGAGTCCAGCGTACCGCCGAGGCCCACTTCCAGCACTACGATGTCGCATTTTTCCTCGGCGAACCAGAGCATCCCCAGCGCAGTGATGATCTCAAACTCGGTGGGTACATCGCTCATGGCTTCCGCCGCCGGGCGGACGCGCTCCACCAGACGCACCAGAGCGTCATCCGGGATCTGCTCGCCGTCCACCTGAATGCGTTCGTTGAAGCGATTGATGAAGGGGGAGGTGTAAAGCCCGACCCGGTATCCCGCCGCATGAAGGCAGGACGCCAGCATGGCGGCGGTGCTGCCCTTGCCATTGGTGCCCGCCACATGGACGAAGCGGAGCTTTTTGTGGGGGTCGCCCAGCGCCGCCAGCAGCGTGCGGGTGCGGCTCAGGCCCGGCTTGTGGCCGGCCCACTGGACTGCGTGGATATATTCCAAAGCGGATTCGTAATTCATGAAAAAACGCCTCGTTTGTTGGTTTTATTTTTTGGGAAGCGGCATTGCGCGCCTGTGCGCGGGATTAGAGCGATGTTGCAGTAGGGCTTGGTTTTCTTTAAGCAGGTTCTCGCGCTGGTAGCGCGGGGCAAATCGCTTTTTCATTAAGGCTAATGTTCTCTTTTGCGTGCCAAAAGAGAACCAGAAAAGCACCAGCGATTTCGACGCGCTGGATCCACGAGAAAGGGGCTGCTCGCCCCTTTCAGACCCCGAAGGAGAGGTCGAAACGGAAAAAAGCTAGCCGCTTCGCTAAACGCTTTTTTCTCGTTTCTCCGACTTACTGCTTCGCAGCTGGTGTTACGCTTTTGCAAGACGTGAAGTTCAGTAGAAAGGTGAAATCATCGGCGGAGCCGTAAATAGGAGAAGCACAAAAAAATGCGCAACAGCGACGACCGCCGCCTGCGGCGGATACAGGGAGGAGCTGTTGGGGCCGCGGTCAGCAGGACACGAGTGCCGCTCAAGGCACGAAGTGGACGCTGGGCACCGCAACCCGTCTTAGCGCAGCGGCTAGCATTTTTGGGCTTCGACTTCTTCTTTGGGTTTGTTAAGGGCGAGCAGCCCTTAACTCGTTGCGGGGAGAGTGGAGTCCAGAGGTAGGGAGGGGGGAGTCGAAACACCCCTCCCTGCCTCTGGCCCGCGCGGAGCGCAAGCCATTTGACCGAAAGAAAAAACATCCCCCGCGCTACCAGCGCGAGAACCTGCTTAAAAAACTGGCCCTACTGCAACAGCGCTCTAACCCCGCGCCACCAGCGCGCAAGCCTGCTTAAAAATACTGCGCAAGCCCTTACCGCTTCGCCACCGCCATCAGCGCCCGATTCTCAAGCAAAATGCGCAGCAACACCGTATTCACTGCGGTGAGCACCAGCGCATTCGGGATGCGGGCCACCAGCACCGCCCACGCATAGCCGTAGAAGATGTGGAGCGCCAGCGAATTGATGACCATGGAGCCGACGAAGTGGGCTGCAAGCACGCTGCACCACAGCCGGTTGCCGGTGCGCAGATTCGAAAGCTTCTGCCAGCCCAAGCCCCCTACAAGGCCGATGGAAGCCGCGCCCAGCGTGATGAGCGGATTGATGGCATAGCCCGCCAGCACGCCGCCGATGATGTCGGCCACCATGCCCACGACGAAGCCCGCCCACGGCCCAAAAAGGATACCCGCCAGCAGCACCGGCAGGCTGCCGAGGTTGAACCGGACAAAGCCGGTAGAGATGCTCAGCACCCAGGAAAAGACGATGCTCATGGCAATGAGCAGGGCCATCGCCGTCAGGGTGCGCACGGAGATCTTCGAATGGTTGTTCATATCAACTGTCCTCCTGTTTTTCAGGAACTCGCGGGAGGGCAGAATGAAACGCCCTCCCCTGTGACAAACCGCACAAAGGAGGGCGTGAGTTCAACAAACTTCACTTCCGAGCGACGCCGTGCAGACAGCATCGCCCGCACCCAAGTCCATGCAGCAGCGGGATGCAGGCCATGCACCGCGGGTCTCCCTTCGTCCGCAGCACAACTCCCCGTTGATGCGGCACTTGACGCACATGGCCTTACTCTGTTGATACTGTTATTATATGCCTTTTTTCGCTCGGTTTCAATCATGGGATGCAACAGGTTTACTAAAACAAAGCCTTTGAATTTATCACATATGTCCAAAGCCTTTCTTTTTCGGCCCAAACGTGATAAGATGGACTTACTATTGAAAGGGACTTTCCTGTCCCGGAAAGGATTTTCTCGATGAAATTCAGTGAGATGACCTATACCCGCCCCGACATCGACGCACTGCTGGCCCGCTGCAAGGAGCTGACGGCAAAAGCCGCAGCCGCCGACAGCGGCGAGGCCCTTGTGGAGACCTATTACGAGCAGAGCCGCGCTTTTGCCGACTACACTACCGCTGCGAACCTCGCCAATATCCACTACACCTGCGACACCCGCGACACCTACTGGAAGGCCGAACAGGATTTCTTTGACGCCAACGGCCCGGCTGTGTCCAACGCCAGCGTCGAGATCAGCCGCGCTTTCCTTGCCAACCCCCATGTAGATGCCCTGACGGAGGCCTTCGGCTCCACCTGCGTGGCTGGCATGAAGAACGCTGTGCTCGGCATGGACGAGCGCACCGTAGCGCTGCAGCAGGAGTACAACGCCCTCGTCAGCACCTATCAGCAGATCTACGGCGGTGCGCTGGTGGAGTTCGACGGCCGACAGCTTACCATCCCCCAGCTCGGCCCCTACAAGGAGAGCACCAATGCCGCCACCCGCCGCGCCGCCTATGAGGCCGAGGCCGGCTACTTCGACGCCCACCGCGCCGAGCTGGACGAGCTGTACACGAAGATCGTCAAGAACCTGAACCAGCAGGCTCAGGTCATGGGCTATCACGACTACAGCGAGCTTTCCTATGTGCGGATGAACCGCATCGGCTACGGCCCCGAGGACATCAAGCGCTTCCGCGAGCAGGTGGCCCATGACGTCGTGCCTGAGCTGCAGAAAGTCATCGCCCTCAAGAACAAGCGCACCGGCATCCAACACCCCACCTTCACCGACCTGCCCTTCGCCTTCCGGGACGGCAACCCCAAGCCCATCGAAGGTTACGATGCCCGGATGGCCGCTGCCCGCACCATGTACCACGAACTCAGCCCCGAGACGGCGGAGTTCATCGACTTCATGCAGGACAACGAGCTGTTCGACGTCGAGAGCCGTCCCGGCAAGATGTCCGGCGGCTATATGACCAGTCTGCCCTCTTACAAGGCGCCCTTCATCTTCGCCAACTGGAACAACACCTCGGCTGACGTAGACGTGCTGACCCACGAGTGCGGCCACGCCTTCGAGGGCTATGTAGCCGAGCGCGACCCCAAGATCCCCGCCGACCTCGAGTGCCCCGGCATGGAGAGTGCCGAGATCCACTCGATGGCGATGGAGTTCCTCACCGCGCCGTGGCATCACCTGCTCTTCGGCAAGGATACCGACAAGTACGCCCTGCTCCACGCCGAGGACAGCTTCCTCTTCCTCGCCTACGGCTGCGCAGTGGATGAGTTCCAGCACATCATGTATCAGAACCCCGACCTCACCCCCGACCAGCGCAACCAGACTTGGCTGGAGCTGGAGCACAAGTACCGCCCCTGGATCGACTTCGACAATCTGCCCTTCTATGGCCGCGGTGCGGGCTGGCAGCGTCAGCTCCACATCTACGAGTGCCCCTTCTACTATATCGACTACTGCCTGTCCACCATGGCCGCGCTGCAGTTCTTCCTGCTGAGCCTCCACGACCAGAAGGACGCATGGGAGCGCTATCTGCGCCTCGTCCGCCGCGCCGGTACCGCCAGCTACACCGAGCTGTGCGAGACCGCTGGTTTGCAGGTGCCCTTCCGCGACGGCTCCATCAAGGCCATCGCCCAGCAGATGAGCCAGTGGATCGCAGAGCATCAGGTCTGACCGCCCAGCCCTCTCAGGCGCTTCGCTCATCCGCCGCAAAGCAGCAGCTTTTCTCTTGAAAATGGCAGATGTATCCTGTATTATAGAGCTATATCATGCCATTTGCGGTAAAAGGAGCGGTAGTTATCATGTCAGAAAAGAAAACCAGCGGCATCAAAAAGTTCTTTGATGAGTTCAAAGCCTTTGCCATGCGCGGCAATGTGCTCGATATGGCAGTCGGTGTGGTCGTCGGCTCGGCCTTCACCGCCATCGTCAACTCTCTGGTGAACGACATCATCTCCCCCATCATCGGCCTGTTCTTCAACGCCGATTTCTCGGATGTTGTCATCCAGATCGGCGATGTGGGCATCGGCGTGGGCTCCTTCCTCAACGCCGTTATCAACTTCCTCATCGTGGCCTTCGTGCTCTTCGTGACCATCAAGGCCATCAATATGCTGCACAAAAAGCCCGTGGAGGCCCCGAAGGAGCCTACCACCAAGAAGTGCCCCTACTGCCAGAGCGACATCGCCATCAAGGCCGTCCGCTGCCCCCACTGCACCTCAAAGCTCGAGGGTTTCCCCGAAGCAAAGCAGTGAGCTTTCCCGCATTTTCCCCGGTGCTGTCCGTTTTCCGGACGCCGCCGGGGCTTTTTTGCGCCCTTTTTTTGAAGATCTCAAAAGAAAATCAGAATTTTTTCGAAAAAAGTATTGCTTTTTCGGGAAAGTCATGGTATTATATCAGAGTCGTCACGACGCAACAGAATATGGACGGTTAGCTCAGCTGGTAGAGCATCTGCTTGACGTGCAGGAGGTCACAGGTTCGAGTCCTGTACCGTCCACCAAACAGTTCGTACTCGAACCCAATTCTTTACGAAAAAGGGTTCGGGTACGTTTTTTGTTTATCGGAAGTTCTGCGGAAGGACTACACAGAGCGTTAAACGAGCAAAGGCAGGGTATCACTATGACGGTGGTATCCTGCCTTTTGCTTTGAGGAATCAAGTTCGCTTTGTGCGAACTTGGTCGTCACCCTATATGACGCATTGGGGGCAATCGCTGTGTACGTGCGTACCGGGAGAGCGTGTACACCTCTGACAAGATGTAACACACTAGACTTTGTTCCAAAGTCTGTGTGCCAAGGGGCATAGCCCCTTTGGAATCCCTGCGGAGCGTGTACGCACGTACGCAGAAAAATGGCAAAATTTCACTATATCGGGGTGTTCTTTCATGGTGGAGTGTGGTATACTCGGCTTAGCCCAGTAAATCGGAAGTTATGGAGGTACTTTATGAACGAGAGAGAAAAAATTATCCGATTATGGTTTGATATGTGGATTAAGAAAGCAGATTTAGGAATTGACAATATTTTTACAGATGATGTTGTATATACTGAGAGTTGGAGTCCTAAATATGAAAACCGCAAAACGGTAAAGCACTGGTTTGACGAATGGAATACACGCGGAAGTGTTCTTGTCTGGGAGATTAAGCAATTTTTTCATCAAGGCAATCAAACAATCGTGGAGTGGTATTTTAAAAGCAAAATGAATAATGGAAATGTTGAAGAATTTGACGGAATATCTTTAATTGTATGGACACAGGATAACAAAATAAAATCATTAAAAGAGTTTGGTTGCAATCTTCATAATTACAATCCATATCGAGATAGTGATATTCCCGTATTTCGAGAAGAAAAAGCAAATTGGTTTTGAGAGGACTATAAATTCCAGTTTGCCGTACTCCTTCCAGCAGGGTTTGGGGCAGGCACGCCCCAACAAGAAGCTGCCCCATGGGACGGTTCTCGCACTCACACTTTCACCCTCTTTGCATTTTTCTTTCTTGAAAGTCCATCGTTCTTTCGTTATAATAAAGCTGAAAGAAGGTGAGTGCAATGATTTTGCAATACTATGTAATAGAATCTGTTACCGGGAAGCATATCAATATTGAAGTCGATGCAGCATCAAAAGATGATTTGGAGATCACCCGGGGCGGCTGGCAGACCGTCTGGGACACAGATTTTATTCTTGACCCTCAGAAAGAAAAGTACGTTGCCAAAACCGAAGATGGTGAAATCGTTGCGCTGGGTGCTTACCGTGTTCGGGAAGGAAGCGTAGCGGTCTATATTGCCTACATCGAAAGCCAGCCGGAAAGCAACCCCACTCTGACAAGGCAAAAGAAGTATCAGGGCATTGGGAAAGCCATGATCGCATTCGGCATCCAGCTTTCGATCGATGCAAACTGCAACGGCGTGGTTGTTTTTGAAGCAAAAACAGACGAGCTGGAACAGCATTATATCCGGGATTTTGGCGCACGTCCGGTAGCATCTCTGTATCCGGATGGACCCAAGACTTTTATGATTGCTGATCAGGCAGCTAAAGATATTTTTTCTTCGTATCTTTTCTGAGAAAGGAGAAAATTATATGAAAGAGTACAATAAAGATTTTGACCTTGATTTTTCTCCCATGTCAGATGAAACCATGTCGTGGCTGGACGAACTGCTTATGACTTGTAAGCACTTTAATGTGGATTACTATAATGCGTCTGAAAAAGACCGTGCCTTTGTGGAGGCCGTAGCACGAAAAAATTATGGTCTGAAACAGGCTTACGCCAATGGAAAAAACGCTTCCACCGTTGCGCCATTCTTTGGCATTCATCGTGCCGGCTGAGCACATCAGGTTCGCCTGCCGTGGACATGCTCCACCACAAAAATCACCCTCCTCAGCAACAACTCGTTGCTTGCTTTTCACTGCTTTTCTGATACACTGGACACAGAAGGCGGTGATAACAATGAACACAAAAGACATTCTCCGACAGCTGCGGGTTCAGAAAGGGCTTTCGCAGGACGAACTAGCCGAAAAGCTCTACGTGACCCGGCAGGCGGTGTCCCGCTGGGAGACGGGCGAGACGACGCCGAACGTCGAAACGCTGAAACTGCTCTCGCGTTTTTTTGATGTCTCCATCAACACCCTGCTGGGCACTCCCCGGGCACTGGTCTGCCAGTGCTGCGGGATGCCACTGGACGATGCGAGCCTCAGCCGCGAGCTGGACGGCGCGTTCAACGAGGACTACTGCAAATGGTGCTACCACGACGGCACGTTCCAGTACGAAAGCAAGGAGCAGCTCATCGATTTCTGCGTCGAACACATGGCCACCGAAACTTGGCCCAAAGAGCAGGTTCGCGCCCACATGGAAGCGGTCGTTCCCCTACTCAAGCACTGGAAATAACAAAACGAGAGGCAGACGCCTCACACAGGAGCGTCTGCCTCTCGTTTTGTTCCGGGCTGTTGCAGAGCAGCCCAATTTGGAAACCCAGTGATAAAAGGAGAACGGGGGAAATCGTTTAAAGGCTGATGTCCTTGCCGCCGTTGAGCTTGCTGAAGGCCAGCAGGGAGATGACGGTCAGGATGGTCATGATGGTGGACAATGCGGCTGCAGTGCCGTAGTTGCCGCGGATGACCTCGGTGTAGATGGCCACCGTCAGGGTCTTGGTCTTGCCGGTATACAGGATGATGGCGGTGGACAGCTCACTGATCATCGTGACCCAGCTCAGGATAGCACCGGAGATGATGCCGGATGCCATCATGGGCACCGTGATGCGGAAGAATGCCTTCATCTTCGAAGCACCCAGCGAGATGGCGGCTTCCTCGATGCTCATGGGGATCTGCTGCAGAATGGCCACCGACGAGCGGATGGTATAGGGCAGACGCCGGATGATGAGGGCCACCACCATGATGAGCATGGTGCCGCTGATGAGGAGCGGGGGCTTATTGAAGCCGATGAGCAGCGCGATGCCAAGGACCGTGCCGGGCACGATGTAGGGGATCATCGAGAGGATGTCCACCACGTTGGTCAGGGCGTTGCGGCGGCGCACCACCAGATAGGCGATGAGGACAGCCAGCAGCACGATGACGACAAGCGCCAGCAGGGGGATGATGATGGTGTTCTGGATGCTGCGGCCCAGCTTGCCGATGGCGGTCTGGTAGCTCTGCAGTGAGTAGCCGTCCACGAAGATCTTACCCTGCGTGTTCTTGAACGAGGTGTAGATGACGTAGGCCTGCGGCAGAATGGCGATGCCCACCACGAGGTAGACCGCCAGATGCACCAGAGCGTTGATGCCCTTGCGGGCCTCGCGCTCCTCCACGGGGTGCATACTGTTCAGCGCGAAGGCGTTCTTGTTGGAAACGTACTTCTGGACGAGGAAGACCAGCGTGGTGATGACGATGGCGATGACGGCGATGGCGGCTGCAAAGCCGTCGCTGCCGCCGACCTCGTTGATGAACTCGGTGTAGAGGACGACGGGGAAGGTGCGGTAGCCCTCGCCGATGAGCATCGGGGTGCCGAAGTCTGCAAAGGAGCGCATGAACACCAGCAGAGCTGCGGCCAGCAGGGTGGGCATGATAAGGGGCACGACTACCTTGAAGAAGCAGGCAATGCCCGAGCAGCCGAGGTTCTCAGCCGCCTCGATGAGGGAGTTGTCGATGTTCTTCAGCGCACCCTTGGCGTAGAGGAACACCAGCGGGAACAGCTGGAGCGTCATGACCAGCACGATGCCGCCGAAGCCGTAGATGTCCGGGATGGCGATGCCGAGGTTCTTGAAGAAGGTGGTGATGACGCCGCTGCGGCCCAGCAGCAGGATCCACGAGTAGGCACCGATGAAGGGGGCCGACATGGATGCCACCACGATGAGGATGTTCAGCACGCCCTTGCCCTTGATCTTAAAGATCGTGAACAGGTAGGCCAGCGGGGTGCCAATAGCGATGGAGAGCACCGTCGCTGTGATGGACACCTTGAAGCTGTTGATCAGGGTCTCGAAATAGTAGCTCTTGGAGAAGAACTTGGTGAAATAAGCCAGCGTGAAGCCGCCGGTGTCGGGGTCCAGCACAGACTGGCGGATCAGGTATGCCATCGGGTAAAGCAGGAACAGTGCATAGAGTGCGATGGTCCCCAGCGTAATGGCTCCCCAGACATCAAGACGGAACTTATTATTGTTTTTCATAAGCGTCGCTCCTGATGAGATTGGTATCGCCGTCCTTGGTAAAGACGTTGATCTTCTCTTTCTTGACCTTCAGCAGCACCTTCTCGCCCTTCTTGAGGCCCTCGCCGATGGAGGACTCCTCCACGATCTCCACCGAGTCACCCTGATCGGTGTCGATGGTGTAGTGAGTGTTGAGGCCGAGGTAGGTGCACTCCTGCACGGTGCCGTGGATGCCCTCGGTGCCATCCTTGCAGATGATAAACTCCTCCGGACGGATGGAGCAGCGCACCTCCTGCTCTGCGGCCTTGTCCAGAGCGTCGATGTGCTCATGGTAGCCGTCCGCAAAGGTGATGACGCCGCCCTTGACGTGGGCGTTCACGATGTTGGTGCGTCCGATGAAGGTGGCCACGAAGACATTCTTCGGGCGCTGGTAGATGTCGCGGGGGGTGCCGACGTGCTGGATGACGCCATCCTTCATGACGGCGATGCGGTCACTGATGGCCATTGCCTCTTCCTGATCGTGGGTGACATACACGGTGGTGATACCAACGCTCTTCTGGGTGTGGCGGATGACGCTGCGCATCTCGACACGGAGCTTTGCGTCCAGATTGGAAAGCGGCTCGTCCATCAACAGCACATCCGGCGAGATGACCAGCGCGCGGGCCAGTGCGATGCGCTGCTGCTGGCCGCCGGACAGCTGATTGGGCATACGGTCGGCATACTGCATGATCTGCATCAGGTTCAGGAACTCGTCCGTCCGCTTCTTGATCTCGGCCTTGTCCACCTTGCGGTTCTTCAGGCCGAAGGCCACATTGTCCCGGACGGAGAGGTTCGGGAAGATGGCGTAGTTCTGGAACACCATGCCGATGTTGCGCTTGCTGGGGTCCATATCGTTGATCCGCTTCTCATTGAAGAAGATGTCGCCGCCCTCGATGGAGTTGAAGCCTGCGATCATACGGAGAAGGGTGGTCTTGCCGCAGCCGGAGGGGCCGAGCAGGGTGAACAGCTCCCCATCTCCGATCTCCAGATTCAGATCCGGGATGACCGTATTATTCCCGTAGCGCTTTACTGCGTCTTTAACTGATATTCTGCTCATACTAGCCTCCTGCTGCCCTTCGAATTACTTGCTCTGCAGATCGGTGAAGATCTCGGTGTACTTGTCCACCAGTTCTGCCTTGTGGGCGCTGACGTAGGGGATGTCCTCTTCGATGACATTGATGTCTGCCATCGGGGTCATAGCATCGTTGGTGGCGGCGTCTTTCATGACGGGGCGGTTGGTCAGGGTGCTGCCCCAGATGTTCTGCACTTCCTCGCTCAGGATGAAATCGATGAACAGCTTGGCGTTGTCCATGTTCTTTGCGCCCTTGATGATGGTGGCGGAAGCAGGCAGGAAGACGGTGCCCTCCTTCATGTAGACGAGCTTGACGGGTGCGCCGTCCAGAACCAGCTGTGCGCAGGGATCCTCATAGGACAGGCCCACCACATACTCGCCGTCGGCGACTCCCTTGTAGACGGCGCTGGAGCTTTCGCAGATCTTGCCGTCCACGTTCTCGAACAGGTCGTGGACGTACTGCCATGCCTTATCGTCCTCGTAGCCGCCCATCGCCAGCAGCATATTGGTCAGGTGTGCAAAGGCAGAAGAGGAGTTGGCCGGGTCGGCGGTGGCGATCTTACCCTTCAGCGCAGGGTTCAGCAGGTCTTCGTAGCCCTCGATCTTGATGTCACCGATGAGGTCGGTGTTGACGATGAGGACGCTGCCGTCCAGCACGTTGCCGGTGATGAAGCCGCACTTATTCTTGTAGGCATCGATGACGTTGCCGTCGTTGGCCGAGACATACGGCTCCCACAGATCCTCGTTGGTGTACATCAGCGACCAGGAGCCGCCGAACAGGACGTCGGCGTAGGGGTCATTCTTCTCGGACTGGATGCGCTTGACCAGCTCGCCGGTGCCGGCCTGGATCAGCTCGACATTGACACCGTACTTTTCCTCGAACAGGGGGATGGTGGCGTTCAACAGGCCTTCCGAGTTGGGCGAGTAGATCACGAGGTCGCCGCCGCCCTGTGCAGCAGTACCAGAAGCGGCAGTGGAAGCAGCGGTAGAACCGGCAGAAGAGGTGCTGGCGGAGGAGCCGCCGCAAGCGCTCAGAGCAGCAGAAGCTGCGATAACACCGGTAGCCATCAGGAACGAACGACGAGAAATCTTTTTCATAGTAAAAACCTCCATTTTTTACCTGAAACCTTTCGATAGTCCCATTTTAATGCTTTCAGTACAAAAATAATACTCAATTTGCAGAACAAATAGAAAAAATACCGAACAGGGGCTGTTCGGTATTTTTTCATTTTCTCCTATTTCAGGGTGCTCTGGTACTCCCGCACCGAGCAGCCCATGTATTTTTTGAAGACGTGGCTGAAGTACTTGTACTCGCCGATGCCGCACTCCCATCCGATCTGCGAGATGGGCAGTTCCCCTTTCCGGATGAGTTCAAGAGCGTTCTGGATGCGGCAGCGGTTGAGGTAGTCGATGACCGTCGTGCCAAGCTCTTTCTGGAACTTCTGGTTGATGTACCGCTCCGAGTAGTGGAACTGCTCCTGCAGGTCGGCAAGCGTTATCTTGCTCTGGTAATTCTCCTTCAGATAGGCCACGATGCGCAGCACCAGCGGGTCGGTGACTTTTTCCTCGCTCAGGGGCGGCAGGGCGGTCCGGCTGCGGACGGCCTCCGCCTCATCCTCCCGCTTCTGGAGATACTGGCTGTCCCCCGCGAGGCGGACGGCCTTTTCCAGCGCAGCGCCCATCTCGTCCATGTCGAGGGGCTTGAGCACATAGTCCGACACACCGTTCCGGATGGCCTGCTGGGCATACTCGAACTCCGAGTAGCCCGTCAGGATGATGGCGATGTACTTGTATTCCTCCCGGGTGTCGGCGATCATCTCGAGGCCGCTCTTCACCGGCATGGTGATGTCGGTAATGACGATGTCGGGCCGCAGCTCTGCGATCTTTTCTTCGCCCACTGCCCCGTTCTCGGCCTCCGCCACGACGCTGCACCCATATTCCTCCCACGGCACCGAATAGCGGATGCCCTTGCGGATGATCTCTTCGTCTTCTACCAGCAGAACGCGATACATGGTCTACCTCCCTCCCCGCCGGAGCTTGAGCTTCACCGTGAAGCCCTCGCCCTCGGCGCTGTCAATGGTCAGGCCGCTGTCGCCGCCGTAGCCCAGCCAGATGCGGCGGTTGATGTTTTGCAGGCCGTTGTGTTCAATGTTCACTTCCTCTGAGCGCAGGATGCCCCGCAGCTGTTCCAGCGTCGCTGCGTCCACCCCGCCGCCGTTGTCTTCTACCGTGAAATAGAGCGCGTCCTCCTCCAGCCAGCCCCGCGTCCTGACGTGGATGCGGGGCTTCTTCTGGAAGCCGTATTTGATGCTGTTTTCCAGCAGGGGCTGCAAGAGCAGCTTCGGGATGATGAACTCCATGCAGGCGTCGTCGATGTCCATCTCGTAGGAGAAGTTCGCACCGAAGCGGGTGGACTGGATGACGAGATAGTCCTGCAGATACTTCAGGTCCTCCCGGACGGTGACGTTATGCTTGGTGTTGTTGATGCTGTAGCGCAGGATGCCGATGAACCGCCCGATGAGCTGCTGGGCGCGCTGGGGGTCCGCCGGGATGAGATAGCGGATGTTGTCCAGTGTGTTATAGATAAAGTGGGGGTTGATCTGGGCCTGCAGGTTCTGCATCTCCATCCGGCTGTTCACCTCGACGAGGTCCATGTTCCGCTGGCTCAGCTCCTGAATGCTGCGCACCATCTTGTTGACCTGATGGGCGATCTCTTCGATCTCGTCGCCGGTGTCGATCTCAATGATATGGTCGGGGTCTTCCTTCCGGATGAACCGGATCTCCTGCACGAGGGTGTCCACCGACTTCACCATCTGCTCGGTCATGACGTGCATGATGCGGACGAACATCGCCGACCAGCTCAGGCCCAGCATCAAGATCAGGAACAGCCCCACCAGAAGATAATCGTAGTTCGGGGGCGAGTAAATGAAGGAATAGGCCAGCACCGTGCCGTTTTCCAGCGAGCGGCTGCTGCGCAGATAGCGGCTCCCATCCACCTTCACATACCGCGCCGCGTCGGCGGGGCGGTACTTGTTGGCGTTCTTCTGGGAGAGGAAGGAGGCGTTCGAGCAGGCGATGACATCGCCGTTGGGCTTGGTGAGGATGGCGTCGTACTGGTATCGGCTGAACAGCTTCGTCCAGTCGTTCTCGTTCAGATAGACCGCCGCCGCACCCTGATATTCGCCGTCCCGGTAGAGGGGGTGTATCATGACGTATTCCGAGCTGTTGGCCCGGAAGTGGTAGACCGTGGTATAGACGGCCCGCATGAGGTGGCAGGCGTTTTCCTCCGCGATGCGGTTGAACTCCTGCCGGTGCAGGTTCATCTCCCCCTCTGAGAAGGTCGTGAACCGCACCTCTCCCTTGGAGTCGGTCAGGATGAGCTGGAGCTCCACAAGGGCCGAGACGTTGTACTGGCTGATGAGATAGCGCAGATTGTCCTGATCCTTCCGCCGGTCGGAGAGGAACAGCTCGGTGTGGTCTGTGTCCAGCAGGAACGCCGCCGTGTCGTTGTACACCTCATTGAAGGTGGCAGCGACGCCCGCGAGATGGTCTTCCCGCCGGGCGTTCTGGTTCAGGGTGTTCACGGCGGCGATGGCCACGAGGAACAGAAGGCACCCCAGAAGCAGGCTCGTGACCAGCCTGCGGGAAACGCTCCGCTCCAGTTCCCGCCGGAAGCGGCTCTTTTTGTAGGTGCGGTCGGGGGAATGATAGTCCATGCTTCAGCGCTCCTGCCTTTATTTTTTCGGGGCTTCGGCAAACTTTGCCATGCTTCGATTATAATGCCTCCTGACGGATGCGTCAACCGGGCCGCAGTGTTTTCGCTCCCGGGTATAGCGCACCGCCCCGCAGTATGGTATACTCGGAAGCAGACTGGACGATAAAAAGGAGAACGATCCGATGCAATACTACACCGCCCCCATGGAGGGGCTGACGGACCGCATCTGGCGGCAGGCACATCAGCGCTGGTTCGGCGCACCGGGCGCACCCGCCCGTTATTACGCGCCCTTCCTCTCTCCGCCCGAGAACCGGGTGCTCATCAAGAAGAAGATGGCCGAGCTTGACCCTGCGGCGAACCCCGGCGCGCCCGTCATCCCCCAGCTCCTCGCCAAGGACGGCGCACTGGCCGCATGGATGGTCACAGAGCTGCGCAGGCTGGGCTACACGGAGGTGAACCTCAACTTCGGCTGTCCCTCCGGCACTGTGACCGCCAAGGGCAAGGGTGCCGGGATGCTGCGGGACCCCGCAAAGCTCGAGGCCTTTCTGGACGAATTCTTTTCCCGGACGGAGGGGCCTGTCTCGGTCAAGACCCGGCTGGGCGTCACCCGTCCCGAGGAGTTCGACGCCATCCTCGACATCTATAACCGCTACCCCATCTGTGAGCTGACCATCCACCCCCGGGTCATGCGCCAGCTCTACCGGGGCGAGGCCGACCGCGCCGCCTTTGCAGCCTGTCTGCCCCGCTGCCGGATGCCCGTCTGCTACAACGGCGACATCACCACCCCGGCCCAGCTGGCCGCGCTGGAGGCAGAGCATCCGTCCCTCTCCGGCATCATGGTGGGCCGGGGCCTCATCGCCGACCCGGCCCTGCTGCGGCAGGCCGTGGGCGGTGCCCCTGCCAGCAAAGAAGAGCTTCGCGGCTACCTCGACGAGCTGTATCACGGCTACACCGCGCTGTTCGGCGCGTCCAGCTGCGCCGTCAGCCGGATGAAGGCCCACTGGCACTACCTCATCTATCGGTTCGAGGGGTCGGAGGCGCTGGAAAAGCAGCTGCGCAAGGCCCGGGAGGGCTGGGAGTATGAGGTGGTCGTGAACCAAATCTTCACTCTTCCTCTGAAATAAAAAAGCCTGCCGTCCCATAGGACAGCAGGCCAGAAGGCGAAGGAACCTCAGACGTTCAGATAGCTGCGCAGCATGGCCTGCAGCAGATCGTCACGGTCTACTTTGCGGATAAGGGAACGCGCTCCTTTGTAAGTCGTGATATAGGTAGGATCTTCGGACAGGATATAGCCCACCAGCTGATTGACGGGGTTATAGCCTTTTTCCTTGAGTGCGTCGTACACCTGCTGCACGACTTCATGGATCTCGATGTCCTTCTGATCGTGGATGGAAAAAATGGCAGTAGCGTCGCCCACGAAATACACCCCCTTAAATAACTATGATTCATTGTACACGACTTGCGGCAAAACTTCAAGTTTCCCCGGCGAGATTTGCACATTTTGCTTAAATTTTTTCGATTTTATCATGCAAATCAGCAAAGCTGTTTTTGCAGAAAGAGGCATATTATGATCTATGGCATCGGCTGCGACCTCTGCAGCACCGCCCGGATGGCAAAGAGCCTCGGCGGTGCCCACGGCCCTGCTTTTGCGGCCAGAGTCTTCGGCCCGTCCGAGCGGGAGGCTCTGGGCCTTACAGGGGGCATCCCGGACCCACTCAGCGCCCACAGATCCGCCAGCGCGGCGGCGGATTTTGCCGCAAAGGAAGCCTTCCTCAAGGCGGCGGGCACCGGCCTTGCAGGGCCTTTCGCCCTCTGCGAGATCGAGGCCGTCCGGCTGGAAAGCGGCGCTCCGGAATACCGCTTTTCGGGCGGCAGCGCACGGTGGATGGCCGCGCACGGCCTGCGGGCCAGTCTCTCCCTGAGCCACGACGGCGGCATGGCGCTGGCGTTCTGCATTCTGGAAACGGAAACCTGAATCTTCCTCCCGCATACAATGAGAGCAAGCTGTCCCCGCGTGCATAGCCTGCCCCCTGCCTGCCCATAATAAGGCCAGCAGAGGACGGCACCGCGCACCACATAGCGGGCCTCCCAGTATGCAAGGAGGGAGTTTTCATGGAGGTACACAGAGGAGAAGTTTTTTACGCCGACCTTTCGCCGGTGGTCGGCTCGGAGCAGGGCGGCGTCCGCCCGGTGCTCATCGTCCAAAATGAGATCGGCAACCGGCACAGCCCCACGGTCATCGCAGCCGCCATTACATCCCGGCTGGACAAAGCCCGGCTTCCCACCCACATCAACATCCGGGCCGCCGACACGGGCCTCGCCAAGGACAGCGTCGTCCTGCTCGAGCAGATCCGCACGCTGGACAAACACCGCCTGCGGGAGCGGGCCGGGCAGATCACCGCCGAGGACCAGCGCCGGGTGGATCAGGCGCTGGATGTGAGCCTCGGCCTCAGCTCCTATTGAGAAGCCGTTTTGATCGGCACTATTTTTGAAAATTGCGATAAGACAGACAGCCGCCTCCACGCACTTGTGGAGGCGGCTGTCTGCTTTTTTATTGGAGATTCAAATTGAATGGATCACTCGGACTTCTGGACGCTGCCCTCTGCGTCGTGGAGCAGGGCATATTCCCGGATCTTTCCCAGCGTCTGCTCGCTCAGGATATGCTCTGCCTTGCAGGCATCCTCGGCGGCGACCTCTTCGTCCACGCCCAGCTGCACGAAGAAATGGGTCAGCAGGCGGTGGCGGCTGTAGATGCGCTCTGCGATCTCGCGGCCCGGCTCCAGAAGGGTCAGGTTGCCCTCGCCGTCCACCGCAATGTAGCCGTTTTCCCGCAGCTTTTTCATCGCAATGCTGACGCTGGCCTTGGTATAGCCCAGCTCGTTGACCACGTCGATGGAGCGCACGCGGCCCATCCGCTGGGTCAGCATAAGGATAGTCTCAAGATAATCTTCTGCGGATTGGTGGATCTGCATGGTTTTGTCGGCCTCCTGCCTCGTAAAATTCCCTGTCCGGGGCACACAGGCGTTCCGGTCTGGTTTGTTATAGGATACCACATTCCGTATCGTGTTGCAAGCCATTCGCAGAAAGTTTGTCAAACCAAACCAATTCCACCCTGCGCAATTTCGTCATTTTACCGTCTCGAGATAGGCCGCCGGGCCGGCCTCGTAGAGGTCGCCGCCGTGGGCGTCGAGGATGACCGTCAGCGGCATTTTTTCCACGGTCAGGCGGCGGACGGCCTCGCAGCCGAGGTCGGGCCATGCGATGACCTCCAGCGTCTGGACGCTCTGGGCCATCAGCGCACCGGCGCCGCCCAGCGCGGCCAGATAGACCGCACCGTTGCGGACGACGGCCTCTTTGACTGCCGCGTCCCGCTTGCCCTTGCCGATCATGATCTTATTGCCGAGGTCCAGCAGGCGGGGACTCATGGCGTCCATCCGTCCGCTGGTGGTCGGCCCGGCCGAGCCGATGACCTCGCCGGGGCGCTCCGGCGTCGGGCCGACGTAGTAGATGGCACTGCCCTCCAAGTCGAAGGGGAGCTTTTCGCCCCGGTCCAGCGCTTCCAGCATCCGCTTGTGGGCCTGATCGCGGGCGGTGTACACCACACCGGACAGCAGCACCGTGTCTCCCGCCTTCAGGGGCGCGAGGTCTGCCGCCGTGCAGGGCGTGTTCAGTTCGTATTGCATCTTGTATTCTCCTTTAGCGTCCTTGCCCTCTCAGGCCGCTTCGCGTCCAGCTCTCCCAGAGGGAGAGCCTTTCGCCTACCGGCAAGCTCCAAGCCTCTCCCTTTGGGAGCAACAGTTCTGACCGCCGCCAGTGGCGGAAACAGGGAAGAGCTGTTGGGGCCGCGGCCAGCAAGACGCAAGTACTTTTCAAAGTACGAAGCGAATGCTGGGTGCCGCAACCCGGGCCGTGGCATTGCGAAGCAATGACGGAGAGGGCTAGCCCTCTTATAACACCGCAGATGCCCGCCGGGTGACATGGCAGGACACATTGACCGCCACGGGCAGACCCGCCACATGGGTAGGCATCTGCTCGATAGCAAGGCCGAGGCAGGTGGTCTTTCCACCGAAGCCCTGCGGCCCGATGCCCAGAGCATTGATGGCCGTCAGCAGCTCCCCCTCGAGGGCGGCGTAGTAGGGGTCCGGGTTCGGAACATCCAGCGGGCGGAGAAGGGCCTTTTTGGCAAGATACGCCACCTTATCAAAGCTGCCGCCCACGCCGATGCCCAGCACGATGGGCGGGCAGGGGTTCGAGCCAGCCAGCCTGACCGTCTCCACCACAAACTTCTTGAAGCCCTCCACGCCGTCGGCGGGCTTGAGCATCCGGATGCGGCTCATGTTCTCGCTGCCGAAGCCCTTCGGCGCCACGGTGATGGTGCAGCCGTCGCCGTCCACCAGATGCACCGTGATGGCGGCGGGGGTGTTGTCGCCGGTGTTGCCCCGGCGCAGCGGGTCGGCCACGATGCTCTTGCGCAGGTAGCCGTCGGTGTAGCCCCGCCGCACGCCCTCATGGATGGCAGCTTCAAAACTGCCCTCGATGTGGACCTCCGTGCCCAGCTCCACAAACACGCAGGCCATGCCGGTGTCCTGACAGATGGGCAGAGCTTCTTCCCTCGCCGCTGCAAGGTTCGACCAGAGCAGGTCGAGGGTATTTTTTGCCAGCGGCCACGGTTCCTCGGCCCGGGCCTTGTCCAGCGCCTCCTGCACGTCCCGGGGCAGGCGGGTGTTGGCCTCGATGCAGAGGCGGGCCACAGTGTCCGTGATTTGCTGTGCTGTGATCGTCCTCATGGAAACGCCCTCCGCTTACAGCCGGGCCACGCCGCTCTCGCGGGCAGCCTTTGCCACGGCAGATGCCACCGCCTCGGCCACCCGGGGGTCGAATGCGCCGGGGATGATGTTCTCCTCGCTGCGGTCCTCGTCGGTGATGAGGTCAGCGATGGCGTAGGCAGCGGCCAGCTTCATCGTATCGTTGATGTCCCGGGCACGGACGCTCAGCGCGCCCTTGAACAGGCCCGGGAAACAGAGGACGTTGTTGACCTGATTGGGGAAGTCGCTGCGGCCGGTGGCCATGACGCGGACGCCGCCTGCCTTGGCCTCGTCGGGCATGATCTCGGGGGTGGGGTTGGCCATGGCAAAGACGATGGCGTCCTTGTTCATGGTCTGGCACAGCTCGGTGGTCAGGATGCCGGGCTTGGACACGCCGATAAAGACATCTGCGCCCGCAAGAGCCTCCTTCAGGCCGCCCTTGATCTGGCGGGGGTTGGTCACTTCACCCAGCCAGTTCTTGTGGGCCTCGGCGCTGTTGCAGCCCTTGTACAGAGTGCCGAACTGGTCCACGGCGATGATGTCTCTGGCACCGGCGGTCATCAGCATCTTGATGATGGCCGTACCGGCCGCGCCGGGGCCGTTCAGGACGATGTGGACGTCCTCCATCTTCTTGCCCACCACACGCAGAGCGTTGATGAGGGCAGCGGTGACGACGATGGCCGTGCCATGCTGGTCGTCGTGGAAGACGGGGATATCCAGCTCCCGCTCCAGCGTCTCCTCGATCTCGAAGCACTCGGGGCTTTTGATGTCCTCAAGGTTGATGCCGCCGAAGGTGGGGGCGATGGCCTTGCAGGCCGCGATGACGCTGGCTGCATCGTGGGCGTCGATGCAGATGGGGAAGGCGTCCACGCCGCCAAACTCCTTGAAGAGCACAGCCTTGCCCTCCATGACCGGCAGACCGGCCTCGGGGCCGATGTCGCCCAGCCCCAGCACAGCCGTGCCATTGGAGACGACGGCCACCATATTGCCCTTGAAGGTGTACTTGTAGACGTCCTCGGGGTCTGCCTTGATGCGGCGGCAAGGCTCGGCCACGCCGGGGGTGTAGGCGGTGGACAGGTCATCCCGGGTCTTGACCTCTACCTTGCTCACGATGCCCACCTTGCCGTGGTGGCTCTCGTGCATTTCCAGAGCTGCTTTGTTGAAATCCATTGGCTTTTTCCTCCTTATTAACCCCATTGTATCAGAACCCCTCCCCCATTTCCACCGGTTTTCCGCCTTTTTCCCCTCTCCGGCCCCAAAAGTCCGACAAAGGACGGGCAGAGTGTGGAAATTTTGCAAAAAACTTTTCTTTTTCATTTTTAGCCTTTATAATAGAGTTTGTTTTTCGAATCACCGGCAAAATACCGGTCTACCAACAGGAGGGAATTCTTTTGAAACGTATCTTCACCAAGGCGCTCTGCCTTGTCTGCGTCGGCGCTCTGGCGCTGAGCCTCGCGGCCTGCGGCGGCAAGGCCGACAGCGCCGCGTCCAGCACGGCGTCTTCTTCCACGCTCGGCAGCGCGGCCGACTACGATTACCAGAACTTCAACTACAGCGACGGTCTGGACGAAAAGGGCTACTGGGAGGGCATCCGGGCACTGGACTATGTGACCCTGCCCGAGGACTTTGCGTCCGTCGCCGTCAAGCGTTCGGACGTCGAGCCCACCAGCGAGGAGGTCGAGAAGCAGATCAGCGATCTTCTGAGTCGGTATTCCTCCACCAACCACGTCACCGACCGCGCCGCCGCCGACGGCGACACCGTCAACATCAACTACACCGGCTCGGTGGACGGTGTGGCGTTCACTGGCGGCAGCGCAGAGAACTATGACCTGACGCTGGGCAGCAACACCTTCATCGACGGCTTCGAAGAACAGATCGTCGGCCACAAGCCCGGCGAGACCTTCGACGTCAACGTCACCTTCCCCGACGGCTACAGCGACTCCACCGACGCCAGCGGGAATACTGTGAAACTCAGCGGCCAGAAAGCCGTCTTTACCGTGACGCTCAACTACATCAGCGAGAGCGTCCTGCCCGAGCTGACCGACGCATGGGTGGCCAGCAACTTCGGCTCCTCCAATAACCTCTACACCGCAGAGGCCCTCCGCGCCTACTATCAGGAGCAGCTCTACACCTCGAACCTGAACACCGCCGTCATGGACGACCTGATGGCCAACTCCACCTTCAAGTCCATCCCCCAGCAGGTGATGGATTATCAGGTCAACCAGTGCCTCAACTATTACAGCACGCTGGCGGGCTACTACGGCTATGACCTCGACGGCCTTGTTCAGAATCTGCTGGGCTACGAGAGCACCGACGATATGCTGGCCCACCTCGAGAGCAGTCTGGAAAACTACTCCAAGGAAGCTTTGCTCTATCAGGCCGTGGCTGAGTCTCTGGACATCACCCCCACGCAGGAGCAGCTGGACGCCTACTCCGATTATAAGGACACCTACGGCTCGAACTACTGCACGATGGTAGCCCTGATGGACGCCGTCACCGACACGCTGACCAGCGGCGCGGTCGTGTCCTGAAAAAAACGCATCTGATCGCACGAAAAAACTCCCTGCCGACGGCGGGGAGTTTTTTTGCCCAGATTCAGATGACGTAGTCGTTGCCCGCCTCTTCCGGCGAGGCAAGGTCGGCGATGGTGATGTGGCTGAAGTAGTCCTCGATGAGGTCATCAAGGCCCTTCCACATATCATACGTACGGCAGCTGCTCATCCGGCGGCAGGGAGCCGCACCCTGTGCAAGGCAGCTCACCGGTGCGAGGCTCCCCTCGGTAAGGGTCAGCACCTCGCCGACGGTATACTGGTCGGGGTCACGGGTCAGGCGGTAGCCGCCGCCCTTACCCCGCAGGCCCTCGAGGAAGCCGTTCTGCACCAGCACCTTGAGGATGTTTTCGAGGTATTTTTCGGAGATTTCCTGCCGGGCGGCGACCTCCTTCAGGGGGACATATTTCTCCGTCCGATGCTCGGCCAGATCTATCATCACACGCAGCGCATAGCGCCCCTTGGTGGAAACGATCATAGACATTCCTTTCTCTTCTTTCCTGTTTTGGTCTTGCAGCGCCGCCGGGCGGGCTGCGGGACCTGTTCCGAATAAGTTTTAACCTATTATACAACAGGGTTTATAACTTTTCAATCGGAAATTTTCGATTTTCCATTGACAAGTGCCCCAAAGGAGGCTATAATACAGCCAAACCCACAAACCACATTGGTTTAACGGGAATAAAGGGGACATCAAGACGACACCGGCCCGGCCGGTGCAGCCGGGCGCATCGCCCGCAATAGAGAGGTTTACTATTATGAGCAAGATCTATACTTCCGCAGACCAGCTGATCGGCCACACCCCGCTGCTGGAACTGACCCGCATCGAGAAGGACGAAAACCTTTCCGCCAAGCTGCTGGCAAAGCTGGAATACTTCAACCCCGCCGGTTCCGTCAAGGACCGCATCGCCAAAGCCATGATCGATGACGCCGAGGCCTCCGGCAAGCTGAAGCCCGGCTCCGTCATCATCGAGCCGACCTCCGGCAACACCGGCATCGGTCTGGCCGCTGTGGCTGCCGCCAAGGGCTACCGCATCATCATCGTGATGCCCGAGACCATGAGCGTCGAGCGCCGCCAGCTGATGAAGGCCTACGGCGCAGAGCTGGTGCTCAGCGAGGGTGCAAAGGGCATGAAGGGTGCCATCGCCAAGGCCGATGAGTTGGCAAAAGAGATCCCCAACTCCTTCATCCCCGGCCAGTTCGTCAACCCGGCCAACCCCAAGGCCCACATCGCCACCACCGGCCCTGAGATCTGGGACGACACGGACGGCAAGGTGGACATCTTCGTGGCCGGCGTCGGCACCGGCGGCACTGTGACCGGCGTGGGCCAGTACCTCAAGAGCAAGACCCCCGGCGTCAAGGTCGTGGCCGTCGAGCCTGCCTCCTCCCCCGTCCTGAGCAAGGGCACCGCCGGTGCACATAAAATTCAGGGCATCGGTGCCGGCTTTGTGCCCGACGTGCTGGACACCAAGGTCTACGACGAGATCATCGCCGTGGAAAACGAGGACGCCTTTGCTGTGGGCCGTCTCATCGGCCACAAGGAGGGCGTGCTGGTGGGCATCTCCTCCGGCGCTGCCGTCTGGGCTGCCATCCAGCTGGCAAAGCGCCCCGAGAACGCCGGTAAGAACATCGTCGTCCTTCTGCCCGACACCGGCGACCGCTATCTGTCCACCCCGCTGTTTGCTGAATAAGCTTCTCATTCCTTCCGCCCCTGCCGTGGTCTTCCGCCCGACAGGGGCTTTTTGTCTGCGCCGCCGAAACGATATGGTGTGATTTTTTACAAGTTTGCAAACTTTTTGTGAATCCATGCCGCCGCTTGGATTTCCCTATTGACATTGTGGATTGTTTGGAGTATATTTTTAGCAGTCGATGAGCAAGAGTGCTAAAGCAACATTCCGACCCACCGCCTGAATCTCAACTTCCGGTATGAATGGAGGCTTGACTTTATGAATACCAATCAATATACCCAGAAGACCCTTGAGGCTCTGCAGGCCGCACAGCAGCTGGCTGTGGAGTATCAGCACAACGCACTGGAGCCGGAGCATCTGCTCCACGCTCTGGCCACGCAGGAGCAGGGCCTGATCCCTCAGCTGCTCCAGAAATTGAACGTAGACGCAGGCAGCTTCTCCGCCGCTGTGGCCGAAAAGCTCTCTGCGATGCCCCGGGTGTCCGGCTCTGGCCGCGACCCCGACAAGGTCTATATCTCGCAGGCCACCGATAAGGTGCTGAGCGCTGCCGCCCGCGAAGCCAAGGCCATGAAGGACGACTATGTAAGCGTCGAGCACGTCTTCCTCGCTTTGCTGGACGAGCAGACCCAGAACACCTCTGAGCTGTTCCGTGCCTTCAGCATTACAAAGGATAAGTTCTTACAGCAGCTCACTGCCGTCCGCGGCAACCAGCGCGTGACCAACGATAACCCCGAGGACACCTACAATGCCCTCCAGAAATACGGTCAGGATCTGGTCGATCTGGCCCGCAAGCAGAAGCTGGACCCCGTCATCGGCCGCGATCAGGAGATCCGGAACGTCATCCGCATCCTGTCCCGTAAGACCAAAAACAACCCCTGCCTCATCGGTGAGCCGGGCGTCGGCAAGACGGCCATCGCCGAGGGTCTGGCCCAGCGTATCGTCCGGGGCGACGTGCCCGAGAACCTGAAGGACCGCATCGTGTTCAGCTTGGACATGGGCGCTCTGGTGGCCGGTGCAAAGTACCGCGGCGAGTTCGAGGAGCGCCTGAAGAGCGTCCTGAACGAGGTAAAGAAGAGCGAGGGCAAGATCATCCTCTTCATTGATGAGCTGCACACCATCGTCGGCGCAGGCAAGACCGACGGTGCGATGGACGCCGGCAACCTGCTGAAGCCCATGCTGGCCCGCGGCGAGCTGCACTGCATCGGCGCCACTACGCTGGATGAGTACCGCCAGTATATCGAGAAAGACCCCGCCCTCGAGCGCCGCTTCCAGCCGGTACAGGTGGACGAACCCACCGTCGAGGACACCATCTCCATCCTGCGCGGCCTGAAAGAGCGGTATGAGGTCTTCCACGGCGTGAAGATCAGCGACAACGCCCTCATCGCCGCCGCGACCCTCTCCGACCGCTATATCACCGACCGCTTCCTCCCCGATAAGGCCATCGACCTTGTGGATGAGGCCTGCGCTATGATAAAGACCGAGATGGACAGTATGCCCAGCGAGATGGACGACCTCGCCCACCGCATCACCCAGCTGCAGATCGAGCAGGTCAGCCTGAAAAAGGAGACCGACGCTCTGAGCCAGAGCCGTCTGAAGGACCTCGAAAAAGAGCTGGCCGAGCTGCAGGATAAGTTCCGCAGCATGAAGGCAAAGTGGGAGAACGAGAAGAACGCCATCGGCAAGGTGCAGTCTCTGCGCGAGCAGATCGAGCAGACCAATGCCGCCATCGAGAAGGCCCAGCGCGAATACGACCTGAACAAGGCCGCCGAGCTGAAATACGGCAAGCTGCCCCAGCTGCAAAAAGAGCTGGAAGAAGAGGAGAAGGTCGCCGCCGCCAAGAAGGAAGACAGCCTGCTGCGCGACCGCGTGACCGACGAAGAGATCGCCCGCATCGTGGCCCGCTGGACCGGCATCCCCGTGGAGAAGCTGGTGGAGGGCGAGCGCGAGAAGCTGCTGCATCTGGACGATGTGCTCCATAAGAGGGTCATCGGCCAAGATGAGGCCGTCACCAAGGTGAGCGAGGCCATCCTGCGCAGCCGCGCCGGCATCGCCAACCCCAACCGCCCCATCGGCAGCTTCCTCTTCCTCGGCCCCACCGGCGTCGGCAAGACCGAGCTGGCAAAAGCTCTGGCACAGGCCCTGTTCGACGATGAGCGGAACATGGTGCGGATCGACATGACCGAGTATATGGAGAAGTTCAGCGTCAGCCGCCTCATCGGCGCGCCTCCGGGATATGTCGGTTATGAAGAGGGCGGCCAGTTGACCGAGGCCGTCCGCCGCAAACCCTACAGCGTCGTGCTGTTCGATGAGGTGGAAAAAGCTCACCCCGATGTCTTCAACATCCTGCTGCAGGTTCTGGACGATGGCCGCATCACCGACAGTCAGGGCCGGACGGTGGACTTCAAGAACACTGTCATTATCCTGACCTCGAACCTCGGCAGCGACATCATCCTGAACGACCTTGAGCAGCGCCGCGCCGAAGGCTCCAACGAACTGAGCGCGGACGCCCGCAAGCAGATCGACCTGCTGCTGAAGTCGAAGTTCCGCCCCGAGTTCCTGAACCGTCTGGACGAGATCGTCTACTACAAGAGCCTGACGAAGGACGAGACCCGCAAGATCGTGGACCTGCAGCTGGAAGACCTGCGCCACCGGATGGACGAGGGCAAGCACCTCAAGCTGGACGTCACCACCGCCGCCAAGGACTTCATCATTGATTCGTCCTACGATAGCGTCTACGGCGCACGCCCCATCAAGCGGTTCATCCAGAGCCGTGTGGAGACCCTTATCGCCAAGGCCATCATTCAGGGCAGCTACCCCGAGGGTGCGACCCTGACCGTGGATTACGACGGCACCAGCCTCGTGCTCCGCTAAAAAACCGCAAACTTTTTACCTGTTTTATCTCTCCTCCTGACCGGAACGCTTGCACCGGCGGGTGGAATATGATATTATAGGCGTTGAACAAAGTGCTTTTCATCGTCGAAGGCAACGGTGGAAAGCACTTTTTGGTTAATATATTATTATAAGAAAGTAGAGTTGATTATCCTTTATTATGGACGATGGCAGTATAACGCTCTTGGTGGCGCTTGTGATCCTGATCGCGTTTTCCGCGTTCTTCTCCGCCTCTGAGACCGCATTTTCTTCCCTGAACCAGATACGCCTGAAAAGCCGCGCCGAGGAGGGCGACACCTCCGCCGCCCGGGTTCTGGCGATGGCCGAGAAGTACGACAAGCTTCTCTCCTCCATCCTTATCGGCAACAACATCGTGAACATCGCCGCCGCTTCCATCGGCACGGTCCTCTTTACCAAGTGGCTGGGTGAGGAGCGGGGTGCCACCGCCTCCACCATCGTGCTGACGATCGTTGTCCTCATCTTCGGCGAAGTGACCCCCAAGACCCTCGCCAAGGAGATGCCTGAGACCATCGCCACCGCCGTCTCCCCGGTGCTGAACCTGCTCCTGACCCTCTTCACCCCCCTGACATGGCTGTTCAGCCAGTGGAAAAAGCTGCTGGGCCACTTCGTCCACAGCAGCGAGAG
Organism: Faecalibacterium sp. I3-3-89; assembly: GCF_023347275.1. NCBI lineage: Bacteria > Bacillati > Bacillota > Clostridia > Eubacteriales > Oscillospiraceae > Faecalibacterium > Faecalibacterium sp. I3-3-89. Next base: position 370,595 of record NZ_CP094468.1, on the reverse strand, counting down.
CGACACCATCACCGAGGGTGAGCTGATCACCATGGTGAGCGAGGCCGAGAGCGACGGCGAACTGACCGACCGCGAAAGCCAGCTCATCCGCAGCGCCATTGAGTTCGATGACGTGGAGGTGGAAGAGATCCTGACCCCCCGTGTGGACGTGGTGGCCGTGGAGGACAATATTTCGCTGGAGCAGCTCGCCCAGACCTTCGCGGAGTCCGGTTACTCCCGCCTGCCTGTCTACCATGACACCATCGACAACATCATCGGCGTCGTGCACGAGAAGGACTTCTATCTGGCCCGGCTGAAAAAAACCGCCACACTGGAGGACCTCATCGCCCCCACCCTCTACACCACCGGCTCGACCCAGATCTCCCAGCTGCTGCGCACCCTGCGGGAGCAGCACCACCACATGGCCGTCGTCGTGGACGAATACGGCGGCACCGAGGGCATCATCACCCTCGAGGACATTCTGGAGGAGCTGGTCGGCGAGATCTGGGATGAACACGATGAGGCCACCGAGGACTTCCGCCAGCAGTCGGACGGCAGCTGGCTGGTGTCCGGCTCGGCCAGCGTAGACGACCTCTACGAGACGCTGGGCCTGCCCGAGGACGAGGACATCGACTCCAACACCGTCAACGGCCTCGTGCAGGAGAAGACCTGCCATCTGCCCAAGGTGGGCGACCACTTCACGCTGGGCGGCTACGAGGGCGTCGTGACCCGCACGGCCCGCCGCCGCGTCACCGAAGTCCGGCTGAGCCTCACCCCGGCGCAGGACGAGGACAAGGATAAGGACAAAGACAAGCGTTTCTCCCGCCTGCCTCAGCGCACCGAGAGCCGATAACTTCATCCGAACATACAAAAAGCTCCTCTCCCATCGTCGGGAGAGGAGCTTTTCCTGTTTTCTGCGCTTTACTGCTGCTTTTTCCAGCGGCGCATGACGCCCATGCCCAGCGCGTAGGGGCCGGTGTGCACTGCGATGGTGCAGCCGATCTGAAGCAGGCCCACCTCGCACGCAGCGGCAGGGTACTTGGCCCGCAGGGCGGCACGGGTCTGGAGCCAGAGCCGCTTGCCCTCTTCCTCGTCGTAGCCGTAGCCCACAATGAGGCGGTAGTCGTCCGGCGTGCCGCCGTTGGCATCCAGATAGTTCATCAGCTGCTCGAGGGCCTTCTCGAAGCTCTTCTGGCGTCCCCGGGCCACGCCGCCCGAGAAGATCTCGCCGTCCTTGAAGAGGATCATGGGCTTGATGCCCAGAAGGTTCGCCGCCCGGCCGGACACCTTGCCGATGCGTCCGCCCTTGATGAGGTAGTCAAGGTTGCCCACCGTAAAGAAGATGTTGTTGGTGGCCTTTTCCGCCTCCAGCCACGTCACCGCCTCGTCCAGCGTGCAGCCTGCGTCCCGGATGGCCACCGCATTCTCCACCATCGTGGCCTCGGTGACGGTAGCCGCCGCCGAGTCGAGCACCTCGATCTTCGCGTCGGGATAGTCCTCGAGCACCAGCTCCCGGGCGTTGCGGGCACTGCCCACGCAGCCGCTCATCTTGCCGGTGAAGCAGAGGCAGAGGGTGGGCCGTCCGAGTTCTGCCTGACGGCGGAACGCCTCCTCGAAATCCTCGATGGAAGCAAGGCTGGTCTTGGGGTAGGCCGAGGGGTTGTCCACCATGAACTGGTAGAAATCCCGCACAGCGATCTCCTTGCCCTCCTTGCGGTAGTGCTCACCGTCCAGCGAAACATAGAACGGCACGACCTCTACACCCATCTTCTGGGCCATTTCCGGCGTCAGGTCGCAGGCGCTGTCGGTGATGATGTCAAACATAAGCGGCGGTCCCTCTTTTCGGCAAATTCAAGGCTCAGACGACGTGGTGGATGTATGCCTCACGCTCTGCGCCCACAGAGATATAGGTGATCTTGCAGCCCACGGCCTTTTCCAGATACTCGACGTAGTCCCGGGCCTCTTTGGGCAGATCCTCCCACTTGCGGGCAGCGGTGATGTCGCAGTGCCAGCCGGGCAGATACTCGACCACCGGCTGTGCGGTGTCCAGAGCCTCGCCCATGGGGAAGCGGGTGGTGGTAGTGCCGTCGGTCAGCTTATAGGCCGTGACCATGGGGATCTTCTCCATGTAGTCCAGCACATCCAGCAGGGTCAGCGCGACCTCGTCGCAGCCCTGGCAGAAGACACCGTAGCGGCTTGCCACCAGATCGATGGGGCCGACGCGGCGGGGACGACCGGTGGCGGCGCCGTACTCGTGGCCAGCCTCACGCAGGTCATGCTTCTCTTCCTCGGTCATGGCCAGCTCGGCGGCGAAGGGGCCGTCGCCGACGCAGGAGGAGTAAGCCTTCATGACGCCGATGGAGTTGGTCAGCTTGTGGCCCGGGATGCCTGCGCCGATGGGGGCGTAAGCACCGATGACGTTGGAGGAGGTGGTGTAGGGGTAGATGCCGAAGTCGATGTCGCGCAGAGCGCCCAGCTGGGCCTCGAACAGCACCTTCTTGCCCGCAGCGTCGGCGTCGGCCAGATACTGGCCCACATCGCAGATGTAGTCCTTGAAGATGGCGGCGTACTTCTCCAGCCATGCCCACATCTCGTCCACGCTGATGGGGGCGGCGTTGTAGCTGCCCTCCATGACGAGGTTCTTGGAGTCCACCATGGTGACGAGGCGCTTGTGGACGGAGTCATCCAGATGGAGCAGGTCGCCCATGCGGAGGGTCTTCTTCATGTACTTGTCACCGTAAGCGTAGGCGATGCCCCGCTTGGTGGAGCCGAACTGTGCGCCGGTCTTGGACAGACGGGCCTCTTCCAGACCGTCCTGCTCCACATGATAGGGCATGGTGATGGTGGCGCGGTCGGAGATCTTCAGGTTGGCGGGGGTGATGGAGATGCCCTGCTCGCGCAGCTTGTTGATCTCACCGTCCAGATGGTGGGGGTCGATGACCATACCGTTGCCCATCACGCAGACAACATCGGGACGGAGGATGCCGGAGGGCAGCAGGTTCAGCACGAACTTGCCACGCTCGTTCTTCACGGTATGACCAGCGTTGTTGCCGCCCTGATAGCGCGCAACAATATCATACTCCTGGCTGATCAGATCGACCATGCGGCCCTTGCCCTCGTCGCCCCAGTTGATACCCGTAATTGCAGTAAGCATAATAAATGACCTCTTTATTGTTTTTCAAAAGACAGCCTTTTCCGTGCACCTTGCCCGGGATACGCCACCTTGGGAAACTTGTTTTCTGCCGTGCAGCTCCTCGCCGAAGCCCACAACAGCTCAAGTATAAGTATAGCACGCTTTTGCCCACAAAAAAAGAGGAAAAAGCGGTTTTGTACGACTTTTTCCTCCCCGTTCAGTTCTTTTTGCTCACCTTGTGGATGGTGCCGTCCGGCTCTTTGATGGAGGTGCGCTCCAACTGAGCGCGGAGGCTGGACTTCATCTCCTCGATATACTCCTTGCGCAGCGCCTGCTGCTCGGTTTTTTCGGCCTCGGTCAGGCCGACGGTCTTGCTCTTGTGTGCCAGCTCGTTGATGCGGGCGATCTTTTCTTTGGTCATCGAAGTTTGCCTCCGTTTGTGATATAATGTTAGCAGCCCTCTCAGTCAAAGCCTGTCGGCTTTGCCAGCTCCCCCAAAGGGGGAGCCGCTGGCGTGCCGGTCAGGTCTTTGCTGGACGAGGGAAGTTTTCTCGTTTCCGAGGCAGTAGTGCCCTGCTGTCTTGATTCACAGCAGCTTAACAAGGGGCGCTCCTGTCCAGAAGCAGCTGCCCTCGCAAGCAAGGCCCGGCATTTTGCGCCACTGTACGCTTTCAGCGTCCAGCAACAAGGTCGCCCGGCTTGCCAATGGCTCTCCCTTTGGGAGAGCTGGCGCGAAGCGCCTGAGAGGGCTATTTTAGTATAGCAAAGGACTTTTCTTATGTCAAACCAACTCAATTTTTCACAGCAGATGGACGAAGTGTTGAAAACTCTGGGTACTTCCCGTCCCCGGCTGCTGCTGCACGCCTGCTGTGGGCCCTGCTCCAGCGCCGTGCTGGAGCGGCTGTGCCAGTATTTCGACATCACCGTCCTCTACTACAACCCCAACACATGGCCCGCCGCCGAGTATCACCGCCGGGGCGAGGAGCTGGAGCGTTTCGTCGCCGCTGCCCATCCGCTGGGGGTGACGGTGGTGGAGGACCGGTACGACCCGCAGGAGTTCTACTCCGCCGTGGCAGGCCTTGAGAATGAGCCGGAGCGGGGCGGACGCTGCACCGTCTGCTACCGGCTGCGGATGCGCCGCGCTGCCCAGTATGCCGCCGAGCACGGCTTCGACTGGTTCACCACCACCCTCTCCATCAGCCCCCATAAGGACGCCAAGCGCATCAACGCCATCGGGCAGGAGCTGGAACAGGAGTTCGGCGTCCGGCACCTTCCCTCCGACTTCAAGAAGCAGAACGGCTATCTGCGCTCCCTGCAGCTGTCGGAGGAATACGGTCTCTACCGGCAGGATTACTGCGGCTGCGAGTTCAGTGCAAAGGCCCGCGGCATCGAATGACCAGAAGGGCCGCTGCGTGCGCAGCGGCCCTTCTGGTCTTCTTTATTCTTCCGGCAGCCGTGCCACGAGGATGGCAAAGAGGACCAGACCCACGCAGGGGATGATGTTGGTCATCATACCGGCGGCAAGGCCCGCACCCTCGGCCACCATGCCGATGACCCACGGCATCAGGATGGCACCGCTGGCCGCCACCGGCAGCATGATGCCCATACTGGTCACGCTGGTCATCCGGCCCGCGCTGGCCACGGCGGTGGGGTTCATGCCCGCCATCGCAAAGGCGAAGGCGAACAGCAGCGCGATGGCCGCCCCCTGACTGCGGGCCTGCACCAGCAGGATGTAGAAGATGGTGCAGCTCACGCCCATGACCACCATGGCCTTGCGGGGCTGCTTGAAGGGAAAGACGAAGGCGATGAGCAGGCGGGCCACGAGGGTCGCGCCCCACATGACGGTGACGGTATAGGCCGCCAGTGCACCCGCGATGATGCCGCTGCCCTTAAAGTAAGTGACCATCCAGCCGGTGACGCTCTGCTCGGCGGCGTTCTGGCAGAACAGCAGGCCGGTCAGCAGCCAGAAGCGAGTGGACTTGAGGAAGCCCCAGTCGGTGACTTCCTTCCTGCCTGCGCCTTTCCCGGCAAAGGGAGTGCCCATATACACCAGCCAGAGCAGCAGGCCCAGCACCGCCAGCACCAGCACCGCAAAGGAGCCGCTCACCCTGCCCGCCGCCGCGATGAAGAAGGGGCAGAGCAGTGCGCCGCAGGCGTAGCAGCTGTGCATCAGGTTCATGCTCCGGGTGCGGTCGGCCGAATGATCGCTGACGAGGATGGTGCAGGTGTTGATGACGCTGCCCTTGGCGATGCCCACGAGGAAGAACCCCAGCGCCAGCACAGCCACCGCACCGCTGAGGCCCATCATGGCGTAGCCCACCGCGTAGCCGATGGTCAGCAGCAGGATGCTGGGCTTCATCCCCAGCCTGCCGGGCAGCATCGCAATGAGAAAGCCCGCCAGCAGGTTGCCGATGCTCATAAGGGACAGCAGCGTGCCGGTCATACCGTAGGCAAAGCCGTACTGCTCCTGCAATAGACTGACCACCACGCCGCTGGAGATGGCACAGATGCCGCTGAAAAAGAAGGTGATGAAGCCCACGTTCCGCAGGCGGGTGTTCTTTTGTTCCATATGGTTCCTCTTTCCTGTTTTCCTTTTCCGTCCGCACTCACCATAAGCGCGTTGTATCCTGTTTTATTATAGCGCGTTGCGCGTTTTATGCAACCGGAGTTTCCGCAAAAGGCTCTCCCAGAGGGAGAGCCTTTTGCGCTCTCTCCATACACAAAAAGAGGGCCGGACAAAACGTCCGGCCCTCTCTGAGGTCAGTGCTTATTCCGCCTTGGTCTCGGGCTTTGCCTCAGCCTCCGGCTTTGCAGCCGGTGCGGCGGGCTTTGCTGCTGCGGGGGCAGCAGGCTTCACCACGGGCTTCGGGGGATACGGATCGTCCTTCAGCGGGAAGAGGATGATCTTCTTCGGGCACTTCTGGGCGCACATACCGCAGCCCTTGCACTTGTCGTAGTCCACACGGGCCACGCCGTCCACGACATGGATGGCGTCGAACTTACAGGTGCGCTCGCACATACCGCAAGCGATGCAGCTGGTGGTGCAGAGCTTGTTGGCGACAGCGCCCTTGTCCTGATTGGAGCACATAACGACCGGCTTGCGCGGGCCGCCTGCGTCGATCATGATGACCTTCTTGGGGCAGATGTTGGCGCAGGCACCGCAGCCGGTGCACTTGTCCTTGTCCACCTTGGCCACGCCGTCCACAATGTGGATGGCGTCAAACTTACAGACCTTGGTGCAGTCGCCCAAACCGATGCAGGCGAAGGAGCAGGTCTTGGGGCCGCCGTACAGGGTAGCCGCAGCGGCACAGGTCTGGATGCCCTTGTAGTCATACGCGGGCTTGCAGTGCTCGGAGCTGCCCTGACACTGGACCACGGCCTTCTTCTCCACAGCGCTTGCCTCACCGCCCATGATCTTGGCGATAGCGGCGGCAGCCTTGGGGCCGCCGGGGGCGCACTTGTCGCAGGGCACGCCGTCCATGACGACGGCCTTTGCGTAGTCGGCACAGCCTGCGTAGCCGCAGCCGCCGCAGTTTGCGCCGGCCAGACAGCTGGCGACTTCTTCGATGCGGGGGTCTTCCTCAACTGCCATGAACTTGGCAGCGGCGACCAGAATGATTGCGCCGACAGCACCGACGATGGTGCAGAGGATAACAGCAGATGCGATATTCATAAATCCTGTTCCTCCTTTACAGCGTCACATTGAACAGATTCTCAACGATGCCGCCAAAGCCCATAAAGGACAGGCTGGTGATCGCTGCGGCCAGCAGAGTGATGGGCAGGCCCTTGAAGGAAGCGGGGGGATCACAGGCCTCCACACGCTTGCGCACGCCGCTGAACATGACCATTGCCAGCATGAAGCCGACGCCTGCGCCCACGGCACAGATCAGAGCCTCGATGTAAGCAGCGCCAAAGCCCAGAGCAGCCACATCGGCGCCGTAGTCATCGACGACCAGAATGGTGACAGCCAGAACGCAGCAGTTGGTGGTGATCAGGGGCAGATAAACGCCCAGAGAATTGTACAGAGCCACGACATACTTCTTCAGGAAGATCTCGATGAACTGCACGAGGACTGCAATGACCAGAATGAACACGATGGTCTGCAGATAGCTCAGACCGGCGGGGTCCAGAACAAAGATCTGCAGCGGGAAGGTCACGGCCGTAGCCATGAACATGACGAAGATGACGGCGCCAGACATACCCACGGCGGAGTCAAGCTTCTTGGAAACGCCCAAGAACGGGCAGATGCCATAGAACTTCACCAGCACGTAGTTGTTGACAAGGATCATGCTGAAGAAGATAGCAGCGAGTTTGACGAGCATCTTATTAGCCCTCCTTCTTCAGATTGTCGATGTCGCAGCAGCTCTTGCGCTCGATGCGCGCATCCAGCTTGCCCTCCAGCCAGACACAGCCAGCCATCAGGATGCCGTAGCAGAAGAACGCGCCGGGAGCCTGCGTCATGATGCCGATGCGGGCGACGCTGTCGGGCAGGACCTGGAAGCCCAGCCAAGTGCCGCTGCCCAGCACCTCGCGGATGGTAGCCATCAGCACGACGGTGAGGGTATAGCCGATGCCCATGCCGACGCCGTCCAGTGCGGAGTCAACGACGTTGTTCTTGCAGGCGAACATCTCGGCACGGCCGAGGATGATGCAGTTGACGACGATCAGGGGCAGGAAGACGCCCAGAGCGGTGTACAGGCTGTCCATGTAGGCGTGCATGACCATCTGGACGATGGTGACGAAGCCTGCGATGATGACGATGTAGCAGGGCAGATGGACCTTCGCGGGGATCACGTTGCGCAGCAGCGAGATCAGGATGTTGGAGCAGACCAGCACGAAGGTGAAGGCTGCGCCCATGCCCAGTGCGCTGGAAACTGCCGTGGTGACTGCCAGACAGGAGCAGGTGCCCAGAACCAGACGCAGAACGGGGTTCTCTTTGATGATGCCGTTGGTAAGGATGCTTACCTTGGACTTGTTTTCAGATGCCATTTCTTACCAACCTCCTTTATGCCAGCTCGTTGTAGCAGTTGACGCAGTCGTTGATGGCGGCGAACAGTGCCTTAGAGGAAATGGTCGCGCCGCTGTATGCGTCAAAGCCCTGACCGATGGCGATATTCTGGGTGCCGTCCATGCCGTTGAACTGGGCAAGGAAGGTATCCGTTGCGACATTGGAGCCGATGCCCTTGGTCTGAGTGGAAGCGTCCACCCAGATGCCGGTGACGGTGCCGTTGGTGTCGAAGCCCATGATGACGGACAGGATGCCGCCGTCGAAGCCCTTCTCCTCAGCCTTGATGGCGATGCTGCCATCCTCGGCCTTGACCACGCCGGTGACGTTCTCGGTGGTGTAGCCGGTCACTTCTTCCAGCGTCTTTGCGTCGGAAACAGTGGGCATGACGTCCACATAAGCTGCCAGAGTGGCGGCCTTCTGGTTGGCGTCGATGATGGGCGCAGTAAAGGAGTTGACCAGAGCCAGCAGGAAGCTGACCACCAGTGCGATCACGCTCAGCACGACCACCGGCTTTACCGTGCTATCCCAAGTAGACTTATTCATTTGCCAGCAGCCTCCTTCTTTGCAGGTTTGACGTAGCCATACGGCGTCTGGCGGGTCATATCATTGATGTACGGGACCCACAGGTTCATGAACAGCAGCGCGAAGGACACGCCCTCGGTGTAGCTGCCCCAGTAACGGATGGCGAAGGTGACGATGCCCAGCGCCACGCCGTAGACCAGCTTGCCCTTCAGGGTGAAGGGGCTGGTGACGTAGTCGGTCGCCATGAACACAGCGCCGAACAGCAGGCCGCCGCTCAGCACAGCCACCAGTGCAGCGTGGACGCTGTGGGTGGCGATGAGGTAGAACAGGAACATGCTGCCAACGTAGGCGGCGGGGATGGCGATGCTGATGGTCTTAGTGACGACGAGGTAGATCAGGCCCAGCACGATGGCCAGAGCGCAGGTCTCGCCCAGAACGCCGCCATGGACGCCCATGAAGAGGTCCAGCAGGCTCAGCTTGTTGGGGTCAGCCACGGCCAGCGGGGTCGCGGAGGACAGCTGATCGACGGCTGCATCCGGGAACACCCACTTGTTCATCGCGCCGGCGAAGCTGATGAACAGCACGATACGGCCCACCAGAGCGGGGTTCGCAAAGTTCATGCCGATGCCGCCGAACAGCTGCTTGACCACGATGATGGCCACGAAGTCGCCGATGAGCAGCTCACCGATGGGCATCCCCACAGGCACATTCAGGGCGAGGATGATGCCGGTGACTACAGCAGACAGGTCGCCGATGGGGTTTGCCTTCTTCATCAGCTTGCAGTACAGCCACTCGAACGCCACGCAGGCCACGACCGACACGGCAGTGACCAGCAGGGCACGCAGACCAAAGATGATGGCAGAGGCCACGACGCACGGGGTCAGGGCCACGATCACGTTGGCCATCAGGCCGGTGGTCGTCTCCTCAGAGCGCAGGTGCGGGGAGGCCGAAACAATAAGCTTCGTATCCATTACTTATTGCCTCCTTTTTTGATTTCACCGAGATAGAACGCCTTGGCCAGACCCATCATCTGGGTGCAGGGGCGCTTGGCCGGGCAGACGAAGGTGCAGGAGCCGCAGTTGAAGCAGTAATCAACGTGCAGCTTGCCCAGCTCCTGAACATCGCGGGCTGCGTAGGCCTGATTGACCTCGACAGGCTCCAGGCCCATCGGGCAGTACTCGACGCAGCGGCCGCAGCGGATGCAGGGGTTGACCTGCGGAGGCTGTGCCGTAGCCTCGCTCAGCATGATGAGGCCGGAGGTGGTCTTGGTGGTGGGGTAGCTCAGGTCGCGCACTGCGGGACCCATCATCGCGCCGCCGGCCACGACCTTGCCCAGCGTCACGCCGCCCTTCAGGCCGGCCGTGTTCAGGACATCCTCATAGGAAGTACCCACAGGGACGATGAGGTTCTGGGGCTTCTCGCAGGCATCGCCGTCCACGGTGATGACGCGGCTGACCACCGGCATACCGGTAGCCAGATACTTGCCGAGGCTGGACACGCTGGTCACGTTCATGACGATGGCGCCGGCTGCGGCGGGCAGGCCGCCGTGCGGGACCTCGCGGCCCAGACACTTCTCGATGAGGATCAGCTCTGCGCCGGTGCCGTAGACGCTGGGCAGGGGCTTGACCTCGATGGCGGGCTTGTCCTTGGTCTTCTGGCACAGCAGGTCGATGCACTCGGGCTTGTTGTTCTCAATACCGATGACGCACTTCGGGATGCCGGTGTACTTCAGCACCGCCTCGATGCCCCGGATGATGTCGTCTGCACAATTCAGCATCTCCTGCGTGTCACTGGTCAGCCAGACTTCACACTCGGAGGCGTTGATGAGCAGGGTGTCCACGGGATCCTTGGGCTGGAGCTTGACGTCGGTCGGGAAGCCTGCGCCGCCCAGACCGACCAGACCGCTCTCCCGCACGGCGGCGAGGAAGCTGGCCTTATCGGTCACTTCGGGAGCCTTCACGGCGGGGTCTACGGTCTGTTTGCCATCGGTCTTGATGACCACAGAGTCGCACATACGGCCGTTGGACAGACGGAACGGCTCCACAGCCGCCACGGTGCCCGAAACGCTGGAGTGGATATTTGCAGACACAAAGCCGCCAGCTTCACCGATCTTGGTACCGACGAACACCTCGTCGCCCTTCTTCACCAATGCCTTGGCGGGAGCGCCGATGTGCTGGCTCATCAGGATGCGTACCTGCGCGGGCAGAGGCATCGGGACCGGTTTGCTTGCAGCAGTTGCCTTGTCATGCGGCGTATGCGCGCCAAGCGCCGCACGTTTCAGCTTGTTCAACATGGAATTAAATCCCCCATTCTGCTTGAATTGCCGTCCCCACGCCCATGCAGGCGCACTGGTACAGGGACAGGTGCTGCTTAACACACTTATTGTATCATTTTGCGGTGGGAAGTCAACGACAACAAGGCCAAAATGAGAGGATTTTCTTAAATTTCTTGGCTGTTTTTCACGATTAGTTGAGACTAACCTCCTATTTTTTCGTTCGTATCGCACAACTTTTCCCAAAGTCCGGTCGTTTGCCTTTCCGGCAGGAATATGCTATACTACAATCAACAAAGCTCAGGGCGCACCCCGTGCCCGGGGCGCATCCCGTTAAGGAGGGTCTGACCATGAAATTTCTGAAAGTACTGCTCGCTGTTTTGACCTGTCTGGCTGTCACGCTGACCGGCGTGCTGCTCTTTGTGGACAAACGCGGCCCCCACTATATCCAGATCGACAACAGCGAAGACTGATCTTCTCTGCTTTTGAAAAACAGCATCCCCCAGCCTGAGCGGTGTCCCGTCCGGGCTGGGGGATGTTTGGCTTTGCGGCGTACACCGCCCCTGAAAAATGCCTCCGGAGACGCAGCAGCCGGAGGCATTCCTGTTTTTGCTCAGTAATCTTTTTCGCAGCCCAGCAGGAACTTCATGTAGGCAAACGTCCGCTCCTGTCCGAGGTCGCGCACCATCTGGAGGAGCTTTTCCAGCAGCGCCCGGGTCTCGGGGTGGAGGAGGTAGTGGTCCCTGCTGCGCTCGTAGTACTCCCAAGGGGAGGCGTCGGTGTATCTGTCACCCAGATAGATCTGGCTGGCTGCGACCCGGTCGCAGACCATCTCGCAGACATACCGCAGCGGGATCTTCATGCCGGTCAGCCCCGCCTTGGTGGTGCTGTAGTCGATCCAGTACTCGAGGTGATGCTTGTTGCGGCCCTTGTGGTGGAGCCACGCCGAGGTGTAGCCCTTGGCCTCCCGCTCCGCCTCGTTGGGGCTGTGGTCGCCCTGATAATAGATGCAGCCGGGGATGAACTCGGTGGGGCTGTACTTGCTCAGGTCGTGGGCCAGGCCCTGCTCGTACAGTCCGCAGGCAAAGCAGTATTTCATCACCAGCAGCTTATGCCGGGTGATGGTCTCAAAATGGCCCTTGATGTTCATGCGTTCCGCCACCTCACAGTCACTTTTCCCTCTTTCAGGTTCCGCAGGTCGCCGCTCTCCGAGAAGTCCTCCCGGTCGCGGGTCAGACTGGGATTGTAATAGGGGTCGTCAAGGATGTCCGCCTTGCCGTGAACGTCGTAGAGACGCTGCTGTTCGGCCGCAAAGCGGGCTGCCTTGGCGGGATCCTTCTCATCGCCGCCCCGGCTCTTGCTCTCGTAATGGGTCAGCTGGGCGTAGGGCGTCCACGCGATGCGATAGCCCCGGTCCCGCACCCGGAGGCAGAAGTCCACGTCGTTGAAGGCCACGGCGAACTTCTCGTCGAGGCCGTTCACTTCATCCCACACACTGGCCTTCACCAGCAGGCAGGCCCCCGTGACCGCAGAGAAGTCCTGCACCGTCGCGGTGCGGAACATATAGCCGCTGCCGCCGGCCTTCTTGTACTTGTGGCTGTGGCCCGCGTAGCCGCCCAGACCCGTGACGACGCCTGCGTGCTGGAGGGTCTCGTCGGGGTAATAGAGCATCGCGCCGCAGATGGCCGCGCCGCCGGGGTGGGCACACGGACGCAGCAGCTCGGTGAGCCAGCCGCCGTTCCGCACCTCCACGTCGTTGTTCAGCAGCAGCAGGTACTCGCCCGACGCGGCTTTCCGGCCAAAGTTGTTGATGGCCGAGAAGTTGAAGCCCTTTTCCGGCCACGTCACCACCTTCAGCCCGTCGTACCGCTTCTCTGCCGCCTCGTAATAGGCAAAGGTGGCCGGGTCGGTGGAGTTGTTCTCGATGACGATGACCTCGAAGTTGTCCCACTCGGTCTTGGCCCAGATGCTGTGCAGACACTTCTCGAGGTCGTCGGTGTGGTCCTTGCTGGGGATGAGGATGCTGACCTTGGGGTCGCCCTCGATGTCCCACTTCACCCGGTAGGTGCTGGGGAAAATGCCGTCCTCCACCCTGCCGGTGCGCCCGGTGCGGGCCAGATGGTCGGCCAGCGCCTTTTTCGCCGCCGCCGCCACATAGGGCTTGGCGTCGGTGCCGCCGGAGGTCGAACCGGCGTGGACCCGCCAGTAGTAGAGCACCTGCGGGACATGGGCCGCGCCGCCGGTCTGCTCGATGAGGCGGAGGAAGAGGTCGTGGTCCTGACTGCCGTCGCAGGCGGGCCGCTCGCCGCCCAGCTGCTCGTACAGCGCCCGCCTGAAGACCGCCAGATGGCAGATATAATTACAGCAGAGCAGATAATCCGGGGCATAATCGGGCTTGAAATGGCCCACCATCGGCTTTTTGATGCTCTTTGAGAAGAGGGCCTCGTCGCTGTAGACAAAGCCGTCCGGCTCGCCCCTCTGGCGCAGCTGCAAAATAGCCTTTCCCATCGCATACATGGCATGGGGGGCCAACACATCGTCATGGTCGGCGAGGGCGAGGTATTCGCCGTCGGCCAGCGCCTCGGCGGCGTTGGTGTTGGCGGCGATGCCCTTGTTTTCGACCTTTTTGTATCCGATGCGTTGATTTTTCTGCTGATATTCCCGGACGATACGCTCCACCTCGGGGTGGGCGTCATCGGAGGCGTCGGCGAGACAGAGCTGACCGTTGGGAGCCGTCTGGCCCACAAAGGAATCCAGAAACTCCCGCAGGTAATTCTCGGGCGTATTATACAGCGGGGTCAGGATGGAGATGGTGGGCAGGCCGCAGTCCTCGGCGGTTTTTCCTGCCATCTCGGCCCTCTGGGCTTCCAGCACCTTTCTGCCGGGCAGATAGCGCGCCCTCTTGCCGAAGAAGCGGCGGCGGACAAAGCCCGCGCCCCGCTTCACCATCGTGGGCAGGCCCTCGTCCTTTGTGAGCCGGACGGCATAGCCCGCCAGCTCTTTGGCGCGTTTGAGTCGTACATCCATCGCTTTATGCCTCGCCCCGCTGCACGGCCTTGTAGGCGTTGCAGACGGTCTGGGTGTCGCCGTTCATCCTGAGGCGGCCGTGGCTCAGCCATGCCACCTTGCTGCACATCCGCTCGATCTGCTCGATGGAGTGGGACACCAGAATGACCGTGGTGCCGCCTGCCATCAGCTCCTTCATCCGCTTCTCGCACTTCTGCTGGAAGAGGAAGTCGCCCACCGACAGCACCTCGTCGGCGATGAGGATGTCGGGCTTGGTGATGGTGGCGATGGCGAAGCCGATGCGGGCCACCATGCCGGAGGAGTAGTTCTTCAGCGGGACGTCGAGGAAGTTCTGCAGCTCGCTGAACTCCACGATCTCGTCAAATTTCTCGTCCAGATACTTGGGCGAGAAGCCCAGCACCGTGCCGTTGAGGTAGATGTTCTCCCGGGCAGTCAGGTCCATGTCGAAGCCTGCGCCCAGCTCGATGAGGGGCGCAATGGTGCCGTTGACTGTCACCTTGCCCTTGCTGGGCTTATACACGCCCGCGATGGTCTTGAGCAGGGTGGATTTGCCCGAGCCGTTCAGGCCCACAAGGCCGTAGAAATCGCCGGGCATGATGTCGAGGCTCACGTCCCTGAGGGCGTAGAACTCATCGTACTGCAAGCGCCCCTGCACCATGGCAAGGAGGTATTCCTTCAGGCTCTCGTGCTTTTCGGTGGAGAGATTGAAGCACATGGATACATTGTCCACTTTGATGATAGGTTCCATCGTTCTCTCCTCCTTATATATGCAGCACGAAGCGGTCCTGTGTCCTGCGGAACATCTGGACGCCCACCAGCATCGAGACGACGGCGCACAGGCCGCAGACGAGGAACATATTGATGTCCAGCGGGATGCCCCACATCAGGGTGCGGCGGAAGCCCGTGATATACCAGTACATCGGGTTCAGCTTGATGATCTGCTGCATATTGAAGCCGCCGATGGAGAAGGTCATCTGGGTGGGGTCGTAGAAGATGGCGGAGAAGTAGAGCAGCGCCGTGATAAAGACGCTCCAGATGTGCATGATGTCCCGGAAGAACACCGTCGCCGCCGCGAGGAAGAGGCCCACGCCGAGGCTGAAGAAGAAGAGCGTCACCAGCGGGTAGAGCGCCTCAAAGACCGTGATGTGGATAGGGCTGCCGGTGAACACCATCACCAGCGCCAGCGCCACGAAGCTGAAGACGCAGTTGACCATGGCGAAGCAGCACTTTTCCAGCGGGAAGACGTACTTGGGGATATAGACCTTCTTGAGCAGGGAGGCCGCGCCGAGGACGCTGCTCATGCTGGTGGAGGTAGCCTCATTGAAGAAGTTGAAGAGCAGCTGGCCGCACATCAAAAAGACCGGGAAGTTGTCGATGCCGCTGCCCCGCATATCCATCAGGCTGCTGAACACGGCCCAGTACACCAGACACATAAGCAGGGGATTGAGCACGCTCCACACCACACCCAGCACACTGCGGCGGTATTTGAGCTTGAAGTCACGGCTGACGAGGTTCCACAGCAGATAGCGGTAGCACCACAGGCCGTTGAACATTGCCTTGAGCTTTTTCACCGGCGATCACCACTTTTCAAAATACTCGAACTTCTGGGCGGCAAACGGCTCGTGGATCTTGTCCTTGGCGCTGGTCTTGTGCTCACAGCCGCAGTCGGGCCACTGGACGTTGACGGTGGGGTCATCGTAGGGGATGCCGCCCTCGCTGGTGGGGTCGTAGACGTCGGTGCACTTGTAGCAGAACTCGGCCACATCGCTCAGCACAAGGAAGCCGTGGGCAAAGCCCTCGGGGATATAGAACATCTTCTTGTTCTCCTCGGAGAGGGTCACGCCCACCCACTTGCCGAAGGTGGCGCTGTGGGGGCGGCAGTCCACGGCAACGTCAAAGACCTCGCCCTTGGTCACACGCACCAGCTTGCCCTGCGTGTGCTCTTTCTGGAAGTGGAGGCCGCGCAGCACGCCGCGGGTGGAGCGGCTCTGGTTGTCCTGCACAAATTCCTTGTCGATGCCGGCCTCGGCGAACTGGTCCTTCTGATACGTCTCCATGAAGTAGCCGCGGTCATCGCCGAACACCTGCGGCTCAATGACGACGACACCGGGGATCTCGGTCTGCGTAAACGTGAACTTACCCATAATGATTTTCCTCTCTGTTTTGTTTTATCGTTTTTTGTCGATCTGTTGTATATGGAAAAGCCTTTTTGCGGCTTTTGCGCGTAGATTCAGCGCTTCCGGGTCTTTCTGTTCCGGCGGCGCAGCAGCCTCATCACACCCACCGTGACGACCGCAGCAGCAGCCGTGCAGGCCAGCGAGATGAGGATGAGCATTCCGGCGGTCTTGGCAGGCCGGACGTCGGAGGCGGTCTCCAGCTCCCGGCCCACGTTTGCGTCCAGCAGCTCGTCCAGCCCGGTGATGACCGCCGGGACCCGGACGCCCACCGACTCCTGCTTGTCCCCGCCGCTGACGGTATACACCGCATACGCCTCCGGCGAAGCACCCAGAACGTACCGCTCGGGCAGCTCCAGCGACACCGAGACGTCCTGCGCCGTCACACCGTCGGCCAGCAGCAGCCGGACGCCCGGGTCGGTGACGGTCACGCGGCCCAGCGTCCCGCCGCCGCCCACGACCTCCAGCTCCTCGGTCAGCCCCTTCGCGGGCAGGTCGGTGTAGCTCGTGAAGCGGGCGAACGCATCCTCCAGCAGGGTGCGGACATCGCTGTACTTATCGGGCTTGGTCTGGCTCTGCATGGTCACGCAGATGAGGCGGACGCCGTTCTGCTCCGCGAGGCAGACGTAGCTGTAACGGGCGATGTTGGTGTAGCCGATCTTTGAGCCGAGGATGGCAGGGATATAATACCTGCTGTAATGCAGCCGCATCTTGTCCTGCTGGGAGAAATAGCGGGTCACCGGCTGGACGTTCGTGGGCTGCATGGTGTACATCTCGTTGCGGGTAAAGACCGTCTCGAATCCCGGCTGCTCCAGTGCCCATCGCAGGATCTGGGCCATGTCGTAACAGCTGGTGTAGTGGTCGTCGTTGCTGATGCCGTGGGGGTTGGCGAAGTGGGTGTGTTCAAGGCCCAGTGCCTCCACCTGCGCGTTCATCGCCGCCACGCCGCCCTCGATGGTGCCGCCGCCGAAGTATTCGGCCAGCAGGTTCGCGCCGTCGTTGGCGCTGGCGATCATGGTACCGTAGAGCGCATCCTGCAAGGGCACCTCCTCGCCCTCCTGCAGGGCGATGTGGCTGGAATCGGTGCCCGCGAGGGAGTAGACGTCCTCGTGGGAGACGGTAAGCTTGACGCCGTCCCAGTTCCCCTGCGCTTTCTGGCAGGCAAGGCCCAGCGTCATCACCTTGGTGATGGACGCCGGGTGCAGCTCTTCGTTCATATTCTGCTGCGCCAGCACAAGGCCGGTGTCTGCATCAAGGATGCAGTAGGCCTCCGTCGCCGTCAGGGCCGGGCCGACGGCACCGGCGGACAGGACCGTGCAGAGCAGGAGCAACGCTGTGAGAAGCGCAGCGAGGTATTTTTTCATTCGTTCATTCTCCACAAATCTTCATAGATGCTGTTAGTATACCACACTTTTCCCCGGCTGAAAAGCTTTCTCATCCACATGGACACTGCAATACCGGCTGCAGCTGCCGTCCTTCCAACGCCGCCTCGAGGGTCTGGGGCAGCAGCTCGAACCGCGCCTTGAGGCTCTGGGGCTTCGTGTTCGGGTCATCCTGCCCGTAAGGCACAAAATAATAGTGCTTGCGCTGGTAGAGCCGGGCGATGTTCTCCCCGGATGCCCCCAGCCCGTCGTTGGTGGAGACGGCCACCACGATGGGGCTTCCCACCCGGAGCAGGCTTTTCGCCGCCAGTGTCACCGGCGTATCAGAAAGACCCTCGGCCAGCCGGGCCAGCGTGGCCCCGGTGCAGGGCGCGATGACGAGGGCATCGGCCAGGCGGCGCGGGCCGAGAGGCTCGACGGCCTGCAAGGTATCCAGCACCGGATGCCCGGTCAGGCCCTCGAGCTGCTGCCGCCAGCCCGCCCCCCGGCCAAAGCGGGTGTCCTGCCCCGCCGCAAAGCTCATCACCGGCAGAAGCTCCCACCCCTGCCCCCGCAGCGCCCGGGCCGCATCCAGCGCCGCATCCAGCGTGCAGAAGCTGCCGCAGACCGCAAAGGCCGCGCAGCGCGTTCTCGTTCCTCTCATCATGCTTCCTCCCTCTGCCCGATCATCTCGCACACCGTCTGGGCCACCGCCTCCCCTGCCGTCTCGGGCGCACAGGCGGCGGGCAGGCTCAGCGCATGGATGGCTCTGTGGCCCAGCCGCCGGGCGGCCTCAAAGTCGGTGCCGCCGGGGCGGGACGCCAGATCTACGATGAGGCTCTCCGGCCGCAGCCGGGCCAGCACCTCCGCACTCAGCACCTGCGCCGGGACGGTGTTCACCACGGTGTCGAAGGCCGGGGCCAGCTGCCCGAGCCGTCCGATGGCCACGCTCCGCAGCCCGAAGCTCTCCGCCAGCGCCCTCTGGGCCGGACGGCGGGCCGCCGCTGTCACCTGCGCCCCCAGCGCCCCCAGCCGGACGCCCAGCGCCTGCCCCACCGGCCCGAAGCCGGTGAGGAGGATGCTGCTGCCCCACAGGGTGCGGCTGCGCTCCGCCATCAGGATGCCGATGCAGCCCTCCGCCGTGGGGATGGCATTGCGGATGGTCAGTTCCTCCCGGGCGAAGTAGTCCACCAGCTCCACCCCCGCCTCGGCAGCGATGGCCTTCGCCTCCGCCGAGAGCATCCCGCCCAGCGCCAGCGTGCCGGGCCGTGCGGCCCGCAGCAGCTCGGCCAGCGGCGTCCGGGCCG
This sequence comes from Faecalibacterium sp. I3-3-89, assembly GCF_023347275.1. Classification (NCBI taxonomy): domain Bacteria; kingdom Bacillati; phylum Bacillota; class Clostridia; order Eubacteriales; family Oscillospiraceae; genus Faecalibacterium; species Faecalibacterium sp. I3-3-89. The sequence continues at coordinate 351,812 of NZ_CP094468.1, read as the reverse complement.
CGTCCAGCGGCAGAGGCAGCAGGATATAATCCGCCACCGCGATCTTCTCCGGCCCGCCCACACTGTACCCTGCCCGGGCCAGCGCCCGGGCCGCTGCCGCCTGCCGGGCGTCGCCGCCCACCACCGCAAACTGCTTCCGTCCTTCCACTGCAAGATCCCCTCCCCCTATCCTCGGTGCGCTATCCTATGCACCGCCCGCCTCCGGGGTGCAAAAAAGGCCCGGCAGACGCTTGTACAGCATCCGCCGGGCCTTGCTTATTCAATTATCGAGCCGGGGACATCTCAGCGGCCGCAGCTCTCGCCGCTGCAATGGTCGCAGTCCTCTTCCAGCTTGCCCACGATGGGTTCCGGGTCGATGCCCTGACGACGGTAGTAGTCAGACAGCGCCGACTTGACGGCCTGCTCAGCCAGAACAGAGCAGTGGACCTTGATGGGAGGCAGACCTTCCAGAGCCTCGACAACAGCCTTGTTGGTCAGCTTCAGAGCCTCGTCCACGGTCTTACCCTTGATGAGGTCGGTGGCCATGCTGCTGGTGGCAATGGCTGCGCCGCAGCCGAAGGTGAGGAACTTGACATCAACGATGACGTTGTTCTCGATCTTGAGGTACATCCGCATGATGTCGCCGCACTTGGGATTGCCGACCTCGCCCACGCCGTTTGCATCGGGGAGCTCGCCCACGTTGTGCGGATGTGCAAAATGCTCCATGACCTTTGCGCTATACATACCTGCCATTTTACTTATCTCCCTTCAGGCTGAACTGGCGGGCCGTGTTCTGACCCTGCAGCCACATACAACTCATAGCACGACGGCGGGGAATGACCTCCTCCAGCACATCGCACAGATATTTTGCTTCTTCCATGGTGTTCTGCGGGCCAAAGGTGAACCGCATGGAACCGTGGCCGATCTCCTCCGGCACGCCGATGCTCAGCAGGACATGGCTGGGATCGAGGCTGTCGGAGTTGCAGGCAGAGCCGGTCGAGGCGCAGATACCGTGCATATCGAGGTCCAACAGGATGGTCTCGCCCTCCAGACCCGGGAAGCTGATGTTCACATTGCCGGGCAGACGGTGCTCAAGGCCGCCGTTCAGGCGTGCCTCGGGGATGTTCTTCAGGACACGGTCGATGACGTAATCGCGCAGCACCTTCTCGTGGGCCATCCGCTCTTCCAGATGCTCCGTGGCCATCTCGAGGGCCTTGCCCATACCAGCGATGCCGGCGACGTTCTCGGTGCCTGCGCGGTGGCGTGCTTCCTGACTGCCGCCGTCGATGAGGTTCTGAGGCCAGATGCCCTTGCGGCAGTAGAGTGCACCCATGCCCTTGGGGCCGTTGAACTTGTGAGCGCTCATGGACAGCATATCCACGCCCAGCTCTTTGACGTCCACGGGGATCGCACCGACTGCCTGAACGGCGTCGGTGTGCATCCAGATGCCATGCTTGTGGGCGATCTCCGCGATCTCCTTGATGGGCTGGATGGTGCCGATCTCGTTGTTGGCCATCATGATGCTGATGAGGGCCGTGTCGGGGCGGATGGCAGCCTCGACGTCCTCGGGGCGGATATAGCCCTCGGTGGTGGGCTTGATATAAGTGACCTCAAAGCCCATACGCTCGAGAGCGGCCATGCTGTGCATGATGGCGTGGTGCTCGAACGCGCTGGTGATGAGGTGCTTTTTGTTCTGGCGTGCCTTGGTGAAGGCAGTGCCCTTCACCGCCCAGTTGTCGGCCTCAGAGCCGCAGCCGGTAAAGAAGATCTCGGCCGGGGATGCGTTGATGGCCTTTGCCACCTGTGCGCGGCCCTTATCCACAAATTCCTTGGCCTCATAGCCCACACTGTAATGGCTGCTGGGGTTGCCGCAGGCACCGCTCAGGGCCTCGACCATCACAGCCAGAGCCTCGGGGGCACAGGCGGTGGTAGCAGCGTTATCCAGATAAACCACTTTTTCTGTGTTTTCCATAGGAATGATTCCTTTCTGCTGAAATGTGGGTACGCCGCGCCTTCTCGGGGGCCGGGGCGCACCCGCATGGATTCCATTTGACGGAATAGTTATATCATATCATTCCCTAGTATGTCAATGGGAATACTCGAATTTCGTGATTCAGTCACATTTCAGGCCTTTTCCGGTGAGTTTTCCCAGCAACACCTTCCACTTCGGGTAGCCCCAGCGCTTGTCTTCCGCGAAGTCGTCGGCCAGCCGCCACGGGAAGGGGCTGCCGTCGAAGTAGAGGTTTCCCTCTTCGTCCACCCGGTCCAGCTTCTTGGGCAGATAGTCCTCGTCGTAGTAGCTCTTGCGGCGGTCGGGCAGTGCCCAGTGGAGGGTGCCGTCGGCGTCCATCCCCTTGGCCCAGACGCCGAACACGAAGGTCGCCGCCTCGCCATAGCAGTGCTGCTCCATCCGGATGGCACCGTCGTAATAGAATTTGATGACCTCCAATGTGCCAGACTCTTTTTTACCGTCCCGGCCCAGCGTGGGGCGGTAGTCCTGCTGGTAGCGGCAGCCGCAGTGGGTGCCGGCGAACTGTTTGGCAGTAAACATCTTCTGACCTTTCTGCTTTCTGTGAGGTGAGACTTCTTAGGGTGAATTGATTTTTCGGCGGGATATGTTTTCGTCAAGCGGGCGTATGCGCCTGCGGCGCAGGGCGGAGCACTGTTGCAGCAGGGCTTGGTTTTCTTTAAGTGAGATTTTGCGCTGGTGGCGCGGGGCAGGTTTTTTCTTATTGTCAAGTGGCTTGCGCTCCGCGCGGGCCAGAGGCAGGGAGGGGTGTTTCGACTCCCCCCTCCCTACCTCTGGACTCCACTCTCCCCGCAACGAGTTAAGGGCTGCTCGCCCTTAACAATTCCAATGTGGAAGTCGAAACGGAAAAAAGCTAGCCGCTGCGCTTAACGCTTTTTTCTCGTTTCTCCCATTTGCTGCTTCGCAGCAGACTTTACGCCCTTGCAGAACGTAAAGTTCTGCGAAAACGTAACACCATCGGCGGAGCCGTAAACCGGAGAAGTACAAAAAATGCGTTTAGCGAAGCGGCTAGCATTTTTGTACTTCGACTACTCCTCCGGGATTATCAAGGGCGAGCAGCCCTTGATTCGTGCCTCCCGCGCCTCGAAAGTAGCGGGTGCTTTTCTGGTTCTCTTTTGGCACGCAAAAGAGAACTTAACCCCGCGTAACCGCGCTCTACCCCCGCGCCACCAGCGCGCAATCCCTCTCAGAAATGCCCCTCAAAGTCCCCCTCGATCTCATAGGGCCAGCTGAGGATGCCCCCGAGGTCATAGATATTGGTATACCCCAGCGCATCCAGCTTCTGGGCTGCATCCGCGCTGCGGCGTCCGGTGCGGCAGTAGACCAGCCACGGCGCATCCTTATCGGGCAGCACCTCAGCGGCACGGCTCATCACCTCGCCCAGCGGCAGCAGCTTTGCCCCCGGGATATGTCCCACTGCGTATTCATCCGGCTCCCGCACGTCCACTGCCTGTGCCTTTTTCGCGTCCAGCAGACGGATGGCGGCTGCGGGGTCGATCTTCTGTATCATAGGTGTCTCTCCTTATCGTCTCTTGTTGTATCATCTTATGATAACAGATATTTTTTGCTCTCGCAAGATGCCGCTTCCCTCTCGCGGTATTTTTCCCGGTCCCCCTCGGATGCTGCCGAAAGGAAGGTTTTTTCACTTTCCAAAAGCGGGACGCCGTGGTATACTGAAAGACGAATAAGGAGAGAGACCGCTATGAAATTTTCCACCAAGAGCCGCTATGCGCTGCGGCTGATGGCCGAGCTGGCCCGCTATGCGCCGGGCACCACCGTCTCCCTGAAGGAGATCAGCGAGCGCCAACAGCTGAGCTTGAAATATCTCGAACAAATCGTCACCCCGCTGGCCCGCGTGGGCCTCGTCAAGAGCGAGCGGGGCAGTCAGGGCGGCTACCGCCTGACCAAGGCCCCCGCCGACTACACCGCCGGTGAGATCCTGCGGGCCATCGAGGGCAGCGTCGCCCCCATCCCCTGCCTCGGCAGCGTGACCAACGAGTGCCCCATGTCCGACCAGTGCTTCACCCTGCCCTTCTGGGCGGGCCTCGACGAGGTCATCAATCAGTACATCGACAGCGTGACCCTCGAGCAGCTGGCCCAGAGCCTCCCGTCCGTCAACGAGGGCTGCGGCTGCTGCGGCGCCAAGTCCTGATTTTTCTGCCCCGGGATTGACTCCGCGCCCAAAAAAAGGTATACTGTTTAGGTATCACCGCCGGGGTGTTGCGCAGTTGGTAGCGCGCCTGCTTTGGGAGCAGGAGGCCGCGAGTTCGAGTCTCGCCACTCCGACCAGACAAAAATAATCCGAACTTATTTCCAATAGGAGATGGGTTCGGATTATTTGTTTTCTTCGGAAAGCTCAATAGCGGTTTCCGACAGAAGACGAAATCCGAAATCATAGATTGACCGATACAAGCCAGACAGTGATTTCAGGAGGACACGATTATGAAGTACGATGCAAGAGCCTGTCATTTTAACATGGACACCGGCTGTGTGGAGCTGCTGCTCCGGGATGGGAGAAAAATTTCCATCAACTGCACCGGGGTCGAGGATGCACTGGATGTCACTATGGCACAGCGGACTGAATTGGACTACCTCATCTATAATGACCCGCTGGCGTATGCTGAGTTGATTCTGAACGGTGAGCCAGAGGAGTATCTGAAGAATGCGGCTGGTAGTCACGGACTAGAGGACTAAACGTAAAAACAGGGTGCGCCCACCCGGACGCACCCTGAAAAATCCACCTACGACAACGATATGTACAACAGGGCGTTCCCCGTCGGGAACGCTCTGTTTCTCTTTGCTGGGGGCATGATGAGCCTGCTCCGCCTGCCATGCAGCAAACTCCCGCTGGCCTTCCTCGCTGTTCCAGCAGGCAAGGATGGCCGGGTAGAATGCCCGTGCCAGACGGTCGATGACTTCATCGGGGTAAGGGGAAGTGTTTGTGGACTTTTTCTTTTTGTTCAAACGCACGCTCCTTTGACTGTCCCACCGTGGCAAAGCCGGGCAAGAAAATCAAAGTTCCAATTTCATGTCAGGCGCAAGGGCGCGGATGCTTTCCGCCCTGCACTTGCGGCTGGTGGCTCGTTGATGGCTTACAAGTGCCTGTCGTTATGCGACTTTTTCATCGTTCAGCATTTCTTCAAACTGTGCCATATACGCCTTGTGCTGCTTCAGGATCTTCGTGGTCTCCACTTTCACATAGGCATCATCAGGCACCTTGGGGAGATACTTCATCAGGAAATCAACATCCTGCTGGATTCGCCGGACGGCAGCTTCCAGCGCAGAATAGTTGATTCCGTAGATGCGTTTCTGCGGAGCAGGGCGCTCCTCCGGGTGCAGAATTTCGTGCACGATCTGCTTGCGGTTCGGAAAATCTGCCCTGGCAAGACGGTGCATATCGGCATCACGGACTTTGAACTGCCCGGACAGAATTTTCTCCTGCATACCGGGTATCATCTGATCCATGATTTGAACGCCCCGCATGAACTTTTCCGAGCGGACAACATAGGATTCGCTAACGTTGTTCCGCTCTGCAATCTGCTTGCGGACGCTTGTATCTGTGGCAGTGGGAGGAATTGTGTCAATTTGACACAATTCCTCCGGGGCGGTTTTCTTGGAAGACGTCGTGTGCTGGTTGTTGCCGTTTCCACCGGGCTTTCGATGTTCCACACTGTACTGCTTTCCAATGAGGAACTTCTTCTGCTCCGGTGTAAGGTTGCGCCGCCCCAACTGGTTTTTGCAGATCCATGCGAGGACTTCTTCTCTGCTTTCAAACGGGAGCGGCATCGTGGAGAAGGAGATTTCGGGATGTTCCTGAACGATTTCATAACGGTTGTGACCATCAACAAGGGTGTTATTCCAAACAATCAAAGGAGAGAGCAGCTTGCCCTCTTTCAGGATATTTTCTTCAAGCTGCTTGAATTCATCATCGGTCAGTGGAGGGATCTGGGACTGGAACTCCGGGTCAATTTTCAAGTTGATCATACGCACACTCCTTTATCTCTCCTGCTGCGCCTGTTCTTCCTCCCGGAAAAAGGACGCAACGTTCTGCTTTGCGGTTTTCAGCTTGAGCAGTTCTTCCTTGGCTTCTTTGTACTGCTCATAGAACTTTGCCTTTTCGGATGCCAACTGTGCATACTCGGCTTCCAGCTTTTTCGGGCTGGGCAGCTTTGTGGTGTTGTTTGCCTTGAAATAGGCTGCTGCCGCTCGGTACGCTGTCAGCTCTGCACGATGCTGTTCCTCAAAGGCTGCGGGGCACTTGGCGGTCTTTAACTGCTGGGCGATGTTCTTGGTGCTGGCGTAGGCTGCGACATGATAGCGCAGCTCTTTGTTGGCTTTCATGCGACCTTCGAGATCTTTCACCACTGCCAGCGAATCGTGGAACTTGGTATCAAGCTCTGTAATTCTCTGGTCGAGTGCGTCCTCGTTGAGCAGACCATTTTCCTGCAAGAGGATCAAGGTCTGTGCCATAGCTTTGAGGTTGTGTTTTTTCGCCCAACGCTCGTAGCCGATGCCCTTACCCTGCTTCAGCTTCGCCTGAATATCGAGCAGTTTCCCGATGCGGTCAGACTTGGACTGGATAGTGCGCTTGCGTTCGGTATTGGCTTTCAGAGCGGCAAGCACAAGTTCTTTCTCGAACTTGTCACCGATGCTGCGCGCCCGGATGAACTTTGTCCTTCCAGCAGGCAGATAGCTGAGCCGTCCACGGCTTTCCTTGACGGTAATGCCGTACTGCTGCAAGAGCCTGTCCGAGAAATCTTCAAAACTCGTTGCAACATTGAGAACCTCCGAAATCTGTCTCCGCAAGGTTTTCTTTGAGGTTTCAAACTTCGTTTGTGTTGTCTGCTGTCCGGCTGCGGTAAGGGCTGCGTTTTCACGGTCAAGTTTCAACTGGCCACGCCTGCGCGCCCAATACTCGGCTTCGCTCACGCGCTCTTTCGAGCCGTTGAGCAGGTCGATCTGGTACAGTCCGGCACCCTCGCACAGCTCCATGACCTCAACACGCAAGTGCCGCATGGTCTGGGCTGTGCTGGAGTGCTTCATGCCCTCTAGCCAGTCACGGGGCTTCTGCATATAGGGCTTGCGTTCCACCTCGCGCATTCGGATGCTGCCGATCACGATGTGGACATGGATGTTTCCCGAATGGTTGTGCCCATCCGGGTGGGTGCAGACGATGGCGGGATGACCGGGGAAGTTTTCTTCGCAGAATTTCAGACCAAGTGCCTGTGCCTTTTCCATGGTCAAGCCGTTGTCGGCTGCATCTCTTGGGTCAAAGCTGATGATATACTGGTGGCTTTTGATATCACCATGCTGGGTGTTCTTGCCATACTTGCGGTTTGCCAGCAGACAGGCTGTTGCAAACGAGAAATCGCCGCACTCAAGGGTATCGAGCAGGTAGGATTCCCGCAGCTTCGGTCTGCCTTGTTCGTCCAGAAGCTGTTTTCCGGTGAACGCGTCGTGCTGGTAAACGAGGTACGCTTCGATGGCGGTGTAATCCGAGTTCTTAGAGCTGATATGCTTGAGCGTTGCCATACAGTTCACCCAGAACTTTCTCGGCGCTGAGCCGGAATGCAGTCAGGTCTGCAAGTTCGTCAAGGAGTTTCGCCCGGATCTGCTCGGTGTCTGCACCGCCGGAATTGAAGTGCCTTGCAAGCTGGTTGAGGTTGCCGCCCACCTTGTTGCACTGGGCAAGCAGGGTGGAAACAGCGGTCAGGGTTTCTTCTCCGCCGCCGGCAACGATGACCGTTTTCTCGATCTTGACGTTGTGGATGGCACGGCGGATGAAAGTGGAGAGGGAGAGATTCAGGAGTTTGCAAGTGAGTTCCAGTGACGCTTTTTCCTCCGCTGTCACACGGAACTTGATGACGTGCGTTTTGTTGTTCGGCGTGTCGTGGTGCTGGGAATTGCTAGGGGTCAGTTGAACATTCGTTTTGGTCATTGTACCTCCTGTCTGTTCGATAACTCCTCGGTGAAGTTATGTAAGCACGACACGCCGTTCCATTCGTGCCGCAAGGCACGAATGATGAGCAGGGTTTGGGGCAGGCACGCCCCAACAAGATCACTTCGGAAATGCAGACGCATTGAAGAAGTGAAGTCCCGGTGGAGCACAACATTTTCAAGAATTGAAAATTTGTGGCCACGGGACGGTTCTTGCCCTCTACCGCTGCGCTCAAAACGCATTTTCAACAAATGTTTCCGAATTGTTAAGACGCAAAAATAAGTAGAGGTGATGCTGCTCATGTAAGGGAGTCACCGTTTGCTCCGAACGAAGTTCCTGCCCCTGTTTGTACAGCGGCGTTGACGAAAAGTCGGTATCACGTCCGGTCGGCTCATGAAATTTTCAAGGTGCGTTTCCCATAAAAGAAAAATACCGCCCACGCAGCGCAGCGATGATTTTGTCGGGTGAATCGGCGGCAAAATGAATCGGGTGTGTTGCGGGCGGTACGTTCTTTCTGGGCAATCGTCCACTGAAAGTGGTGGTTATCACGGTGAGAACCACCACTTTTGTCAGCAGGATTTGGAATAAAGGGTATCATGAAAGTGTAGGTGCGTCAATATTGTTTTGCGAAATTTATTGCGGTAAAGCGGTAGAAGTATCACTAATATCTTCCGAAACGGCCAGATTTTCCTGCTTCAGTACAATTTTGACCGTCGTGCCGGATTCATCACTGTCAAAATCAAACCCAAAGGCCTTGTAAAGCATAGACAGCCGCTCGTAGATGTTTTTCAAGCCAATGCCGTGTCCCTGCGGTTTGACTGTGAAGGTTCGTATCTTAGTTAGCTTCTCTGGTTTGACAGGCTTTCCAGTATTGTGAACAATCAATGTCAAGGTATCATCCTCTGCTTGCACGATCACATCGATTTTGCAAACTTCATCACTGTCCTCCACGCCATAATGGATTGCGTTTTCTACAAGCGGCTGCAAGGTAAAGTGCGGCAAGGACCATTGCTCCAGTTCACCGGATGCCGTCAGCGTAAACTCCGCACGGCTCTTATAGCGAAGTTGCTGAATGGCGATGTAACTGCCTGCCAGCTGTACATCTGCTGCCGCGGTAGAATTCTGGCGCGGGCTGAGGGCGGCACGGAGAATGTCGCCCAGACTGACGATCATCTTACAGGCATCTTCCCGGTTGCCTGCTTTGACCAGCCAGTTCAGCGTTCCGAGGGTGTTGTATAAGAAGTGCGGGTTGATCTGTGCCTGCAGCATCTTATACCGGGTTTCCTGCAGGAGAATCTGTTTTTCGTAATTCTCATGGATCAGTGTGTCGATCTTGCCCAGCATGGAATCAAATTCTTTTGTCAATGTGCCAATTTCATCTGCCGAGATGTCTTTCGGCAACAGGGCGCGGGCTGCTGCAAAGTTACCCTCCTGCTGGTCAACCGTCTGCACCGCTTCGCCCAGAGTATGGATTGGCTTTGTGACAAGGCGCGCCATATGCAGAAGCACCCATGCAAACAGAAGCAGAATCGCACATTCACCGAATATCAGGGCATTTCGAGCCGCATTGATTTGGCCATAGATTTCATGGTAGTCAAATACACTGCATAGCCGAAGTCCAGTAAGTGAACTGGTTTGCCAGCAGATGAATTTTTTCTTGCCGCTCAAGGTCTGGATCTTATAACCCTGTGCGCTGTCCGGCAGCACAACGGCATCCGCCGCCTTACCGCTGTGATAAACCAGCGTCTGACAATTGTACAGATACAGTTCAGATGGTTTGCTGGAAAGGCGGTGAATCTCATTGTCCAGCAATTTCCCGACATTCAGTGCTACCACAACGGTGCCCAGTTTTTTCAGGCTCATGTCCTGACTGCGCAAGATTCTCCGCCCACAGAGGATGTACGGATAGTCTGCACTGTCGGATGACACCAGTGTAAAGCCGCCGGGGGTCTGGTTCAGCGACATTTCAAGGGCGGTCAACCGGGCCGCACCGGGGTCGGGCATATCCTGCCCGATGGTCAGTGTATGTCCATACAGATCGGTATATTGCAGGCTGCTGATTTGCCCGTCCTGATAGATTTTTTCCAGCAGGAGCGGGCGGATGCCTGTGAGCAGATAATAGTAATTTGCTGTCTCCGGGTCTGCGTTTGAAAGGGCGTTCATCTGCTGCTGAATCGTGGAATCCACGGCGATGCTGCGGGTCAGGGTGTCAATGCCCTGAATATCATCGTCCACCTTCTGCACGAAAAAATCCAGTTCCTGCAGGGATTTCTCATAGAACTTTTCCTCAAAGACTGAAAGTCCCAAATGCAGTGCGCCGATCATCAGCGCACCGCTGAGCAGGGTCAGTACCGCAAAGATACCGACAAATTTCTGTGCCAGCGGTAAATCAAGAAACTGTTTTTTGGCTCGGTGGAACATGGCCTTTCCTCACATTTCGTTTACTGCCCCCAGTGCTGCTCCATAAGCCGCCAAAGGGTGTCATCATCCGGGTGATTGTCCGTGTTCAGGATCAGCATCACACGGCGGTCCGCTTCGCTGTCGTTAAACTCCCGCATCCATTCGTAAAAATGCGGGCCTTCGCCCATTGTACGTGCAAAGCTCATCAGGTAACCACAAAGCTGTGCCGACTGTTTAACATCAGTTTGACACTCGTTGGCGTAAAAGTCAATCCATTTTCCATGTTCCCGGTTCCGCATGGCAGCATTTGCGGCAGTGTAGGCATTTTTTGCCCGGCCTGCCTGATAGAAGCAATGCTTCCAGTCGCCCACGAAACCGGCCTCCAGTGCTGCGCATACGTCCTCGCCGCCCTCTGCCCAGAATGTGTAGAGCTGTGCCTGCATCAAAAGCGTATCCTGAAAAAGTGTCCGTGCGGCACCAGTCAGAGTGGCAGCAGTAGCTTCGCATTGGCGAAGATACTGCTCATAGTTTTGCATGGCTTCTCGGAATTTTTCACCGCACCATGCTGCCTGCCCGCTCAGAGCCGGACGGTCACATAGCCAGTTCAGGTCCTCGCTGGGCTGGGTGCGGTCACGGAGGAACTGGGTAATAAGCATCCTGGGCACATGGTTGTAAAATTGATCACCTGCATGGTCGTCCGGGTGTTCCCCGTACGATACGGCATGGTCCGCATATCCGGCAAGGCATTTTGCCACGGGCAGGGCATTGGCTTTGCCGTAGTAAGCCTGTGCATAAGCGATGCAGTGTCCCTCCGGGTCGGCGGTGCCGTTCTGCCAGAGCTGGGCGATATAATCCAGCAGATATGCATGGGGTTTGACGTTGGAGCAGTTGATGAGCCAATAATCGTCCACACCGTGACGGAGAGCATTGGTCAGCTCCTCGCAGACAAACTCCGTGCTGTTGGGCAGCATGGTAATGTGACTTGCCGCCTGCAAATCATAAAAGGATGCGTGATAATACAGACCATGCGCACCGGTATCGCCCTGCGGAGGCAGTGCTTTCACACGCGGATTGCTGTTACCCTGACGGCGGCTGACCATCTTGCCGAAACCATTGTCTGCCCAGATTTTGATCACCTCGTCCGGCAGATCAAGGCAGCCCTGCTGGTACAGTTCCATAGTCTCCCCATACAGATTGGTGCAGCAGACGGCATGCGGGTCGCTGTGCTTGACCAGATCATACTGTTCCCGGATGAGGGAGGAAATCAGTGCGCCCCGCTTTTCCGGGGTGTCGTACTGGGGGTCGTCCTCCCAGAAGGGTTTATCGCCCTGCCCCCGGAACCCGATGTTCCAGACGGTGGGTGTATTTTTTTGCCGGTCAATGGCCTGCTGCCAGAGCGCGCGGAACTTTTCCGGGTAGAGACTGAACTTTGGTTCCAGCTCCGGGTACGCCTGCACAAACATTTCGGCTCCCAGCGGCTCGGCATGGTGGTGGGTGATGATGAGGCCCATATCCGCTGCAAGATCATGGTAGCGGTGGCCGTTTTTGCCCGTGCCGGGAATCACCAGATTGCCGCCCAGCCGCAGCAGCGTCTCAAAGACCATCACAAAGGGCATCTCGCTGCGGCGTTCCACCTTCCAGTGGGAAATCAGAGTTTCATCGTTGACGAACCAGCCGCGGTACCGTACCCGTGCGGGCTTGCTTTCATATGTGAAATTCTGCGGCACAGTCACGCCATCGGTCTGGATAAATTTCTGATCGTTCCAGAACCAGAAGGGCTGCACACCCAGAAAACGGCGACTGATTTCAAACAGACCGTATACAAAGCCGAGGGCATCGGCGGCGGTCAGCATCAGTCTGTCCTCATGCACCTGCAGGCAGAAACACTCCGGCGGAAGGTCACTATCCTTTGCAAGAACGATATCGCCGCCGGGCATTCCGGTCTCTGTGAATACAGCTTTCTTATCTCTCTGCAAGGCAGAGATGGCATACTGTACGGGCTTTGGCGGCTCCGTAGCAACAATCTGACTATTCCGGTTGAGAATCATACACAAAAACCTCTCTTTTGAAAAAAGGCACTGTACGCGCCGCACAGTGCCTTGATGAATGAACTTAACCCTTGATGCCGTCAGTGGCGATACCTTCAACGATATATTTCTGGAACAGGATGAACACGATGATGACCGGCAGCAACGACAGCACCGACATAGCGAACAGACCGCCGTAGTTGTTGTAGCTATTGGGGTCGGTGTAGAGCTTCAGTGCCAGCGGGATGGTATAATTCTTCGGGCTGGAAACGAAGATCAGCGGCTGGAAGAAGTCCTGCCAGATCCAGTAGAAGGCGAAGATGGCTGCGGTCACGATGGCGGGCTTGACGATGGGAATCATAATTTTGAACAGGATGCCGGGCTTGGAACAGCCGTCCAGCATGGCAGCCTCGTCCAGATCACGGGGAATGCCGCGCATATACTGGGCGATGAGGAAGATGAAGAAGCCGTAGCCGAACACCCACGGCAGGGTCATAGAAACCAGCGTATCGGAAAGTCCCAGCTTTTTCAGGATGATGTACTGGGGCACTACCATGACCTGCGAAGGAATCATCATAGTCATGACGATGCAGCCGAACCAGAAGTTTGCACCCTTGAATTTCAGGCGGGAAACCGCATAGGCGGCGAGCAGGGAACAGAAGATAGTGCCTGCAACCGAGACCACAGTAACGATGACGCTGTTCAATGTAAACCGCCAGAACGGAATGCCCGCGATACCCTTCCAGCCGGAAAGGTAGTTTGTGAGAATATCCCACTTTTCCGGGATGAGCGACCATGCGTTGTGGAACATGGTGTCGTTGGACTTGAAAGAGCTCATCAGCAGCCACAGCAGCGGATACACCATGATAAAGCCCAGAACACAGGAAAAAATGTGGAAGAACACGGATTGTGCCTTTGTACTTTTCTGACCAACCATTTTTCTTTCTCCTTACCCTTCGTAATGAACCCAGCTGTTCTGGCTCTTGAACAGGATCAGGGTCATAACTCCGATGATGGCAACCAGAATCCATGCCAGTGCGCAGGAGTAACCCATGTGGAAGTTTGCAAATGCCGAGCGGTACAGGTACAGCACATAGGTCAGAGTGCTGTTCATGGGGCCGCCATCCGTGATAACGTAACTCTCGGTAAAGACGCGGAAACCGTTGATGATCTGCTGGATGAGGTTGAAGAAGATAGTCGGGGTCAGCATCGGCATGGTGATTTTCCAGAATTGCTGCATCTTGGAAGCACCATCCAGCGAAGCAGATTCATACAGGGAATTCGGAATCTGCTTCAGCCCGGAGAGGAACACCAGCATACAGGAACCGAACTGCCACACACCCATCAGGACGATGACGAACAGAGCAGTTTTGGGGTTGCCCAGCAGGGAGAATTTCTGTTCGATGCCAATGGCAGACAGCAGGCTCATAAGAACACCCTTGTTGCCGAAAATCTGCTTCCAGACCACGGAAACAGCGATAGAGCCGCCGACGATGGACGGGATGTAATACAGAACACGATAAAACGCCATGCCCATGTGCTTTTTGTTCAGCAACGTTGCCACGAACAGCGCAAAGGCCAGACGGAGCGGCACCATGATAAAGACATAGCTGAACGTAACGACCAACGCCTTGCGAAAGGTCTTATCGGTTGTAAAAATAGTGATATAGTTTTTCAGTCCGACCCAGTTGGGGGCGGACAGCAGGTTATAATCCGTAAAGGAATAGTAGATGGACATCGCAGCCGGGATCACATACATGAAGATGAATCCAAACAGCCACGGAGCCAGCAGCAGATAGCCGACTTTGGTATCATCGCCAAAATTGTGCTTTTTCAGCGCAACAGCTTTTGTGTTTGACACAGCGAGGCCTCCTTTTCACAAAAAGGCGGGAGGGGTCTGTGGAGTGACCCCTCCCGCATGGTTTCATTAGTTGTTGGTGGCGAGGATGTTGTTGGCCTCGTCATAGAACTGCTGTGCAGCCTCGGCGGGAGTGGCCTGACCGTAGAACACGCTGTAGGCAATGTTCTTGAACTGGGTGTTGATCTCGGAAATACCGGAGGGGTCCGGTGCCGGGGTATCGCCGCAGTAATCAGCGGCATCGGAAACGAAGTCGAACATTTCAACCTGCTTCTGGGTCAGCGCGCCGCTGCTGGTCAGATGATCACGGGAGTTGCTTGCGGAGGGAGTGCCGCGCTCGCCCAGCATGATGTCGTTGGCTTCGTCGCTGTTCAGGAACCAGCTGATGAAAGCGGCAGCAGCATCCTTGACCTTGGAAGTCTCGGACACGGAGAAGAACATGCCGGGCTTGTACCAAAGAGCTTTCTCTCCGGCCTTCTTCACCGGGGGAACCAGCAGCTCCAGCGTGTCGTTGCCGGCATTTGCACCGATGGTGCCAAAGTTGTTCCAGGACTGGTGGAATGCTGCATCGCCGGTGATGACCGGGCTTGCGTCATTGCCAAGGGTCGCAATCTGCTCGTACTCATCGGGGTTCGGTGCGGCACCGGCATCGATCAGTTCTTTCCAAAGCTGGAAGTAATCGGTCAGGATCTGCACATCATCAAAGCCCAGGCTCTTGTTGTCCTCTGCGAACAGGGAGACACCATGCTCACGCACCCAGTAGTTCAGCAGGTTGGTGTCGATGAACGCAGAGCCGCCGAAGCCGTACTTGCCGGTCTTTTCCTTGACGGTCTTGCAGATGGAAACAAAGTCGTCCCAGGTCCAGCCGTTCTGAGGAGCGGTGACACCGGCCTCTTCCAGCACAGAGGGGTTGTAGATGAAGGAGACCAGCGAGGTGGACAGCGGGATACCCACCATCTTGCCGCCAATGGTGCCTGCATCGATCAGGGCATCGTCCACGTTGGAAATATCCAGCGTGCCGTCCGAAGCATAAGAGGACAGGTCTGCCAGAGAGCCGTTCTTGGCGTAGGTGGAGATGTACATATAGTCCATCTGGACGATATCAGCCATGCCGCCGGTGGCTGTGTCGGTAGCCAGCTTCTCAAAGTAGCCATCCCAGCCGGAGGGGGTGGTCTCAAAATGCACATTGGGGTTCAGCTCGGTGTACTTGTCCAGCACTTTCTGGGTCAGGTCGTGACGGGTCTGGCCGCCCCACCATGTAAAGCGAATGGTCACATCGCCGTTTACGGCAGATGCGCTGCCGGATGCGGCAGAAGAAGCAGCGGTGGAGCTGGATGCGCCGCCGCAGGCGGCCAGTGCGGATGCCACACCGGCAGCACCGGCGACCTTCAGAAAGTTTCTGCGAGAGATCTTCATGAGAATTTCCTCCATTTTCCTTCGTGTTTTCTGTTACGGGGGAGCCGTCGCTCCCTGTATGGTACGCACCCTTTTGTTGCTTTTATTGTATCGCTTTTTTTCAAAAACAAAATGGAAAATGTCGGTCTTTCTCTTGGAAAAAACCGACATTCAAAAGCAGCCTGTTCAATGATGGTTCCGGTATTCCGTCGGTGTCACGCCGCAGATCTTACGGAATACTTTGGAAAAATACTGTCCGTCCAGCGGGTAGCCCACCAGTTCCGCCAGACGGCTGATCTTCATATCCGGCTGAAATTCCAGCAGCCGCCGGGCCTGTGTGATGCGGCAGTGTTCCAGATACGCCGAGAACCGGTTGCCGGTCATCTGGGAGAAGATGCGCCGCAGGTGATCTTCGCTCATGAAAAGCCGCTGCTGTGCAATGGTCTGCAAGCTGAACTCCGGCTCCGGGAGGTTTTCGTAGATGGCAAGAAAGATCTCCCGGCTCCGAGCATCGGGCTGGGGGTGGTTCCATGCGGCGGTCAGAGCATCTGCCCATGCCGGGAGCGAATCCTCCGGGGCAGCCTTGTCCTCGAACAGCAGCTTCCACGCCAGCTCGCAGAGCTTTTGCCGCTGCTGCGGGCGATAGTCCTTTGCCTCCATTTTGGCAAAGGAAAACGCAAGCTCCTGCAAAAGCTCCTCATAGCTGCCGGTCTGCCGCAGTGCTTCCAGATCAAAGATCTCGTTCACCGTTTCCGGCAATGCCGCATTCCGGGAAGGGCGCAGAAGGGCGGGCTCGTTTTCATCCATGTTCAGCTGCAAAAGCTCCTGCGCCTGCCGGAACAGCACGGAAAGCTCTGCAAGCGTTCCTGTCCGGCTGGCAGAAGAAAGCATTGGAAGCGTTTCAAACCGCTTGAATTCTTTTTTGAGCACCTGAACCGCTGTTTCCACACTGGATTCCGCCATAGCATCTGCCAGAACCAGAACATCCCGGTCCACACCGGTGGTCATGAGCAGGGTGCCGTCCGGCAAAAGGTCGCCCAGCATATTGCCCACGACATACCGTTCCAGCGAGTCGAATCCGCATTTGAGGCGGAAATCCAACAGCAGGACCATGCGCTGTTCGCCGCCCAGTTCGTCCACAAGCTGCCGTGCGCCGGAAGATGCCTGCGCCTTTCCCAACAGCAGATCCCGGAACAGCTGCTCCCGTGCATAGGGCTTCAGCAGCCGGGCTTCGGTCTCCAGCTTTTCGGAGCGTGCATTCTTTTTGCGGGCTTCTTCCAGTTCCGCAAACGCCTTGTTCAGCACCGGGATCATTTTGGATTCATCGCAGGGCTTGAGGATGTAATGCCGCACCCCCAGCTCCATGGCCTGACTGGTAAATTCGTAGTCACCATAGCCGGAAAGCACCACAAAGGTCATATCCGGGTACTGCTCCTTTGCCTGCCGGATCATCTCAATGCCGTTCATCACCGGCATCTTGATGTCCACGATGGCGAGGTCAGGCCGGAATTTTGCGATTTTTTCCAACCCCTCGGCACCGTTCCGAGCGGTGGAAACGACCTTTATCTCATAGGAATCCCACGGTATGAACTGTGCCATTCCTTCACGCTCGATCTCCTCATCGTCCACGATCAACAGTGTATACAAGTTGCTCTCTCCTTCACCATTTTCTCCTGCCTATAAAATAATATACTTTATTATAATTTGCAAGATTTGCCCGCAGAATGTCGCTCCGGTTCAAGAAGAATGCCGGATTTGTACAGGCAGAACCGGGCAGAATGTGATATTCTGAAGCCACAGGAAATCCGCATCGTGCAACCTGCATCCATTGATTGCCACCGGCATCTGCCGCCGATGGAGGTGGGAGCGGTATTCCTCCCAAGACTTTTTGCTTGGTTTTCTCCTTCTTCATCATTTTCACAGCATAGAAGCAGCCGTTCGTGAATGTCGGCTGCTTTTGTGCTATACTGAGTTAAAAAACACGCAGGAGGCGTTTTGTTATGGCATTATGGATCAACGATGGGCTGCATGAAGCGGCAGCAGATATCCATTCTTTTCTGCTGGTGGGGCAGTCTAACATGGCCGGGCGCGGCGACCTGACAAAGGAAAACGCCATCACTGCACCGGACTGCTTTATGCTGCGGATGGGCCGCTGGCAGGAGATGAGCGAACCAATCAATGTGGACCGGGCCGTGGTGGAAGGGGCAGTTCCCCGCAGCGGGGCAAACCTTGCAGCCAGCTTTGCGGCGCAGCTGCAAAAAGAGACCGGAGCAAAAATCGGCCTGATTCCATGTGCAGACGGCGGCACCCGCATTTCCCAGTGGCAGCCGGGCGAGGTGCTGTTTGACCATGCCGTGTTTCAGGCAAGGCTGGCACAGCGTACTTCTGCGCTTACGGCGATTTTATGGCATCAGGGTGAGAGCGACTGCCTTGCACCGGAACAGCTGGAAGCCTACCCCGAACAGTTTCAGCGCACGATGCAGGCGTTCCGGAAAGAACTCGGCGATCTGCCCATCGTGGTGGGCGAACTGGGCTGGCCGGAAAACGGCTTTCACGGAACACCCGCAGAACTGCTGCACGAATTCAACCGTCGTCTGCCGGAGTGGGCAGCGCAGCTGCCCCGGTGTGCCGTAGTCTCGGCAAAAGGCCTGACAGCACGCCCGGATGGACTGCACTTTACCACCGAAGCCCTGCGCACATTGGGGCTGCGGTATCTGGAAGCTTATCAGAGTCTGTTATAAGGAGAGCTTTTATGCCGAACCATTTCTTTTCACAGAACGGCCTGACCGCCTGCTGCACCGATACAAGCATTACCTTGTTCTGGGATAAGCCCGCCGCTGCCGGTGCGGTCGAAACCTATACCGTCCTGCTGGACGATGCCGCTGCTGCTCATACCCAAAAGACCCACTGTACATTGGAGAATCTGCGTCCGGAAACGACCTATTCGCTGTTCGTTCAGTGGCGGAGCGGCAGCATTGGGGAATTGACTATCCGGACAACACCGACCAAACGCTGTTTGGATGTGACTGCATCTCCTTATTCTGCTGTGGGCGATGGAAAGGCCATGAATACTGCCGCCCTGCAAAAAGCCATCGACGACTGCGGCGAGCGTGAACAAATCTATTTTCCGGCAGGTGTTTACTGCACAGGCACATTGCGTCTGCACAGCAATATGGAACTTTACCTTGAAGAAGGAGCTGTGCTGCAAGGCACAGCAGACCCAGAGGATTATCTGCCGCGCATTTCCAGCCGCTTTGAGGGCACTGAGATGGAGTGCTACAGCAGCCTGTTGAACCTCGGTACGCTTGACCATACTGCCGGGCCAAACTGTGAAAACGTAATTCTGCGCGGCAAGGGAACGATTGCATCCGGCGGAAAACTGCTGGCAGAGCGCATCATTGCAAGCGAGCGGGAAAGGCTGAAGGACTACCTTGCCCAAAATGCCACTCTTGTTTCTACCTGCGAAAATGCCGATACGATTCCGGGGCGCGTCCGGCCGAGACTTGTCAACATGAGCAACTGCCGGAACATCTGGATGGAAGGGCTGACATTTGCAAACGGCGCAAGCTGGAATCTGCATATGGTCTACTCCGACCAAATCGTGACCGACCACTGTACCATCCGGTCGGATGGTGTCTGGAACGGGGACGGCTGGGACCCGGATTCTTCCACAAACTGTACGATCTTCGCCTGCGAGTTTTTTACCGGAGACGATGCCGTTGCCATCAAGTCCGGCAAGAACCCGGAGGGGAATATCATCGACCGCCCGACGAAACACATCCGCGTGTTCGACTGCCACAGCGGTTTCGGACACGGTATCTGCATCGGAAGCGAGATGAGCGGCGGTGTGGAGGATGTGAAGATCTGGGACTGTGATATGGCAGTATCCACCTCCGGGCTGGAGATCAAGGTTACGAAAAAGCGGGGCGGCTATGTCCGGAATGTGGAAGTACGGGACTGCACCCTCTCTCATGTCATGGTGCATTCGGTCGGGTACAACGATGACGGCATCGGTGCACCTGTGCCGCCTGTGCTGGAAGATTTCCGCTATAATCGGGTGACGCTGCTTGGACGATACATTGACCACGACCATGTATGGCACACCTGTCCTGCCATCGAGCTGAAGGGCTTTGATGTGCCGGGCTATGAGGTGAAGAACATTTGCTTCAAGGATGTGGTGTTAGAGGACAACGGCGGCCCGGAGCAAAACATCCGGATGCAGTACTGCCGGAATGTCAGTTTTGAAAATATTACCGTCCGGTCAGGGGTGCAGCCGGAATGATGCCGTTTTTCTCCAAAAAAGCAGCCTCTTTTCTACAACCCGTTTTCTCTCTGACTGTGGTACAATAAAACTGTAAAACGAACCGCAATGGAGGAAGCAGAATGATGTTTGAACAGAACTTTATGCCGGAAGGTGCAGAAATCAACCCGGATACGCCCCGCAAAAAAGGGCTGGCGCGGTTGTTTGAAATTCTGAGCCGGGATCTGGACGGCATTTTCCTGTCCGGGGCACTGGCGATGTTAGTCTGCGTCCCGGCAGCAATTCTGGCAGGCATTGCCCTCTGGCTGGGCAGCCTGCCGCTGTGCCTGCTGGCGGCGGTCGCCGCCGGGTGGCTGGTGGGTCCGGCTCTGACCGGACTGTACGATACCATCCTGCGTGCCTTGCGGGATGAGCCGGGATTCTGGTGGCACACCTACAAGCGGGCATGGAAGCAGAACTTCCGAAGCAGTCTTGTTCCCGGCATCGTGTTTACCGTGTTGTGGGCACTGCTTGCATGGTCGGCATTCGTGCTGCCGCAGATGACAGAAATCTCCCTGAGCTTTGCGCTGATTCTGCTGCTGGATGCCGTTCTTCTCTTGACGCTGGGCAACTACTTCTGGATGCAGAACGCACTGTTTTATGGCTCGATTTTTCAAAAGTCGTCCAATTGCATCCGGATGTTCTTCGGCTTCCTACCGCAGACTGCCCTCTCTGCAATCGTGCAGGTTGGATACTGGCTGCTGATAGCATTCTTGATTCCACGATGTGCGTTTATGTTTCTGCTCACTGGATTATGGGTCCCCAGTCTGTTAGCAGCATTCTCTGTGTATTCCACAATGGAAAAGAATCTGCATCTGGAAGAACGGATTCAGGATATCAAAAATTATTGAATATTTTCCCGCAGCGTAACTCAAGGTTCGTCTGTGTCATTTTCTCCCTTGGAGGTAACATATCATGCCATTGAATCATCCTATGATCCCGGCACTGTTGGCTGACCCGGAGATCTTCCAGCAGAATCGCCTGCCGCCCCATGCGTATTTTTCCGACCAGACCAGCCCGGCCATGCCGTTGACGGTCAGTTTGAATGGTGAGTGGGCGTTCCGCTACGCAGAGAATCTGACAGCACCTTTTTCAAACTGGGATACCCTGACCGTGCCGGGGATTATCCAGATGCAGAGCCTGCAAAAGCCGGGCCGGCCCTACGGCACGCCCCATTATGTCAACACCCAGTACCCCTGGGACGGCCACGAAAAACTGCACCCCGGGCAGATCCCGCAGGAGTATAACCCCATCGGGGAATACAAGCGCAGCTTCACCCTGCCGGAAGAGTGGGCAAACTGCTATCTGCGCCTGAACGGGGCTGACAGTGCCGCCGCTGTCTGGTGCAACGGGGTCTATATCGGCTATACCGAGGATACCTTTACCCCGGCAGAATTTGATATGACGGAAGCCGTCCAGCCCGGCGAAAATGAGGTGACGATTCAGGTTTACCGTTTCTGCTCCGGCAGCTGGCTGGAAG
This sequence comes from Faecalibacterium sp. I3-3-89, assembly GCF_023347275.1. Classification (NCBI taxonomy): domain Bacteria; kingdom Bacillati; phylum Bacillota; class Clostridia; order Eubacteriales; family Oscillospiraceae; genus Faecalibacterium; species Faecalibacterium sp. I3-3-89. Next base: position 330,406 of record NZ_CP094468.1, on the reverse strand, counting down.
ATCAGGATTTCTGGCGGATGAGCGGTCTGTTCCGCTCGGTGGAGTTGTTCACAAAACCTGAGATTCATCTGGAAGATGTGTTCGTCAGGCAGAACTTTGCGCCGGACTTTTCCAGCGTGAAAGTGACGTTCGACTGCAAGGTCAGCGGCGCGGGCCGGGTGTCGGTGGTGTTCAACGGGCAACAGCAGTCCGCTGAGGTGGGCGAGCCGGTCGAATACGGCAGCGGCGTGGTCTTTGGCAAGGGCGAAGCCGACCCGGATGTGGAACCGGACGTGCAGGATGTTTCCTTTGCCTTTAAGGTAGAACAACCGGAATTGTGGAGCGCAGAACAGCCGACCCTTTATGAGGCAGAGATCGCCCTATTGAATGGGAAAACACTGGTGGAGCGCACCGGACTGAAAGTCGGTCTGCGCAGGTTTGAACTGAAAGACCGCCAGATACTGCTGAACGGCAAGCGCATCGTGTTCAAAGGGGTCAACCGCCACGAGTGGAGCTGCAAGACCGGCCGCACTGTCAGCCGGGAAGAAATGCTCTGGGATGTGAAAAATCTCAAGGCGCACAACGTCAACGCTGTGCGCACCAGCCATTACCCCAACGATTCGTATTTCCTCTCTTTGTGCGATGAGTACGGCCTGTATGTCATCGAGGAAACGAATCTGGAAACGCATGGTACCTGGCAGAAGCTGGGGGCCGACGGCTCGGACGAATGGACTTTGCCCGGCGACCGCCCGGAGTGGCGGGAAAATGTGCTTGCCCGTGCCGAAGCCATGCTGGAACGGGACAAAAATCACCCGGCCATCCTGATCTGGTCCTGCGGCAACGAGAGCCACGGCGGGAAAACGCTGTGGGAGATGAGCGAGTATTTTCGCCGCACCGACCCCGGCCGCCTTGTGCACTACGAGGGCATTTTCTGGAACCGGGAATACCCCGCCACCTCCGACATGGAGAGCCAGATGTACACCCCGGTGGTGGACATCAAAAAGTTCCTCACTGAACACCCGGAAAAGCCCTTTATCATGTGCGAGTACAGCCACGCCATGGGCAACAGCTGCGGCGGCATCACGGATTACACCGAGTACGCCTACGAAGAGCCGCTCTATCAGGGTGGGTTCATCTGGGAGTACATCGACCACGGCATTGCAGTCACCGGCCCGGACGGCAAACTGAGCTTTGCCTACGGCGGCGACTTCGGCGACCGCCCCACCGACCGGGAATTCTGCATCGATGGCCTTGTTCTGCCCGACCGCCGCAACACCCCCAAGATGGATGCGGTCAAGGTGGCCTATACGCCGTTCAAGATCACCCTGACCGAGACCGAAGCCGTGGTGGAAAACCGTACCCTCTTCACCGATCTGAACGCCTATGATCTGGTGTTCGCATCTTCCATCAACGGCAAACCGGAGCGCCGGGCTGTCTTGCGGGCAGACTGTGCCCCCGGTGAAAGCGTCCGTATTCCGTTCCCGTTTGCAATGCCGGAAACGGGCCTTGCCTGCATGACGGTAACAGTCATCCTGCGCAGCGCCCTGCCGGGTCTACCTGCCGGGTATGAAGCGGCGTTCGGACAGATCTGGAAGAAACACGCCGAAGCCCGGTTGACCGTCCCGGCTCCGCAGCTGGTGGAGATGGACTGCAACATCGGCGTAAGGGGCGAAGGCTATGAATACATTTTCAGCCGGGGCAAGGGGCTGACCTCCATCCGTTTTGACGGGGTGCAGCTGCTGGATGATACGGTGCGCCCCAGCTTCTGGCGCGCGCCCACCAACAACGATGACGGCTGCGCCGAGCCATTCGAGTTTGCCTTCTGGAAAACGGCGGGCCTGTATGCCCGGTGCGACAACCTGACCGTAGAAGCCGGAACGGAGACCGTGACCGTACACGCCGTTTACACCCTGCCGGATGGACGGACCCTGCCCATTGATTTTACAGTGGACGGCACAGGCCGGTGTGAGGTGGCCATGACATGGCAGGGCGAAAGAGCGGAATTGCCGGAGTTCGGCCTGTTGCTGCCGCTGCGGCGGGAGCTGACAGGCGTTTCCTATCTGGGCCTTGGCCCCCGTGAAACCGTAGCCGACCGCACCGTGGGCGGAAAAATGGGCGCATGGAACTATAATATCCGGGAAGATTTTGCCCAGAACAGCCCGGTCTATCCGCAGGAATGCGGAAGCCGCACCGGGGTATACTGCGCCGAAGTGACCGGTAGCATTCCGGGCATCTGCTTTGAGAGTGATCCCGGCATGGTCTTCTCCGCCTTGCCTTATACACCCCATGAGCTGGAAAACGCCCGGCACCTCTACGAACTGCCCCGGGACGACTGCAAAACCATCGTGCGGTGCGCAGCCTTCCAACGTGGTGTGGGTGGCGACAGCAGCTGGGGCGCAAAGCCCCATGAAAATGTCTGCTTTGCGGCAGAAAAGGGTATGCAGTTCAAATTTACGCTGAACAAGCTGAATTGAGCGATTCACAAGCGACAGAAGAGGTGGTGTCCAAAATGAACACCACCTCTTCTGCCTATAATAGTGTAAATATATCTTGCAATCCATCGTATATTATGGTATATACATTATACGAAACAATTTTTGAATGAACGCTTTAGCGTGCAACGATGTATAAAAGTGAGGTGCTTGCCATGAATGCTGTGATCTACGCTCGCTATTCCAGTGATAACCAGCGTGAAGAATCCATCGAGGGTCAGATTCGTGAATGCACAGCCTATGCCGAAAGAAACGGCATCACAGTGGTCAGGCACTACATTGACCGTGCACTTTCTGCCAAAACGGATAATCGACCGGATTTCCAGCAAATGATTCGGGACAGTAATAAGAAGCTGTTTGAAATTGTGCTGGTCTGGAAGTTTGACCGCTTTGCCCGGAATCGTTTTGACAGTGCAAACTACAAGATGATTCTGAAAAAGAATAATGTCCACTTGATTTCGGTCATGGAACCAATTGCTGAAGGTTCGCAGGGCATTCTGGTGGAAACGTTGCTGGAGGGCATGGCAGAATACTATTCGGCTGAACTTTCCGAAAAGGTCATTCGAGGTCAGACCGAAAACGCCCTGAAAGGGAAATGCACAGGCGGCACCGGAACGATTGGATATAAAATCGACGAAGAAAAGTTCTATCGCATCGACCCGCTTGTTGCTCCATTTGTATTAGAGGCTTTTCAGCGGTACGACAATGGTGAAAAAATCGTTGAGATTCTGAACTATCTCAACGAAAAAGGCGTTCGTAATATGCTGGGTGGAAAACTGACGTGCAGCAGCATGAACACCATGTTGAAGAATCGCCGTTACATTGGAGAGCTTTCTTTCCGAGATACCGTTGTGCCAGATGCGATTCCTGCCATCGTCCCGAAAGACCTGTTTGACCGTGTTCAGAAGCGTCTGGAGAAAAACAAGCGCGCACCAGCTCGCGGAAAGGCAGATGAGGAATACTTATTGACCACCAAGCTGTTCTGTGGCAAGTGTAGAGCATTGATGTTTGGCGAAAGCGGAACAAGTGCCACCGGACGAACCTACTATTACTATAAATGTGCTACTGCCAAGCGGCGCAAAGGCTGCAATAAGAAAACCGTACAGAAAGACTGGCTCGAAAGTTTGGTCGTCCAAGAGACGATGAAGCTGATTCAGGATGATGCCATGATTGAACGGATCGTTCAACTGGTTATGGATTTTCAGAACCAAGAGAACACCACGATTCCGCTCTTGGAAAAGCAGCTCCGAGAGGTGGACAGGAAACTGGACAACCTGATGAAAGCAATCGAGGAGGGCTTATTTACCCGGACGACCAAGGAGCGTCTGGATGCCTTGGAAGCTCAGAAGGATGAACTGACTGCCAAAATTGCTGACGAGAAGTTAAGAAAGCCATCCTTCAATGCCGATTTCATCCGGTTCTGGCTGATGAAATTCAGAAAGTTCGATATATCGCAGCAAAAACAGCGCAAAGCACTGATTGAGATTTTTGTGAACGCGATTTTCCTGTATGATGACCGGATGCTGATTACGTTCAACTACAAGGATGGTTCTCAAACCATCCGCTTTGAGGATGCCTTGACTGCTGCTGAAGCAGTGGGAAATAGTTCGGATTTGTCCAGCTCTGCTCGACCACAAAAAAGCCACGATGAAGCGTCGGAGAATGACGCACATCGTGGCTTTCTTCATCTGCACAGGAGGTTTTCTATGATCCGTGACATCTGCAAAGACGAGCTTTTTCTCGCCCGGAAAGCCGCATCGGCCTCCCCGGAAGACCTGCCCATCGCGCAGGATCTGCTGGAAACGCTCATCGCCCACAAAGACGGCTGTGTCGGCATGGCGGCGAACATGATCGGCGCTGCAAAGCGCATCATCGCCGTCGAGGGCGAGGACGGCTATCTCGTCATGTTCAACCCGGTCATCCTCAAAAAGTCCGGGCCGTATGAGACCGAGGAGGGCTGTCTCTCCCTCACCGGCACCCGAAAGACCAAGCGCTTCCAGACCATCAAGGTCCAGTGGCAGAACGAAAAATTCCAGACCCGCATCAAGACCTTTACCGGCTGGACCGCCGAGATCCTCCAGCACGAGATCGACCACTGCGACGGCATCCTCATCTGAGACGACAAAAGCCCTGCGGCGGGTGCCACAGGGCTTTTTTGCTGCCTGAGATTACTTAGGCTGACGGCCGATATAGGCGAGGATGCCGCCGTCGGCGTAGAGGATCTGGCCGTTCACGAAGTCCGAAGCATGGGAGGCGAGGAAGACGCAGGGGCCTACCATGTCCTCCGCCTCGCCCCAGCGGCCTGCGGGGGTCTTGGCGGTGATGAACTGGTCGAAGGGGTGGCGGCTGCCGTCGGGCTGGATCTCCCGCAGCGGGGCGGTCTGGGCGGTGGCGATGTAGCCGGGGCCCATGCCATTGCACTGGATGTTGTACTCGCCGTACTCGGAGGCGATGTTCTTGGTCAGCATCTTGAGCGCGCCCTTGGCAGCGGCGTAGGCGGAGACGGTCTCGCGGCCCAGCTCGCTCATCATGGAGCAGATGTTGATGATCTTGCCCTCACGCTTTTCCATCATGTCGGGCAGGACGGCCTTGGAGCAGTTGAATGCGCCGCCCACATGGACGTCGATGACCCGCATGAAATCGGCGTGGCTCATCTCGACCATCGGCACCCGTTTCATCAGACCGGCGTTGTTGACCAGAATGTCCACCGGGCCGACCTCGGCCTTGATCTTTGCCACCATCGCGTTGACGGCGTCCTCGTCGGACACATCGGCGACATAGCCGTGGGCCTCGATGCCTGCTGCCTTGTAAGCCGCCATGCCTTTTTCGAGGCTGGCTTCGGAAGAGCAGTTGAAGCAGATGGCCGCACCGCACTTGGCCATCCCCTCTGCGATGGAAAAGCCGATGCCGTGGGCACCGCCGGTGATGAGGGCGACCTTGCCCTTCAGGTCAAAAGCTGACAGATCCATTGTATTCCTCCTGTTGATCGTAACGTCAGGGCCATCGCCCTGACGTGATAGCGTGTTTTTCTCTGTCCGCTCCACGCTGGCAGGTGTGGTAGGGCTGAGAGAGCCAAGTTAAATATTTAGCAAAACGCCCCGCGCCGGTCTCCCGGTGCGGGGCGTTGTATGGTGTACTGTTTAGCGCAGGTCGGTGGTAGCGATGTTGTCCATGTCGTCAAACTCCATGTTCTCGCCGCCCATTGCCCAGATAAAGGTGTAGTTGGAAGTGCCTACGCCGCTGTGGATGCTCCAGGAGGGGCTGATGACAGCATCCTCGTTGTGCATCACGATGTGGCGGGTCTGAGTCGGCTCGCCGCACATATGGAACACCACCTGCCCCTCGGGCAGTTCAAAATAGGTGTAGATCTCCATCCGACGTTCGTGCGTGTGGCTGGGCATGGTATTCCAGTTGGAGCCAGGCTCCAGCTCGGTCATACCCATGCTCAGCTGACAGGTCTTGAGCACATCGGGGTGGATGAACTGATTGATGGTGCGCTTATTGCAGGTCTCGACGCTGCCCAGAGGACGGTGATTTGCATCAGCCATCTTGATGAGGCGGGTCTCGTAAGAGCAATGTGCCGGAGCGGAGACCATATAGAACTTTGCCGGATGCTCAGGGTCTGCGGAAGCGAAAGTCACTTCCTTGGTGCCCTGCGTGATATACAGGCAGTCCTTATAGCCCAGCTCGTACTTCACACCGTCGGCCACCACGATGCCCGTGGAGTCCTTGCCGATGTTGAAGATACCGATCTCGCGGCGCTCGAGGAAATAGTGGGTGCCAAAGTTGGCCCAGACGTCGATGCCCTTGTCGATGGAGACCGTCTCGTGGACCGGCATACAGCCCAGCGTGACCATACGGTCAACATGGCTGTAGACGGCCACGACCTCGTCGGCCTTGTACAGGCCGGTGATGAGCATCTCGTCGCGCATCTCCTCGGTGGTGTAGCGCTTGAAGTCTTTCTGATTGCAGGAATAGCGGATCTCCATTGCGGATCTCCTTTCCTGCTTAGCGCTGGATACGGCCGGAACCGTCGCCGCCAGCCAGCTTCTCGACCTCGGAGACAGTCATCATGTTGTAGTCGCCCTCGATGGTGTGCTTCAGAGCAGAAGCAGCAACAGCGAACTCAACAGCATCCTGAGTGCTCTTGCCGTTCAGCAGAGCGTAGATCAGGCCGCCGCCGAAGGAGTCACCGCCGCCGACGCGGTCGATGATCTTCAGCTCGTACTTCTTGGAGAAGCAGTACTCGTTGGAAGCGACATCGTACAGCATAGCGCTCCAGCCGTTCTCGGAGGCGTTGTGGCTCTCACGCAGGGTGATAGCGACCTTCTCGAAGTGGAACTTGTCAGCCAGCTGCTTTGCGACGCTCTTGTAGCCCTCAGCGTTCAGCTTGCCGCCGTAGATGTCGGTAGCCTCGGCCTCGATGCCGAACACGTCCTTTGCATCCTCCTCGTTGGAGATGCAGACATCGACGTACTCGCACAGCTTGGTCATAGCCTCACGAGCCTCGGCACGGGTCCACAGCTTGCCGCGGTAGTTCAGGTCGCAGCTGATCTTCACGCCGTGAGCCTTAGCAGCCTTGCAGGCCTCGAGGCAGATCTCGACGACATTTGCGCCCAGAGCCGGGGTGATGCCGGTGAAGTGGAACCAATCCACGCCCTCGAAGATCTTATCCCAGTCGAAATCGGAGGGCTGAGCCAGCTGGATAGCGCTGTTGGCACGGTCGTAGATGCAGACAGAGCCGCGCTGAGAAGCGCCCTTCTCGTTGTAGTAGATGCCGACACGGTCACCGCCGCGGGTGATCATGCTGGTATCGACGCCGTAGCGGCGCAGGCTGTTGACAGCGGCCTGACCGATGGCGTGTGCGGGGAGCTTGGTGACGAAGGCTGCATCCAGACCGTAGTTGGCCAGAGAGACAGCGACGTTGGCCTCACCGCCGCCGAAGGTGAACTCCAGGCTGTTGGCCTGAACGAAACGCTCGTAGTTGAAGGGCTGCAGACGAACCATCAGCTCGCCAAAGGTAACGACTTTCATAGTGTTTCTCCTTTTATGTTCGTATATCATCCCGCCGCAGCGGGTATTGACGGAATGGAGCGGCAATTATGCCTGAACCAGATGGAATGCAAAGCCGGCGATCTCGCCCTCCATGTAGCAGGCGACGGTCTTGCCGTTCTTGACGTTCTTGCTGTCGAGGTCGAACTTCACGCCGCGCTGAGACAGGTGGTAGATTGCACGATCCACGTTGTTGCAGCCGATGGCGATGTGGCCGTTGGTGCCGCGGCCCGGCTTCTTCATGATCTCGAACTCCTTGTTGCCCACGAAGATGCTGGAGTTGCCCGGAGCGACCTTCATGTTCAGCATGGTGGAGATCAGGCCGGCCACCTTGGCAGCCTCTTCCTCGTTGCCGGTGTTGATGCCGACATGGATGAGGTGCAGGCCCAGCATGGTGTCAACAGCTTCCTTGCTCTGTGCGGTGATCTTGGCCCAATCGCCGGCCTTGATGACGTCGCTCTTGCACATCCAGGTGCCGCCGACTGCGAAGATCTGGTCATAGCCCAGATAGTCGTTGACGTTCTTGGCGTTGACGCCGCCGGTGCACATCCAGCGGGCACCCTTCAGGGCAGCGCCGATGTTCTTCAGCATACCCACGCCGCCGTTTGCCTCGGCGGGGAAGAACTTCAGAGCCTCGCAGCCCATGTTCATGGCCTGCTGCATCTCGCCTGCGGAGGCGGTGCCGGGCATCATGATGCCGCCCTTGTCGATGACGTGCTTGCAGACCTCGGGGTCGAAGCCGGGAGCGACGATGAAGGAAGCGCCTGCAGCCATAGCGCGGTCAGCCTGCTCACAGGTCAGGACAGTGCCGGCGCCCAGCAGCATCTCGGGCATCTCCTCGTGGATCTTGCGGATGCAATCCTCAGCACATGCGGTGCGGAAGGTGACCTCAGCTGCGGGCAGGCCGCCCTCAGCCAGAGCCTTGCACAGGGGCAGGGCCTCGTCTACGCTGTTAAAAGCAATAACAGGGATAATGCCGATCTGATAGACCTTTTCTACGATGGGATTCATAACGCATTTCTCCTTTTTAACATTTGCATGAATTCACATGGCTGGAGTCCCTTGCGGGCATACCTTCCCCACCATGCATTCGTATCTTTAGTATAAACGACATCGGCCCGTTTGGTAATGCTCAACAAGCACAATGTTTTGCATAAGAGCTTGTATACATTGCACAAAAACGCCGATTTTGGCTTCTTAAACCCCGAGACGGGCAAAGATTTCGGCCACGCCGTCGTGGTCATTGTCGTTTTCGCTGACGATGTCGGCCAATCTGCGGATGTGCTCCATCCCGTTGGCCATCACAGCGGCGACGCCCGCCTTTTCCAGCATGGCGCGGTCGTTTTCGCTGTCGCCCACGGCCAGCGTGGCTTCCCGGGGGATGCCCAGATGGTCGGCCAGCGCCAGCAGGCTCTCGCCCTTGTTCACCCCCGCCGCCGTGACCTCGATGTTGTCGGGGGAGCCTTGCACCACCTCAACGCCCCGGATGGCCGTGAAGCGGGGCAGATACTGCCGCGCCTCCTCGGCAGAGTGGAAGAACATGCAAAACTTCTCCACTGCATGGGCGTGGCGGCTCATCCACTCGCTCTGCTCCCGCAGGATGGTGAAGCGGCCGTCGTTGGGCTGGATGGCCTCCGTCCCCCGCACGGCCGCCAGACGGGCAAAGCGCTCGTCGAAGAAGCGCTGCTGCACCGTGTCCCGGAGGGCACGGCCATCGCTGAAGATGTTCAGCCCGCCGGGCAGGCCGCGGAAGGCCTCGTAGACCTCCCGGGCCGTCTCCACCGGGAAGCAGCGCCGGATGATGCACTCCGGCTGGCTGGTCTCATGCTGGGCGGCGTTGGCGTACCGGCTGTAGACGCAGCCCAGAGGGTCATTTCCGAGGTCCCAGACCGCCGCACCGTTGGAGGTGAGGGCATAACGCACCCAAGGCTGTTTTGCCACCACAGGCGGCAGGCTGGCCAGCGGACGGCCCGTGGCCGGGATGATCACGACGCCCCGGTCAGAGGCCTCGGACAGGACCTTCCGGGTGTAGTCCGTGACTTCGCCGCTGCTGTTGAGCAGCGTGCCGTCCAAGTCGAGGGCCGCAAGAAGGATGGGGTGAGATGAAATAGACATGAAAGCTCCTTTGTGCTCGTGCATACACATTTCTCCTGCCCCGGCGGAGCAGGCTGTCTTTATTCTATAACAGGAAATAGATTTGCGCAAGTCGGCCAAGTGTGGTAAAATGTATCATCGTATGACAGATTTATAGGAGAATTTACATGAAAACTTCCCTTCTTCGTGCACGGCCCCATCTGTGGTACCAGCTCTACTGGGTGCTCTACCTCATCTGGTTCTTCTGGCTGGACTTCACCGTCACCGACCCGAAATACATCATCCGCAGCCCGCTGGACGACTTCATCCCCTTCAACGAGTGGTTCATCTTCCCCTACGGCAGCTGGTTTTTCCTGCTGGCCGGGGTCACGGCGCTGCTGTGGTGGTTCGACACCGCCAGCTACGACAAGCTCTGTCTCATGATGTTCTCGGGCATGACCTTCTGCCTCATCGTCTATATGGTGCTGCCCAACGGCCTCGATATCCGCCCCATGGCGGAGGAGGTGGGCCGCAGCAATCTCGCCATGACCCTGATGCAGCTTATCTGGAAGGCCGACGCCTCGGTGAACGTCTGCCCCTCCATCCACTGCCAAAGCTCGGCCTGCATGGCCATCGCCTTCTCGGGCAGCACGCTGGCCCGGAAAAAGAAGTGGCTCAAGATCCTGGCCTTCGGCTGGGCTGCCCTCATCTGCGCCTCTACCGTCTTTACCAAGCAGCACTCCATCATCGACGTCTTCTGCGGGCTGGCCGTGGCGCTGGTCTGGGTGCCGGTGCTCTATCTTCGCCCCCGGAAGGCGTGAGTTTTCGGATAAAATATGCCGTTTTTGCTGTGTCCGCTCTTGACGGCACAGCGGCCCGCGGGTACAATGGTGGTAGCTGATATATCACATCTGCGGGCACTGCCCGCTTCGAAAGGAGCATGACACGGCCATGGCATCACGAAGTGCGCGGGAGATCGCCTACGAGACCATCCGCAGCCGGATCATCACGATGGACTTAAAGCCCGGCGACGAACTGAACGACCGAGAGCTGGCGCAGGAGCTGGGCATCAGCCGCACCCCCATGCGGGAGGCGCTCATCATGCTCAACATCGCCCACATGGTGGTCATCAAGCCCCAGAGCGGCACCCATGTGGCCCCCATCGACCTCAAGCTGATGGAGATGGAGCAGTTCGCCCGCTTCACGCTGGAAAAGGAGATCCTGAACCGCATCCGGGGCCGTCTGACCGCCGAGCAGGAGGTCGCCTACCGACTCAACCTTGAGAGCTACCGCCAGCTGGAGCGCGACCCCTCCGCCGAAAACCGGGAGACGAGGATGCTCGACCTCGACAACGCCTTCCACCGCCGGGCCTTTGAGCTGTGCGGCATGGAGGAGCACTTCGACCATATGCTCTCCACCTTCCAGCACATCGAGCGTCTGCGGAAATTCAGCCTCCAGACGGAGGAGAACAAGTCCGTCTGCGCAGCCCACACCCGCATCCTCGAGGCCGTCCTGCGCGGCTCGGAGGAAGACCTCAGCCGTGCCCTCAGCGACCATCTGAACCGCTACAAGCTCTCGGTGGAGCAGGCCCGCCAGCGCCACCCTGAGTATTTTACCGAGGGGACCGTCCACCCGGTAGACCACATCTGACCAGACACAAAAAAACGCCGCACAGCGTATCAAAATCGCTGTGCGGCGTTTTATTCTACGGTAAAGTTTCGGAGGGTGCTCAGACCTTCTCGATGGTGATGCTCCACTCGCTGGTCATGGCCTCATCGACGTCCAGCACCTCGTGATGGCCCTCCTCGTTGACGCTGTTGGCCCAGCCATTCCAAGGCTCCATGCAGACGAAGCTCTCGGCATCCTGCTGCCAGAGCACGCCCTTGTCGAAGGTCTCATCGGCGTCCACCGTGACCTTATGGCCGTTGCCCTTGTCGGTGAAGGTCATGGGGAACTCCACGCCGGTCATCAGGCGGATGGTGTTGTCTGCGCCCTCCTTGCGGGTGAGGGTGATCTTTTCCGGGGCAGCGGGCTGCTCGCCCTTGGCATTCTCGGAGCAGGTGGCGCACTTGATGTCAAAGTCCACATTTTCCAGCGCAGAGGCCACGAAATAGGGGTGGTAGCCGAAGCTGAAGGGCATGGGCTTGTCGCCCTCGTTGATGACGGTCAGGCTGATGAGGGCCTTATTGCCCTCGAGGTTGTAGTTCACCAGCAGGGTGAAGTCGAAGGGGTAGAGGAACTTGGTCAGCGGGGTGGATTCCAGCGCCAGCGTCACGCCGTCCGGGCCGACGCTCTCCACGTCCCAAGCGCACAGGTCGGCGAAGCCATGGGTCTCCATGGGGTAGGCCTTGCCCTCAAAGTTGTGGACGCCGCCGTCGGGGTTGCCGCAGCTGGGGAAGAGCACCGGCACGCCGAAGCGGGGACGGTTGCACTCCGAGAAGTTGGGGCGGCGGGTCCAGATATACTCGTCGCCGTCGAGGGTAAAGCCGGTGATCATGCCGCCGCGCTCGGGGGTGATGGTTAGGCTGGTCTTGGCGGCGGGGTCGGTGATGACGTACTGCTCATAACAGGCGCCGTTCTCGGTGATGTACTGGGTGGTGATCTGGTTCATAGTTCAGTCCTCCGTATTTTTCTGGTTTTTCTGGTATTCCGCCAGTTTTTCAAAATAATAATCGATGCCATAGCGGATAAAGTATTTGACGATGCGGGCCGCGATGCAGATGACGGCTGCATAAATCAGCAGTGTGAAGAGCAGCGCTCCATTGGCTCCTATTCTCATAAAATTCTCCTTTCGCTATGCATAAAGAGGCCGCCGGGCGGTATGTACCGCTCAGCAGCCTCATTTTTACTTAAAGAACGACGCCGTCCTTGAAGATGGAGATCTCGCGGAAACCGTGCTTCTCGGCCTTGGTCTGCTCGCCGCTGGCCACCCGGATGACCAGATCCAGCAGATCCTTTGCGGCCTCGTCGATGGTCTTCTCACCGTCGGCGATGACGCCGGTGTTGAAATCGATCCAGCCCGACTTCTTCTCCGCCAGCGGGGTGTTGGTGGAGATCTTCAGGGTGGGAGCCGGGGCAGAGAAGGGCGTGCCGCGGCCGGTGGAGAAGAGGATGAGGTGTGCACCGGCGGCGGTCATGGCGGTGGCGGAAACGAGGTCATTGCCGGGGCCGTAGAGCATATTCAGGCCCTTGGTGACGACGGGGTCGCCGTAGCCGATGACATCCATGATGGGGGCCGTGCCGCCCTTCTGGACGCAGCCGCAGCTCTTGTCCTCCAGCGTGGTGATGCCGCCCTGCTTGTTGCCCGGAGAGGGGTTGTCGTAGACGACCTCATTGTGGCTGATGAAGTAGTCCTTAAAGCCGTTGATCATCTTCTCGGCCTTGACGAAGACGTCGTGGTTGATGCAGCGGTCCATCAGGAAGCCCTCGGCGCCGAACATCTCGGGCACCTCGGTCAGGACGGTGGAGCCGCCGCGCTGGCCCATCATGTCGGAGAAGCGTCCGATGGTGGGGTTGGCGGTGATGCCCGACAGACCATCCGAGCCGCCGCACTTCATGCCGACCACCAGCTCGCTCACGGGGATCGGCTCGCGCTTGAACTGGCCGGCGTAAGCGGCCAGCTCCTTCAGGATGTCGCGGGCGGCGGCAAATTCATCGTCCACGTCCTGACAGGTCAGGAATTTCACCCGGTCGTGGTCATACTCGCCCAGCTCTTCCACGAACTGGTCGTGCTGCAGGTTCTCACAGCCCAGATGCAGCACCAGAACGGCGGCGGCATTGGGATGGCGGACGAGAGCGGCCAGCAGCTTGCGGGTCTGTGCGTGGTCATGGCCGGTCTGGCTGCAGCCGAAGGGATGGGTGAAGGTGTAGAGGCCCTCGATGGTGCCGGTGACGAGGTCCTGATTGTCGGCCACCATCTTCTTGGCGATGTCGTTGACACAGCCGACGGTGGGGATGATCCAGATCTCGTTGCGGATGGCGGCGCGGCCATCCTTGCGGCGGAAGCCCATGAAGGTCTCGGCCTCCACCTTGGGCAGCGGGGCCAGCTCGGGGGAGGGGTTATAGCTGTACTCCACCTCGCCGGAGAGGTTGGTGTGGACATTGTGGGTGTGCATCCAAGTACCCGGCTCGGCGTCGGCGGTGGCGTGGCCGATGGGGAAGCCGTACTTGATGACGTTCTCGCCGTTCCGGATGGCCTTGACTGCCATCTTGTGGCCCTGCGGGATGTCCTCCAGCGCGGTGACGGCAAGGCCGTCCACCTCGACGAGGGTGCCCTTGGCAATGGGATGCAGAGCGACAACGACGTTGTCGATGGGGCTGATATGGATCGCCTGCGGCATAGTTTTTCTCCTACTCTCTCATAACGCAAAAGGGGGCTGCTGCCCAAAGCAGCAGCCCTCTGTGTCCAAATTTTCAGCTTACAGGCAGCTCTTGTAAGCAGCCTCTGCGCCCTCGGTGCGGATCAGCTCGAGGTCTGCCAGAACAGCGGCCTCAAGGCCCTCGATCTTGGTCAGATCCTGATCCCACATCTGGGTGTTGGTCAGCACGGCGTGTACCAGCTGGGCAGCGGTGTCGTCCTTGTGTGCATAGTAGAAGTCCAGTGCCCATGCGTCATCCTGAATCTTATAGGTATTGCCGGCCGGACGCTTGCAGATGAGGCCGTCGGCGGTGCGCTCCTGAATGTCGTTGGAGTAGAAGGCGATGTAAGCAGCCAGAGACATGGTCAGGCACTTGGGCAGCTTCTTCTGCTCCTCGATGTAGGTCAGGAAGGAGGGCATATTGCGGGCCTTCCACTTGGAGGTGGAGTTCAGGGAGATGCTCATCAGCTCGTGGTTGATGAAGGGGTTGTTGAAGCGGTCCTGCACAGCAGAAGCAAACTCCTCGAGATCCTTCTTGTCCAGAGGCAGGGTGGGGATGACCTCCTCATGCAGCATCTTGTTCATGAAGCCGCGGACGGTGTCGTTGTGCATGCAGTCACGCACGATGTCGAAGCCAGCCAGATATGCGCCCAGAACGAAGCCGGTGTGTGCGCCGTTCAGGATGCGGACCTTGCGCTTCTTGTAGGGGGTGACATCGGGCACGACCATGACGTTGACACCGGCCTTCTTGAACGGCAGCTTGTCCTCCAGACCATCGGGACCCTCGATAACCCAGACGCCGAAGACTTCGCCGACGTCCAGCGCCTTATCGGTGTAGCCGTTGGCCTCTTCCAGAGCAGCCAGCTCCTGCGGGTCACGGATGCGGCCCGGGACGATGCGGTCCACCAGAGTGGAGCAGAAGGTGTTGGCGTTGTTCATCCAGTCGATGAAGGCAGCGTCGAGGTTCCAGTCCTTAGCGTAGTTGTTGCAGCACTTCTGCAGCTCCTTGCCGTTGTTGTCGATCAGCTCGCAGGACAGGATGATCAGACCCTTGTCGGCAGCGCCCTTGAATGCGGTGTAGCGCTCATACAGCACGCGGGTCAGCTTTGCAGGGAAGCTGTTGGGGGGAACCTGATCGAACTGGCTGTCGCCCTGCGTATAGGCGATGCCGGCCTCGGTGGTGTTGGAGACGACGATTTCGAGATCCTCAGAGCGGGCCAGAGCCAGAACTTCGTCCCACTTGCCCTCGGAGTAGGGGCAGACGCAGTCGGAGACGCAGGAGATGACGCGCTTTGCATCGACCTTCTGGCCCTTCTCGCTGCCGCGCAGGTACAGGGTGTACAGGCCCTCCTGCTCGTTCATCCAGTCCGCCATCTGGGGGAAGTTAGCGATGGGCTGCACCAGCTTGACCTTGCCGTTGAAGCCAGCCTTCTCGTTGGCGATGTCGATAAAGTAATCCACGAATGCGCGCAGGAAATTGCCCTCGCCGAACTGCATCACCTTAACGGGTGCGTCCTTGAGGATATAGCCGTTGTAACCGGTGCTTTCCAGAACCTTGTAATTCAAAGTTTCCATTTGAGTGTCTCCTTTTATCAATTTGCTTTGCCTTTCACGGGGCAGCCAGAGCCGCGCCCTTCTCTTTCTCTATTTTATGCTGTTGTATACAAATAAGTCAAGTGGTTCTCCACAGTTTTTTGCAGGAAAAGGGGCCGTTTTTATAAAAACCAGCGAATTGTACAAGTCTGGGCGAGAATTTTGGGCAGTTTTTCAGTTGTATACATCCGCATTTTCCGGTATACTAAAGACAGGCATCGCCTGTTTGCACGGAACAGGCCCATACCCCTATTTTTTAAAGAATGTTTCAAACCGTCAAGACCATTGAAAAAAGGAGTTCTGACCATGAAAGCATTTATGGATAAGGAGTTCATGCTCCAGTCGCCCACCGCACAGCACCTGTATCACGCTTACGCTGAGGGTATGCCCATCTGTGACTACCACTGCCACATCCCTCCCCGCGAGATCTACGAGAACCGCCGCTTCGACAACATCGCTCAGGTCTGGCTGGGCGGCCGCAACCCGGACGGCAGCTACTTCGGCGACCATTACAAATGGCGCGTCATGCGCTCCAACGGCGTGCCCGAGGAGTACATCACCGGCGACAAGCCCGACCGCGAGCGTTTCCAGAAGTTTGCCGAGGCTCTGCCCATGGCCATCGGCAACCCGATGTACCACTGGACCAACCTCGAGCTGCACACCTTCTTCGGCTATGACGGCGTGCTGAACGGCGACACCGCCGAGGAAGTCTGGAACCTGTGCAACGACAAGCTCCAGCACGACCCCAAGCTGACCGTCCGCGGCCTCATCGAGCAGAGCAACGTGGCTTTCATCGGCACCACCGATGACCCCATCGACAGCCTCGAGTGGCACAAGAAGATCAAGGAAGACCCCACCATCAAGTTCACCGTGGCTCCTTCCTTCCGCCCCGACAAGGCCATCAACATCAACAAGCCCGGCTTCGTTGAGTACATGGGCAAGCTGGCTGCTGCCGTCGGCAAGGAGAAACTGGCCTGCATCGACTGCGTCACCGGTGCTCTGACCGACCGCATCGAGTTCTTCGCCGAGATGGGCTGCCGCGCTTCCGACCACGGTCTGGACTACATCCCCTACCGTGAGGCCTCCAAGGACGAGGTCAACGCCATCTACCAGAAAGTCATGAAGGGCGAGGCCGTCACGCGGGAAGAGGCTGAGAAGTATCAGACCTACATCCTCATCCATCTGGGCAAGCAGTATCACCGCCTCGGCATCGCCATGCAGATCCACTACAACTGCCTGCGCGGCGTCAACCGCAAGATGAACACCCTGCTGGGACCCGATACCGGTTTCGACATGATCAACACCGCCACCTGCGGCGGCGAGATCGCAGCTCTGCTGAGCGCCCTGAACGACACCGACGAGTGCCCCAAGACCATCATCTACAGCCTGAACCCCGGCGATGACGCTCAGATCGGCACCATCCTCGGCTGCTTCCAGAACAGCGAGGTCCCGGGCAAGATCCAGCACGGCTCCGCTTGGTGGTTCAACGACCACAAGATCGGCATGGAAGAGCAGATGTCCCGTCTGGCCAGCCTCGGCCTGCTGGGCAACTTCGTCGGTATGCTGACCGACAGCCGCAGCTTCCTGAGCTACACCCGCCACGACTACTTCCGCCGCATCCTCTGCAACCTCATCGGCCAGTGGGTCGAGGACGGCGAGTATCCCAACGACGAGAAGGCTCTGGAGAAGATCGTCCGCGGCATCTGCTTCGACAACGCAAAGCGCTACTTCAACCTGTAATTTCTTCGTTTTATAAAAAAGTGAGGCTCCACGGCGAACACCGTGGAGCCTCACTTTTTATTTTTCTTTTTACTTGTTGTCGGCCACCATCATCTTGCTGGCCTTATATATGTCGCCGCAGCCCAGCGTGATGACCAAGTCACCCTCGCGGGCATTCTGCTTCACCCAGTCGGCGGCAGCTTCCAGACTGTCCACCAGCACCGAGCCGGGGATCTGCGCCGCCAGCTTTGCGCTGGTGATGGACGGGTCGTTCGGCTCGCGGCTGCCCATGATGGGGGTGATGACCGCAATGTCGGGGATCTTGAGCACATCCACGAAGTCGTTGAACAGCATCTTGGTGCGGCTGTATGTAAACGGCTGATGGACGGCGATGAGGCGCTTGTAGCCCAGCTCCTTGGCAGTGGTCAGGGTCGCGCGCAGCTCGGTGGGATGGTGGGCGTAGTCGTCCACCACCACAGCGCCGTTGCACTCGCCGTAGACCTCGAAGCGGCGGCCTGCGCCCTTGAAGCTTGCGGCAGCGGCGGCGCACTGCTCGACGGTCAGGCCCGCAAAGCGGCAGACCGCGCACATGGCCAGCGCGTTGTAGATATTGTGACGGCCCGGCACAGCCAGCCGGATGTGGCCGGTGACTTTGCTCCACTCCTTCAGGTCGAACTCGAAGAAGCCGGGCTTATACTCCTGTACATTGACGGCCTGATAGTCACCGTCGTTGTTGATGCCGAAAGTGCGCACACGGCGGTCGAGGGTATACATAACGTCCATCGTGTTCTTGTCGTCGGCGTTTGCAAAGATCATGAACTGGGTCATAAGGGCGAAGCGCTTGAAGGCAAACTTCAGCTCGCCCATGCTGCCGTAATAGTCCAGATGGTCGTTGTCGATGTTCAGCACAACCGAGAGGTAGGGGGTCAGTTTCAGGAAGGTCTCCGAGAACTCACAGGCCTCGATGACGATGTCGTCGCCCTTGCCCGCCTTGCCGTAGCCGTGGATGAGGGGCAGCTTGCCGCCGATGACCGCAGAGGGGTCGCGTCCTGCCAGCTCCAGCGCAGTGGTGATCATGGAAGTCGTGGTGGTCTTGCCGTGGGTACCGGAAACGCAGATGCTCTGCTTGTACAGGCGGCTCACATAGCCCAGCAGGACGCTGCGCTCCACCGTCGTGATGCCGTAGGAAGCTGCCGCATTCAGCTCCACATTGTCCTTCGCAATGGCGGCGGAGTAGACCACGAGGTCTGCACCGATGACATTGTCTGCGCTGTGGCCCAGCGTGACCTTAACGCCCATCTCCCGCTCGGAGCGGATGATGCTGCCGTCCAGCACGTCGCTGCCCGAGATGTCATAGCCCTTTGCGGCCAGGATCTGGATGAGCGGATACATTCCGCTGCCGCCGCAGCCAATGAAATGGATCTTCTTCACATTATCCAGCAGGTGCTGGGTGTAATCGGTGTACATGAACATAGAAAGCATCCTCCAATAATATAAACGGCTGCCGGGCAGACCGTATCCATTCTAGTGACACCTATTATTATATAATTTTTGGCGCACAAAATAAACACTTCGGAGCGAATTTTCGGAAAGAACTATAAAATCATACGCACTTTTGTGCTATCTGTATAGAATCTGCGGGCCAAGGCTAGCTATTTTGACGCTTCACAAAAGATTTACAATTACTCAGGATAAATAGCTAACGATCTTGAGATTTTTGTGATATAGTTATAGAGGAAATTTTGCTGTGGCAGCGCCTGCATCGACGTCGGCTGTGCCCGGCACGAAAAGAGGAGACACTTTTTTGAAGATCAAAATCACGGCCGACAGCACCTGCGACCTCTCCGAAGCGCTGCTGCGGCAATGGGACATCTCTCTCATGCCCATGCATATCCTGATGGGCGGCGAGAGCTATCTGGACGGCATCACCGTCCGCCCTGCTGACGTCTTTGCCCATGTGGAGGCCGGCGGCCAGACCCCGAAATCCGCCGCAGCAAATCCGGTGGAGTACATCGACTTCTTCGGGCCGTTCGCCAAAGAGTACGACGCTGTCATCCACATCTCGGTCAGCGCCAAGCTTTCGTCCTGCTATCAGAACGCCTGCCTTGCCGCGCAGGAATACGACAACGTCTCAGTCATCGACAGCGAGAACATCTGCACCGGACAGGGCTATCTTGTCCTCCGCGCCGCCAAATGGGCGGCAGACGGCCTGACGGCCCGCAACATCTGTATGCGGCTCCAGAACCTCGCTAAGCGGGTGGAACTGAGCTTCGTGCTGGACCAGCTCAATTACATGGCCAAGAGCGGCCGCTGCTCCGGCGTGCTGGCGTTCGGCGCAAACCTTCTGGGCATCAAGCCCAGCCTCGCTGTCATCGACGGTGAGCTGAAGGTCGTCAAGAAGTATCGCGGCAGCCTGCCCATCTGTGTCGGCAAGTACATCACCGACCTGCTGGACGGCCGGGACGACATCGACAACTGCATGGTCTTTATCTCGTCCTGCCAGCCCAAGCCCGGCTGCATGGAGGCCATCAAAGCCGGTCTGCGCAGGTACGGCAAATTCGAGAACATCATCGAGACCGACATCGGCACGACCATCGGCGGCTACTCCGGCCCCGGCACCATCGGCATCGTATTCGCAAAGAAAGTCTGAACAGGATTCAACCAAGACGGCCCGGCCAAGTGGAAAACTCCACAGCCGGGCCGTTTTTTAGTTGCAGGAACACTTTTCAGCGTCGATGGCCAGCACGAACATCAGCACATACAGCGCATCCTCCGGCTTTGCAATGTCCAGCACATAAGTATCCGTCCAGTGGAGCAGCTCCTTGGAGATTGCCGCCACCGTCGCCCCATCCGGCCCGGTGATGGTGTAGTCCCATTCCGCCCAGTCGCCTTCGATGTGCCAGCCGTTGAAGTCGATATTATACCGCGGCTTGAACCAGCCCCACGGTTCTTTTTTCAGGGTGCCGATGCAGTCGCTCCCCTCGTAAAGTTCGAATTGGGGCCACCAAGAAAAAATCCGCTCCTTCACAGTGCCCAGCTCGTGCTCCTCGCTGGCGTCGAATATTTTCAGGCAGTGTCCCCAAGAGAGCTGGCCTTTCACGATATAGACCGTGTTTTCATTTTCATCGTAGATGTCATAGCTGTCGAACCAAGCAAATGCACGCTGTTTGAATAAAAGCTTCATGCCGTCCTCCTCTGTCCGCTTTGTCACACCCTGCTTGACTTATATACGATTTACGCCGCTGTTTTCATGCAGCACCTGGAAATTTTTTCGGATAAATATAAGAAAACCGCCCTGAGAACTCTCAGAGCGGCATATTCAAGTCGGCGACTACCTATTTTCACAAGCCGTTTCCAGCTAACTATCTTGGGCACGAGTGAGCTTAACTGCTGTGTTCGGAATGGGAACAGGTGGAACCTCACCGTCATCGTCACCGACCATATAACTGACACAGTATATCACATTTCTGTGTATCTGTCCAGTATTTTTAGAAGGACGTGCCTTCAAAACTGAATAATCACTGCTTACATTTTTTCGTTGACTCTAAGAGTCTCAAGCGAATTGTGGTCAAGCCCTCGACCTATTAGTACACGCTTGCTGAATGGATCGCTCCACTTACACATCGTGCCTATCGACCTTGTAGTCTTCAAGGAGTCTTACTTGTTTAAAACAATGGGATATCTTATCTTTGGGTCGGCTTCACGCTTAGATGCTTTCAGCGTTTATCCGATCCGTACGTAGTTGCCCAGCTATGCTCCTGGCGGAACAACTGGTGCGCCAGAGGTACGTCCGTCCCGGTCCTCTCGTACTAGGGACAGCTCCCATCAAATATCCTGCGCCCACGACAGATAGGGACCGAACTGTCTCACGACGTTCTGAACCCAGCTCGCGTACCGCTTTAATTGGCGAACAGCCAAACCCTTGGGACCGAATACAGCCCCAGGATGCGATGAGCCGACATCGAGGTGCCAAACCTCCCCGTCGATGTGGACTCTTGGGGGAGATCAGCCTGTTATCCCCAGGGTAACTTTTATCCGTTGAGCGATGGCATTTCCACTCACATACCACCGGATCACTAACTCCAACTTTCGTTACTGCTCGACCCGTCAGTCTCGCAGTTAGGCTCGCTTCTGCGTTTGCACTCTTTTGCTTGATTTCCGTTCAAGCTGAGCGAACCTTTGAACGCCTCCGTTACTTTTTAGGAGGCGACCGCCCCAGTCAAACTGCCCACCTAACAATGTCCCCCGACTCGATTCAGAGCCGCAGGTTAGAATTCCAATATCGCAAGGATGGTATCCCAACGGCCACTCCGCAGAAGCCAAAGCTCCTGTTTCCCTGTGTCCCATCTATCCTGTGCATGCAACATCGAAACCCAATATTAGGCTACAGTAAAGCTCCATGGGGTCTTTCCGTCTTGTCGCGGGTAACCGGCATCTTCACCGGTACTACAATTTCGCCGGGCGGGCTGTTGAGACAGTGCCCAAATCATTACGCCTTTCATGCGGGTCAGAACTTACCTGACAAGGAATTTCGCTACCTTAGGACCGTTATAGTTACGGCCGCCGTTCACTGGGGCTTCGATTCAATGCTTGCACATCTCCTCTTAACCTTCCAGCACCGGGCAGGCGTCAGCTCGTATACGTCATCTTTCGATTTAGCACAAACCTGTGTTTTTGGTAAACAGTTGCTTGGGCCGATTCTCTGCGGCTCCATCTCTGGAGCACCCCTTCTCCCGAAGTTACGGGGTCAATTTGCCGAGTTCCTTAACAACCCTTCTCCCGTTGGCCTTAGAATCTTCTTCCTACCTACCTGTGTCGGTTTGCGGTACGGGCACCTCAGAAATACACACAGCTTTTCTCGCCATCTTCCATCCCAGACTTCGGTACTAACTTCCCTCGATCTCTACCGGAACCAACACCCGGCTCTGAGACTTCAAATGTGTCCCTGTGCTTAACTCTTTTGGTGGTGACGGAATCTCTACCGTCTGTGCATCGGCTACGCCTTCCGGCCTCACCTTAGCTCCCGACTAACTTGGAGCGGACGAACCTTCCTCCAAAAACCTGAGGCTTTCGGCCATGCAGATTCTCACTGCATTCGCGCTACTCATTCCGGCATTCTCACTTCTATACACTCCACAGCCGCTTACGCTACTGTTTCTCCGCGTATACAACGCTCCCCTACCCAATCCATTACTGGATTGCCTAAGCTTCGGTGTCAGGTTTAGCCCCGTTAAATTCTCCGCGCAAAGACGCTCGACCAGTGAGCTATTACGCACTCTTTGAATGAGTGGCTGCTTCTGAGCCAACATCCTGGTTGTCTGCGTATCTTCACATCGTTTTCCACTTAACCTGACTTTGGGACCTTAGCTGTAGATCTGGGCTGTTTCCCTTTTGACAATGACATTTATCTGACACTGTCTGACTCCCAAGCATCAATACTCTGGCATTCTGAGTTTGATAAGCTTCGCTAACCTCTCGGCCGCTAGGCTATTCAGTGCTTTACCTCCAGGTATCTAACTTGAGGCTAGTCCTAAAACTATTTCGGGGAGAACCAGCTATCTCCGGGTTCGATTGGAATTTCTCCGCTACCCACAGTTCATCCGCCGCCTTTTCAACGGAGGTCGGTTCGGTCCTCCATGGAATTTTACTTCCACTTCAACCTGACCATGGGTAGGTCACCCGGTTTCGGGCCCATTATATGCAACTTAACGCCCTTTTCAAACTCGCTTTCGCTTCGGCTCCAGACCTTAAGTCCTTAACCTTGCTGCATACAATCGCTCGCCGGACCGTTCTACAAAAAGTACCCTATCACACATTGACGTGCTCTAGGTGCTTGTAGGCACAGGGTTTCAGGTTCTTTTTCACTCCCCTCCCGGGGTGCTTTTCACCTTTCCTTCACAGTACTATACGCTATCGGTCACTGGGTAGTATTTAGGGTTGGAGGGTGGTCCCCCCATCTTCCGACCAGGTTTCACGTGTCTGGCCGTACTCTGGAATTCGCTCAGCTTTTGTCGCTTTCACCTACGTGGTTCTCACACTCTCTGACCGGCCTTCCCATGCCGTTCGGTTAGCAACTTAAGTCTTAAATGCGCTCCGTACCCCGGAAGTATTTCTACTCCCGGTTTGCCCTCTTCCGCGTTCGCTCGCCACTACTTACGGAATCTCGTTTGATGTCTCTTCCTCGCCCTACTTAGATGTTTCAGTTCAGGCGGTTCCCCCGATGCACCTATTTTGAATTTCAGTGCAGCGTACTTGAGTATGAACTCAAGTGAGTTTCCTCATTCAGAAATCTCCGGATCAATGCTTATTTGCAGCTCCCCGAAGCTTATCGCAGCTTATCACGTCTTTCATCGGCTCCCAGTGCCAAGGCATTCGCCCTGCGCCCTTGTTCGCTTGACCATTCAAACTATTCTCTCTCGAGAATGGCTTGTATCCTCTTGATTCTCTCTTGCCAACGAAGATTATGTTACCCTTCCTTTTGAAATTGTAATATTTCTTAAAAAGAACTTACTATAATCTTTGTTTCGCAGTTATTATTCAGTTTTCAAGGTACGTCTTTGAGTTCCCTTTTCAGGGCCCTCAAAATCGAACAATATCTAATCAACTTGTCTCTATCACCTGTTCCAAGAACAAATCATCTTCGATGCTTCGTTCTTGCCTGACTCCTTAGAAAGGAGGTGATCCAGCCGCAGGTTCTCCTACGGCTACCTTGTTACGACTTCACCCCAATCACCAGTTTTACCTTCGGCGGCGTCCTCCTTGCGGTTAGACTACCGACTTCGGGTCCCCCCGGCTCTCATGGTGTGACGGGCGGTGTGTACAAGGCCCGGGAACGTATTCACCGTGGCATGCTGATCCACGATTACTAGCAATTCCGACTTCGTGCAGGCGAGTTGCAGCCTGCAGTCCGAACTGGGACGTTGTTTCTGAGTTTTGCTCCACCTCGCGGTCTTGCTTCTCTTTGTTTAACGCCATTGTAGTACGTGTGTAGCCCAAGTCATAAAGGGCATGATGATTTGACGTCATCCCCACCTTCCTCCGTTTTGTCAACGGCAGTCTGGCCAGAGTCCTCTTGCGTAGTAACTGACCATAAGGGTTGCGCTCGTTGCGGGACTTAACCCAACATCTCACGACACGAGCTGACGACAACCATGCACCACCTGTCTCCTTGCTCCGAAGAGAAAACATATTTCTATGTTCGTCAAGGGATGTCAAGACTTGGTAAGGTTCTTCGCGTTGCGTCGAATTAAACCACATACTCCACTGCTTGTGCGGGCCCCCGTCAATTCCTTTGAGTTTCAACCTTGCGGTCGTACTCCCCAGGTGGATTACTTATTGTGTTAACTGCGGCACTGAAGGGGTCAATCCTCCAACACCTAGTAATCATCGTTTACGGTGTGGACTACCAGGGTATCTAATCCTGTTTGCTACCCACACTTTCGAGCCTCAGCGTCAGTTGGTGCCCAGTAGGCCGCCTTCGCCACTGGTGTTCCTCCCGATATCTACGCATTCCACCGCTACACCGGGAATTCCGCCTACCTCTGCACTACTCAAGAAAAACAGTTTTGAAAGCAGTTTATGGGTTGAGCCCATAGATTTCACTTCCAACTTGTCTTCCCGCCTGCGCTCCCTTTACACCCAGTAATTCCGGACAACGCTTGTGACCTACGTTTTACCGCGGCTGCTGGCACGTAGTTAGCCGTCACTTCCTTGTTGAGTACCGTCATTATCTTCCTCAACAACAGGAGTTTACAATCCGAAGACCTTCTTCCTCCACGCGGCGTCGCTGCATCAGGGTTTCCCCCATTGTGCAATATTCCCCACTGCTGCCTCCCGTAGGAGTCTGGGCCGTGTCTCAGTCCCAATGTGGCCGTTCAACCTCTCAGTCCGGCTACCGATCGTCGCCTTGGTGGGCCGTTACCTCACCAACTAGCTAATCGGACGCGAGGCCATCTCAAAGCGGATTGCTCCTTTTCCCTCAGGTCGATGCCGACCCGTGGGCTTATGCGGTATTAGCAGTCGTTTCCAACTGTTGTCCCCCTCTTTGAGGCAGGTTCCTCACGCGTTACTCACCCGTTCGCCACTCGATCGAAGAAGCAAGCTCCTTCTCTCTCGTTCGACTTGCATGTGTTAGGCGCGCCGCCAGCGTTCGTCCTGAGCCAGGATCAAACTCTTTATTAAATGATATTTATCACTTAAAAAGTGTTAAATCTCTCTTCGCTCAGCACGCAATCGCTTGCGTCCTGTGTGAATTACTTTGTTTGGAATTGTTTAACGTGTTTTTCCAACACGAAAATAGGTTCCGTTACAAGTTTTTCGATATTGTTCAATTTTCAAGGTCCTGTAGCGCCTCAGCCAAGCGGCTGACAGCTTAATTATTTTACCACAGAAGCGGTTTTTTGTCAAGCTTTATTTTTTCGAAGTTTTTCGTTTCTTACCGAACTTGGAGCGTCTCGAAAGTCTCTCGCATTCCTGCCGGACTTTCTCGCGTCTATTGGTTCTTTTCGCTTTACTTCTAGCTGGGACTCGGAAGTCATTCTTTTGTCTCAGCGCTTGGCGCTCAAGTATAATACCACATCACCGCCCACTTTGCAAGCCTTTTTTACAAGTTTTTTGCTCTTTTTTCGCCTTTGCACTTTTTCACCAGTTTTTCGCGGCGTTTTGGCCAATGCTTTGACATCCCTGCATCGGATACAAATATAGCAATTCAACTTTTTATCGCAATTTTCAAAATAGTGCCTATCAAAATGGCATCTTTGCGATATGCAGTTTGCGGATGTTGCTTGTGCATTAAAAACGCAAACTGCTATAATGCAGCAGCAACAGCGTTGAATTGCATATCGCAAATATGCTGTTTTCATGTTACACTAATTTCTTGTCTTGCGATAAAAGCATCCGCTGCCCTCATTGGGCAGCAGATGCTCTTCCTTATATAATAGTTATTTCTGGGCGCAGACCTGCTTGAGATGCTCACTCAGTTTCATATTCTCGCTGTAGTCCACCGGCACTACGATGACGCTGGGCACATCCTGCCGGAACGCCTCTTCCAGCGTGGGGATCAGCTCATCTGCCTTTTCGACGCGATAGCCCTTGCAGTGCATCGCTTCCGCCAACAGTTTAAAGTCGGGGTTGGAAAAGTCCACATAGCAGTGCTCCCCGCCGAACTGTTCCTGTTCCTTCCACTTGATCAGGCCGTAGCTGGAATCCTCCCAGATGAGGGTCACGAAGGGCACCCTCTCCCGCACCGCCGTCTCCAGCTCCTGACTATTCATCATGAAGCCGCCGTCGCCGCAGAGGGCCAGCACCTTCTTCTCCGGATAGAGCAGTTTGGCCGCGAATGCGCCCGGGATGGAGAAGCCCATGCTGGCGAAGCCGTTGGAGATGAGGCAGGTGTTTGGCTCGTAGCAGTCATAGTGGCGGGCGATCCACATCTTATGAGCACCCACATCGCTGACCAGAATATCGTCGCGGCCCATGACCTTCCGCACATCGGCAAGGATGCGGGCAGGCTTCATGGGGCAGCTGTCGTCTGCCGCCATCGCCTCATGCTCCGCCACCATCGTCTGGCGGAGGGCCAATGCAAACTCCGGCTCACCGGTGCGGTGGGCACAGCGAAGGATCTCATACAGGCTCTCCGAGATGTCGCCCACCACTTCCACGGCGGGCTGATACCGCTTGTTGACGTCGGCGGGGGCGCTGTCGATGTGCACGATGGTCATGTCCTCCCGCGCGCCCCACTTGGCCGGGGCACACTCCACGATGTCGTATCCGATGGCGATGACCACATCGGCGCGGTCGAAGAGCTGGTTGACGTAGTCCTTCTGCGGGATGCCGATGGTCCAGAGGCTGTATTTGTCGTCCATCGGGATGATGCCCTTAGCCATCATGGTGTTGACCACTGGGATATGCAGCCGGTCGGCCAGCTCGGTGACGGCGGAAGCGGCATGGCCGCGCACCGCGCCCGCACCCGCGAGGATGACCGGGTTCTTTGCCTCGCTGATGATCTTTCCCGCCGCCGCAATGTGGGTCGGGTCGGCGTAGACATCGTGCATCTGCTGGCGCTTGAGCGGCACGGCATCGGCGGGCATTTTGGCGATGTTCTGAGGCAGGTCGATGTGGGTCGCGCCCGGCTTGCCCTTCTCGGCGTGCTTGAAGGCCAGACGCACGATCTCGCCCACCGTGTCGGGGCGGATAATCTGCTTCGAACGCTTGGTGATCGGCTCAAACATGGCCGTCAGGTCGAGGTACTGGTGGCTGGTGAGCTGCATCCGGTCGGTGCCTACCTGTCCCGTGATGGCCACCAGCGGCGCGCCGTCCAGATAGGCGTCCGCCACGCCGGTGACTAGGTTGGTCGCGCCGGGGCCAAGGGTGGACAGGCAGACGCCGGCCCGGCCGGTCAGACGGCCATAGACATCGGCCATAAAGGCCGCGCCCTGCTCGTGGCGCACCGGGATGAAGCGGATCTTGCTGTTCCGGATGGCAAACATCAGGTCAAGCGTTTCCTCGCCCGGAATGCCGAACATCACATCGACGCCCTCGGCTTCCAGACAGTCCACCAGCACTTGCGCGGTCGTTTTCATTTCCTTCATTTTCTTTCCCTCCCAAACGAAAAAGGCAGCGCAGCCCCTTACGGGCTACACTGCCTTTGCTGCGCCTATTGTAAACGATTTTAAGCCGCCCCGCAAGTGGAATTTTCCACAAAAAACGACTCACATTCGGTTTTTGCTCCGGCAGGCTTGACAAGCGGCGGGGCAGGCCGTATGATGAAGGTACTTTTTGCAAAGCGAGGTAGTTATCATGTCCAGCATCACCATCCGCGGCTGCTGCATCGGCGCTGGCCGCCCCAAAGTCATCCTGCCCATCGTCGCTTCCACAGCGGACGGCATCCTCAGCGAGGCTGTGCGTCTGGCCGCACAGAAGGCCGACTGCATCGAATGGCGGGCCGACTGGTTTCCCGGGGCGCTGGACCCCTCCGCGCTGGGACAGGTGTTGTCCGGACTGCGGGCCGCATTGGAGGAAAAACTGCTCCTCGTGACCTTCCGCACCAAGGCTGAGGGCGGCGAAGCCGCGCTGACGCCCCAGCAGTACGCCAGTTTCTGCGAGGCCGTCTGTGCCAGCGGCTGCGCCGACCTGCTGGACATCGAATTTTTTCCGAACCGGGAGCATCTGTCGGCCCTCATCGAACAGGCACATCAGGCAGGCACAGCAGTGGTCTGCTCCAGCCACGATTTCCACAAGACGCCGCCCCGGACAGAAATGGTCGCCCGCCTGACCGCCATGCAGCAGGTCGGGGCCGACCTGCCCAAGCTGGCCGTGATGCCCTGCTCCCCCTCGGACGTCCTTGAACTGCTGGCTGCCACCGCCGAGATGGCAGAGCGCCACCCCGAAACGCCCGTCATCACCATGAGCATGGGAGTGCTGGGTGCCGTGAGCCGTCTGTGCGGCGAAGCCTTCGGCTCGGCCATGACCTTTGCCAACCCCGGGCAGGCCAGTGCGCCCGGGCAGGTAGCCTTGGATGTCGTAAATGAAGTCTTGGAGAGCCTGCGGCTCGCGTAACCCAGTGCGATTTGCAAGTATAGCAGTTTGCGCTTTTAATGCACAAGCAACATCCGCAAACTGCATATCGCAAATATGCTATTTTGATAGGCACTATTTTTGAAAATTGCGATAAAAAAGACAGCTGCGTTTTCCTGTTCCGCAGCTGTCTTCATTTTTACCCGCTCGTTCGAGCAAGTATTTCTATGACCGTATTATACAAAATATCCTTCCCGCCTGTCAATAGGGAAAAAGATTGCTTTCTGTCGGTTTTTGTGGTATCCTTGTTTGCAGGAAAGGCGCTGTTTCGTCAAACGCAGGCGGCTATGCTCCTCCCGGCTTTGCTACATCGTTCTTTGGAACGAAATGAGTATGGGAGGGCGCTTTTTGAAGTTTTCCTCCCGATGCTCATCGAGTAAAGGGGGGATGCCACATGACTCTTGCTGAAGTTTTCGCACTTCTGGCCCTCATCGTCAGTCTACTGATGTTGTTGGCTCAGGTCGTGCATGTCACTTTTGACATTGCATGGCGGATTTCGCACGATAATGGCAATAACGACAAAAAGAAATGACCGCCCAACGCTTCACACTCGTGGTGGCGGTCATTCTTTTTGACTGTATGCCGGTGAGGGGCTAGCCGTTTGCACGGACAGCGCCTTTCCTTATCTTTATTATAGACGTCGGCACGCGGATTGTCAAGCACCGAAAGGCATTGCTTTCTGTCGGTTTTTGTGGTATCCTTGTTTGCAGGAAAGGCGCTGTTTCGTCAAACGCAGGCGGCTATGCTCCTCCCGGCTTTGCTACATCGTTCTTTGGAACGAAATGAGCATGGGAGGGCGCTTTTTGAAGTTTTCCTCCCGATGCTCATCGAGTAAGGGGGGATGCCACATGACTCTTGCTGAAGTCTTTGCACTTCTGGCCTTCATCGTCAGTCTACTGGTGCTGTTGGTTCAGGTCGTGCATGTCACTTTTGACATTGCATGGCGGATTTCGCACGATAATGGCAATAACGACAAAAAGAAATGACCGCCCACAGTCTCCAAACGGTGGCGGTCATTCTTTTTGACCATATGCCGGTGAGGAGCTAGCCGTTTGCACGGACAGCGCCTTTCCTTATCTTTATTATAGACGTCAGCACGCGGATTGTCAAGCGCGCTCCGCTCTCTTATGCGGCATCCCGAAAAATTTCTTCTGCCGATCACAAAGCCGTCTGTATCTTTCCTGACACAGACGGCTCACCCGACGCTTTCTGTCGCATTCTGTTGTATTCCGACGCTTTTATGCTTTATCTCGTATATCGCGTTTCAGCGTCATTTTGTGGCCATTTCAATGCATTTTCGGTGCTTTTTGGTGCTTCAAAAATGCACATTTTCGCATTTTTGAAGTTTCCAGTATTTTCCATCAAGCCCGAAACCCGTCCAATGCATCCTATTATTCAGTTTTATTATAGCCAGATGCCCTTCGTTTGTCAATAGCCCTTCTGCCCCATAAAAAGCCCAAGGGCGAGACCCCTTGCGGAGCCTCGCCCTCAGACTATGTGAGATAATCATTACGCACTTGAGACACAGGCATAATGGTTATCAATTACAGGCCGTGTGCCTGTAATAGCTTAGTTGGATGCGCTGATTAGACAGTAGCCTTAGCAATAACGATAGCGTAGTGAGTGGACTTCTCAGCGCCCTGAGCCTTGTAGCTCTCAAAGGTAACATCAATCTTGATCTTGTCCTTCTTATCGCCGGTCTTCTCAGCAGAAACGCTCATGACCCGATCGATGAGCTTGGCATCAGCAGCCCAGTTCACAGCCTTCTTAGGGCTGTCCGGAGTCTCAACAACGTAGCAGACGTAGTTCTTTTCTTTGTACTCGACCTTAGTGACCTTACCCGGGACAACAGTCTTGCCTTCGCCCAGCTCATTCTTCCAAGCGTGCTTAGCTGCACCCTCATAATCAGCAGAGCTGTAGGTGTAATCGCTCTTAACGCTGTCAGAGTTCAGAGCATTGATCAGAGCGTTCTGCTTAGCAGCGTCGTTCATGGCGCAACCGGTCAGCATGGAGACAGCCATAACAGCAGTCAGAGCAACAGCCATGAGTTTCTTGAACATTTTCATAGTGGTATTCCTCCAATAAAAAATGATTTTTATTTCGGCAAACCACTACAATTATTGCGTGGCTTGTCTCGATAGGTTTAGTATAGTTCATTTTCACAAGATTGTCAAGATACGGTATTTGTTTCGGCGTTTTGCCTAATCAAGCCCTTAAAAAAATGGCAAAGTGTTGGTTTGCCGTGCATTTGTGCCGGAGTTTGGGGCGCAAAGCCCGGGTGTTTGTGATAGATTTGTGGCGAAGATGTGATAACCCGCTCCGTGCAGTCCGGCACGCCGGCGGCTCGGCTGTGACGGGCCTGCCCTCTCCGTCACCTCTGGTGACACCTCTCCCAAAGGGAGAGGCTTTTGGCCTGCCGGAAAAGCTCTGCGGTATGCCCTAACAAAAAGGGCAGTGTGCGCTTGACAATCCGCGTGCTGACGTCTATAATAGAGATAAGGAAAGGCGCTGTCCGCACAGTGGTCAGCCTCCCTCCTTGAGTGTCACGTTAGAAAACATGACCGCCGAAGTTTGGGATGCTACGGGCGGTCATTTTTCTTGTCATTATTTTTTCGAATCGTGTTTTGCGCGGTGCGAGTCACGAAAAATCGCTTGGGCGAGCGTCCAAGTGATCTTGGCCGTGCCAATGATGACAGTGACCAAAAGGGTGAGCAGGGCGAGAACATTATTCCAAATTTCCATAACGGAATACCTCCTTGAGTAACTCATGTATAAAAACACTCGTACCCTCGGAGGGCGACAAAAAATTGAACTTCCTCTAAGGGTACGACACATCGGTGACCCCAAGAAGGGAAGCATGACCGCTGCACTTGCAGAACAGCGCCTTTCCTGCAAATAAGGATACCATAAAAATCGACGGATTGCAACAGCTCCACCTTCCCGGGTGGAGCTGTTCTTTCTTTCTCCCGGAATTGTTCAATCTGCCGGTTCTCGGCATTTCGAATTGGGCATCCATCCAGACTTTTTTCGATTTTACGTCAGAATATTGACATCTTCCTGTCATCGTCTTATCATTGTGTTGTAGAGACCGCAAGTGTTTGAAAGCGTTGCTTATCGTCTGTTTCAACGGTTTTCGAATCATAGCAATTCAACTTTTTAATGCAACAGCAACAGCGTTGAATTGCATATCGCAAATATGCTGTTTAAATGTCGCACTAATTTCTTGCCTTGCGATAAACAGGCGGACTGCGCAGACGGGAGGGTTCTGCCATGACACGATGCACAAACCGCCGCACTGCCATCCTTACGCTCATTCTGGGCCTTACACTCCTGCTTTGCGGCTGTCAGGTCGGCGGCGGGGTGTTTGTCCTGCCGGACATTTCCGCAAAAGACAGCACGCAGGGCAAAACTCAGCTTCTCGCCGCCCTGAATAAACATTATTACACCCACTTTGACAACAGCGATTCCAGCCACTTTGTCTATGGCAATGACTCTGCCGCCGAGGCTGTTTTCTTATATCTTCAAGACGCCTGTAACGGCGATGCTTCTCAGGTATCTACACTTCTTGCAGAGAACAAAAACACGGGTCTTGTGAACTGTGCCGAGAATTTAGCAGTCATGCCTCCCTTCTTATCCATCGGACCATGTCGGATCAGTTATTCCGAACTTCGTCCTGATTTATTGGATGGTGGAGTGCTTCGGGAAAATGCCGACTTTTCCTCTGTCGCCAAAAATCTTATCAATCGCCAAAAGTTTCTCACCATCCCCGATGATTCCTCCAAAGCAGTCTACGACCGGGTCAGTTTTGCCGTCGGCACCATCGGCGGACAACCCTTCGTGATCGCCGTCTTTACCGCCTGATAGAAACAAAAAGCCAGCCGCAGTTTTCCGTCCTGCGGCTGGCTTCATCTTTTACTTGCTCAAGTGGGCATTTTCTCCGGTTGTTATAAAATGTCATCTCCGTTTGTCAATAGGGAAAGAGATTGCTTTCTGTCCAATTTTATGGTATCCTTATCGGTAAGAAAGGCGCTGTTCTGCAAGTGCAGCGGTCATGCTTCCCTCCTTCGTATCACATTGTGCCGCGTCAGGAGGAAGTTCAATTTTTTGTCATCCTCCTGATGGTTCGAATGTTACACATCCGCTACTTGAAGGAGGAGTCCATTATGGATATTCTGAATATTGTTTTTTCCGCACTGAACCTTTTGGCTACAGTCGTCATCGGTGTCATCAATGTGACATGGATGATTTCGAGGGACGTCTTTCGGAACAAGCCTCGGGCAAAACACGATTCAAAAAAATAAAATGGCAAGAAAAATGACCGCCCATAGCTCCTACACTCTGGCGGTCATATTTTCTCGTAAAATGTGTTGCTGAAGGGGGAAGCTGACCACTGTATGGGCAGCGTCTTTCTTTATCTTTATTATAGACGTCAGCACGCAGATTGTCAAGCCTCACAGCGTGAACTGCACCGCGCAGAACGCGGCATAGATGCAGAGCAGCGCCACGCCCTGCACGCGGGAGAGTCTGCCGCGCACCAGCGCCGGGATGGTCAGCAGGATCATCACCAGCAGCATCACGGGCAGTTCGAGCACGAGGCTCGAGTTGATGCCGAACAGAGTCGCGCTCTGCGGAATATCAAACGGTGCCAGCGCCACCGACACGCCGCTGACCAGCACGAGGTTGAAGACGTTCGCGCCCACGACGTTGCCCAGCGAGAGGTCGCTGTGGCCCTTCATCAGCGAGGTGATGGCCGTGACCAGCTCGGGCAGCGAAGTGCCCAGCGCCACGAAGGTGAGTGCAATGACCGATTCGGGCACGCCCAGCGCCTGTGCAATGATGGTGCCGTTGTCCACCAGCAGGTTCGCACCCAGCGCGATGAGGGTCGCGCCCACCACCAGCCGCAGAACGATCCTCCCAAGGCTCATCAGCTCTTCTTCGTGCTCCGGCTCTGCCGGGGCACTTTTCATCTGCCAGACATTCGCCACCATATAGGCCGCGAACATTGCCAGCATCAGCAGCCCCAGAGGCCGGGTGAAGCGGCCCATCCCGTAAGCGGCGAAGCAGTAGACGGCCGCCGCCGCGAAGAAAAAGGCCACCGGCACCCGCAGGGTCTTGGGGTCCACCTTGGCGGGCCGCACGGCCACCGTGATGGCCGCGATGAGGGCCGCATTGCAGATGACCGAGCCGATGGCGTTGCCGTAGGCGATCTCGCCATGGCCGGACACGGCTGAGATGGTGGACACCATCACCTCAGGCAGGGTGGTGCCGATGGACACCACTGTTGCGCCGATGAGCAGCTCCGGCAGGTGGAACCGGCGGGCCAGCGCCGATGCGCCGTCCACGAACCAGTCGCCGCCCTTGATGAGGCAGAGCAGACCCAGAACGAACAGAATGCTGGGGATTATCATAGTACTCCTCCAAAATCGGGCGCAGCGTGCGCCGTATCCTATAACGCATATTCATCGGCCCGCACTTTCCGGGCCGTGTTTTTATATGATACCAGATTTACCCCCGGAATACAACGTCCCACCACGAAACATTTTGCAGCGCTATTATATATAAGGTAGCCGGAGCGCAAAAAAGCTCCCCCGGAGGGGAGCTGAACGGTCTTATTTGCACCATTTGGAAAATTCTTCATCCGTACACTTGACGTAATGGCTGCCCTCCACATGGTGGCTGGTGCCCTTGGAATAGTCGATGCCGGAGGTGGCGTAGTCGTAGGTCTCGGCCACCCGGCGCTTCTCCACCACCGGGTTCGGCAGCGGGATGGCCGACAACAGGCTGCGGGTATAGGGGTGGATGGGATTTGCAAAGATCTCCTCCGTTGTGCCCGTTTCCAGCAGGTGGCCCAGATGGAGCACGCCGATGCGGTCGGAGATGTACTTGACCATCGACAGGTCGTGGGCGATGAACAGATAGGCCGTGCCCGTCTCCTGCTGGATGTCCTTCATCAGGTTGACGACCTGCGCCTGAATCGACACGTCCAGCGCCGAGATGCACTCGTCGGCGATGATGAGCTTCGGGTTCATGATGAGGGCGCGGGCAATGCCGACGCGCTGACGCTGGCCGCCGGAGAACTGGTGGGGGTAGCGCTCGGCGTGTTCCGGTGCAAGGCCCACCTTCGCCAGAATCTTCTCCACCTTTTCGCGGCGCTCGGTCTGCGTCTTGTACATATGGTGGATGTCCAGACCCTCGCCGATGATGTCCTCCACCTTCTTGCGGGGGTTCAGGGATGCCATCGGGTCTTGGAAGATCATCTGCATCTGGGTGCGCAGGGTGTTGTTCTGGGCGTGGCTCAGATGGCCGCTGATGTCCTGCCCGTCGAATGTGATCCTGCCTGCGGTGGGGTCATACAGCCGGATGATGCTCCGGCCGATGGTGGATTTGCCCGAGCCGGACTCGCCCACCAAACCATAGGTCTCGCCGGGATAGATCTCAAAGCTGACATCGTCCACGGCCTTGACCGTGAAGTTTTTGTTCACCTTGAAATACTGCTTCAGCCCCTCGACCTTCAGCAGAGGGGTAGCGCTTTGTGCTGCCATTTACTCCGCCTCCTCGATCTTTTTTGCTTCTGCGCGCATCCGGGCCACACGTTCCTTCAGCTCCGGCGGCATCTCCACCTTGGGGGCACGGGGGTCCAGCAGCCAAGTCGCTGCAAAGTGGGTGTCGCTGATCTTGAACATGGGCGGGTCGATCTCGTCGTCGATCTTCAGCGCGTACTTGTTGCGGGGTGCAAAGGCGTCGCCGGCCTTTTCGTGCAGCAGGTTCGGCGGCGAGCCGGGGATGGTGTAGAGCCGCTCGTCAGCCGTGTCAAGGTCGGGCATGGCCGACAGCAGGCCCCATGTGTAGGGGTGGCGGGGGTCGTAGAAGATCTCATCAATGGTGCCGGTCTCGACGATCTTGCCCGCATACATGACATCGACATAGTCGGCCACCTTTGCCACGACGCCGAGGTCGTGGGTGATGTAGATGACCGAGATGCCGCGCTCCTTCTGGATGCTGCGGATAAGCTCCAAAATCTTCGCCTGAATGGTCACATCCAGTGCGGTGGTCGGCTCGTCGCAGATGAGCAGGTCGGGGTCGCAGGACAGCGCGATGGCGATGACCACGCGCTGCCGCATACCGCCGGACAGCTGGTGGGGGTAGCTCTTCATCCGCTTTTCAGCGTCGGTGATGCCCACCTCTTCCAGCAGCTTGAGGGCCTTCTTATAGGCCTCGGCCTTGGGCATCTTGAAGTGCCAGAGCATCCCCTCCATGATCTGCTTGCCGATGGTCATGGTGGGGTCAAGGCTGGTCATGGGGTCCTGAAAGACCATGGCGATCCGCTTGCCGTTGATGTGGCGGCGGATCCACTTCTTGTCCTTCTGCAGCAGGTCGACCGTCTCCGGGCTGCCGTCGGCGTGGTGGTAGCTGAACTGGATGCTGCCGCTGTTCACCTTGGCGTTCTGGGCGAGGATACCCATAGCCGCCTTCATGGTGACGGACTTGCCGGAGCCGGACTCGCCCACCAGCGCCACCGTCTCGCCCTTGTAGAGGTCGATGTTCACGCCCCGGATGGCATGGACGGGGCCGGCGGTGGTCTTAAAGGTAATATCAAGGTCTCGCACCGACAAGACCTGTTCTCTTTTTGCATCAGGCATGCTGTGCGCCTCCTTACATACTCTTCATCTTGGGGTCAAGTGCCTCGCGCAGGCCGTCGGCCAGCAGGTTGAAGCTGAGCATCAGCAGGCTCATGACCACGATGGGTGGGATGATCTGATAGGGGTGGGTGGTGAAGCTGTTGTACAGCTCACTGATGAGGGAACCCAGCGAGCACTGGGGCACCGGGATGCCCAGACCCACAAAGGAAAGGAAGGCCTCGGTAAAGATGGCCGTCGGGATGCTGAACATGACCTGCGTGATGATGGGTCCGATGATGTTGGGCAGCACTTCCTTGAAGATGATGAAGAAGCTGCCTGCGCCCAGCGTGCGGGAGGCCAGAACGAACTCCTGATCCTTCAGCTTGAGCATCTCAGCGCGGGCGATCCGGCTCATGCCCACCCACTCGGTGAGCATCAGGGCAAAGATGATGGTCACCATGCCGGGCTGCAGCACCAGAAGCAGCAGCGTGACGATGACCAGACGGGGGATGCCGTTGGCGATCTCAAGGAAGCGCTGCATCAGCATATCCACCTTGCCGCCGAAATAGCCCGAGACAAGGCCGTAGCTCATGCCGATGACCATGTCAATGACCGCAGCGGCCACGGCGATGATGAGGGAGACGCGGGCACCTTCCCAAGTACGGGTCCAGATGTCGCGGCCGTACAGGTCGCTTCCGAACCAGTAGTAGACGTCATCCTTGCCTTTTTCGACATAGTTGTTGACGATCTTCGTGCCGGTGGTGGTGCTCATCTTCTCGCTGCCGTCCAGAATGCCGAACTGCTCGATGCCGGGCACGCGGGGCGCAAAGTTTTTCTGGCTCAGATCCTGGCCGGAGTAGGTGTAGTCATTCATGCCCGGGCCAAAGATGGCCAGCAGCAGGATGACGAAGATCATGATCAGGCCCAGCACAGCGCTCTTCTTGCGGAAGAAGCGGATGCGGACATCTTTCCAGAAGCTCTGGGCCGCAAAGTTGGTATCCACCGCAATCTCGGCGGCGTTATCTTTCCGGGCAAACTCTTCGGCGGTGAAGCTGTGCTCCGGGTATAGCTCCTGCACGGCCTGCGTGATGGCTGCTGCGGTGCTTTCGCCGCCCAGTCGGATCGCTTTTTCTGCCATATCAGTCGTCCCCCTTTGCCAGACGGATGCGCGGGTCGATGATGCCGTACAGCAGGTCAACGACCAGCATGATGCCAATGTACATGGCGCTGTAGATGAAGCTCAGACCAATGACCACGTTGTAATCGTTGGACTGGATGGCCGTCACCAACAGGCTGCCCACGCCGGGGATGGCAAAAATCTTCTCGACCACCAGCGAGCCGGTCATCAGGTCCACGATGAGGGGCGCCAGCACGGTGATGATGGGGATGAGGGCGTTGCGCAGGGCGTGGCGGAAGATGAGCGCCGGGCCAGAGATGCCCTTGCTCTCGGCCAGCAGCATATAGTCGGAGTCCAGCACCTCGATCATCTCGCTTCGGGTAAAGCGGGCGATGGAGGCCATCGTGAACATGGACAACGACACGCTGGGCAGAACGCTGGAACCAAAGATGTCCTTGGCTGAGAACAGCATCGGGAACCAGCGGAGCCGGAAGCCGAAGGTGTAGCTCAGGGCCAGTGCGAAGACGTAGGACGGCACCGACACGCCGATGACCGAGATGATGGTGGCGATGGTATCAAAGATGGTGTCCCTCTTGAGGGCGGCGATGATGCCCAGTACGAGGCCCACCAGAGCGCCCAGCGTGACCGCCATGCCGCCGATCTGGATGGAGATGGGCAGACGGGACTGGATGAGCTGGGAGATGGGCGTGTTCTTCGAAATGTTGTAGCTTACGCCGAAGTAGCCCCGAAGCATATTGCCCACATAGCGGAAGAACTGGACATAGATCGGCTGGTCAAGGCCGTATTTTGCGTAGAGCGCGGCTCTCATATCGGCTGTCAGCTTTTCGTCGTTGAACGGCGAGCCGGGCATCAGCTGCATCAGGATGAACAGCACCAGCAGGATGGCCAGCAGCGTAAACAGCGAGGTGAGGACACGCTTGAGCGTATATTTTTTCACGTCAGGTGAACCCCCTTTTGTGGCCGCAGCGGCGGTCAGTCGTGCGCGTGCTGCGGACAGGTACAATGCCAAAAAGGCGCACAGTGGCTTTTGCGGGCCACTGTGCGGCCTTGGTTCAGCGATTCTTATTTAAGCGTTCTTCACAGTGCGCTTGTACACGCGGTTCAGTGCCACAGGGTGGAACTCTACGCCGGTAACAGCAGAAGAGACCATCTCGGCGTTGCACTGGCCGTACAGCGGGAAGATGACGGCCTGCTCCAGAACGATGGCTTCTGCATCGTACAGAGCGGCCCAGCGGCCCTCGGGGTCGGTGCAGAGGTCACCGGTGGTGCACTCCTCAATGATGGAGTCATACTCGGCGTCGCTCCACAGACCGTAGTTGTTGGAGTTGCCAGTGACCCACATACCCAGATAGGTCATGGGGTCGGCGTAGTCGGGACCCCAGCGGGTCAGGCCCAGCTGGAAGTTGCCGTCCTGCATATCCTGCACGCGCTGCTTCTTCGGCTCAACGGTCAAGTTCACCGTCAGGCCGGGCAGGGTGGTCTCCAGCTGCTCCTTGACGACCTGTGCCACCTTCTGAGGTGCATCGTCGGCGTCAACGACCATATCGAAGGAGAAGCTGTCCTTGCCCAGCTCGCTCTTTGCAGTCTCGTAGTACTCAGCAGCCTTGGCTGCATCGAATGCGCAGTAATCCGCATACTTGGTCTGGTCAGCGCTGAAGTCGCTGCCGTCCGGGCCGGTTGCGAACTGAGGAGGAACGGCGGTGTAGCAGGGGGCGGAGCCATCCTTCAGGACGTCGCCGGTGATGGCGTCGCGGTCCAGAGCGAAGGTGAGAGCCTTGCGCAGATTCTCGTTTGCCAGCTCAGGCACACTGTTGATGTTGGGGCTGATGTACCACAGATAGCCAGCGCCCACGCTGATGAACTCGGGATCGTCCTTGACCTGATCGACCTGCTCACCATTCAGCAGGGTGATGTCCAGAGTACCGGTCTGATAGCTCATCAGAGCCTGCTGGCTGTCCTTGATGACCTGATAGGACAGGCCATCCAGCGCGATGCTGTCGGCATCGTAATAGTCGGTGTTCTTGACCATCTCGAATGCGGTAGCAGCGGGCTGATAGTCGGTCAGGATGAAAGCACCGTTGGACAGCACCGTGTCGGGGCTGGTACCGAAGGTGTCCGCGCAGGTGTTGAAGAAGGCCTCGTTGACCGGGTAGAAGGTGGGGAAGTACATCAGGCTCAGGAAGTAGCTGACCGGGACGTTCAGCTGGACCTCGAGGGTCTTGTCATCCACAGCGGTCACGCCCAGATCGGTGACGGGCTTTTCTCCTGCAATGATCTCGGCAGCGTTGACCACCTGACCAATATCCGACAGCATATAGGAATACTCGGAAGCGTTGGCAGGGTCAACCGCCCGCTGCCAGCCGAACACAAAGTCGGCTGCGGTGACGGCGTCGCCGTTGGACCACTTTGCATCGCGCAGGTGGAAGGTATAGGTCTTGCCGTCCTCGCTGATGTCGCAGCTCTCGGCAATGGCCGGGACCGCTGCGCCGTCGGTATCCATCTGCATCAGACCGTCGGTGTAGTCTGCGATGACCTCAAAAGAGGTGCCGTCGGTGGCGATCTGCGGGTCCAGAGACTGGACTTCGGTCTCCAGCATGATGTTCAGGGTGCCGCCTGCGGCAGTGCCAGCTGCGCTGGAAGCACCGGTGGAGGCAGCCGTGGAAGCTGCCGTAGAGCTGGAGCCGCCGCAGGCCGTCAGGGCCAGAGCTGCTGCGGACACGCCTGCTGCTGCCAGAAAGCTGCGGCGCGAAATACGACGATCGAATCTCATAATATCTTTTCCCCTCTCTAACACCGCTTTAATCTATTAAAGCGACTGTTTCAAAAAAATGCACAAGGTGTTCCGCTCCCCCTCTGGAGCCTTTCGCACACCCTTGTGCC
The DNA here is from genome assembly GCF_023347275.1 of Faecalibacterium sp. I3-3-89. Classification (NCBI taxonomy): domain Bacteria; kingdom Bacillati; phylum Bacillota; class Clostridia; order Eubacteriales; family Oscillospiraceae; genus Faecalibacterium; species Faecalibacterium sp. I3-3-89. The sequence continues at coordinate 289,929 of NZ_CP094468.1, read as the reverse complement.
TTGGCCGCATTATACCGCGTCTTCCGCCGAAAGAAAAGGTTTTTTTCCAAATTTACATCTCCCAAAGGACGATTTCTGTGGTTTGACCAACAATATACCGAAATTTTGATTTGAATTTTGTATAGTTTTCCTCTTGAACTGTACTCACTCAGAGCACAGTTCAGATGAAACGAGCGTCATCTGTCCTCCCGTCATGCACACTGCAGTCATTCCTCTTTCTTTTATAAAGAAAACCGCCCGCCGCACTTTTTGGTGCGGCGGGCGGCCCAGACTTTATTTTTTATTTGGAAAATGCTCAGACTGCCTCAGCGGCAGGCACTTCGGCCTCGCCATTGTACACAGCCTCATCCAGCTGACCTTCGGTGGCGGCCACAAGAGTAGTAGCGGCCGCAGCGCCGACGACGTTGGTGGCGGTACGCGCCATATCAACGATGCTGGAAATGGGGGAAAGCAGGATGATGGCTTCCACCGGCAGACCGGCGGCGGCAAAGAGGGCCGTGGCGGTGATGGTAGCCGTACCGGGCACGCCGACGGTGCCGATGGAGACGACCACAGCCAGCACGACAAGGAAAGCGTACTGCACCGGGATGTATTCAATGCCCAGCAGATGGATGGTGAAGACCGCCAGCAGGGTGGGCCAGATGCCGGCGCAGCCCGGCATACCGAGGTTTGCGCCCAGACTTGCGCCAAAGGCGGCGACATCCTCATTGACGCCCAGCTTCTTGGTCAGCTGGTTGACGGTGACAGGGATGGTGCCCACGCTGCTCTGAGAGGTAAAGGCCACGGTGGCTGCGGGCCAGATGCCCTTGAAGAAGCGGACAGGGTCCAGCTTGCCGACCAGCTTGACGAGTACGCCTTCCACCACGAAGAGCTGGATCGCGCAGAGGATATAGGCCAGCACCAGAACACTCAGCAGCGGGATGAGGTCAGCCGGAGAAGAGCGGCTGACGGCGCGGGCGATGAGGGACAGGACAGCATAGGGGGTAAAGGAGATGACGTAGCTGACCACACGGCCCATCACAAGGTCGCCGGCGTCGATGAACTTCTTGAAGGGGGCGACCTCCTCGGGCTTCTTGACCACCAACTTGTTATAGCTGATGGCCACCAGAATGGAAAAGACCACGATGGGCACCACCTCGCCGTTGGCCCAGTGCGAAGCGAGGTTCTGGGGAAAGAGGCTGATGACGGTGTCCACGAAGGTGGGCACTTCCTTGGCGGTGTAGTCGGTGGCCAGCTCATACTGGACGCCGTGGCCGATGTTGGTGGCCACCCCGGCGACCAGAGTGATGAGGCTGGCGAAGAAGGTGTTCAGGACGAGGAAGAAAACGGTCTTGAGGCCGATGTTTTTCAGACGAACGGAGTTGCCCAGATTGGTGATGCTGGAAATGATGCTGAAGATCAGCAGCGGGATGACCACCGCCGAGACGACGTGGGCATAGACCGTGCCCACAGCGGCCACATAGACGTGATGGCCCTTGAACGCGAGGCCCACGATGAGGCCGAGGCCCACCGCCAGAATGGTGCGCACGCCGAAGTCAACGTGCTTTTTCTTGTGCAGGTAGTACAGCAGGGCAAAAAATACGGCAGTCAGAGCCAGTGCGGCCAGATCCAAAATTTCTACAGACATAAAACGGATGCTCCTTTATTTTCTGAGTGTGATGTCGTTTTTGTCTGTCAACACATTCGCTCTCTCATGATGTTCCTCCCATTTAGCACAAACCTACTTTGTATGTATGTTTGTTCGGTTGCTGTGGAGTATACTACATCCCGTTCCGGTTGTCAAGCAAATTATGAAAAAACTTTGAATTTCACGTCCAAACGGCATTCTTCTTTTGCAGCTCTTTCCTCTGCCCGCTTGACTTTTTCGCTCTGGTTGCATATAATAGAGGTGCAAATGAGAATGACAGTCGCCATTCATATCACCAAATAAGCAACAAGAAACCCCTGCGGTACTGTGAATACCGAAGGGGTTTCCTGCTGCCTAGGGGTTAGTGCTTGCCAGCCTTGAACTGTTCGTCAAGCCACTTGCAGATGTAGTAAGCTACTATACCTGCTGCGACGGACAGCGCAAATGAAAATATGGTCTCCATTCTTATCACCTCCTTCTCCGTATAATGGAGTCGGAAGGCCGACACTATCAGAATACCATAAATTTCGACGATTCGCAATGAATCCATGAGAATATGTAAAAAGAGCCGCCGTGCACACGCACAGCGGCTCTTTTAGTTTTTCGATCTCTTACTTTGCGTACTCGACAGCACGGCTCTCGCGGATGACATTGACCTTGATCTGGCCGGGATAATCCAGCGTATCTTCGATCTTCTTTGCGATGGAGCGGGCCAGCAGGATGACCTGATCGTCGCTGATGACGTCGGGCTTGACCATGATGCGGACCTCGCGGCCGGCCTGCACGGCAAACGCCTGCTCGACGCCCTCGAAGCTGGAGGAGATCTCCTCCAGATTCTCCAGACGCTTCACATAGCTCTCGACGTTCTCGCGGCGGGCACCCGGGCGGGCGGCGCTGATGGCGTCGCAGGCCTGAATGATGAAGGCCAGCGGCGTCTTCGGCTCCACATCGCCATGGTGGGCCTCGATGGCATGGATGACCTGGGTGTTTTCCTTGTACTTGCGGCAGATGTCCACGCCGATCTGGACGTGGCTGCCCTCGATCTCGTGGTCGAGCGCCTTGCCGATGTCATGCAGCAGACCGGCACGGCGGGCCAGCGTGACATTCACGCCCATCTCGCCTGCCAGCAGACCGGCCAGCCATGCCACCTCCATGCTGTGGGTCAGCGCGTTCTGACCAAAGCTGGTGCGGTACTTCAGACGGCCAATGAGCTTGATGAGGTCGGGGTGCAGGCCATGGATGCCCAGCTCCATGACAGCGCGCTCGCCCTCCCGCTTCATCTGCAGCTCGAGGTCGTGGCGGCACTTTTCCACCGTCTCCTCGATGCGGGCAGGATGGATGCGGCCATCGCCGATGAGGCGTTCCAGCGTCATGCGGGCCACCTCACGGCGGGTCTGGTCGAAGGAGGACAGGGTAATGGCCTCCGGGGTATCGTCGATGATGAGGTCAACGCCGGTGGCGGTCTCAAGGGCGCGGATGTTGCGGCCCTCGCGGCCGATGATGCGGCCCTTCATCTCGTCGCTGGGCAGCGGGACGACGCTGACGGTCGTTTCGCTGCAGTGGTCAGCAGCGCAGCGGCTGATGGCCTGACCGATGAGGTTGCGGGCGATGCCGTCGCAGTTCTCCTTCAGGTCGGTCTCGTAGGCAGCGACGCGGATGGCCTTCTCGTGAGTCAGCTCCTCGTCTACCTTGTGCAGCAGCACCTCGCGGGCGTCCTCCTGACTCAGGCCGGCCAGCGTCTCCAGACGCTCCATCTCCTTGGCGCGCAGGGCATCGACCTCCGCCAGATGGGCGTCAGCCTCCTCGTGCTTCTTTTTTAGCTCGTCCTCGCGCTTTTCCAGTGCCTCGGTCTTGCGGTCGAGGGCCGTTTCCTTCTGGTCGATGCGGTTCTCCTGACGGCTGATCTCTGCGCGGCGCTGCTTGATCTCCTTGTCGGCCTCTGCCTTCTGGGCATCCACCTCGGCCTTCAGACGGAAGGCCTCATCCTTTGCTTCCAAAATCGCTTCCTTGCGCTTCTGGTCAGCAGCCTTGATCGCTTCGTTCACCAGCCGGGTAGCCTCGGCCTCGGCGCTGCCGATCTGGGCCTCAGCGGTCTTCTTACGGTTGTTGTAACCAATAAAATAGCCCGCAGCTGCGGCAGCGACAGCAACGATCAATGCCGCGATCACTCCGATTACGGTCATTGTTCTTCACTCTCCTTAACAGTCAAATTTTGTTTTAACAGGCAGGAGACGCTGTGCGGCCGAACGCGGGCCAGCAAAAATCAAATTTTCAACGAAAAAGAGGCAGACAAGAACAGACGCAGAGAAAGATCTTCCTGTGCGGTGAGTCTGGTGCAGCTTTTCGATTTACAAGATGTGCTTATAAAAACGGGCCAATGATGCCCCATTGAAATATCTGGTCGCGGAATGCTCCGCCTACAGCGTCTTAGATTCCATACTACTTCTTATATTACGAAACATTTTGCACAATGTCAAGGAGAAGTAAGGCGGAAAGGCGAAATTATTTTTGATTTATTCCAGATACATCCGGCGCAGACGCATCAGACGGGCCGGAGTCAGGCCATATTCGGCCTCCAGATAGGCCTCGGCGCTGCCGAAACGCTGCCGGATGATGTCCAGCACGAAGGGAGCCGACTCCGGGTGGACGCCAAAAACGCCGAGGTAGAAGTCCTTCCGGGAGGGGTCGGCGGCGATCTCATCGGCGTGCTCGGCCCAGACTTTTTCCAGCTCCGGCCTGCGCCAGATGTTTGTCTTCACGAAATCTTCGGTGATGGTCTCATCCGACGCACCCAGCGCCAGCAGAATGAGCATCGCGGCCACGCCGGTGCGGTCTTTTCCCGCCGAACAGTGGAAGAGCACCGGCGTCTCGCCCACTTCCAGCGCACGAAACAGCTCTTTATAGGCCTTGTTGCCGAACAGCATCCGCTCGTACATGGCATCCGCCATCCGGCGTCCCTCGTCGGGCATCCCCTTCAGCAGGGTCTCCCGGTCTTCGGGCGAGAAGTCCACCTCCTTGCCGTTCTCAAGGCAGAGGCCGCAGATGCGCACGAGCCGTGCACCGTCGGGCACATAATCAGGGCTTTCGGCGGCCTCTGCCTCGCTGCGCAGGTCAAGGATGAGCCGCAGCCCCAGCGAGTCCAGCAGCTTCCGATCAGCCTCACCGGTGAGCTTCCACGTCGGGATGCCCCGGTAGATCTGCCCCCACCTGACGTGCTTGCCCTCGTCGGCCTCGTAGCCGCCCAGCTCGCGGAAGTTGTGGCCGCCCTCGAACGGCAATTCTGTGCCGGGGGCCGGATGCACCACAGCGGGCTTGGACGCCGCACTGGACAGGACGGGCAGGTCGTAGAAGGGCTTGGCCGGACGTCCGCGCCGGGGCGGCAGGCTGGCTGCGCCGCCCAGCACCTCCATGAGGTAGCCGCGCAGCAGGTCGAGGTAGGCCGAGGTGTGGTCGCGCCGCTGCAAAAGAGAGACGCAGAGGGGCGGCAGGTCCTCCAGCAGGACATCCCGCACCCGGTCCAGCTCCCGCCGTGCCCCCGGCTCATACCGGGTCAGGCAGGTGCAGAGCTGCTCCTGCACGAGGTAGTAGGCCTGATAGAAGCTGGGGCCGATCTCGGCGTTGGGCGCGAAACCCGCCCGGGCGCAGGCCTCCCACAGCGGAGCAAAGAGGTCCTGCCGCAGGCTGGGCAGAAGGACCCGCTGGTTCCGCAGCTCGGTCAGCGGCACGCTCTCCCTCTCCCAGAAGGGGTGGCCCCGCGGCACCAGCAGGCAGGCCGGGTCGGCCCGGAGGGTGGTGCGGGCCAGCACCGGTGCGGCGCAGCCCAGATCCATCACGAGGCCCGCGTCCAGCTCGCCCTGCTCCACCCCCTCGGCCACCGCGTCGTTGTCCAGCAGGCGGAAGCGCATCTCGATGTGGGGGTACTGCTGGCGGAACTTGTCCAGCTGGGTCTCGAGGCCGGGCAGATAGTCCGGCACCAGTGAGACGCTGATGCCGATGCGCACCGGCTGGGCCGACTGGATCTCCGCGTGGAGCGCTGCCTGCATCTGCTGAAACTGCTCCACCACCGGCGCGGCATGGCGCTGTAAGCTCACGCCCCGTTCGGTGAGGCTGAGCTTGTGGTGGGCGCTGAGAAAGAGCGGCCCGCACAGCTCGGCTTCGAGGGCCGAGATGCTCTGACGCAGAGCCTGCCGGGATAAAAACAGGCGCTGGGCCGCGCGGGTGTAATTCATCTCCTCGCAGAGGACCAGAAAATAATGCAGCTGGCGGATGTCCATCGTTTCCTCCTGAATGATCGTAGTCTCATGGGTAAAGCATACCGCCTTTTGGCCGGATTGTAAAGCCGCCGGGCACAAAATCCCGCTTTTTCTGCCCTATTGACGTCGGCTCTGCCCACGCGTAAAATAAGGAAAAAGGAGGCCCTGCCTATGACACACAATGCTCCGGCGCCGAAGGCCCAAAGCCTCGGCACGCTGTTTTTTACCTTTTTCAAGATCGGCCTGTTCACCTTCGGCGGCGGCTATGCTATGATCGCCCTGCTGGAAGAGGAATTTATCCAGCGCCGCAGGTGGCTGGATAAGGACGAGTTCCTCGACATGACCGCCATCGCGGAATCCACCCCCGGCCCGGTGGCCATCAACAGCGCCACCTACCTCGGCTACAAGCTGGCCGGAGTCCCCGGCGCGGCGGCCGCCACCGTGGCCGTCTGCCTGCCGTCCTTTCTCATCATCTACGCCATCTCGCTGTTTTTTGAGCAGTTCACCCAGCTCACCGTCATTGCCAACGCCTTCAAAGGCATTCAGGTCTGCGTCATCTATCTCATCTTCTCGGCTGGTGTGCGGATGCTGCAGGCGCTCGACCGCTCCCTCTTTTCTTCCGGCGTCCTCCTGTCCGTCTTTCTGGCGATGACGAGCCTTTCGCTGGCGGGCATCAGTGTCTCGTCTATCCTGCTGATCCTCCTCAGCGGTGCGGCAGGCGTGGCCGCGTGGCTCTTGGGCCGCAGAAAGGAGGGAAAGTGATATGCTCCTGAAGCTGTTCCTCACCTTTTTCGAAATCGGTGCCGTCTCCTTCGGCGGCGGCTACGGCATGATCTCCCTCATCCGGGAAAAAGTCCTGCTCCATGGCTGGCTCTCTGAGGCCGAGTTTCTGAGCTTCATCGCAGTGTCGGAATCCACCCCCGGCCCGCTGGCCGTCAACATGGCCACCTTCATCGGCTCTTCGCAGGGCGGGGTGCTGGGGGCGCTCTGCGCCACACTGGGCGTCGTCCTCCCCTCCTTCTTCATCATCCTGCTCATCGCGGCCCTCATCCACGACTTACTCAAGTACGCCGGGGTCGAAGCCTTTCTCTCCGGCGTCCGGCCCTGCGTCGTGCCCCTTATCCTCTCCACTGCCCTCACGATGGGCCTGAGCACCCTGCTGGACATCTCCACCGCCGCCGACGCCCCCGCGCCATCATGGCAGGGCATCGGCATCCTTGCGCTTCTGGCTGTCGTCCGGCTGGTCTGGCAGAAAGCGAAGGGCAAAGCCCCTTCGCCCATCGGGATGATCCTGCTCTCGGCGGTGCTGGGCGCACTTTTATACCAATAAAAAAGAACGGCATCTGAGCTTTTCTCCGATGCCGTTCTCTATTTTGCTCTTCTGAAATCCGATTCACAGACCCGGCCATTCTGGGCCAGAACACGGCGCAGGACCTGCATCACGCCGGAGTTGGTGTTGGGCGGCGCGAGGAAGGGCACCTCCTCCCGGAGGGCGGGCGAGCCGTTCTCCACAAGGAAGCCGTACTTTGCCGCCTTCAGCATCTCCGCGTCGTTGAAGGTGTCGCCGAACGCCATCATGCCCTCGGGCGGGACGCCCAGACGCTCCCCCAGCCGAAGCAGGGCCGCGCCCTTGTGGACGCCGGGGTTCATGATGTCCACCCAGTCTGCACCGGCCACCGCCACCGAGAAGCGCCCGCCCCAGACCGAACCATAAAGCGCGTCGTAGCCCTTCTGGGCATCCCCCTCGGGGAAGTAGATGGTGAATTTATCCACCCGGGCGGTCACGTCCTCCAGATAGGGGACATATTCCACCTTGGTGTAGAATCTCTTGAAGACCCTGTCGTATGGCCGGAACTGCTCCTCCACATAGGCCGTTTCCAGCCCGCAGAGGACGGCGGCGTGGCCCGCGCTCCGGGCCTGCCCGGCCAGCGTGTGCCAGTCGGCGGCGTCCATCTCGGAGAGATACAGGCTCTCGCCCTTCCAGCAGATGGCACCGCCGTTGTCACCCACAAGGATGATGTCGTCCTGCAGGGGCGCGAACATCTCCTCTAAGGTATAGATGGGCCGTCCGCTGGCGGCAGCGAACCGGATGCCCCGCTCTGCCAGTGCGCGGACGGTCTCCGCGAAGTCCGGCGGGAGCTGGCTCTGGCCGTCCAGCAGGGTAGCGTCAAGGTCGGAGGCAATGAGGCGGATGACGTCCATGCGCGCCTCCTCAGCCCACATAGCTGATGTTCACGTCGATCTGTCCGCCATAGCCGGGGATGCGGGCGGTGCAGCTGCCCTGCCACATATCGCAGGAGATGGGGCTGCTGGCCACACCGTAGTGTGCGTTCCAGATGCTGTAGCCCGTCAGACGGCTCAGGTCCACCCGCTGGCGGAACCACAGGGTAGAGGCGTATACGCCGGGCTTGTAGCCCTGCGCCTTGACCTCCTCGCAGAAAGCGATGGCGCACTTGGTGCGGTCCTCGACGCCCAGACCGTCGGCACGGCCATTCTTGCCGCCGGAGGCCTCAGTATCGAAGTAGATGGGGTAGTCCAGCTTGCGGCCGTTCAGGACGTAGGCACAGCCCATGGCTTCCTCCCGGGCCTCCTCCTCGTTGACGGCCTGACTGAAGAAGTAGACGCCCACCTTCAGGCCCGCGTTGCGGGCGTTGGTGAAGTGCTGCTCAAACATGGGGTCCAGCACCAGCGCACCGCTGCCGTAGCCGCGGTAGCCGATGCGGATGATGACGAACTTGACGCCCGCCGTCTTTACCTGTTCCCAGTCGATGCTGGACTGATATTTCGAGACATCGATGCCGAAGGTGGCATTCTGCTGCACGCCGTTGGCGTCGAAGTAGTAGAGCTTGTTGTCGATGGACTGGATGCCCTTCACGGGCTGGTTGGTGTACTGGTCATAATAATAGGTCTTGCCGCCCACCGTGCGCCAGCCGGAATAGACCGGGGCCGGGGTGCTGCTGCCGCTGTCGCTGTCGTCTTTGTCGCTCCTGCCAAAAAGCAGGTTCCACAGCCAGCTCAGCAGGCCGTTCTCGTCAGTGAGACAGGCGGGGTCGATGCTGCTCTCGTCCAGCGTGCCTGCATCCAGTGCGGCGCGGATCTCCTCCGGGGTCAGCAGGATGGTGCCCTCCTCGGTCTTTACCGGCAGGGCAGTCTCCTCAGAGTTCGTCTCTGCACCTGCCTCCGGCTGGACCTCTGCGGCCTGCTCCACCGGTGCGCTCAGGGGATCCTCTGCGGCCAGTGCCTCCGTCTCCTGCTGTAGGCTGGGGAAGTTGTTCTCCTGCTCCAGCTCCTCGATGCTGCCCATCATGGGGTCAGCAGGCGCGGCCTCCGGGGCCGCAGGCGCTGCGGCCGTTTCCTCTGCGGGGGCAGCCGGAGCCTCCGACACGGCAGGCGCTTCCGTCTCATTCTGGCTGGGGGCAGCGGGCTGCGCGGCAGACGCAGCGGTGCTCTCCGCCTCCGAGGATGCAGAGTCCGTCTTTGACGGCTTGGGAGCTTCCTCCTTGTCGTCTTTCTTTGTGCTGTGGGCCGCGTTGCTCTCGCCCTCCCACAGCAGGGCCGACGGCTCCACCGTCAAGCCTGCGGGCTGAGACGCCAACAGGGCCGTGGTGCCAAAGCCGCCCACTGCGATGGCAAGCGCCATCACCGCCGAGGCCACCATCTGGCCCGCCGCGCGGCGCGTCTTCTTTTTTGGGGTTCCTGTATCGTTCCGTCTCATTCCGCCTGCTCTGCCTCCAAGCTCTATTCTAACGCGGCCTCTCGCCGCCGGAAGTGCTATTTGCACACCTATAGTATACACCCAACTGCAAGCTCCCGTCAATCTCCTTCGGTGCGTCCTGCGGAGCGTCTCGCGGGGGGCGTCTACTGCCAAAAATGCTCTGTATGAAATACGGCCCAGACCGCCTCATTATTGCACCGACGAGAAAAAAGACAAGTTTCGGGCAGGATTTTTGCGTTTTCCTCTTGTTGTCTTGACAGGTGTATGGTATTATGATGGTCATGCAGCTTTTGCTGCCCTTTTGAAACTGTAATGACGGAAAGGCAGATCTTTATGTCAAATGTAAAAGATTTCTTAAAACGCAAGGACATCGTCATCACCCCCCAGCGCTACCTCATCGAGGCGCTGGGCGCGATGGCACAGGGCCTGTTCGCCAGCCTGCTCATCGGCACCATCATCAAGACGCTGGGCCAGCAGACCGGGCTTGAGACGCTGGTGGACCTGGGCGGCTACGCCACGGCCATGAGCGGCCCGGCCATGGCTGTGGCCATCGGCTGGGCGCTCCACTGCCCGCCGCTGGTGCTGTTCAGTCTGGTGACGGTGGGCTACTCCTCCAACGCTCTGGGCGGCGCAGGCGGTCCTCTGGCCGTCCTCATCATCGCCATCGTGGCCGCTGAGCTGGGCAAAGCCGTCAGTAAGGAGACCCGCATCGACATCCTCGTGACCCCGCTGGTGACCATCTTCTCCGGCGTCGGCCTCTCGATGCTCATCGCCGCCCCCATCGGTGCCGCCGCAAGTCAGGTGGGCACCCTCATCATGTGGGCCACCGAGCAGGCCCCCTTCCTGATGGGCATCCTCGTCTCGGTCATCGTGGGCGTCGCACTGACTCTGCCCATCTCCTCTGCCGCCATCTGCGCAGCGCTGGGCCTGACCGGCCTTGCCGGCGGTGCCGCTGTGGCGGGCTGCTGCGCCCAGATGATCGGCTTCGCCGTCATGAGCTATAAGGAAAACGGTGTCGGCGGCCTCATCAGTCAGGGCCTCGGCACCAGTATGCTCCAGATGGGCAACATCGTGAAGAACCCCCGCATCTGGATCGCACCCACTCTGGCCAGCGCCATCACCGGCCCTCTGGCCACCTGCGTCTTCCACATGGAGATGAACGGCGCAGCCGTCTCCTCCGGCATGGGCACCTGCGGCCTCGTGGGCCAGATCGGCGTCTACACCGGCTGGGTCAACGACATTGCCGCCGGCACCAAAGCCGCCATCACCCCGATGGACTGGGCCGCCCTCGTCCTCATCTGCTTCGCTCTGCCCGCCGTGCTCAGCGTTCTCTTCTGCGAGATCGAGCGCAAGCTTGGCTGGATCAAGGACGGCGACCTGAAGCTGAACTGAACAAGCAAAAAAGCCTGCCGCCGCAGGCTTTTTTCTGTTTATACCACTCGTTTTCCGTCCAGTACCGCCTGCCGGAGCGTATCCCCTTCGTACACCAGCTTGAGGGAGAACCACGGGCATTCCTCGTTCAGCAGCCGGAAGAAGATCTTGTCGCCCTCCCAGATGGGCAGCTGCGTCACCTTCTCCTTCGGCACCCATTCCAGCACGCCCTCCCGGCAGGCATCGCCCTGCATCATCTCGCCCGTCCACTCGTCGGCGGTGTAGAGGTGGATGAACTCGGTCATATTGCCCCAGATGAAGGTCAGCAGGCCCCGGCTGCGCCAGTGGGTCAGGGTTAGGCCCGTCTCCTCCTTCACCTCGCGGAGAAGGCAGTCCTCCGGGCTTTCGAACCGCTCGAATTTGCCGCCCACGCCGATCCACTTGTCGTGGTTGTAGTCGTCCTCCTTCTTCACCCGGTGGAGCATCAGGTAGGCGTCGTCCCGCTCCAGATAGCACAGCGTCGTGCTGAAGATCGGGTATTCCGGGTCCATAAAGGCTCCAAGCTTCATCGTTTTTCCTCTTCTCTGAATCAAACTGTTACAGCAAAGCGCCCCGCAGATGACCCCTGCGGGGCGCTGTTTTCATGCGTTCATGCCTTGCGGCCTGCCCGGCCCTTGCCCGCGTTGTTCAGCTTGCGGACGAGGTCGTTCTGGTGCTTGCGCTGGGAGGGCGTCGGCTCGGGGTCGTGTACTTCCTCTGCCTTGGCCCGGGTCTGCTGGGCGGTGGCGTCCACACGCTCAAGGTTCCACTCCTGATTGCCGCCCGAGACGAAGTTCCAGATCTGGGCCTGCGCACCATTGGAGGTGTTCATGCCCACGAGGTCGATGTACTTGTCGGCCAACACATTGCGGATGCGGGTGCGGCCATTGCGGGTGGGTTCCAGTGCCCAGCACTGGCTCATGCCGCTGGTGCGTCCCCACTGATGGAGCCATGTGCCCTCCACCACGCCGCCGAGGGCAAGGTCGATCATCTTCCCGGTAAAACGGTTCTGGATGCGCCAGCGGCCTTCGCCGGCATCCACGAATTTCCACTGCTGCCATGGATGACCTGCGTAATCCCACAGACGGATCGCAGCGCCGTTCTCCGTGTTGAAGTTCTTTACTTCCAGCACCTTTCCATTGGGGGCCTTGATGAGGTAAAACTCATTTTCCGATAATACGACCTGCGATGCCTTTGCCATAACTGCGATCTCCTTTCAGCGTAGATTTTACTGCCCCTATTATAGCGCATTTTCATTTGGGCAGCAAGAATAGTTTTCCATAATCTTTTCCGATTTCTTTATACATTTTGACCGTTTTGCTGGAATTCCCCCTGTCCCGGGTTCCGCCGTCGGCGCACACTTGTATACATTATGAAAACGGCCCGCCGGGGGCGCTTTCCGCGCTGTCTCCACAGCAAGAACAACGCCCTCGTTTTCGGCTCGTTTCGGGCCGGTTCCGGGGCGTTCTGTAGTTGCTGCAAGGCCAATTCAGGGCAATGACTTTATTTTTATAAATCAAAGCTCACTTTGATGCTTTACTTTAATGATAGATATAGCATTTCAGAGAACGCTTTAATTTGTTTCACGTTTTCTGCTATTGACTTTATTTCAAAACCGGTGTATAGTAAGCTTGAAAGGAGCAAAGAACGCTCCTCAACAACGAGCTTCAGGTCCTGCGTCCGGCGGGCCTGTGAGAAAATATAGGAGGTTTGACTATGTATTACTACATTCTGGGCTGCGGTATCGCTTGTTTGATCCTGTTCGGCATCGACAGCATGGAGACGGTATGCGTCAAGCCGGCTGAGATGGTTGGCAAGGTCCTGCTGTGGCCTGTCACCCTGATGGAAGCAGTTGTCCGTTACAACTCCACTCATCACGACTTCAAGGCTGCGCTGTAAAACGCATCACGTCCAAGGACGTCGAAAAAGCCATCAAGGCTGCCGTACTCTTTGCGGGGTACGGCAGCCTTTTTGCTTTACACCCGGGGGCCGGATGTGATACACTATCTTTATAAGCCGCTTTCCCCCACCGAACTTTATCATGCGCAGCGGTGCGCTGTCTTTTCAGGAGGACTATGAAACCCGATTACAAGCTGGTCGCCAAGGCCAAATACATCCACATGACCGCCGACCTCGCCAGTGAGACCTGGCACGAGGTCTACAAGCGCTACTTCCCAGCAAAGCAGCTGGACGCCCTCGTCGAGAGCATCCAGAGCGCCGACGCCATCGAGGAGGACATCGACAACGATGTGAACTACTTCCTCGTCTTCCTCGGCAGCCAGCTCATCGGCTATTTTGCGTGGAAGATGGAAAACACCTCGCTCCACCTGCTCCATCTCTACCTCAAGCCCGCATACCGGGGCAAGGCCATCGGCCGGGACATCGTGGCGTCCTGCGAACGTCTGGCCCGGGGCGAGGGCCGGGGCCGGGTCTGGTGCGGCGTTAACGCCAAGGCCCTGCCTGTGCAGCAGTTCTTCAAGGCCCGGGGCTACCGCTCCCTCGGCCCTGCCGAGAGCGAGGGCGGCATCGACCGCAACGAGCTGATCTTTGAGCGGATGTTGTAAGAAAAAGACCATTGCATTTTTCCTGCATTTGTACTACACTAAAGTAGTGTATTGAAGTGCCCGTCTGCGGGCCGACCATCAATGAATGACCGGGGAGGAACTGTATATGGCTAAGGACCATCCGACCGGAAAATCCGGCCTGTATGCCGCTTTTCTGGAGCTTGAAACGCCGGAGGAATGCTACCGCTTCCTGCAGGACGTATGCAGCTATGCAGAGCTGAGCGCGATGGAGCAGCGCTACAACATCGCCGAAAAGCTCATGCGCAAGCAGAGCTACACCAGCATCATGGGCAATATCGGCGCTTCCAGCGCGATCATCAGCCGTGTGAGCCGGGTGCTGAGCCGGGACGACAGCGTCCTGCGCCGCATTCTGGAGAAAAACGGCGTCTCTACTGACGCTGAGGAATGATCTTTCACTGACCGCTGCGCACTGCGGGCCGGGGACGCCCCGCCTGCGGTGCGCTTTTTTCGTTGATCTATAAGGAGATGTTCTTATGAGCAAAGCTGTTCTGTTTTTTGCCGACGGCACCGAGGAGTGCGAGGCCCTTCTGGTGGCCGACCTGCTCCGCCGCGCCAAAGTCGAGGTCATCATCGCCTCTGCGATGGGCCGCCGTGCGCTGGTCAGCAGCCACGGCATCCACTTGAACGCGGACGCACTGGCTGAGGACGTGGACTACAACGATGTGGACATGGTCGTCCTGCCCGGCGGCATCCCGGGCACCCCCAATCTCGCCGAGAACAAGACCGTCACCGACACCTGCGTTTCCTTTGCCAAAGCCGGGAAAAAGGTCGCCGCCATCTGCGCCGCCCCCAGCGTCCTTGCCAGCCTCGGCCTGCTGGAGGGTAAAAACGCCACCGCACACGCCGGTTTTCAGGATAAGCTGGCCGGTGCCATCGTCCACGACGAGGAAGTCGTCGTAGACGGAAGCATCACCACCAGCTACGGCCTTGGCGGTGCCATTTCTTTCGCTCTGGAGCTGGTGCGCCAGCTGGCAGGCCCCGCCGAGGCCGACCGCATCCAGAAGGCCATCGCTTATCGGCACTGAGAAGGAGGCTTTTCGATGCGCTTCATCACCTGCCGTCTGCCCGACGGCGTAGAAGACCCGGCCATCCTGTCGGCGGATGGCCGTCAGGTCTGGCCCCTGAGCTGGCTGGGCCTGTCCTACGAGACTCTGTCCGACGCCATCCCCTTTCTGACCCCGCAGGTGCGGGCCGGGCTTTCGCTGGCCATCGCGGGCATCCCGGCCCTGCCCATCGAGGCCGTCACGCTGGAAAGCCCCATCCCCGCCCCGGCGCAGGATGTCATCTGTCTGGGCATCAACTATATGGCCCATTCGGACGAGGCCGAGAAATACTCCGCCGACGCCTTCGCCACCCAGCATCAGGATGCCATCTACTTTTCCAAGCGGGTCACCCGGGCCGTGCCGGACGGCGGCTTCATCGAGGCTCACACCGACCTCGTGAAAAAGCTGGACTACGAGTGCGAGCTGGCCGTCGTGCTGGGCCGGGATGCCAAGGACGTTCCCGCAGGGCAGACCAGAGACTACGTCTTCGGCTACACCATCCTGAACGATGTCTCGGCCCGGGACGTCCAGACCGCGCACAAGCAGTGGTATTTCGGCAAGAGCCTCGACGGCTTTACCCCCATCGGCCCCTGCATCGTCACGGCGGATGAGTTCGAGGCTTATCCGCCCAAGCTCCCCATCCGGTGCTTCGTCAACGGCGAAAAGCGGCAGGACTCCAACACCGGCCTTCAGATCTTTGACATCGACCACGTCATCGCCGAGCTGTCGCAGGGCATGACCCTCCGCGCAGGCACCATCATCGCCACCGGCACCCCGGCAGGCGTCGGAATGGGGATGGACCCGCCCCGCTTCCTCGTCCCGGGCGACGAAGTGCGGTGCGAGATCGAGGGCATCGGCACCCTGACGAACACGGTCCGCTGAGTGCCTCCAATTCCAATCGGTATTATTCTTTGTAGTTTCTACCGTATCAATTGGTTTTTGTGTAAGCCAGCCTTTTATTCACGAATAGTTCATATTAAATTCATATTCCGTTCATGCATCTTCGGTATATGTATGGCATCCAAGGCGCACAACGCGCCAAAAAGCCGCTGACGGCACACTCCATGCTGCTGCCCCGCCCGGGCGGCAAAGGAAAGGAATCAGAAGATATGAAAATTGGTTTTTTGGAACTCGTGGTCATCGTGGTCATCGCGTTCGTCTTCATCGGCCCCGACCAGCTGCCCGTCTACGCAAAGAAGCTGGGCAAGATGCTGCGTGAGCTGAAGAAGTACACCGGCGCTGCCTCCGAGGAGATCCAGAAGAATGTCGTGGAGCCTCTGAATGAGATTCAGGCCCCCCTCAAGGAGGCAGTCGCCCCCCTGACCGACATCAAGAAGGACATCGACAACAGCGTGAAGGACGTCACCAAGAGCTTCACCGGCATCGGCAAGACCAGCAAGGAAGAAGCCGCCAAGGCCGAGCAGCCGGAGGAAGTCACCGAGCTGGAGGTCGAAGAGCTGCCCGAGGAGGCTCCTGCTGAGGCTCCCGCCGCTGAGACGGCTGAGCAGCCTGTGAAGGCCGAGGAAAAGGCCGACGCCCCCGCTGCGGCAGCTCCTGTGGCCGAAGAAGCCGCACCCGCTGCCGAGGCCGCACCCGCCGAAGAGGCAAAGGCCTGAACATCCACACCGATGCACCCGCGCCCGCGGTTGCCTTATACATCGTAATCAGCCCGCCTCGCGGCGCGGCAAAGTAAAAAGGAGATCATTATTATGCGTATTGGTACTAACGAGCTGCTTATCATCCTGGTCGTCGTCCTGCTGATCTTTGGACCCAAGAACCTGCCGAAGCTGGGCAAGATGTTCGGCAAGACCATGAACAACTTCAAGAAGGGCATGGAGGAGTCTGACGACGAGGCCGAGACCACCACTGCAAAGGCCGAGACCAAGACTGAGAAGAAGGACGACGAGGAGTAATCTGTGGCTACGAACGTAAAGCGCAAAAAAAAGGCCGAAGTCATGGCTGACGACGGCAACATGACGCTGACGGGCCACCTGAAAGAGCTGCGCAACCGCCTCATCGTCTGCGCCGTGGTGTTCGTGGTGGCGGTCGTGGTCACACTGTCCTACGCCGACCGCCTCATCGACCTGCTGACCGCGATGGGACAGGGCTTCTACACCTTCGTGTCCATCGCCCCGCAGGAAAAGCTGATGCAGTATTTCCGCGTCTCCCTGCTGGCGGCTGTGGTCGTTACGGTGCCGGTGGCGCTGTATCAGGTGTACGCCTTTGCAAAGCCCGGCCTGAAGAAGAGCGAGACCTTCTTCCTCAAGCTGGTCATCCTGCTGGGTCTGGCCCTCTTCGTGGTGGGCGTGATGTTCGCCTACAAGCTCATGATGCCCTTCATGCTCCAGTTCCTGAGCACCGGCATCGAGGGCGCCGATTACATCCAGACCACCACCAGTATCGAGAGCTACGTCAGCCTCTGTCTGACCATGTTCATCATCTTCGGCTGCGTGTTCGAGATGCCTCTGGTCACCATTATTCTGGCCAAGATGGGCATTGCGAACCCCCAGCTCATGAAGAAGGGCCGCGGCATTGCCATCGTGCTCATCTTCTTTGTTGCAGCCGTCGTCACCCCGCCGGACATCGTTTCCCAGTGCATGGTAGCCATCCCGATGGTCCTGCTCTACTTTGTCAGCACCTTCCTGAGCGGCATCTTCTACAAGCCCCGCACGGAGGAAGGCGACGAAGAGGACGAGGAAGACGAGGACTAAGGCTTCTTAAAACAAAAATGAGACGGGCAGCCCCTTTGCGGGGAAACCTGTCTCATTTTTTGTTGTCCGCAGAAGCAGAGCGTCCGCCTCACAGGTCCACTACGCTCCCCACTTCTCCCGGCGCAGCGGGCACCGGGCCGAGCCGGACGGCATCGGCATCCCGCCGCACCACGAACTCCACCGGCTGACCGGCGGCAAAGGCGGGGCGATAGCTCAGCTCCAGTGTCTCCCACTCGCCCGGGACGGCACAGAAGCAGTGGAGCATCGCGCCGCGCCCGGCGGCGAGGTTCAGGGTAAAGGCCGAGGCGTCGGCAGCGTTCTCTGCATAGAGCGGGGCCGCGAAGCTCCCGCAGGGGATGCTCTGCCCCCCGCAGCGGGCCGTGACGCCGCTGTCCAGACTGTACAGCTCGTTCAGAGTGGAGACGTCCCGGCTGTGGAGGTAGCTTGCCCCCACCGGCAGGGTGCGGGCCGAAAGGTTCTCCACCGAGAGGTAGACCAGCACCCCGTTCAGCCCGGGCGCAGGCGCATAGCCCAGCAGCTCCACCGCCGCCTTGCCGTCCAGCAGGGCAGGCTGACCCACGGCCCGGGGCTGTGCCCCAGCCGCCGAGACACCTGTGAGCAGGGCAGCGGCCAGACTGACCGCGCCCGAACCGGCGCATTTCAGGAACGACCGGCGGGAAAGGGACTGAGACATGGGGGACTCCTCCTTGCAGCGAGAAAAATCATTCACTTTATAGAGTATCGGTTTCTCTGCGCCCTGTCAAGAGTCTGGACGGGTTCTGCCGCAGATTTTGCATTTTCTTTGCCGATCTTGTACCAAAAAGCCGCAAAAATGCCGCCCGGCGTCAAAATCGCCGGGCGGCAGCGGGTGCAGTCTTATTCGAAGGCCTCGTTCTCCTCTGCTTCGGCCTGACCGCGCAGGGTGTCGGCGTAGCCGAAGGGCACGATGTCGATGGCCTCCACCAGACGGTCGCGCATCCAGAGCTGAACGTCGGTCTGGACGGTGTAGCCGCAGCCGGGGTCAGCCATCCACTGTTCCGGGTGGCGGGAGGGAAGGGCGCGCTGGCTCAGCATACTCATGATGACGCCGCCGTGGGTCACGCAGGCAGCCTCGGTGACGTCCATCCGGATCATATACTCGAACAGCTTGAGCAGCGTTTCCGCGCAGCGTGCGTGGAACTGCTCGGTAGGCTCTGCGCCCTCCGGCACGAAACCCGAGCCGGGGGTGATCCACTTCTTGAAGTCCTCGTTCTTCACCAGCTCCTTGACGGGATGGTTCTCAAAGACGCCAAAGCCCGCCTCCCGCAGGTCGTGCACCGAGAACTGGTGGGTGGCATTCGGGAACAGGATGTTGGCCGTCTCCACGGCGCGCATCAGGGGGGAGGAGAAGACGGTATCCACCTGCGGATACTCGAACCGCTCCTTCAGCTCGGCCAGCTGGGCGCGGCCCTCGTCGCACAGGGGGATGTCCGTTCCGCTGCCGATGTAAAGGCCCTGTAAATTACCGGCCGTCAGGCCATGGCGGATGAGATGGAGCTTAAAGGTTTTCATGCAAAAACACCTCTTGTGAGCTATCTTGTACTGTGCTGGTTCGCACAAATCTTGCTTTTCTGCTAAAATTCCCGGCATCCTCAGACACAAAATGTATGCCGTCAGGCTTTAGTTTAACATAGATATGGTGGAAAGAGCAACCCCTTTGACAAAAACACCGAAATTATCGCGGAAAATCCGTCACTTTTTCGCTTTACAAGTCGTTTTCCATTGTGTATAATCAACGTGCTGTAAACCAAAAATCAAGGAAGTCCCATCTTTTATCTGAGGAGCCAAACATCATGGAGTTCAATCGTATCATCAAACTGCTGCGCAAGGAGCGCGGCATCACCCAGAAACAGGCGGCAGAGGATCTGGGCGTTTCGCAGGCCCTGCTTTCCCACTATGAAAAAGGCATCCGGGAGTGCGGCCTGGACTTTGTGGTACGGGTCGCCGATTATTATAATGTCTCCTGCGACTACCTGCTGGGCCGCTCGGCAGAGCGCAACGGCATGATGCTCTCGGCAGAGGACATCCCCAACCCCGACAAGATGAAGGACAACGTCTACCATGGCAGCGTCCTTCCCACCATGAACAAGAAGCTCATCTCCAACAGCCTGAACGTGCTCTACGCCAAGATCGGCGAGTGCCACAGCAAAGCGCTGACCACCGAGGTCAGCGCCTACCTGATGACCGCCGTGGCCAAGATGTTCCGGCTGCTCTACTCTGCCGAGCCGCACAACGCCCCCAGTATGTTCAGCGTGGACGCCCGGCGCTGGCCCGGCTATTCCGATGCCGTGATGCACTCCGCACAGGCCAACGTGGAGGCCCTGCTGGCCGGAGAAGAGCTGCCCGGCGGCGAGGGCGTAGCCGACCCGTCCTGCCTCGCCATGACCACCGAGAGCCTGACCCGGGAATACCCGCTGTATACGCCCAGCCTGCTCAATCTGGTCAAGACCAGCGAGACCCGCGCCCGGGAGCTGACCGGCGAGGACCGCACTTAACTCTCTGTGAAACTAGTGTAAATTCTGCTCTGTTTTGCTTGCATCTGCGTGCAAAAAATGTTATAAACAAGACAGAACATTTTCATCGTGCTTTTTTATTCATAAAACGATTTCAAGGAGGGACACATCCATGTCCAATAAGATTTCCCGCCGCACCTTCCTCAAGTGCACCGGCGCTTCCGCCGCCGCTCTGGGCGCTGCTGCCATGCTGGGCGGCTGCGGCTCCAGCACCAGCGACGCCATCGAGGTCAAGGTGGGCGATAAGGTCAGCAACTGGAACAATCTGGGTGTCCAGCTCACCAGCGTCTTCACCATGAGCACCACCCCCGACCTGCCCGACCACGAGTACGTCGCCGTCCTCATCACTGCGGTCAACCGCTCCGGCGCGACCACCTTCAACATCGGCGCACAGAACCTCGCCGAGCTGGATGCGGCCTACCCTCTGGACAATGAGGCCACCAAGATTGACGTCGCCCGCCAGTATTTCCACGCTCTGGCTGCCTCCACCACCGACTTCACCGCCACCTGTGACGGTGCCGAGGCCGAGGTGGGCGCTTACATCCAGCTCTACAACGCCGACGCCCAGAGCTTCTCTGAGTCCACCAACCTGCCCCCGCAGGGTTCCGGCTACATTGAGCTGATCTGCTGCGTCCCCACCGGCTGGCAGAAGCTGAACGTCACCTTCGTCCCCACCTTCGTGGCCAACAAGAGCCTGACCTTCACCCTCAGCTCTTCCGATATTGCACAGGCCTAAAGGCGTTTTTCCCGGACGAAATTCCGTCCCACGGGCAGATCTTTCCCCACAAAATTTTGTGAAAACCATTGACATCTGCTCATTTTTCGCCTATTGTATAGGCAAGACGCCCTTCGGGGCAGTACAATGATTTCTGTGTTTCTACATAAAGGAGGAACGATCATGTCCTTAGAATTCAATCGCCGCTCTTTCCTGAAGTACAGCGCCGCCGCTGCTGTGGCTGTGGCTGGTTCCAGCCTGCTGACCGGCTGTGGTGAGGATGAGTACCAGAAGACCGGTAAAATCGGCAGCACCCTGAAGCTGATGGGCACCTTCAAGATGAAGGATGCGCCCACATTCGATAACGGTACTTTCAAGACCACCATCAACATTAAGTGCACTACGGACAAGGTTCCTCTTTGCGTGACTAGGGGTAACTTCGAGCTTACTGTAAACAGTACTGGCAAGAGCAAGGATGACGTAGACTATCTGGACAATGCCATCACTGTCAAGCGTCAGGGTGCAGGCTCTTCTGGCGGAAAGTTCGATTTGACGACTGATGACGGTGAACAGGATTTCGATATTACTGTTACCGGCGTTACTCTTAAGAACAACGACAAGGTCGAGTTCAAGTACTGGCCCCGTATTCAGGCCAGCAGCGGCAACAGCGGCTACACCCGTGCTTTCTGCACTTGGAAGATGACCGCCAAGGTCGATGCTACCACTGGAAAAGTCACCTTCGAATAATTTCTTATTTCCGCACTCCACGCCCAAGGCTCACGCCTTGGGCGTTTTTGTTCGCCCTGTTTCGTCGATATGCTAAATTCAGGGCAAAGAATTTTAGTGGTTTTATGTCTTGTGCACAGGGGGCTTTTCCTGCTACAATAAGGGCATACCAACCGGGGAGCGCAGCGGCCGGGCAAGTGCCGCCGCGCTGTTTCCTTTTGAGGGATGGGCGTCCTGCCTGATTTCACAAGAACAGGAGTGTGCAGTTTATGATCAATATGGTAAAACTTCCCACCAACAAGAGCAGTCTGTTCCTGCGCGTGGCAAAAGGCCACTTCGCCACCAGCCACAGCCACATCAACTACTACATCGACGTCACCACCCAGAAAGCCCGCCTCTCGGAGGCCAAGGCTGTCGCCAAGGAGCTGGTGGCCGCCTATCAGCACAGCACCATCGTGGACACCGTGCTCTGTCTGGACGGCACGCAGGTCATCGGCACCTGTCTGGCCAACGAGCTGACCAAGGACGGCTTCGCCAATATGAACGCCCACCAGACCATCTACGTCATCACCCCCGAGTACACCAGCGGCAGCCAGATCATCCTCCGCGACAACCTCGCCCCGATGGTCAAGGGCAAGCACGTCCTCATTCTGGCTGCCTCCATCACCACCGGCTACACCGCGCAGGCGGCCATCGAGGCCGTCAACTACTACGGCGGCGTTGTGGCGGGCCTGTCGGCCATCTTCGCTACCACCCACGAGTGTCTGGGCATCCCGGTCACATCCATCTTCGACCCCTCCAGCCTGCCCGACTACGCCAGCTTCGACAGCCGCGACTGCCCCATGTGCAAGGCGGGCCAGCACATCGACGCGCTGGTGAACAGCTTCGGCTACTCGGCTCTCTGAACTCTGCCCCTTCCTCCCTCTTTCTCCCCGCTGTGCAGCGTGCATGGCGGGGAGTTTTTGCATCCGCGCTTCCTTTCTGCGATTTTGCCAAAAATCGCAGTCCATTTCCGTCCGATTGCATAAAATCCGGCCCGCCCTCTGCTCTTTTGGGCCGGAGTATGTTATACTGTTGTCAGCTAAAAACGGCGGACGACCGCCGCAGAAAAAGGGGTAAATGAATCATGAAAGAATACGCATTCGGCATCGACCTCGGCGGCACGACCGCCAAGGTCGGCCTGTTCACCACCTCGGGCGCACTGCTGGAAAAGTGGGAAGTCCCCACCGACACCTCGAACGCCGGTGAGCACATCCTCGAAAATCTGGCCGACGCCATCCACGCCAAGATGGCCGAGAAGGAGATTCCCTCCGAGCAGGTGGAGGGCGTCGGCATCGGCGTGCCCGGCCCTGTGCTGGACAGCCGCGTCGTCCCCATCATCTGCGCCAACCTCGGCGGCTGGGGCGAGCGGAACGTCTCGGCCCAGCTGTCCGGCCTGCTGGACGGCATGAAGGTCTTGGTGGGCAACGACGCCAACGTCGCCGCTCTGGGTGAGATCTGGATGGGCACGGCCAAGGGCTGCCGCAGCGCCGTCATGGTCACGCTGGGCACCGGCGTGGGCGGCGGCGTCATCGTCAACGGCAAGGTCATCGACGGCGCACACGGCGCTGGCGGCGAGATCGGCCACATCACTGTCAACCGCCACGAGACGGCCACCTGCGGCTGCGGCAAGCACGGCTGTCTCGAGCAGTATTCCAGCGCCACCGGCGTCGTCCGCTGCATGAAGAAGCTGCTGGACGAGAATCCCGACGCTGACTGTGTCCTGCGCGGCAGGGATTTTGAGGCCAAGGACGTCTTCGACGCCGCCCGCAATGGCGACGCTCTCGCCGCCCGCGAGGTGGACGAGATGACTGACACCCTCGGCATGGCTCTGGCCACCATCGCCGCCACCACCGACCCCGAGATGTTCCTTGTGGGCGGCGGCGTGTCCCGCGCAGGTGATGTCCTCTTCGACCCGCTGGTGGAGCACTACAAGACCTACGCCTTCAAGTCCTGCCGCGAGACGCCCATCAAGGCCGCAAGCCTCGGCAACGACGCCGGCATCTACGGCGCAGTGCGGCTCATCGTGGGCGACTGATATTTTCTTTTTCAATCGATAAAAATAAGAGGCCGCTGCAAAGTACAACCTCTCAGTCTCGCTGTCGCTCGACAGCTCCCCTTGTAGGGGAGCCTCTGGCGAAGAGATGAGGCTTTCCGCCCTGCCAAAGCCTCCCCTCGATAGGGGAGGTGGCACGGCGAAGCCGTGACGGAGAGGTTGCTTGCAGCAGCCCCTTTTATTTTATCAGGAATTATAACGTATCTTCCCCCGGCAGCTGGTTCCACAGGCGGTAGTAGACGCCCTTCTTGGCCAGCAGCTCGTCGTGGGTGCCGGACTCTTCGATGCCCTCCGCGCCCAGCACGAGGATGCGGTCGTAGTCCTTGATGGTGGTCAGGCGGTGGGCGATGGTCAGGGTGGTGCGGCCGTGGGCCAGCTTCTCGAGGCTCTGGCCCACCAGGATCTCGCTCTCGTTGTCGAGGGCGCTGGTGGCCTCGTCGAGGATGAGGATGGGCGGGTTCTTCAGGAAGACCCGGGCGATGGCGATGCGCTGCTTCTGGCCGCCCGAGAGCTTGACGCCGCGCTCGCCGACATAGGTGTCGAAACCGTCCTTCAGGGCGCGGATAAACCGCTCTGCGCCCGCCAGACGGGCCGCCTCGATGATCTCCTCCCGGGTCGCGCCGGGCTTGCCGTAAGCGATGTTGTCCGCCACAGAGCCGCTGAAGAGGTAGACCTCCTGCTGGACGATGCCGATGTCCTCCCGCAGGCTCTTGAGGGTGACGTGCTGGATGTCCTGCCCGTCGATGAGGATGCGGCCTCCCGTCACCTCGTAGAAGCGGGGGATGAGGTTGCACAGGGTCGTCTTGCCGCCGCCGGAGGGTCCGACCAGCGCCAGACGCTCCCCGGCCCGGATGTCGAGGCTGACATGGTGCAGCACCTTGTTGTGGTCGTCGGGGTACTCGAAGCTGACGTCCTCGAACCGGATGGCGCCCGGGCCGGGCTGCAGGGGCTTGGCATCCTCGGCGTCCTTGATGGTGACGGGGGTGTCCATGATCTCCGCAAAGCGCTCGATGCCGGTCATGCCCCGCTGGAACTGCTCGGCGAACTCCACGATGCGGCGGATGGTGGCGATGAGGGTGGTGACATAGAGCATATAAGCCACGAGGTCGCCGGCGGTGATCTTCCCATAGACCAGCGACAGGCCGCCCGCAAGGATGACCACCAGATACATCAGGCCGTCGAACAGGCGGGTGGAGGTGTTGAAGGCCGCCATCGCGTAGTAGCCCAGCGTCTTGATGTGCTCAAAATCCTTGTTGCCCTTGGCGAATTTCTCCCGCTCCTCGTCCTCGGCAGCGAAGGCCTTCACGACGCCCTGACCCAGCAGGCTGTCCTCGATGGTGGCGTTCAGCTCACCGATCTGGATGCGCTGCTGGCGGAACCGGGCGCGCAGGCGCTGGTTCAGCTTGACGGACACGATGCCCATCAGGGGCACGCAGGCGAACACCGCCAGCGTCAGGGGCACGCTGGCCTGACACAGGATGAGGAAGGAGGCTATAATTTTGATGCCCGCGATGAAAAATTCCTCGGGGCAGTGGTGGGCGAACTCGGTCACATCGAACAGGTCGTTGGTGATGCGGCCCATGATGGTGCCGACCTTGGTGTTGTTGTAGTAGGTGTGGTCGAGCTTGAGCAGATGGTCGAAGGCGTCCCGGCGCATATCCGTCTCGATGTGGACGCCCATGATGTGGCCGATGCCGGACATGAAATACTGCGCTGCGCCGTCGATGATGCGGAGCACGAAGTACACCGCCGCCAGCTTGAGCACGATGCCCGCCGTGAGGGTGATGCCCACGCCCATGGCGGAGTTGGTGATGGTGCTCATGATCTTGGGCAGGATGATGTCGCACAGGGTGGTCATCGCCGCGCAGAACAGGTCGATGAACAGGGTCATTTTGTACTTTGCCAGATAGGGCAGGAAGCGCCGGATGAGTGCGCCGCTGCTGGTATGCCGCGCTGCGGGGTCTTTGACGTTTTGCATAGTTCCTCCAATTTTTATAGCGGGCTTGCCCTCTCAGTCACCTTCGGTGACAGACTCCCCTTTTTGTCGCTTGCGCGACATCTTCCCCCGGCCGGGGGAAGTCTTTCCTCAAAGGGAGAGCCTTTCGCCTACCGGCAAGCTCCAAGCCTCTCCCTTTGGGAGAGGTGGCATTGCGA
Source organism: Faecalibacterium sp. I3-3-89 (assembly GCF_023347275.1). Classification (NCBI taxonomy): domain Bacteria; kingdom Bacillati; phylum Bacillota; class Clostridia; order Eubacteriales; family Oscillospiraceae; genus Faecalibacterium; species Faecalibacterium sp. I3-3-89. The sequence continues at coordinate 264,343 of NZ_CP094468.1, read as the reverse complement.
AGCAATGACGGAGAGGGCAAAGCCGTTTATTTCTTACTATAATCTCTCTCGCCGTAGATGGCCGTGCCGATGCGCACGAGGGTCGCGCCCTCGCGGATGGCATTCTCGAAATCGCCGCTCATGCCCATGGAGAGGGTCTCCATCTTCACGTTGGCGTAGCCGCGCTCTCCGGCCTGCACGAACAGCCGGTACACCTCGGCCAGATACCGGCGGTTCTGGGCATCGTCGTCGTTGACCGGGGGAATGGCCATCAGGCCCTTGACCCGGATATGCTCTTCGGCGGCAGCAGCGTCCAGCAGGGGCCAGAGCTGCTCCGGCGAGACGCCCGACTTGGACGCCTCACCGCCGATGTTCACCTCCAGCAGCACATCCTGCACGATACCGGCCTTGGCCGCCTCCTTCTCGATGGCGGTCAGCAGGTGCTCGCTGTCCACGCTCTGGATGAGGCTGGCCCGGCCCAGCACCTTCTTGATCTTATTGGTCTGCAAATGGCCGATGAAGTGGCTGGGCTTGCCGCAGTAGGCTCCGGCGTCGAAGTTTGCGCAAAGCTCCTGCACATGGTTTTCGCCAAAGACGTCGATGGCAAGGGCCGCGCTGGCGGCGACGGTGTCGGCGGTGCGGGTCTTGCAGGCCGCACAGAGCTGCACCCCGGCGGGGTCTCGGCCCGCCTCCCGGGCCGCTGCGGCCATCTTTTCCCGGATGGCCTCTACGGCCTCCCGCATCTCGTCCAGATTCTTTTCTGCCATAAAGCTCAATCCTCCTCGGTATATTTTGCGCGCTCGCCGCCGATGAGCTTCGGGCGGGTGCGGGCGCAGAGAATATTCGCTTCGCCGATCTTCGAAAGGCTCAGCCGCACCGGCACGGCCACCCGGCGCAGATGCATCCCGATGAGGGTGCCGCCGATGTCGATTCCGGCGTGGGCACGGATCTCTTCGACGGCGATGGGGTCACGGAACTGCTTCCAGCAGGTGGTGGCCCAGCTGCCGCCCGCATGGGGGCGGGGCACGACGCAGACCTCCTCCCAGCCGTATTTCCCGGCGGCCTCCCGCTCGAGGATGATGGCCCGGTTGAGGTGCTCACAGCACTGTGCCGCCAGCCAGATCCCGTTTTCGGCCAGCACCGGCGCAATGCCCGCGTAGACCGCCTGTGCAGCCTCAAGGCTGGAATTCTTGCCGATGTGCCCGCCGACGATCTCGCTGGACGAGCAGCCCACCACAAAGACATCCCCCTTTTTCAGCTTTGCCTGCGCCAGCAGCTCGGTCACAGCCTGCCGCGCCTCGTTTTCGATCTGCTTTTTGAACTCTTCCGTCATAAAAAACACCTCGTTTACACTCTTGCCGACAGCAGGCTGGCAGAGCCTGCCGCACCGAAATACACTTTGCTGCCCGCCGGGCAGACTGCGGTGCAGCCGTCCATCTCCCGGCCCGTGAAGGTCCGCTCCCAGCTGCCGTCCGCCGTATCCACCGCCTCGGCGCAGGGCGCGTCCGCCGACAGGCCGAACAGCTTCTGCTGCATATTTTCACCGGCCCGCAGGGCGATGCTCCGCAGCAGGGTGCGGTCCGCGTTCTTCTCCAGCCAGTTGCTGCGCGCCCAGCGGTAGCTGACGTAGAGGATGCCGTCCTCGTCCAGCGCCAGTGCGCCGGGGTAGCCCGGCAGGCCGGAAAGGAAGCTTTTGCAGTTCTTCCCCCCGGCAGTCAGCTCCCGGGCGTCGGCGTCCACGGCCCAGACGCAGCGGCTGCCGAGGTCGGAGACATAGAGCGTCCCGCCGTCCTCCGAGAGGGCCAGCCCCGACGCGCCCGCGATGCCCCCCAGCACCCGCTGCACCGAACGGTCGGCCGGGTCGTAGACGTAGACCCAGCCCGTGCCGGTGTGGGCCAGAAGCTCGGTGCGCAGCGCACCTTCCAGCCCGTTTTTCACGCTGGTCTCCGCCGCGGCGGCAAAATAGACTTTTCCGTCCGGGCCGGCCTCCACCGCCGACAGCGCACCCAGCGGTGCGCCGTCCAGCTGGGTGACCACCGGCTCCACCGAGGTGCCCCAGCTGTCATGCCGGGCACGGCAGAGGGTCCCGCCGGTGGGCGTCACGACCGTCAGCCACAGATCCCCGTTTCCGTCAAAGGCAAAACCTGTCAGCTCCCCCTCCACGGACAGGATGGCCGCATCGTGCCCGCCGTCGGTGCGGACCAGATCGCTTTTCCGCTTTTTCATTGATGCACCGTCGTAGGCCGCAGCGTAGACAAGGCCGTCCTGTGTGCGGACACAGTCCACGCCCAGATAGTCCCCCAGCTTCCAGCCATCTTTGCTGTCGGCGGACAGCTCCGTCCGGGCCGCGCCGGTGTCCTGCCGGACATCCGGGACGGTGTAGGCTTTCGGCGGCGTCTCGATGGGCCGCAGCAGCAGGCCGTAGGCCAGCGCCGCCAGCAGCAGCAGGGCAAAGACATTGCTGGCCACCCGGAAACGGGTCAGCAGAGCCTCCCGCTCGATGGCGGCCTGTGCTTCCAGCTGGGCCTTCCGGCGGGCCGCTGCCGCCGAGGTGCGCTGGGCGCGGCGGAGCCACCGGTCTACGAAAAGGGCCACGTTCGGCCCCACCGTGAGGGATGCGATGAAGAGGAGCAGTACCAGCTCTACAAATCCAATGCGCATGAACAGTTTTCCTTTGCTGTGTCAGATTTTGGGTGTTGCTTTTATCATTGTAGTATAGCACACTTCGTTTTTTTTTCCAAGACGGTGCTGGACTTGACACGCCCCTTATGCCCGGGCTGGGATGTTTTCCCAAAAAATCTACCCAAAATTCACAGAAATTCCTAATTGATAGGGTATGATAGAATCAGACTTCGTATCCAGTTCCGCCGGGCTGCATCTGAGCCGTCCCGGCGCTTTGAGAGATATAAGCTTATGAGGAGGAATGCCTTATGGCAAAAATTCTGATCGTTGACGATGAGCCGCGCATCCGGGAGCTGATCCGGGAAAATCTGCAATATTCGGGCTACACCTGCGAGGAGGCCGGCGACGGCTCTGCCGCCCTGTCCCTGCTGTCCGGCGGCGGCTATGATCTGGTCATCCTCGATCTGATGATGCCCTTCATGGACGGCATGACCTGCCTGCGGGAGATGCGCACCCGCCGCATCAACACCCCCGTCATCATCCTGACCGCCCGCGGCGAGGAGTACGACAAGCTGGCGGGCCTCGAGGGCGGTGCCGACGACTATGTGGTCAAGCCCTTCTCCCCCCGGGAGCTGGTGGCCCGCGTCCGGGCAGTGCTCAACCGCACCATGCCCCGCACCGAAGCCTCCGACAGCACCATGACCTTCGGCGAGCTGTCCATCGACACGGCCAGCCACACCGTCAAGGTCTCCGGCGAGGAAGTGAGCCTGACCCCCAAGGAGTTCGACCTGCTGGTCTTCCTCGCCTCCAACAAGGGCATCGCCCTGAGCCGGGAGAAGATCCTGCAGAAGGTGTGGAACTACGACTACTTCGGCGAGGACCGCACCGTGGACACCCACGTCAAGATGCTGCGGGGCCATCTGGGCAAGTGCCGCAGCTACATCGCCACGGTCTGGGGCATCGGCTATAAGTTCGACCCCGACGCGGCGCGTTAAGCGGAGGTTCTGCTCTTCATGCGGCAAACGAGCAAGACACGGCGCACCATCGGCATCCGGGGCCAGCTCATGGGCTTTCTCTGCTTCATCTGCTTTTTGCTGGTGGGGCTGTTCTGGTTCCTGAGCACCCAGCTGCTGGAGCCTCTCTACACCACCCATATCCAGAAGCAGCTCACCGAGCAGGCCGAGGCCATCGTCGCCCGGATGGATGAGGCCATCGAGCGGGGCGAGACGCTGTCCTACTGGGCCTTCGGCAGCCAGCTCTACGTCAACAACACCTTCTTCAACTCGCTGCGGGACGACATCTTCGAGATGGGCGGGATGAGCAGCTTCTGCATCGACATCTCCGACACCACCCTGCGGCAGATCTTCAAGGTGGACAACCTCTCCTACTGCAACCTCCACCGCACCCGCCCCACCGACTCCTCCGACGAGAAGGCGGCCTACACCACGGCCCGCGCCATGCGCCAGCTCTGCCGGGAGAGCGGCGGCGCGGTGGTGCGGAAGATCAATCCCCCTTCGCCCTCCGGCTCGGTGCAGCTGATGGTGGGGCGGATGACCGCCGACGGAAATTACACCGTGCTGGTCACCACCAGCCTCATGCACGTCGCTGAGGCCGGCAAGGTGCTGAGCACTGTCCTGCCGCTGGCTGCGGCCCTCATCTTCGCCTTCTCCATGTCGGCGGCGTGGCTCTTCAGCGAATGGTTCACAAAGCCCCTGCGCGCCCTCTCCGGGGCCGCACGGCAGGTGGCACAGGGCAACTACGCCGTCCATGTGGACTCGGTGCGGAACGACGAGCTGGGCGATCTGGCGCAGGAGTTCAACCACATGGCGAAGGAGGTCCAGCACGCCTCCCAGATGCAGCGCGACCTGCTGGCCAACGTCTCGCACGACCTGCGCACCCCGCTGACCCTCATCAAGGGCTACGCCGAGACGGTGCGCGACCTGACCGGCGACGACAAGAAGCACCGCGACGAGCAGATGAACATCATCGTGGACGAGACCGACCGCCTGACAGCCCTTGTGTCCAGCGTCATGGAGCTGAGCAAAGTGACCAGCGGTGCGCTCAAGTGTGAGAAGGTCCACTTCGACATGGGCCAGCTCTGCGACGAGGTCAGCGAGCGGTACGACGCCGTCTGTGCCCAGAACGGCTGGCAGCTCAAGCTGGAGCTGCCCGACGAAGAGCTGCCCGTCTGCGCCGACCCCGACATGATGCAGCGGGCGCTGCACAACCTGCTGGGCAACGCCATGCACCACATCGGCGAGGACGGCATCTTCGTGCTACGGGCGCTGCGCTGCCCCGAGGGGGTGCGCGTCGAGGTAGAGGACCACGGCCCCGGCATCTCGGCGGAAGACCTGCCCTATATCTTTGACCGGTATTACCGCTCCCGCTCCGACGCGGGCAAACAGGGCACCGGCCTCGGCCTCTCCATCACGAAAGCCATCTTCCAGCAGCACGGCTTCCGCTTCGGCGTCCACTCTACGGTGGGCAGGGGCACCGTGTTCTGGTTCATCATGACCGACGCCGAAGAAATTTCGGCATAACAAAAAACGGACAGCGACCCAAAATCGTTGTCCGTTTTTCTGTTTTGCTCTTGTCCGGGCCTCAGGTGCGGGTCGTGGCTTCCATGCAGTGCTCCGAGGGGGCGTAATACTCCATCAGGGCGGTGTAGTTCTCGAAGTGGTGGCAGAACGCCGCACGGATCGCATTGTCGGGGGCGCTCCGCATCGACACGAACATCAGGATGTACTTTGCAATGAGGCTCACCGCCTCGCTCTCAAGGCCGTAGCAGAGGCCCACGGCCAGCACCGGCACCACGATCTGCTGGGCACGGATGGGGATGCTGCCCGTATCGACCCGCTTGAGGACGGCACGACTCATGGTGGACGCCGCCCAGACGGCGTGGGAGATCTTCCAGTAGTCCATGTTCTTCAGGTGGGTGAGGGTGCGCAGACGCTGGATGACCTCGCCGTCGTCGAGGATCTTGTTCTCCGTCACCTCTTCCTCCGAGCGGATAAAGGTGCACTGGATCATGTCCATCAGGGCCGCCTCGTAGTTCTCGTGGTAGTTCTCCCGGGAGATGAAATATTCCTCCATCTTGAGCATAAGCTCGTGGGTCTCTTCGTTGGTGGCAAGCCAGCTGAAATCCAGCGGCACGGGGCCGAAATCGTTCCTGCCCATCTCGTTGAGGTCGTTCAGCTCCTCTTCGTTCCGGGTGGAGGGGAGGAAGCGGTCGTTGCCGTTCCGGTGGTAGCCCCATTCCTCGGGCATCAGGCAGGGCACGATGTCGCCGCTGGAGACGATGTTGAAGATATTGCTCTCGCCCCAGCTCTCCTTCAGGGTGCCGTCGGCGTTGTGGTTGTTGTCGTAGTCCTGCTGCAGGTTGGGGTAGTCCTGCGGGCCGAGGGCCACCGGCGTGGCAAAGGTGTAGACGAAGACGTCCTCCCGCGCCAATCCGGGCAGCTCTTTGTTGAGGCGGGCGGCGAGAAGGTTCGCCACCGCAGCGCCCCGGCTGTAGCCGCCCATCCAGAGCTTGACAAGGCCCAGTCCACCCGCCTTCTGGGCTGCGGCCAGATAATTTTTCAAATCGGTGAACACCTCGTTCACCGGGATGATGAAGCCGCTGTGGGCATGGCCTGCGCCGGTGTGCAGGTTGCTCACCCACTCGCCGCCATAGCCGCCGCCCCGCAGGATGAGCGCCACGATGGTGGTTCGCCTGCCATTCAGGGTGATGGTCTTGCGGGCGGTGGACCAGCCCACAAAGTCACCGGCCTTGCCCACATCGATGTCGTAGTAACGATACTTCGCATCGCCGTAGCCCAGCTTCGTATAGGCCGCGTCGAGGCTGTTCTCGCGGCCCACATCCCCGTTGGCCCAGTATTTCGCCTCGCTGACCCATGTATTGAATGCCGCGCCCACCATGCCCAGCGTGGCCAGCGCCAGCTGGTGGTCATACTGGAGGGACGAGTGCGCAAAAAAGCTGTCGCTGTAGTAATATTCGTGCTCAATGTCCATCTGGCTCAGCTCGCTGCGGAACGACAGGCTGTATTTTCCCGACGGCACCGCGCGGCCCACCGTCTGGTTCTTCGCGGCTGCCTCGGCCCGGGGCAGAGTCAGCCCGGGCGCAAGAGCGGCACTGCAAGCCAGCGCTTTGCAGAAATCACGTCGTTTCATGTTCTTTGCCCCCCTGCTGTTATGATAAACTCCATTTTATTTGCGGTTTGCTATAGTATACCGTATTTTGCCTCCGGATACAATCGTCAATTCTATAGTTCTGCATGAAAAAAAACGGACCGCAGTGCTGCGGCCCGTTCTCTCACGATTCTTAAAGAGGCTGTGCGTCCATCTGGTGGCAGAAGTCCACGATGTGATGGAACATCTGTTCGACCGCCGGGGCCATCGCCGTGGGGCGCTGGACCGCCAGACCCACCACGCGGTCTTCCTCCGGCTCGATGGGATAAATCTTGACGGCTGCAGTGCAGCTGCGCAGCAGCATCCGGGGCATGATGGAGATGCCAAGGCCCGCTTCCACCATCGCAATGTTGGACTGGTCATCGATGACATGGCAGCGGCGCTCTGTAGAGATGGAATATTTCTTGAGGAACTGGCGCATCTCGGCGTCGGTGGCGTCGCACTGAACGACGAAGCTCTGGCCGTTCATCAGCTCGGGGGTCATAATGCCGTTTGGCGGCTCGGGCCAGTCCTGCGGCACGATGCAGAGCAGCGGCTCCCGGAACAGCTCCGTCAGGTTGAACTCCTCCCGGCAGGTGGCGGACAGGAAAGCCAGATCCACCTGACCGGTGCGCAGCCACTCCTTCACATCATCGTAGGTGCCCTGATAGACCTCCACCTCGATCTGAGGGAAGCTGGCCATAAAACTCTTGAGGATCTGGGGCAGCAGACCGGCGCAGACCGAGTTGAACGCACCCAGCTTCACCTTGCCCTTTTCCAGACCGTTGAGGCGGGCGATGCTCTGCTGCAGGGCTTCGTCGCTGTTGAGCACCGCCCGGATGGACGGGTAGAGCGAGGCGCCGTAGCTGGTCATGGTCACGCCGTTTTTGCCGCGGTTAAATAAGGTAAAGCCCAGTTCTGCCTCCATCACCGCGATGGCGTGGCTGATGGCAGAGGGGGTCAGGTGCAGCTGCTGGGCCGCCTTGTTAAAGCTGCCCTGCCGCGCAACTGCATCGAAAATCTCGTAGGAAAACAGCGTCATGCCCCAAGCCTCCTTCCGTTTTTCAGTTCGGAGACGCCCGTTCTTCTGTGAATCTTTTTCACCTTGTAGATGCTATGCATCAATTTTCTTTTTGAGTGTACTATCCTATCTCCGCTTTGTCAAGCGTCCGGAACCCAATTTTGGACGTTGGACTAAATTTCTGCTCTTAAAACGCTATTTATCGGGTATATTTGCGCCCTTTCGGGGCGGTTCTCGGTCATTTTCCACAAATTTTCCGGGCGGAAACTTCTCGGCTTCCGAAATTTCATCGTTCTCTTAGGGCCGTTTGAAAAACGCCCGGGACTCCTTCGACCACCTCCTGCGCAACCGGCGGCTGAACACCATCATCTCTCCTGCCATCATGGGCCTCGGCAGGGAGCTTATGGCGCTGGTACGCAACCTCTAGACTCTGATTCTGGTCCTTGCCATCATCGTCGGCAACATCTCGGCGACCTTTGCGGGCGCTTTCGTCATCCTGCCGAACTACTTTGTCGATCACTTCAGAAAGAGCGACCTGAAAGACCTCATCGTCCGTTCCGCAGAGCCGGTGCTTCTGGGCAAAATGTGCAGTTCATCCTGAATGTGGCCTTGGGCGAAAAAAAGAATGTCGTGGCCGCCTTTGCCGGTGACTTGGAGGAGGCTTATGCTGCGGGCGTCGCCTTTATCCGTGAGCAGTCTCAGTGCCCCGTCGTAAGTGGAGATCGAGGCTTATCTCTCGCAGATCCCCCCAGACAAGACCATTCCGGAGCAGTGGTGTCCCCAGATCTATGCCCGCATCCTGAAAAAGCACAAGGTAATTTTAGTCACGACCTCTCTGGACCACGAGCTGGTCCGCAAAGCCAATATGATACCCGCCTCGACCCCCGATGAAGCGCTGGCCATCGCCTACGAGATGAAGGGGCCGGATGCAAAGGTCGTCGTCATCCCGGACGGCGTCGCCGTGCTGGCGGTATCCTGAAAGGAGCAGATGACAATGGATGGACCCCGAATTGCTCTGAAGGTAAACGACAGAGACAACGTCGCAACGATCTTTGCCAACGGCATCCACAATGGGAGCGAGGTGGAACTGCGCGATAAGAAAGGCTTTGTCGAGACGCTCACGGTCCACGGCGAGATTCCCTATGGGCACAAGATCGCCGTCCGCGACATCAAGCTGGGCGAGCTGATCTTCAAATACGGCGAAGAGATCGGCATCGCCACCCAGAACATCAGAAAAGGCGATCATGTCCATATCCAGAACCTCGACAGCCTGCGCGGCCGGGGCGACCTGCCAAAACGGGAGGAAAATTATCATGGCGTATGAATTTATGGGATATGTCCGCCCGGATGGACAGGTCGGATGTCGGAACCATGTGGCCGTTATGCCCAGCGTGACCTGTGCCGGAGACGTGGCCTCTGCCATCGTGCGGCAGGTAGCCGGGACAGTGGGCTATTTCCACCACCAAGGCTGCTGCCAGCTTCCGCCTGACCTCGACCGTGTCACCGAAACGCTCATCTCGCTGGGCAAAAGCCCCAATGTGGCAGCGGTCTTGGTGGTGAGCCTCGGCTGCGAGGGCACCGACCACGAGCGGCTGACCGCTGAGATCCGCAAGACGGGGAAACCCGTCCGCATCATCCGCATTCAGGAACTGGGCGGTGTCAGCGCCGCCATCAAGGCCGGTATCGATGCCGCGCAGGAGCTGGTAATGCTCGTCAGCGGCATCCAGCGCCAGCCTGTCAGCATCGACCGCATCACCATGGCCATCAAATGCGGCGCTTCGGACACCACCTCCGGCATGGCCTCCAACTGCGTCGTGGGCTATGTGGCCGACAAGCTGGTGGACCTCGGTGCGACGGTCGTGTTCGGCGAGACGACGGAGTTTCTGGGCGGCGAGCATCTGCTGGCCCGCCGTGCGGTCAATCCGGAAGTAAGCGACAAAATTTATGAGATCGTAAACCGGATGGAAGCGCGTGCCCGAAGTCTCGGCTGCGATATGCGCAAGGGCCAGCCCACCCCGGGCAACATCGAGGGCGGTCTGTCCTCCATCGAGGAAAAAAGCCTTGGTGCCATCGTAAAAAGCGGCACCAGTCCCATTCAAGGCGTCATGGAGTACCCCGAGACCATCGGCCAGCGCAAGGGACTCTGGATCAAGGACACGCCGGGCCGCGAGCCAGAGATCTTGACCGGCATGGCCGCCACCGGTGCACAGTTTATGATGTTCTCTACCGGCCGCGGCGCGCCGCAGGGCTTTCCTACCATGCCCGTCCTGAAAGTGTGCGGCAACCCCAACACCTACGAGCGGATGTCGCACGATATGGACATCAACGCCGGCCGTATCATCACCGGCGAAAAGAGCATCGAGGAGGTAGGCGAGGAGGCCTTTTCCGCCATTCTCGACCTGCTCTCCGGCAAGCAGACCAAAAATGAGACCCTCGGCTATCACAGTTCCATCGATATTTACACTCTTGGCCCGGTCATCTGATCCACAACCGCCCAAGAGATCTCCTCCTATTTCTCCTGTTCGGGCATAACACCCGAAAGCAGCGGGGCCGCTGCAAAATGATAAATACCCCCAATACTGGACACCCGGTATTGGGGGTATTTACTACAAAAATTTTCAGATTTGTCACATTTTCCAGCCCATTTTCAGCATATAAAAACAGAAAAGCCCACGATTTACGCCGCATTTTCAACGGCCAATCGCAGGTTTTTTGGTGCGCTCGAGGGAACTCGAATCCCTGGCCCTCTGATTAAAAGTCAGATGCTCTACCGGCTGAGCTACGAGCGCATATTTTCAGTTTTGCATATATTGCCGAATAATAATACCACAACCGCGCCCAAAAAGCAAGAGGGAAGTGCAAAAAAGTGGCCTGTGCACCGCCCACAGCGGAACCGTCCGCTTTCTTTTATGAAAAAGGCTCCGGGCCAGCCCTGTGCTCTGGCGGCAACTCCCTCTTTACAAATGGGGCGCAAACCAGTACAATCAAAACAGAACGCACCGCCCCGTCCCGTATGCGGCGGGGCTTTTTGATAGGAGGCTGTTTTATTATGAAGATCTCTCGTCGGTCCGTCCTTCATGTTTCCGGTCTGGCAGCGGCAGCGCTGGCTCTGACCGGCTGCTCTGCGTCCGGCAGCGCCGCGCTGGGCGGCAGACTGCCCGGCCTGCTCAAAGGCCTGCTGGGGAAAGGCGAAGCGGCCGCTTCGTCGGCCCCGTCCGAGGCATCCAGCGAGATGGCCGCCTCCTCGCTGCCCGAGATCGAACAGCCGGAACCCGGCCCCTCCGCCCTGCCCGACTACGACGCCGACCTTCTCACCGGCATCGGGCGCAGCACCAACAGCCGCCCGGTGGCCGTGATGGTGAACAACATCGCCAACTCCCAGCGCCAGAACGCCCGTCCCCAGCGGGGCATCGGCAGCGCCGACCTGCTCATCGAGGCGAAGGTCGAGGGCGGCATCACCCGCCTGTGCGCCGTGTTCAGCGACGCTGACAGCATCCCCGAGGTCGGCCCCATCCGCTCGGGCCGCGACCAGTTCCTTCAGCTGCTCATGCCGTGGAACATCCTCTATTACCACGACGGCGAGAGCATCTTCTGCACCCAGTTCGTCAATGTGTACGGCTACTCCGGGCTGAACATCGGCGGCAAGAGCTACTTCAACACCCCCACCCACCCCATCGTCTCTCATCGGAACAACCGCGGCCGGGACGTTGCCTACGAGCACACCGAGTTCACCTCCGGCAAGGAGATCTGCAAAGCCGCCTCTGATGCCAAGATCAGCCTCTACGCTCCCAGCGAGGGCACCATCTTCCACTTCGCCGACTACCGCACCGACGAGGTGAACAAACTCCCGGGTGAGCCTTCCGCCAAGAAGCTCACCATCCTGCATTCCGAGAGCTACCGCACCTCGTTCAGCTATTCCGCGTTCAGCCACACCTATGCGATGCAGATGTACAATTCCTCCAAGAAGGCCACTGAGAACACCGTCGATGAGTTGACCGGCGCTCAGCTCACCTTCGAGAACGTCGTGGTCTGCTTCGCCGACATGGACGCCTACGCAGGCGACTCCCACGATGTGCAGGAGGTCCGGTACATTCAGGGCGGAAAGGCCTATCTCTTCACCCGCGGCGGCGTGCAGGTGGGCCGCTGGGAAAAGACCTATCCCACCAACCCCCTCAAGCTCTACACCAAGTCCGGCGAGGAAATGACCCTCAACCGCGGCAAGACCTATTTCGCGCTGGTGGACGAGGACGAGCGGAGCAATTTCAGCTACCAGTAACGCTCCATGAGGGACACGATGATGAAACGCATTCGAACCGCGCTCTGCCTCATTTTAGCCGCTGCACTGCTGGCAGGCTGCGCCTTTCTGCCCAGCGAGAGCGAACCGGAGGCCTTGGCGCCTGCCGACCCCCTCACCGGCCATCCGCTGGAATGGCCGGGCCAGCGCCCGGTGGCCGTGACCATCGAGAACAGCACCGCCTCCGCCACCCAGTGGGGCATCTCCTCCGCGTCGGTGGTGCTGGAGGCCCTCACAGAAGCCGGGATGGCCACCGAGCTTTGCCTCGTCTATCCGGCGCTGGCCGCCACCCCCAAGGTCGGGCCGGTGGCTGCCGGACAGGACATCTACTGGCGGCTGTTGGTGGGTCAGCAGCCGCTTCCCGTGCAGCGGGGCGGGGGACAGTTCGACCAGAATTATCTGGACTACTACTCCATCCGCGCCGTGGACGCGCTGGAAGCCGGACGCACCGCGTTCGACTGTGGCAGCGAGTGGAGCAATGCGCCGCTGTGGTACACCAGCGGCAGCGCCGTCTCCAAGGTGCTGGATGCACTGAGCATCTCCGCCGTCCTGACCGAGTCCCGGGTGACGAGCGCTGCATCTGCGGCTGCCGCCAGCGCCTCTTCCGGGTCAGACGCCGTACTGACCGTTCCGGCGCTTCTGCCACAGGAAGAAGACGGCAAGCTGCCCGATGCCACCGCGCCGGACGCCGTGAACGTCCGGGTCTGCTTTGACGACAACAACGCCACCGGCTTCGCCTACGACCCGGACAGCGGCCTTTACCGGATGCTCCACGCCGACGGCACGCCCCAGCTCGACGCCAACAACGGCCAGCAGGCCGGATTCGACAATCTGCTGGTGCTGTTCAGCGCCTCCGCGCTGCGGGACGACGGCAGGACCTACGACTTCGACCTGAGCATGGGCGGCGGCGTCTGGCTCAACGGCGGGCATCTGTGGACCATCACATGGACACAGGGGCAGGACAACACCCTGCTGTTCTACGACGCCGACGGCCGCACCATGAACATCCGGGCGGGCACGAGCTACATCGCCCTCGTCACCAGTGTGACCGGGCAGGAGCTGACCGTCACGAATTCCAGCGGGGAAGAGATCCTCGGATGAACAAAAGGACTGCTGCGTCGCCGGCAAGAATGCCCTGAAGGACATCTGAGCCTGAGACCATCTTTTCCGAAGCCCGGCGCAGGAAGCCCCTGTGCCGGGCTTTTTGTGATTCGGTCACGGAAAAACGCCGCGCTTTGGGGTATACTGTCCCTGTCAGATGAAAAAATACTCTTTCAGGAGGCAGTAAATATGGCAGTCATCACCATCACGAAAGAAAACTTCGACGCTGAGGTGCTCCGGAGCGCCCAGCCCGTCCTGCTGGACTTCTGGGCCAGCTGGTGCGGTCCCTGCCGGATGCTCAGCCCCATCGTGGACGAGGTGGCCGAGGAGCGCACCGACGTCAAGGTGGGCAAGGTGAACGTGGACGAGCAGCCCGAGCTGGCGGCTGAGTTCGGCGTCATGAGCATCCCCACCCTGCTGCTGTTCGAGAACGGCAAGCTGACCCGTCAGGCCGTCGGTGCCCGCCCCAAGAGCGGAGTGCTGGAGCTGCTGGGCTGAGAAAAAGGAACTGCGGGGAGCCGCTGCACAGGAAAATGCTGTGCAGCGGCTCCTTTTTTGCGCTCCCATCATCTCAAAGCGGGCTTTCGTGAAATGATTTCGCCTTTCTGTACAAACGCACAGAAAAATCGTATCATAAAATCGAAAACACGGTCACTTTCACACTTTACAGCTTTACCTTGATAAAGTAAAATAGTCTTACATCAAGGAGCGTCGAGCGTCCCCGGAACGCGGCGGGACGCAGAGGGCCGGTGCAGTCAGGTGTCCGGCAGAAATGAGGAAAAGGGTATGAAATTTGACATCTCCTGCTTGCAGCCGAAGGAGCAGGCTTCCTTTGCGCTGCGGGCGCTGTACGAAGCGGCGGGCTGCCGCAAATATCACATGGGCCGCTTCGAGGAGTACGGGCTGTATCAGGAGAACCGCAGCTTTCTTTCGTCGGAGCAGGTCATCACCTTCACCGATCTGGACGGGCGGCTGCTGGCCCTCAAGCCGGACGTGACCCTTTCCATCGCCAAGACGGCACAGCCCGCCCCGGGCGAGACGCTGCGCTACTACTACCACGAAAACGTCTACCGTCCCTCGGCAGAGAGCCACACTTTTCAGGAGATCGGCCAGATGGGCCTTGAGCTGCTGGGCGAGGTGGGCGAAACGCAGGTGCGGCAGGCCGTGTCGCTGGCGGCCCAGTCCCTCGCCCGGCTGGGAAAGCCGTGGGTGCTGGAAGTGAGCCACATGGGCTATCTGTTCGGCCTGCTGGACGCGCTGGGCGTACCCGAGGCCTCCCGCGCAGCCCTGCTGGCCAAGCTGCGGGCCAAGAACCTTCACGAGCTGCGGGCGGCGGCCTCTGCCGCCGGGCTGGACGAGGCAGGCGCAGAGGCGCTGGCCGGGCTGATGCAGCTCTGCGGCCGCTGCGAAGAGGTGCTGCCTCGGGTGGAAGCGGCCTGCCGGAACCAGCGGATGCGGGCCGCCGCCGCTGAGCTGAACGCCATCGCCGCCGAGCTGAACGGTGCGGACGGAAGCATCCGTCTGGACATGACGCTGGCCGGTGAGATGGAGTACTACAACGGCCTCGTCTTTCAGGGCTATCTGGAGTCCCTCCCCCGTCCGGTGCTCAAAGGCGGGCGGTACGACCTGCTGATGCAGAAATTCACCCCGGGGGCGGGGGCCATCGGCTTCGCAGTCTACCTCGACGAGCTGGACCGCCTGAGCGCCCCGCTGCCGCCGGTGCAGAAGCAGCCCACGGAAAAGCCCATGCTGAACGTGGCCCTGCCAAAGGGCCGTCTGGGCGATAAGGTCTATGACCTTCTGGCAGGCATCGGCTACGGCTGTCCCGAGGACTACAACGCCACCCGAAAGCTGGTGGTGGAGAACCCGGCGGCAGGCATCCGCTATTTTCTCGTCAAGCCCAGCGATGTGGCCATCTACGTCGAGCACGGCGCAGCGGATGTGGGCATCGTGGGCAAGGACATCCTGACCGAGGCCTCCGCCGATGTCTACGAGCTGCTGGACACCGGCCTCGGCAGGTGCCGGATGTGCGTCGCCGCCCCGGCCGACTATCAGGACGACCCCAGCCGCCCGGTGCGGGTGGCCACCAAATTCGTCAACATCGCCAAGAGCTACTATGCATCCATCGGGCGGGACATCGACATCATCAAGCTCAACGGCTCCATCGAGCTGGCCCCCATTCTGGGCCTGTCGGACGTCATCGTGGACATCGTGGAGACGGGCACCACCCTGCGGGAGAACGGCCTGCGGGTGGTGACGGAGTTCATGCCCATCTCGGCCCGCTTCATCGCCAATAAGGCCAGCTACCAGTTCAAGCACCGAGAGATGGACGAGATGCTGGAAAAGCTGCGCGCCGCCCTTGCCGCAAAGGAGGAGAAAAAATGATAAAGCTGTACAACTTCGACGAGCTGAAGCCCGAAGAGATCCTGAACCGCGACATCCGCGCGGAGAAAAACGTAGAGGATGTGGTGGACGGCATCATCGCCGACGTCCGCGCCCGGGGCGACGAGGCCCTGAAGGAATACGCCCTCAGGTTCGACGGGGCAAAGCTCGAGAGCCTCCAAGTGACGCAGGAAGAGATTGAAGAGGCCTTTGCAGGGATGGACGGCTACTTCCTCGAGACGCTGCGGGAGGCCGCAGCCAACATCGAGGCCTTCCACCGCCAGCAGGTGCACAAGAACTTTGTGATGAACGACAAGCCCGGCATCGTGCTGGGCCAGAAATACACCCCCATCGAGAAGGCAGGCGTCTACGTCCCCGGCGGCACAGCGGCTTACCCCTCCACCGTCCTGATGGACGTCATCCCGGCCAAGGTGGCGGGCGTTTCGGAGATCGTGATGACGACTCCCGCAGGGAAGGACGGCAAGGTGAACCCCGTCATCCTCGCCGCCGCGGCCACCGCAGGCGTGACGAAAATTTTCAAGACCGGCGGCGCACAGGCCGTGGCTGCGCTGGCCTACGGCACCCAGACCATCCCGGCCGTCGATAAGATCGTCGGCCCGGGCAACATCTACGTCACCACCGCCAAGCGGAAGGTCTTCGGCAAGGTGGGCATCGACATGATCGCCGGACCCAGCGAAATTCTGGTGCTGGCCGACGGCGGCTGTGACCCCGCATGGGTCGCCGCCGACCTTCTGAGTCAGGCCGAGCACGACAAGCTGGCAAGCCCCGTCCTCGTCACCGACAGCGCCGACCTTGCCAAGGCCGTGCAGGCCGAGCTGGAAGTACAGATCCCCCAGCTGCCCCGCGCTGCCATCGCCCGGGCCAGCGTGGACGACAACGGCAAGATCATCGTCTGCTCTGACCTGCGCAAGGCCATCGAGGCCTGCAACATCATCGCACCGGAGCACCTTGAGGTCTGCATCGACGACCCCTTCAGCGTGCTGAACGAGATCAAAAACGCGGGTAGCATCTTCCTCGGGCGGAACGTCCCCGAGGCGCTGGGGGACTACTTCGCCGGCCCGAACCACACCCTGCCCACCAGCGGCACGGCCCGCTTCTCCAGCCCCTTGGGCGTGGACGACTTCGTCAAGAAGTCCAGCTTCCTCTATTACACCCGGGAGGCGCTGGAAAAGGCCGCACCCCGCATCGCTGACTTCGCCGAGCGGGAGGGCCTGCACGCCCACGCCCGCAGTGTGACCATACGATACGATAAATAAAGGGGGATCATTATGAGCCGTTTTCTTTCTCCCACGCTGGAAGCTGTCACCCCCTACACCCCGGGGGAGCAGCCGCAGGACCAGCAGTACATCAAGCTGAACACCAACGAAAGCCCCTACCGCCCCTCTCCGGCGGTGGTGGCGGCGGTGAGCGAGGCCGAGGTGGAAAAGCTCCGCCTCTACTCCGACCCCGCCTGTGCCGAGCTGCTGCGGACGGCAGCGGCCCACTTCAATTTGCAGCCCGACCAGATCATGCCCGGCAACGGCAGCGACGAGAACCTCTTCTTCGCCCTGCGGGCCTTCTGCGACGAGGCGCATCCGCTGGCCTATGCAGACATCACCTACGGCTGCTACGGCGTCTGGTGCGGCCTGATGCACATTCCCAGCCACATCATCCCTCTGAAGGGCGACTTCGCCCTCGACCCAGCCGACTATTACGGCCTGAACGAGACCATCGTTCTCGCCAACCCCAACGCCCCCACCGGTCTGGCCCTGCCCCGCAGCGCCATCGAGGGCATCCTGAAGGCGAACCCCGACAACGTGGTCATCGTGGACGAGGCCTATGTGGACTTCGGCGGCGAGAGCTGTGTCCCCCTCATCGACCAGTACGAAAATCTGCTGGTCATCCAGACTTTCTCGAAGTCCCGTCAGCTGGCTGGTGCCCGTCTGGGCCTTGCGATGGGCAATGCAAAGCTCATCGCCGACCTCAACCGGGTCAAATTCAGCCTCAACCCCTACAACATCAACCGCCTGACCCTGAAGGCCGGCAAGGCCGCGCTGGAGGATACGGCCTATTTCGAAAAGACCTGTGCCGCCATCGTCGAAACCCGCAGCTGGACGAAGCAGCAGCTGGAAGCGCGGGGCTTCACCGTGCTGGACAGCCGGACCAACTTCCTCTTCGCCTCCACCGGGAAAAAGGGCGGCGGCGAGCTGTATCGGAAGCTGAAGGAAAAGGGGGTGCTGGTGCGCCATTTCGACGCGCCCCGCATCACCGACTGGCTGCGGATCACCATCGGCACGCCGGAGGATATGGAAGCCCTGCTGCGGGCGCTGGATGAAATTTTGGAGGGTTGAGCCATGCGGGAAGTGACCATAGAGCGGAACACGAACGAGACACAGATCGAGCTGACCCTGAACCTCGACGGCGCAGGCCGGTATCAGGTGGACACCGGGTGCGGCTTTCTGAATCATATGCTGGAGCTGTTCGCCCGGCATGGCCGGTTCGATCTGGTGCTCACCTGCCACGGCGATGTGGAGGTGGACTATCACCACACCACCGAGGATGTGGGCATCGCGCTGGGGCAGGCCTTTGCCGAGGCGCTGGGCGATATGCGGGGCATCCACCGGTACGGCAGCTTCTACCTGCCGATGGACGAGGCCCTCATCCTCTGCGCCGTGGACATCTCGGGCCGCTGCACCCTGAACTGGGACATCCGCTGTCAGACCGAGAAGGTGGGCGACTTCGACGTGGAGTGCGCCAAGGAATTCTGGCTGGGCTTTGCCCGCAGCGTGCCCGCCACCGTCCACTTCGTCCAGTTTGCGGGCGAGAACACTCACCACATCTTAGAGGCGGCCTTCAAGGGTGCCGGTCGTGCGCTGGCCGACGCCGTCCGCATCGACGCCGCCCACCGGGACGAGATCCCTTCTACGAAAGGACTGCTGGTATGATCTGCATCATCGACTACGGCGTGGGCAACCTGTTCAGCCTGAAGTCCAGTCTGGCCCATCTGGGGCTGGACGCAGCGGTCAGCGCCGACCCCGCCGACATCCGTGCCGCCGACCGGCTCATCCTGCCGGGGGTCGGGGCCTTCGGGGACGCCATGGCAAAGCTCGAGGCCACCGGCCTTGTGCCGGTCATCAAGGAGGAAGCGGAGAAAAAGCCCCTCCTTGGCATCTGCCTCGGGATGCAGCTGCTGTTTGAAAAGAGCTTCGAATACGGCGAGCACCCGGGCCTCGGCTTTGTGCCGGGGCAGATCTGCCCGCTGGCCCCTGACCTCGGCGATAAGACCCTGAAAGTGCCTCAGATCGGCTGGAACGCCGTCCACATCCTGCACGACGACCCGATTTTCAAGTACGTCCGGGACGGCGAGTATTTCTACTACGTCCACAGCTACTACGGCAAGAACTGCGCCGCCAACACGCTGGCTGTCAGCGACTATTCCCTCCCCGTCACCGGTGTGGTGAAGGCGGGCCGGGTGTACGGCACTCAGTTCCACCCGGAAAAAAGCGGCGACGCGGGACTGCGGCTGCTGCGGGCGTTCAGTGAGTTGTAAACTTAAAGGCGGCTTGCCCTCTCCGTCACCTTCGGTGCCACTCCCGGGTTGCGGCTCCCAGCATCCGCTTCGTGCTTTGATAAGCACTCGCGTCTTGCTGGCCGCGGCCCCAACAACGACTCCCTGTTTCCGCCACTGGCGGCGGTTATCATTGTTGCTCCCAAAGGGAGAGGCTTTTGGCTCCCCCTTTGGGGGAGCTGTCACCGAAGGTGACTGAGAGGGCAAGCCCGCTAAAGGAGAAACGAAATGCAATTATTCCCAGCCATTGACCTGCGGGGCGGAAACGTCGTGCGCCTGACGCAGGGCGACTACGATAAAATGACCGTCTACGGCGAAGACCCCTGCGCACAGGCGCGGGCCTTTCTGGACGCCGGGGCCAAGAACCTCCATGTCGTCGATCTGGACGGCGCGAAGGACGGCACCCTTTCCAACTACGACACCATCGCCGCGCTGGCCAAGCAGGGGGGCTTATACATCGAGGTGGGCGGCGGCATCCGCACCGAGGAGCGCATCGAACGATACCTCTCCCTCGGGGTGGGCCGGTGCATCCTCGGCAGTGTGGCCGTGACGGACTTCGATTTCACGGCCCGGATGCTGAAAAAATACGGCGACAAGATCGCCGTGGGCGTAGACGCCAAGGACGGCTATGTGGCCATCCACGGCTGGAAGGAGGTCAGCGCCGAACCGGGCGTGGCCTTCTGCCAGCGTCTGGCCGAGGCGGGCTGCAAGGCCATCATCTACACCGACATCGCCTGCGATGGCGCGATGCAGGGCACCAACCTCGCCCTCTACCGTCAGCTTGCAAGGGAAGTGCCCGGCGTCGCCATCACAGCCAGCGGCGGCATCTCCTCGGAGCAGGAGCTGCTGGAGCTGGAAGAGATGGGCACCGCCGCCGCCATCCTCGGCAAGAGCCTGTATACCGGCGCACTGGACCTCAGACGCTGCGTTGCGCTGGTGCAGAAGTAAGGAGCTAGACCATGATCACAAAACGCATCATTCCCTGTCTGGACGTCCGCAGCGGGCGGGTCGTCAAGGGCACGAACTTCGAGGGCATCAAGGACGTGGCCGACCCGGTGGAGATGGCCCGGATGTACAACGCGGCCGGCGCGGACGAGCTGGTGTTCTACGACATCACGGCCAGCGCCGAGGGCCGCTCCCTCTTCACCGACATCCTTACCCGGGTGGCCAGCGAGATCTTCATCCCCCTCACCGTGGGCGGCGGCGTCAACACGCTGGACGACTTCGACCGGGTGCTCAAGTGCGGGGCCGATAAGGTCAGCGTCAACTCGGGCGCGCTGAAGGACCCCTCCCTCATCCCGGCGGCGGCGAAGCGCTACGGCGACCAGTGCGTCGTCCTCTCCGCCGACGTCAAACGGGTGGGCGGGCAGTTCCGCGTCTTTGCCAAGGGCGGGCGCGAAGATACCGGCCGGGACGCACTGGAATGGATCAAGTGGTGCGTGGACAACGGCGCGGGCGAGGTCTGCCTCAACAGCATCGACACCGACGGCGTCCGCAACGGCTTCGACCTTGAGATGCTGGACGCCGTGGCGGCCCGGGTGAACGTGCCCATCATCGCCAGCGGCGGCGCGGGCAAAAAGGAAGATTTCCTCGAGCTGTTCCGCCACGAGGGCATCGACGCGGGCCTTGCGGCGGGCATCTTCCACCAGAAGCTGCTCACCATCCGGGCACTAAAGGAGTACTTAAACGAAAATGGTGTGGAAATGCGGCTGTAAATGCTTGCGTTTGCCCGCCGAATACGCTAAACTATAGCTGTCCCCCTGCGGGGAAGGAGAAACATTATGGATCTGAAGTTTGACGAAAAGGGTCTCATCCCTGCCATCGTGCAGGACCACTACACCAAAGAGGTGCTGACCCTCGCCTACATGAACGCCGAGACGCTGGCGCTGACCATCGCGGAGGGCCGGACGGTGTTCTGGAGCCGCAGCCGTCAGGAGATCTGGCGCAAGGGCGAGACCAGCGGCAACGTCCAGCGGGTGGTGTCCATCACCGCCGACTGTGACGCCGATGCGCTGGTGGTGGAGGTCGTCAAGAGCGGCCCCGCCTGCCACACCGGTGCCGAGAGCTGCTTTTTCAACGAAGTGTATGTTTCCCCCGAGCTGAAGCAGTTCAGCTGGCAGGGGCTGTATGACCTCATCAAGGGCCGCAAGACCAGCCCCAAGGAGGGCAGCTACACCACCTACCTCTTCGAGAAGGGCAAGGAAAAGATCCTCAAGAAGGTGGGCGAGGAGTGCACGGAGGTCATCATCGCGGGCGAAAAGGAAGACAAGGCCGAGACGGTCTACGAGATCAGCGATCTGGCATACCATGTGCTGGTGCTGATGGTGCAGGCCGGCATCACGGTGGAAGACGTCACCCGCGAGCTGGAAAAACGTCACGTTATCGACCACAAGGTCAAACAGGAAAGGATGCAGTGATTCACTATGGCAGATTACAAGAAGTCCAGTGTCCATTGTCACTCGACGATGTGTGATGGCAAAAACACCTTACAGGAGATGGCCTCCGCCGCGTGTGCGCAGGGGCTGACCACACTGGGCTTCACGGGCCATAGCTACACCCAGCGCGACCGTGAATACTGCATGAGTCCCAGCCGCACGGCCCAGTACAAGGCCACCATCGCCAAGCTCAAGACCGAGTACAAGGGCAAGGTGGACATTCTCTGCGGCATCGAGTGGGACCTGCTGAGCGAGGACAAGCGCACCGGCTACGACTACTGGATCGGCTCGGCGCACCACCTCTACGGCAAGAACACCGGCAAGTATTACGAAATCGACTTCCGCCCGCAGGACCTGCACGACTGCATCTACGACGACTTCGACGGCGACCCGCTGGCCGCTGTGGAGGCCTACTTTGCCGAGGTGGAGAAGGTGGCGGCCATGGGTCCCGACATCCTCGCCCACATCGACCTCATCAAAAAGCTGAACGCCGACGGCGAGTTCTTCGATGAGGAGGCTCCCCGCTACAAAGCCGCAGCCCTCAAGGCACTGGCTGTGGCCAAAGAGCACGGCTGTCGGCTGGAAGTGAACACCGGCGGCGTCTACCGCGGCTACCGCAAGGACTTCTACCCCGGCGCATGGATGCTGGGCGAGTGGCAGAAGATGGGCGGCCGGGTCATCATCACCTCCGACGCCCACGACATCGGCAGCCTGACCTTCGGCTTCGACGAGGCCGCAGCTGCCATCAAGGCCGCAGGCTTCTCCAGCGTGGACGTGCTGACGGCCAACGGCTTCGAGACGCAGGAGCTGTAACAATCTGAAACGATTCAAAAGGGCTGTTGTACAGCAGGATCAACCTCTCCGTCATTGCTTCGCAATGCCACCTCTCCTACCGAGGAGAGGCCTTGGCATTCCGGAAAGCTTTCCCTCTTCGCCAGAGGCTCCCCTCAGTAGGGGCAACAACGATGACCGCCGCCAGTGGCGGAAACAGGGAGTCGTTGTTGGGGCCGCGGCCAGCAAGACGCAAGTGCTTTTCAAAGCACGAAGCGGATGCTGGGTGCCGCAACCCGGCCTTGTCGAGCGAATGCGAGACTGAGAGGTTGAAGCTGTACAGCAGCTCCTTTTTATGACGATAAAGGAGAATGCCTATGATCCGATCCCCCGCAAAAAAATCGTTTTTCAGCCAGAGCGTGGACCTGATGAACGGCCCCATCTTCCAGAGCCTCGTCATCTTCATGCTCCCCATTCTGGTGTCGAGCCTCTTCCAGCAGCTCTACAACACCGTGGACACCATGATCGTGGGCAATGTGCTGGGTGACACCGCCCTTGCTGCCATCGGGGCCTGCGGGGCCATCTACGAGCTTCTGGTCGGCTTCGGCATCGGCATCGGCAACGGCCTTGCCATCGTCGCAGCGCGCTCCTACGGGGCCGGAGACGACGAGCAGCTCAAGCAGACCGTTGCAGGCTCCATCGTCATCGGACTCATCGCGTCGGCGGTCATCACGCTGGCGGGCGCGATGGGCCTGCACCCGCTGCTGGAGCTGCTGGACACCCCGGCGGAGATCTTTGAGGACGCCTACCGCTACATCATCATCATCGACTACGGCGTCTTCATCATGTTCGCTTACAACCTCTGTGCCGGTCTGCTGCGAGCCATCGGCAACAGCTTCATGCCGCTGGTCTTCCTCATCCTCTCGTCGGTGCTCAATGTCATCCTCGACCTCTGGTTCATCGCCGTGCTGGGCATGGGGGTAGCCGGTGCGGGCGTGGCCACGGTCATCTCGCAGGGAGTGTCGGTGGTGCTCTGCATCCTGTACGTCTTC
This sequence comes from Faecalibacterium sp. I3-3-89, assembly GCF_023347275.1. Taxonomy (NCBI): domain Bacteria; kingdom Bacillati; phylum Bacillota; class Clostridia; order Eubacteriales; family Oscillospiraceae; genus Faecalibacterium; species Faecalibacterium sp. I3-3-89. The sequence goes on along the minus strand of NZ_CP094468.1, from coordinate 240,951 downwards.
CGCAGTGCCCGGCTGCTCCTGCCCGAGAAAAAGCACTTCCATGTGGGCAGCCGCCTCTACTGGGAGCTGTTCAGCCAGAGCATCTCGATGGGCCTTATGAGCAGCATCGTCTCGGCAGGCTCGGTGGTGCTGCAATATGGCATCAACGGGCTGGGCACACTGGTCATCGCGGGCCACACCGCCGCCCGGAAGCTCTTTTCCTTCACGGATATGCCTCTGACGGCGATGGCCTCCGCCTGCTCGACGTTCGTATCCCAGAACTACGGTGCGAACCACCCCGACCGCGTCCGGCGCGGGATGCGAGACATCATCCTCTACAGCATCGTGGTGGCCGCCGCCATCACGGTGCTGATGAGCGTGGGGGCAGAATGGATGGTCCGGCTGGTGTCCGGTTCCTCTGAGCCGGTGGTGCTGGAAAACGGCGCACGGTATCTGATCTGGAACGCCCCCTTCTACGCCGTGCTGGGCGTCCTGCTGGCGAACCGGTATGCGCTGCAGAGCATGGGCGAAAAAGTGCTGCCCCTCCTGTCCAGCGTCATCGAATTTCTGGGCAAGATCGTCTTTGTCATGGTGTTCATCCCCCGCTTCGCGTACAACGCAGTCATCCTCTGTGAGCCGGTCATCTGGTGCTTCATGACCGCCGAGCTGATGACGGTCTATCTGCACAATCCGTTCGTCTTTCCGAAGAAGAAAAAATAAAGCATCCTCGCATAAAAAATGAGACAGGCAGCCCCTTCCGGGGAAGCCTGTCTCTTTTTTCTTATGCAGGAAACGCTTGGCTTATCGGCCCAGCATCTCCTTTGCGGTCTTGCAGATGGTGGCGGCGTCCAGACCATACTCGCGCAGCAGATCCCATGCAGGGCCGGAGCAGCCGAACTTGTCCTGCACGCCCACGCGGCGGACGGGGGTGGGCAGCTTCTCGCTCAGAAGCGAGCAGACGGCCTCGCCCAGACCGCCGATGACGTTGTGCTCCTCGGCGGTGACAATCTTGCCGCACTCCTTGGCTGCCTTGAGGATGATGTCCTCATCCAGAGGCTTGATGGTGTGGATGTTGAGGACGCGGGCGTGGATGCCCTCGGCGGCCAGCGTCTCAGCGGCCTTGCGGGCCTCGTTGACCATCAGGCCGGTGGCCACGATGGCGATGTCATTGCCCTCGGTGAGCTGCTCGCCCTTGCCGATCTCGAAGTGGTAGTTGGCCTCGTCGTGGAACACAGGGACGGCCAGACGACCGAAGCGGAGGTAGACCGGCCCCTGCATCTCGTAGGCAGCGCGGACAGCAGCCCGGGCCTCCACATCGTCAGCGGGGCAGATGATGGTCATGCCGGGCAGGCTGCGCATGAGGGCGAAGTCCTCGCAGCACTGGTGGGAAGCGCCGTCCTCACCGACGGAGATACCGCCGTGGGTGGCGCCGATCTTGACATTCAGGCGGGGATAGGCCACGGAGTTGCGGATCTGCTCAAAGGCACGGCCCGCAGCGAACATGGCGAAGCTGGACACGAAGGGGACATAGCCCATGGTGGACAGACCGGCGGCAACGCCCATCATGTTGGCTTCGGCGATGCCGCAGTCGAAGTGGCGGTTCGGGTAAGCCTTGCGGAACATCCCGGTCTTGGTGGCGGCGGCGAGGTCGGCGTCCAGCACCACCAGATCATCATGGCCCTCAGCGGCCAGTGCTTTCAGAGTATTGCCGTAGCTCTCGCGGGTCGCGATCATTTTCACATCTGCCATCTTACTTGTCCTCCTGTTCCAGCGCGGCGTAGGCTGCGTTCAGCTCCTGCATGGCCACAGCGTACTCTTCGTCGTTGGGGCCTTTGCCGTGCCAATCCACAGAGTTGGTCATAAAGGAGACGCCGGTGCCCTTGACGGTGTCCAGAATGATGCAGGTGGGCTTGTCGTTCTCGGCGTGGAACGCCTTGACAGCCGCCTCGATCTGGTCGTAGTCGTGGCCGTTGATGGTCAGGACGTTGAAGTTGAAAGCCTTCAGCTTCTCTTCCAGCGGGGCGCTGTTCATGACCGTCTCGGTCGTGCCGTCGATCTGGAGATGGTTGCGGTCCAGCATGACGCAGAGGTTGGAGAGCTTATAGTGGGCGGCAAACATGAACGCCTCCCAGCACTCGCCCTCTTCCACCTCGCCATCGCCAAGGATGGTGTAGACATTGACCGGCTTTTTGCTGATCTTTGCGCCCAGAGCCATGCCGCAGGCGGCGGACACACCCTGACCCAGACTGCCGGTGGACATATCCACGCCCGGCGTCTCATTCATGTTGGGGTGGCCCTGCAGGTAGCTGCCGATCTTGCGCAGGGTCTTGAGGTCTTCCACCGGGAAGAACCCGCGCTCGGCCAGCGCAGCGTAGAGCGCCGGGGCGGCGTGGCCCTTGGACAGCACCAGACGGTCGCGGTCCGGCTTTTTCGGAGCCTTGGGGTCAACATTCATATCCACGAAATAGAGGTAAGACAGCACCTCGGCGATGTCCAGACTGCCGCCCGGATGGCCGCACTTGGCGCTGTGAGTTCCCTCGATCACGCCCATGCGGATGTGGCAGGCGTGCTTGGCAAGGGTGAGCTTTTCTGCATTTGTCATGATGGTCCTCCCGTATGAACCTCAGAATTTGCAAGGTAACAGCCGCGCAAGGTGCGGCTCCTGCCGCCTCATTGCGCTATAATTCAAGTTTATATTATCTATTCTGTGCAAAAAGGTCAAGCTTCTTCCAGCAAAATGTACACACGCGGTCAAAAACTGCTCCAAACGCATCCTTTTTTGGTCAATTTGCAGTCTGCTTTGCACCGGTCTTGACAAATCCTGCGGCACTCTGCTATAATTTTCACGATTTCCGGCAGGAAGCCGGGCCTGCGGGCCGAAGCCCGCCGCACGCTTATTTTCCGCCGTACTTTTTGCAACAGACGCCATGAAGGGGTCTGCCTTTGGGATGCATTTCCAAGGGCAGCCCCCTTTTTCTGTCCCGGTGCGGCCTGCAAGGAGGAACTCCGATGAAAACGAAACACACCTCTCCGGCCCGCAGCATCGTGCTGGCTGCGCTCTTTCTGGCTCTGGCCTTCGTCCTGCCCATGGTGACGGGCCATGTGCCGCAGGTGGGCAATATGCTCTGCCCCATGCATTTCCCCATCCTGCTCTGCGGCTTCGTGCTGGGCGGGCCGTGGGGTCTGGCTGTGGGCTTCGCGGCCCCGCTGCTCCGCTCGGTGCTCTTCGGGATGCCCCCGCTGTACCCCATCGCCCTCTCGATGGCCTTTGAGCTGGCTGCCTACGGCGCGGTGTCCGGCTGGCTCTACCGCCGGGTGAACCACACGCTGCCCATGACCTATGCTACCCTCGCGGCGGCCATGGTGGCCGGACGCCTCGTTTGGGGCGCAGTCCGCTTCCTGCTGGCGGGCCTCAGCGGCTCCAGCTTCCCCTTCTCGGCCTTCCTGTCCGGCGCACTCTTCACCGCTGTGCCCGGCATCATCGCCCAGCTGGTGCTCATCCCCCTCATCGTCACCGCACTGCAGAAGGCAAAGGTCATCGACTGAGCCTTTTCCGGAAAACGAAACAATGGCTGGAGCCGCGCGGCTCCAGCCATTGTTTTTTTGCACTTTACTTGCGGAGGAAGTCCGGCAGGGGCTTGCCCTGCTTGAGCCACTGGTGATACTCGGCGGTAGCGGCGAACTCCACATCGCCGGCGGAGTTCAGCGCAGTCTCCACAGAATCCTGGATCACGCCGATGATGAAGCCGACGCCGACCATCTGCATGGCCACATCATTGGAGATGCCAAACAGGGAGCAGGCCATCGGGATGAGCAGCAGGGAGCCGCCGGCCACGCCGGAAGCGCCGCAGGCACCCAGAGCGGACATGGCGCTCAGGACGATGGCGGCAGGCAGGGTCACGGGGATGCCCAGCGTGTTGGCCGCAGCCAGCGTCATGATGGTGATGGTGATAGCCGCACCATCCATATTGATGGTAGCGCCCAGAGGGATGGAGACGGAATACATATCCTTATCGAGGCCCAGCTTCTCGCACAGGGCCATGTTGACGGGGATGTTGGCCGCCGAGCTGCGGGTGAAGAATGCGGTCAGGCCCGACTCCTTCAGGCAGCGGAACACCAGCGGATAGGGGTTGCAGCCCAGATAGATAAACATGATGAAGGGGGAGACGATGAGCGCCATGAACAGCATGGTGCCCACCAGCAGGGCCAGCAGCTTGCCGTACTGGGTAAAGATGGCCAGACCGTTGCCCGACACGTTGGTATACACCAGACCCATGATGCCGAAGGGGGCCAGATTGATGATCCAGCGCACCACCTGCGACACCGCATCGGCGGTATCGGCGAGGAACTTCTTGGTGGTATCCGAGCCGATGCTCTTCATGGCGAGGCCGAACATACAGGCCCAGAACAGGATGCCGATGTAGTTGCCGCTCATCAGAGCGCTGATGGGGTTGGCGACAAAGTTGGTGATCAGGGTGCTCAGCACCTCGCCCAGACCCTGCGGCACCACGTCCGACTGAGCAGCGTCTGCCAGAACGACCGACACAGGGAACATGAAGCTCGTAACGGAAGCGATGGCCGCCGCAAGGAAGGTGGTCAGCATATACAGCCAGATGACTGTGCCAAAGCGGCGGTCCAGCTTGGAGCTGCCCTGCGCCAGCGCACTGGCCACGATAACGAACACCAGCACCGGGGCGATGCCCTTCAGCGCGCCGACGAACAGGCTGCCCAGCTCGCCGACCCAGCCCGCACCCGGCACCGCAAGCGCCAGCACCGCACCGATGACCAGACCGGCGACGATGCGAAGGATGAGGCTGACCTCATTGTACTTCTTTGCCACGGCTTTTACGCCATTCATCATATCAAAACACTCCTCCATATGTGTGCGCACGCCGCGCACACTTTTCTGTCTCTTTCCCAAAGACAAGTGTTATTATAGCACACACGGCAGAAAAGTCAAAGGTTTTCCGCAGATATTTCGGGCGGTTCCATCCGATTTCTCCCTTTTCCTCCCGGCCCCGCCGACAAAACTGTATTCGTATCGCATACAGAGTTAAGATATTTCACCCAGCAAGGCAGAAAAATCCCCCGGCAGAGAAACTCTGCCGGGGGAAAGTCATTCTTATTTATTTTTCAGTCGTCCAGATAGGTCACTTTGCCGGGGACGAAGCCCTTGATGCCCATGCCGGGGGCATCCGATACGGTGATGTCCTTCTCGTTGAAGACCGCGCCGCCGAGGATGTGGTCCTCGCTGCAGAGCACCGGGCCGTCCAGATCGACCTTCGTGATGATCTTTTTGGCGCAGGCCAGCTCCACCGCCGCATTGACGGAGATCTTCGCCTCCAGCATACAGCCGATCATGCACTCGACGCCGTAGACCTCCGCCGCCGAGGCGATGCGGAGGGCGTTGGTGATGCCGCCGCACTTCATCAGCTTGATGTTCACAAAGTCCGCCGCGCCGGTCTGCATGATGCGCAGGGCATCTGCGGGGCTGAACACGCTCTCGTCGGCCAGCACAGGCACGCTGGCGTTCCGGGTGACGTACTGCATCCCCTCGAGGTCAGCGGCAGGCACAGGCTGCTCGACGAACTCGATGTCGAGGCCCTTTTCCTGCATCTGGTCGAGGATGCGGACGGCCTGCTTCGCATTCCACGCCTGATTGGCGTCGATGCGGATCCTGACCTCTTTTCCCACAGCCTCGCGGACTGCGGCCAGACGGGCCACATCCAACTCCGGGTCGATGCCCACCTTGACCTTCAGGCAGTCATAGCCCCGCTCGAGGGCCGTGCGGGCGTCCCGCGCCATTTCCTCCGGCGGGTTGACGCTGATGGTGATGTCGGTGACGATATTGCTGCGCGCGCCGCCCAGCATCCGGTAGACCGGGGCACCGTACTTCTGGCCCAGCAGGTCCCACAGGGCCATGTCCACCGCCGCCTTTGCACTGGTGTTGTGCACGAGGGCCTTCTGCACCGCAGCGGTCAGATCCTCGAACTCGTCGAGGTCGCGGCCAAGGATGGCCGGGGCGATGTGGTCCCGGATGGCCCCGATGATGGCCCCAGTGGTGTCGCCGGTGATGACGCCGGTGATGACGCCGGTGGGAGGTGCCTCGCCGTAGCCCACCGCGCCGGTGTCGGTGTGCAGCTCAACGATGACGTCCTCCACGCTGCGCACGGTGCGCAGCGCCGTCTTGAAGGGGACGCGGAGCGGGGTCGAGATGCGGCCCAGCTTTACCTGTGTGATCTTCAATGTCCAGTCCCTCCTTATTCTGCCCGCAGAGGCAGAGTCGCAGACAGCTTCTGATAGGCGATGCGGGGCTTGCCGTCATCCGCTAAGATGATGCCGCAGCGGGCAAAGCCGTTCTTCTCGAGAAGATGCTGCATGATCTTGTTGTCCTCGTGGGTGTCGGCGCGCAGGCTCTCGCAGTGCTCGAGACACCATGTAATGACCTCGTCCGTCACGCCTTTGCGATGGCCCGCCGAGGCCAGCCGGTGGATGGTTCCGTAGGGCAGGGTGTCGTTGAGCCACTTGCCGCCCTCGATCTTTGCATAGGTGGGGTCCGGCCCCAGAATGAAGGCGAACACCGCCTCAAGCCGGCCGTTGACCGTATAGATGAACAGCCGGTTGGCGTCGATGTCCTCTTCCAGCATCTCTCTCGGCGGATAGTCGTCACCCCACTGGGTCGGGTTGCCCGAAGCAGCCATCACCTTCCGGGCACGGGCATAGATGTCTAAGATCTGCTCCAAATCAGAGTGTCTTGCTCCACGAAACATTCCGTTTCCACCCTTTCTTTCTGTGCGCCGCAGCGCACGTCTGGCTTCTATTGTAGCACACTCCGCCTCATTTTTCCATGCACAGGCACCAAAAGGCGTCCCGAAGGCACGGGACGCCTTTTGGTGCATCTTGATCTTGCGGTTCAGGCCGGGGTGCGGGTGCGGACGGCGCGGCTCTGGCGGTACTCGCGGGGGCTTTGGCCGTAGCGCTCGTGGAACAGGCGGTAGAAGTAGCTGGTGTTCTCGTAGCCGACATAGGTGATGATCTGCTGGATGTTCCAGTCGCTGCGGCGCAGCAGACGGGCGGCCGTCTCCATCCGGTGCTTCTGGAGCAGCTCCTTGTAGGTGCGGCCGGTCTGCGCCCGGACGCACTCGCTGACATAGGCCAGCGAGACGCCGTAGCTGCGGGCCACATTGGAAAGGCTGGCCTCGCGGTAATTCTGGGTGATCTCATCCAAAGCCGCCTGTACCAGCTCGGCGCGGCTGACGGCTACACCGTGGGCTTCCAGCGGGAATTTCTTGGTGTCCATAGGTATCCTCCGTTGCGGCGCGGCCCGCCGGGAGACAAGGGGATGTCGGAGCCGGGCCGCGCTCAGGTCTCACAAGCGCCCCCTTTGGGAGGCTTCTGCTTATAATACGACACAGCGTGGCCGGAAATTGCACCAGAGGGGGAAAATCTCCAAAATTTTTCAGACGGGGTTTCGGCGCACAAACAAAAGCTGCCGCCCACACCCGGGCAGCAGCTTTTCAGGAAAAGAAAAAGAGGAAAACAGAACTCAGAACATATTCTCGTGGTGATACCGGCCGGTGCGCAGGAACTCCACCCACTCGGCGACGTTCACAGCGTGGTCGCCGATGCGCTCAAGGTACTTGATGACCATCAGCACATCGAGGGCGGCGTCGATCTTCCCGGGGTCGGCAGCGATCTCCGCTGCCAGCATCCGCTTGATGCTGTTGAAGTCGTAGTCCACGGCATCGTCGGCCTCGATGACGGCCTTTGCCGCCGCCTCGTCCTCTGCCGCAAAGGCGGCCATGGCGTCGTTCAGCATCTTGTGGGCTTTCCGGCCCATCTCGATGCTCTTGCTTACGGCGGGGTCGCCCGCCTTGCGGACACCGGCCAGATGGGGCACGATCTCCGCGATGTCGGCGGCGTGGTCACCGATGCGCTCCACATCCGTCACTACTTTCATGGCTGCGGAGATAAAGCGCAGGTCGCTGGCCACCGGCTGCTGACGGAGCAGCAGGGTCATGCAGCGGTGCTCGATGTCCCGTTCCATCCGGTTGACCTCAGAGTCGCCCTTGATGATCTCCTTTGCCCCCTCGGCGTCAGCCGTGCAGAGGGACTCCAGCGCGTCCTCCACCGCGTCGGCGGACAGCTGGCCCATCTTGGCCAGCAAAGCCTTCAGGGCCGCGAGGTCGGCGTCGTACTGTGTGCGTGTGCTCATATCGCAAACCCTCCTTTTTAACCGAAGCGGCCCGAGATGTAGTCCTCGGTGCGCTTGTCCTTCGGGGTGCTGAAGATCTCACTCGTGGGGCCGCACTCCACCAGCTCGCCCAGCAGGAAGAAGGCCGTGCGGTCGCTGATGCGGGCTGCCTGCTGCATATTGTGGGTGACGATGACCACGGTGTAGTTCTTCTTCAGCTCGCTCATCAGCTCTTCGACCTTCATGGTGGAACCGGGGTCGAGGGCGCTGGTCGGCTCGTCCATCAGCAGCACTTCCGGCTTGACCGCCAGTGCCCGGGCGATGCACAGGCGCTGCTGCTGGCCCCCGGAAAGGCCCAGCGCGCTCTTCCTGAGGCGGTCTTTCACCTCGTCCCAGAGGGCAGCGCCCCGCAGAGAGCTTTCCACCAGCTCGTCCAGCTCCGCCTTATTGTGGACGCCATGGAGTTTGGGACCATAGGTGATGTTGTCGTAGATGCTCATGGGGAAGGGGTTTGCCTTCTGGAAGACCATGCCAACGCGGCGGCGCAGGTCAGTCAGCTGCATCTCCTTCGAGAAAATATCCTCGCCCCGCAGCCGGACATCTCCCTCGATGCGGACATTCGGCACAAGGTCATTCATCCGGTTCAGGGTCTTCAGAAAGGTGGATTTGCCGCAGCCTGAGGGGCCGATGAGGGCCGTGATCTCTTTTTCGCCCACATCCAGCGAGATGCTCTTGAGGGCTTTGAAGTCACCGTACCAGAGGTTCAGGTTCTTGGCTGTAATAATCGATGCCATACAGACTCCTTGTATTTGTTAGCTGCGCCTTCGTACAACCTCTCAGTCGGGCTTGCGCCCGCCAGCTCCCCTGGTAGGGGAGCCTCTGGCGAAGAGGCCGACTTTTCCGGTATGCCAAGGCCTCCCCTCGATAGGGGAGGTGGCATCGCGCAGCGATGACGGAGAGGTTTACTGTTTCTGTTTCAGCTTTGTTTTTGCCAGACGGGCTGCAAGGTCGATGAGGAGCACCAACACCAGCAGCACCGCACCGATGCCCCACGCGGAGGCGAAGTCGCCGTCCTCGAAGGCCCGCAGATAGAGCAGGACCGAGAGGGTCGCGCCGTTGGAGGTGTAGGCCTTGGCGATGCTGCCCGCGATGACCTCCGCCGCACCTGCGGTGAAGAGGAGGGCGGCGCTTTCGCCCACGATGCGGCCCACAGCAAGGATGCAGCCGGTGACGATGCCGTCGATGCTGCACGGGAGCACGATGGTGCGGATGATGTGCCACTTGCCTGCGCCAAGGCCCAAGGCACCCTCACGGTAGCCCTGCGGCACCGTCTTGAGCGACTCCTGCGTCGTGCGGATGATGGTGGGCAGGTTCATGACCACCAGCGTCAGACTGCCGGAGAGCAGGCAGGTCTTGAAGCCCATGGTCTGGGCGAAGACCAGCATACCCACAAGGCCGTAGATGATACTGGGGATGCCTGCCAGCGTCTCATTGGTGAACTCGATGACCTCGATGAGCTTTCGGTTGGAGGCGTACTCGGTCAGGTAGACCGCCGCGCCCACGCCCAGCGGAAGCACGATGAGCAGGGTCAGGAAGATGACATACAGGGTGTTGAGGATGGCGGGCAGGATGCCGTCGGTGCCCTTGAGGACGCTGGCGGTGGTGGAAAGGAAATTCCAGCTGATGTGGGGAATGCCCCGGATGAGCACCAGCCCGATGACGCCCGCCGTCAGGGCGATGACCAGCACCGCCGCAGCCCAGACCGCCGCCGTCAGCGCGATGTTCCACGCACGGCGGGAGGGGGAGAAATCACGTTTCATCCTTATTTCCTCCCTTCAGCACAGCGTTGAGCAGCACATTGATGGCCATGATGAAGACGAACAGCACCAGCGCGATGCTGAACAGCGCCTGTTTCTGCAGGCCGCTGGCGTAGCTCATCTCCTTCGCAATGGCCGTAGTCAGGAAGGTGACGCTGCGGAAGAGGCCGTCCGGCACATTCGGGCTGTTGCCGGCCACCATCATGACGGCCATGGCCTCGCCGATGGCGCGGCCGATGCCCAGCACGATACCGGCGGCGATGCCGCTCTTTGCCGCTGGGATGCTGATCTTGAACCATGTTTCGGTGTCCGTAGCGCCCAGCGCGAGGCTGCCCTGCTCATACTCCAGCGGGACAGCGTTGAGGGCCGTCACCGACACCGAGACGATGCTGGGCAGGATCATAACGGACAGCACCACGATGGCCGACAGCAGGCAGGCGCCCGAGGCCTTGCCAAAGGCTTTTGCTACCGCAGGCACCAGCACCTGCATCCCCAGCAGACCGAACACCACGCTGGGGATGCCGCTCAGCAGCTCCACCGCCGTGACCACGACGTTCCGCACGCCGGGCGCTGCGGCCTTCGAGAGGAACACCGCCGTCAGCAGGCCCACCGGCACGCCGATGAGGGATGCGCCCAGCGTGCCGTAGATGCTGGAGAGCACAAAGGGCAGGATGCCGTACTTCGGCTCGGCGGCCGTGGAGGCCCACTCGGTGCCGAAGAGGAACTTCAGCGGGCCGATCTTCCCGATGGCGGGCAGGCCCGACAGGAACATATAAACCGTGATGACAGCCACACAGCCCACCGCGAGGATGCCGCAGAGAAAGAAGATGGCATTCATGATGGCCTCCAGCCACTGGGCCGGAGTGCGGGGCAGCTCAAACTTTTTCATAAAAACACCTGAGCGTTCGCGCTCAAAATCACTCGTTCACCGGGACAGCGCCAGCAGTGCGGATGAGGTCGGCGGCGTCAGCGCTGGTAGCGAAGTCGAAGAAGGCCTGAGCCTGAGCGGAAAGGGTGACAGCGTCGTTGGTGACGAAGACAAAGGGACGCTGCACCTCGTAGCTGCCATCCTTGACGGTCTCTTCGCTGCACTCCACGCCGCCGACGGTCACAGCCTTGACGGTGTCACCGACAGCAGACAGGGAAGCATAGCCGATGGCCAGAGGGTTGGCCTCCACCGCGCTGATGACAGCGCCGGTAGCGGTCAGCTCCTGTGCATACTTGCAGGAGTCCTTGACGTCCACGATGCTCTCGAAGCCGTCGCGGGTGCCGGAGCCAGCCTCACGGCCCACCAGAACGATCTCGCCGTCGTCGCCGCCGACCTCAGACCAGTTGGTGATCTCGCCGGTGAACATCTGCTTGAGCTGATCGACGGTCAGATCCTCGACCTTGCTGCTCTTGTTGACAATGATGGCGATGCCGTCCAGAGCCACGGTGGTACCGGTAACGCCGGTCTCATCTGCCTTCAGAGCACGGGAGGACAGGCCGATGTCCAGCGTCTTATCGGTCGCGCCGGTGATGCCTGCGCCGGAACCGGTGGGGTCATAGCTGACGGTGACGTCCGGCTCGATCTCGGCGAAGCCCTCGGTCAGAGCAGCGATGACGTTCTTCATGGAGGTGGAACCGCCTGTGGCCACATTGCCGGACAGGGCAGCGCCGGAAGCAGCAGACTCCGCAGTGCTGGAAACGGCTGCGGAAGAGGCGGCGGCAGAAGAAGCTGCACCGCCGCAGGCGGTCAGGGCAGCAGCAGCGGCAGCAGCGCCGCAGATGGACAGGAACGAACGACGAGTGATCTTTTTCATCATAAATATCTCCTTCGGATGGGCCGGCCCTACGTTCTGGCCGGGATGTGTTTTCCTTTTTCTTGTTCCCTGTTGTCTCTCTCGGAACGTCTTTATTGTAGCGCGCCGCCCATCCTGCTGCGACCATACCGGTGCAAAATGCAGGTAAAGCTTCGTGCTGTTGTTTTATCCCACTGTCATCCTCTGGTAAAGTCCGTGTGGAAAACATAGCAGTCGATTTTACATTTCCGGTCAAACTGTCAAAAACAGCCGCTGACCTTTGTGCATCCCGCCCACCGGAGGGTGCAAAAAAGGCTGCTCCACCCTCCGTGAAGCAGCCTTTTGCGCGGTGTTGTCTTAAAATTTCTCTTCTTCGCCGTCCGGGCGGTAGAGCTGGACGTATTTCCGCCATTTATCCTCGCCCATGACCCGGCTGTAGCAGTCGGCCAGCGCCTTGTTGGCCTCCCCGGCCTCCATCGCGCTGTCCTCGGCGGGCAGCACCAGCACCCGGAACCATGCATCGAAGAGATGCTCGGTCCAGCCGGTGTCAGCTGCGCCGCAGCGGGCATAGAAGCCCAGACGGCGGACGGCCATCGCCCTGTCGTCCGCCTTTTCGGGGCACTCGGCCTCGATGAGGATGGCTTTTGCGCCCTCCTCGTGGGCGGGCAGAGCGGCCAGCAGCTTTGCGCCCACCCCCGAGCTGCGGTAGGCGGGCAGGACGGAGAAATAGTCCAGCTGGCTCACTTCGCAGCCCGCGGGCCGCACCATCAGCAGGTAGGACACCAGCGTGTCCTCCGCGAACACGCCCCATGTGTGGGCCATGCCGGCGGCCTCGCTGTTCAATATCATGCTCAGAGGCTTCAGCTCGCTGGGCGGGAAGTCGCGGCGCATCTCGTCCAGATACACCCGCGTCAGCTCGTCGGCGGTGAGTTTTTTCCAAGTGAGGTTCTGGGGCTTCATATCGGGTTTCCTTTCCTATTGAATTAAAAAATGCCGCCGGGCCGGGCACTGAGGCCCGCTCCCGGCGGCGCTGCATCGGATGTTTTACAGCTGCTTGCGCAGGGCGTCGTACACGGCCTGCACATCACCCTTGATGACCACCTGACAGGCATTCTTGGCCGGGCGGATCACGCCCTCTGCACCTGCGGCCTTGGCTGCGGCCTCATCCACGGAGGCATAGCTGTGCACCTCGAAGCGGAGACGGGTGGCGCAGTAGTCCATCTTGATAATGTTCCCTTTGCCGCCGAGGGCTTTCAGGAGGCCGGAGGCCATTGCCTCGCTCTCGGCCGAGGTCATGCTGGGCGTCTCCGCCCCGCCGTTCTTGTGGTCGTGGTAGTACTTGCGGCCAAAATAAAAGCAGGCCATCGCCGCCATCGCCAGAACGATCTTCACCGGCAGAGAGACCGGAAGGAAGGTGACGATGAGTGCAATGACGATGGCAGCGATCCAGCTATAAATATCCATTCCCAAAAACATACGATAATTCCTCCTTTGGGGAACACAGCGGCGGGCACTTCCGGCAGGAAGCGCCCGGGTCTGATCCGGGTACGACTCCATATTAACATACCGCCGGAAAAAAAGAAAGCCTTTTCGCACATCTTTCGCCCCGGGAGCTTGCATCCCGGGCCGGAATCGGGTACTATAAAGGCAGTATATCCCGAATACACGGAAGGAGCATCCTTATGGAATGGACTGATATTCGCCTGACCGTATCCAAAGCCGACGCCGAGGCCGCCGAGGCCGTGGCCACCATGATCGCGGAGGGCGGCATCTATATCGAAGACTACAGTGACATCGAAGAGCAGGTGGAGCAGATCGCCCACGTAGACCTCATCGAGCAGGAGCTGCTGGACAAGCCCCGGGACACCGTCATCATCCATATGTATCTCGAGCCGGGGGACTCCCCGGTGGAGACGCTGGCCCTCATCGCGGCCCGGATGGAGGCCGCAGGCATCCCCTACACCTCCGAGACCGAGGGCGTAGAGCAGGAGGACTGGCAGAACGGCTGGCGCAAGTACTACCACCCGATGGACGTGGGCCAGCGCCTCGCCGTCGTGCCCTCGTGGCAGGACTACGAGACGAGCCGCGTCAAGCTCATCCTCGACCCGGGCCTCGCCTTCGGCACCGGCGGCCACGAGACGACCAACCTCTGCCTTGAGGTGCTGGACGAGCGGGTCAGGGGCGGCGAGCGGGTGCTGGACATCGGCACCGGCAGCGGCATCCTCGCCATCGCGGCCCTTAAACTGGGGGCAGCCGTGGCCGAGGGCGTGGACATCGACCCCGTGGCCGTCCGCACGGCCGGGGAGAACGCCGCCCTCAACGGCGTGGCCGACAAGCTGACCGTCCTCGTGGGCGACCTGTCCGACAAGGCCAGCGGCAAGTACGACATCATCACCGCCAACATCGTGGCCAACGCCATCATGGCGCTGGCCCCCGCCGTCCCCGGCCTGATGGCCGACGACGCCGTCTTCATCGCCAGCGGCATCATCGACAGCCGGAAGGATGAGGTCATCGCCGCGCTGGAAGCTGCCGGCCTCGCCGTGCTGGAAGTGAAGGAAAAGCGCGGCTGGGAGTGCATCGTCTGCAAGAAGGCGTAAATTTTTTAACGGGCTTGCCCTCTCCGTCATTGCTTACGCAATGCCACCTCTCCCAAAGGGAGAGGCTCAAAGCCTCACCGCCGCGTCTTTGGCTCTCCCTCTGGGAGAGCTGTCACCGAAGGTGACTGAGAGGGCAAGGACGCTCAGGAGGAACTATGCCGCACCGCTATTTTACCACCGAGATCTCCGACGGCACTGCCGTGCTGCGGGGGGCTGACGCCCACCATCTCTCCCGCGTCATGCGGGGAAAGCCGGGAGACACCGTCATCCTCTGCGACGGCAACGCCGTGGAATACACCGCCACCATCACCGGCTTCGGCGACGAGACGGTGGAGTTTTCCGTCGAGCCGGGCTATCCCAGCGCCGCCGAACCCACTGTGGACGTCACCCTGCTGGTGGGCTACCCCAAGCAGGACAAGCTGGAGCAGGTCATCCGCCACGGCGTCGAGCTGGGCTGTGACCACTTCATCCCCTTCTTCAGCCGGTACTGCGTGGCCGCCCCCAAGAAGGAGGAGCAGAAAAACGAGCGCTACAACCGCATCGCCTTCGAGGCCGCCAAACAGTGCGGACGGGGGGTGCTGCCGGATGTAGCCCTGCCGCTGCCCAACTTCGGCGCAGTCTGCCGCAGCCTCGGACAGTACGACCTCGTGCTCTTCTGCTACGAATGCGGCGGCGCGCCCCTTCGCCAGCTGCTGGCCGAGGCAAAGCCCGCCGACGGCCAAAAGCTGAAGCTCGCCGTCATCACCGGCGCAGAGGGCGGCTTTGCCGCCGAGGAAGCCGAGATGGCCGCGCAGGCCGGGGCAAAGACCGTAGGCCTCGGCCCCCGCATCCTCCGCTGCGAGACGGCCCCTCTGGCCGTCGTCTCCGCCGTCATGACCCTGACGGGAAATCTCGAATGATATGCAGCAAAAAGGGCGTCCCGCCGCGGCGGGACGCCCTTTTTCTTTATCTTGTTTCTGCATCCCGCAGGGCCTTTTTGATGGCCAGAAGGTTCTGGGGACTCATGGAGAAGCTGCGCAGGCCGAGGCGGAGATACTGGGTGGCGTTGACGGCGTTGCCGACGGCAAGGCCGCAGATCGTCACAGGGATGTCGGCTTTTTTCGCGGCGTCCACCACCATGGCGATGAGCTTCTTCATGGCCGGGCTGGCGGGGCGGTAGTAGTGCTCGGCAATGGCCAGCTCCCGGCTCACGGCGTGGGTGTACTGGGTCAGGTCGTTGGTGCCGATGACAAAAAAGCGGCAGCCGTGGGCCGTAAAATCCTCTGCCGTCAGACAGGCGGCAGGGATGCTGAGCATGACGCCGAAGGGCACATCCGGCTCGAACTCTTCCCCCCGCTCCGCGAGCTTGCGGCGGCAGTGGTCCACCACCTGCATGGCGGAATCCCAGTCCTCGATGTCCGTCACCATGGGGAACATGACCCGCAGGGGGCCTTTGGCGGCAGCCCGCATGAGGGCACAGATCTGGACTGCCATCTGGGGCAGGTTGCGCAGGCTGCTGCGGATGCCCCGCAGGCCCAGCTTGGAGGACTGGACGCCCTGATAGGCGTCCGCCATCGTGCGGTCGGCACCAAAGTCGAAGGTGCGCACCGTCACCATCTTTCCCTTGGCGGCGGCGAGGCAGGAGGTATAGAACAGATACTGCTCCTGCTCGTCCATGGCGTGGCCGGGCAGCATCATGTAGCTGCTGCGCAGCAGGCCCACGCCGGACGCTCCGGAGCTCATGGCCGTGCCCACATCCTCCGGGCCGAAGCAGTTGGCCAGAAGCTCGAACTCCTCGCCGTCCCGGGTGCGGTTGGGCAGCTCCAGCTGCGCGTTCAGCTCCTCGTTCTGGCGCTGCAGCTCGCAGATGCGGGTGATGGCGCTCTGGCGGGCGGCGGCGTCCGGGTCAAGGATGCACTCGCCCTCGGTGGCGTTCAGGATGACCTCGCGGCCATCGCAGTCCTCGAGGAAGTCCCGGCCCACCTGCGTGATGCCCGGGATGTTCAGCGAGCGGGCGATGATGGCCGCGTGGCTCTGGCCGCTGCCCTCGGCAGTGATAAGGCCGAGGATGCGTCCCTGCGGGATGCTGAACAGGTCGGTGGGCATAAGCAGATCCGACGCGATGATGACCGGGTGGTCGAGGGCCAGCCAGCTGCGGGGGCGGCGGCAGAGGATGTTGGTGATGCGCTGGGTCACGTCGAGGATGTCCACGCTCCGCAGCTGCATATAGGCGTTGTCTTTCATGGCCGAGAGCTGGGCCGCGTAGCGGCGGCCCACACGGTCCATCGCTTCGGCTGCACCCACACCGGCCCGGATCTGGAAGTTGACCTCATTCATGAAGCCCTCATCCTCCAGCATCATGCTCTGGAACAGAAAGATGGCCTGCTCGGTGGGGGCGGCGCGGTCTGCCATATCGTTCAGCTCCTTCTGAGCCAGCTGAATGGCATCTTCCAGCGCCTGCTTTTCCTGCTCGGGATGGAACGGCCCCTCGCCAAAGACCAGCGGCGGGCGCTCAAGACGGCTCACCTGCCCCAGCACAAGGCCGGGCGAGGCGGTAAATCCCTTGTATCTCTTCATGTTTCCATTTCCTCCGGCGGCACTCTGCCGGTCAGCGCCCGGCAGACCAGTGCCTGCAAAAAGGTGTTGGGCAGCAGCGCGGCCCGCGCGGCCTGTGCCGGGCCTGCCTCGCCCTCGAACAGCGGCCCGAAGCGCGAAAGGCGCTCAAAGTCGCATTTTGCAAGGAACGCTTCTCCCAAGCTGCGGGTGGTATAGTAGGGGGCAGGGTCCACGCCCACATCCTCGGCGACGGCTTCCAGCGGGGCCAGCTCGGCATCCGAGAGCTTCGCCAGCAGGAGGGCAATGTCCGCCGTCAGGGTGGAGGGGTGCTTCTCCCGCACCTCCTTCTGGACGGCCTCAAAGGCCGCATGGAATGCGGCGGCGTCCGCGCTGCTCCCGGCCCCGCTGTCCACAGCGTAGGCACAGCCGCGCAGCCGCCCAAAGGCCCGCAGGGTATCGTGATAGCCCAGCTCGATGTTCCGCCGGGCGGTGGCGGGGTCAAAGTGAAGGATGTCGCCCAGCTCCCAGTAGCTCCGGATGAGGGTCGTGGGCAGGCCGGTGCGGTTGGGGCGGGTGATGCCCACACCCTCAAGGTCTACGCAGACCAGCTCTTCCGCCCCCATCTTCTGGGCCAGCGCCGTGGGCATATTGTCCCGGTAGCCGCCGTCCAGATAGGAAACGCCGTCGATGGTGTGGGCGCGCAGAGCCGGGAAGCAGGCCGCCGAGGCCAGCAGGTAGTCTTTCACCTTTCCCTCCGGGATCTCTTCCAGCGGAAGCTCCCGGGCCTTGAGCGTCTTCTGCTCCACCGTGACGAGACCCAGCCGGATGGGGCTGCGGCGGAGGGCGTCCTCGTCCAGCACCCGCTCCACGATCTCTTCCAGCGGGGTGACGTCCATGCCGCCCTGCGTCACGGCGTCCTTGAGAAAGGCGTGCAGCTCCGGCAGGGGCGCGTCCTCGGCGGGCAGCTCTATCACATCCTGACTGCGGATGGTGAGCCACATATCCCGGGCCGTCTCGTAGAGGTCGAGGGCGAACATCGCACCGTTGAGGCTGCCCACGCTGGTGCCCGTGATGATCTGGGGCCGCCAGCCCAGCTCGGCGAGCGCCCGCCAGACGCCCACCTGATAGCTGCCGCGTGCACCGCCGCCTGCCAGCACCAGCGCCCTTATGGGGGTGTTGTTCTGCGCCATATCTGCCGCCTCCTTTGATGCGTTCCGGTTTTTCCTAGATTATAGCATATTTCCCGGGAGATTTCTCTCTGTTTTTGTAACAAAAAATATGCTATAATAAACTCACTTTGCCAGAACGATTCAGGAGGACCACAGATGCACCGCAAACAATGGATATTCGACATGGACGGCACCCTCACCGACAGCATGACCGTGGTGTGGCAGGGCGCACCGCTGGAGCTGCTGCGCCGCTATGGCCGCGAGGCCCGGCCCGGCATCCACGACGTCCTTCTGAGCATGGGGATGGTGGAGGGGGCAGAGTATCTCATCCACACCTACGACCTGCCCCTCACCCTCCGGGACTACGAACCCGCCATGCGGCAGGTCATCCGGGACCTGTATCAAAAGGTCGAGCTGAAGCCCGGCGTCCGGGAGATGCTGGCCCGGCTGAAGGCCGAGGGGGCGCGGATGTGCATTTGCTCCAACACATGGGCTGACCAGTGCAAAGAGGTCCTCACCCGGCTGGGCGTGGCGGACTATTTCGAGTTTTTCTGCACCGCACAGGGCGCGAAGAGCAAGGCCCACCCCGCCGTGTTCCATGAGGTGCTGGGCCGTCTGGGCGGCAGCTGCCCCGCCGACGCCGTCGTCTGTGAAGACGCCGTCTACGCCTCCCGCACCGCAAAGCAGTGCGGCTTTTACCTCATCGACATCGAGGATGCGTGCAGCGCCGCCGACAAGCCGGAATTGCAGCGGCTCGCCGACCAGTACATACACGACTGGACACAGCTGGACTGGGCGGAGCTTTAAGAAGCGGTTTTATCGCAAGGTAAGAATTACAGCAACATGAAAACAGCAGTGGGGAGGCTCATTCCGGGCCTCCCCACTGCTGTTTATTGAAACTGTTTTTCCAGATAATCCCGCAGCGCCGTCCGGGCCGCAGGCTCCCGTCCGCGCGGCACAGGCACCCGCGCGCCGCTCTGCATCCAGAACTCACCCGCCGCCAGCTGGGAGACTGCCGCCAGATTGACCACATAGGAGCGGTGGAGCTGGACGAAGCGCTCGTCCGCCAGCAGCGGCTGGGCCACCTGCGCGAAGGGGACCCGGACCGAGAGGGAGGGCACATCCTCGCCGCTGGCGAGGTGGAAATGCACCACATGGTGGGTGCACTCGAGGTACTCGATGTCCGCGAAGGGCAGCACCCGCAGCCCCGACGCCGTGGCCACCGGGATGGCCGGGCCGTACTCCGGCTCGGTGGCCCGGGCCAGCAGGGCCATCAGCTGCTCGGGCGGGACGGGCAGCAATAAATACTGCATGGCGTCCACCCGGTAGGCGCTGTAGGCGTGGGCGGGCGTGTGGGCCAGAAAGGCCATCGGCGTCCTGCGTCCCCGGCTGCGGAGCGCCGCCGCCGCTCGCAGCGACGCAGCGGCCGCCGTGCTGGGCAGCTCGATGAGATACAGCTCGTACCGCTCCCCGGCGTCGTCCCGGGCCAGCAGGGCCTCCGGGCCGTCCAGCTGCTCGACGATGCAGGCATCGTCCCGCCGGGCATAATAGTCGAGGCACTGTCGCTCCACCCGGCTGCGGAGGACGCTGTCCGGGCTGCACACTGCGATATGGAAGATCAATTCAAAGCCCCCTTTCGGGCCTTCCGCCGGGTGCTTGCTTTTTCGGCCCGGTGGGAGTATCATTGCTGTAAAAAGCGCTATCGCAAAGATGCCGTTTTGACAGGCGCTATTTTTGAAAATTGCGATAAAAGGAGAAACTGCTATGGAAATGCCCCTCGTCAGCATCATCCTGCCGGTGTACAATGCCCAGAGCCATCTGAACCGCTGTCTTGGCAGCATCTGTGCCCAGCAATATGAGGATCTCGAGATCATCGTCATCAACGACGGCTCCAAGGACCAGAGCCTGCCCGTCTGCGAGGAGTTCCGCAAAAAGGACAGCCGCATCCTGCTGGTGGACAAGGCCAACTCCGGCGTGTCCGACACCCGCAACCTCGGCCTCAAGCTGGCCAGCGGTAAGTACGTCCAGTTCGTGGACAGCGATGACTACATCGCCCCGGACTACACAGCCCGGCTGGTGGAGGCGGCGGAGCAGTCGGGCGCTGACCTCGTCATCTCGCCCTACACCATGGTCATCCCCGCCGGGGCATCCAAGCCCGGGCAGGTGCTGGAAAAGATTCAGGACGATCTCGGCGTCATGCACGTTGCCCGCCCGCCGGAAACGAGGGAATACGGCTTCCTGCCCGCAGGCATCTACGACAAGGACACCTTCGCCCTCCGCCTGATGGACAAGCCCGCTTCGTATTTTTACGGCGTGCTCTGGAACAAGCTCTACCGCCGCGACCTTTTCGCGGCCCACGACATCCGCTTTACCAGCGAGATGCGCTGGGCCGAAGACCTCGTGTTCAATATGCAGTATATCCAGTACGCCGAGGTCTTTGCGTCCATCCCGCAGCCCGGCTACTACTACGTCCAGAACCCCCAGAGCATCTGCCACACCCAGATCAAGCCCGCCACCCTCGTGCAGAACAAAATTCAGGTGTTCCGCTACTACAAAGACCTCTACACCCGCCTCGGGATGTACGAGGAGGTGCGTCCCCAGCTCTACAAGTTCCTCATCGACATCGCCGAGAGCACCTATCCCTCCGGCCCCTTCAAAAAGGTCATCGACGAGGCCAAGGCCTACTGGAAAGAGCACAAGGCCGAGCTGGAGCAAAGGTCCTGACGAGAAACAAAAACGGGCTGTTGCACATCCCAACCTCTCAGTCTCGCATTCGCTCGACAGCTCCCCTACCGAGGGGAGCCTCTGGCGAAGAGGGAAAGCTTTCCAGAATGCCAAGGCCTCTCCTCGATAGGAGAGGTGGCATTGCGAAGCAATGACGGAGAGGTTGTCGATATGCCGCAGCCCTTCTTTTATTTGTTATGCCCCGATGGCAGCGCACTTCTTGGCCAGCCAGTCGCGCTCATCCTCGGTCAGGCGGGGAGCCAGCTTCTCGAAGACCTCGCGGTGGTAGGCGTTCAGCCAATCCAGCTCGTCGCGGCTCAGCACGCCGGGGACGATGGGGGAGGTGGCGATGGGCACGAACGTCACCGGACGGAAGGCGAGGAACTCGCCGTACTGGTTGGAGGCCTTGTGATAGCACTCCAGCTCGTTCTCGATGCGGATGCCCACGACGCCGCCCTCGTAGACGCCCGGCTCATCGGTGACGATCATACCGGGCTTGAAGACGGTGGTATTGCGGCCGTTCAGGGCGTGGGGGCCTTCGTGGACATTGCCCACATGGCTGACGCTGTGGCCGGTGCCGCAGCGGTAGTTGATGAGGTGGCGCCACAGCGGCTCGCGGGCGATGGTGTCCAGCATATGGCCGTCGCAGTAGTCCAGCCAGACAGCCCGGGCGATGTCGATGTGGCACTGGAGCGTCCAAGTATAGAACAGCCGCTCGTCCTCGGTCAGCTCGCCCAGCGGGTAGGTGCGGGTGATGTCGGTGGTGCCATCCATGTAGGTCGCGCCGCTGTCCACCAGCAGGAAGCCCTTCTTCTCCAGCTTTGCGTGATCTTCCTCGGTGGCGTGGTAGTGCATCATGGCAGCGTTCGGGCCGTAGGCGGCGATGGTGCCGAAGCTCTCGGTCAGGAACTTGTCCTGTGCACTGCGGTATTTGTGGAGGAGCTCGTCGATGGTCAGCTCGGTCAGCTCCTCGCCGGCAGCCAGACGGTTCTCCAGCTCGATCTGGAAGCGCACCATGGCCACGCCGTCCCGGAGGTGGGCCTCGCGGGTGTGGGCCAGCTCGACTTCGTTCTTGACGCCCTTCATGGGCAGCAGGGGGTCGGCCTCATCCTTGACGGTGAGGGCCGGGTTGGCCTCCAGCGTCTGATAGACAGCATAGTTGACGGAGGCGGGGTCGGCCAGCACGGTCTGGGTCTCGGTCTGGGCGGCGAGGAAGGAGAGCACATCGTCGTACTCTGCCAGCTCGACGCCGTTCTCCTTCAGCTCAGCCACTGCCTCCGCGCTGACGCGGGCGGTGTTGATGAAGAGAGTCGCCTTGTCCGGGGTAACGTAGCAGTAGGCCATGGCATAGGGGGTGCACTGGATGTCCATGGCGCGGAGGTTGAGCAGCCATGCAAGGTTGTCCAGCTTGCCCACGAGCTGTGCGGTGCAGCCCAGCTCAGAGAGCTTCGCACGCAGCTGGCCCAGCTTTTCAGCGGGGGAGAAGCCTGCATATTCCTTCGGCAGGATCCACGCCGGGGTAGCAGGCAGGGCGGGACGGCCCTCGGTCCACAGCTCGTCCTCGAGGTTCAGCAGCTTGATGGTGCCCTTCTTGGCGTCCAGCTCTTTTTGCAGGCTGCGCACCAGACCGCAGGAGGCCGTCAGGCCGCAGAGGCCCAGCTTGCCGCCCTCGGGCAGGACTTTGGCGCAGTACTGCTCGGCGGTGGGCACATCCGGCTCACCCATCCGCATCAGCTGGATCTCAGTACCTGCAATTTCCTTCTCGGCCTGCACAAAGTAGCGGCCATCCGCCCAGACGGCGCTCTCGGTCATGGTCACGACGAAGTTGGAGTTCTCGCCGTGGAAACCGGAGAAGTAGGTCAGAGCGGTGTAGTGGTCCGGCATATACTCGCTGGCGTGCGGGTCGCCCACCGGAATGAGGTAGACGTCCACACCATTTGCCTTCATGGCCGCGCGCAGGGCGGCCAGACGCTCAGGAACGGTATTCATGCTCATATCAAAAAAGCCTTCTTTCTTTGTTCTGCCGGAAAAACGCCCGGCGGCGATGATCTGCCGGGTCTATTGTATCATTCTGCGCTACAGAATGCAATTCGTGGCGGCGTTTTGACCTTCCGGGCATCCTTCTTCCCGGATGGAGGCGTCTTCCGGCTCACGGAAGAGCTGGACTAAGCTGAAAACGCAAGCAAATTGCAAAAAATGTTACAAATTTCTCATCAAAAAGGCCGGTTTGCCATTGACAGCCTTGTTATAATAGGAGTGTAGGAATTTTTCCGGGTCAGCACTCAGCGCCCCGGATTGCTTGTAAGGCCCGAAGGGCCTGCTGGGCAGCGCCTTTTGCGGCGGCTGCATAAAAGAAAGAGGCATTTCGAATATGACCAAGATCGACATTTTCTCCGGCTTCCTTGGTGCCGGTAAGACCACTCTTATCAAGAAGCTCATCAAGGAGTCCTTTGCAGGCCAGAAGGTCGTGCTCATCGAGAACGAGTTCGGCGAGATTGGCATCGACGGCGGCTTCCTGAAGGAGTCCGGCATCCAGATCAACGAACTGAACGCCGGCTGCATCTGCTGCTCTCTGGTGGGCGATTTCCGCGCCGCACTCCAGCAGGTGGTGGAGCAGTACCACCCCGACCGCATCGTCATCGAGCCGTCCGGCGTCGGCAAGCTGTCTGACGTGACCCGCGCTGTCGAGGGCGTGGCCGAGCATCTGGACGTCCAGCTCAGCAGCTTTGTCACCGTGGCCGATGTCAACAAGGTCAAGATGTATATGAAGAACTTCGGCGAGTTCTACGACGACCAGATCAGCCACGCAAGCTGCATCATCCTCAGCCGCACCCAGACCGCCTCTGAGGAGAAGATCGCCGCCGCTGTGGCCCTGCTGCGTGAGAAGAACCCCACCGCCACCATCGTCACCACCGCATGGGACGCTCTGACCGGTGAGCAGATCCTGAAGGCCATGTCCACCAAGAACGACTTCAAGGCCGAGCTGATCGCCATGGCGGCCAAGGCCAACGAGGAGCGCGCCCACGAGGACGAGGAGGAAGAGCATCATCACCACCATCATCATTACGATGAGAACGGCGTCTGCACCTGCGGCCATCATCACGATGAGGATGACGACGATGATGAGGATGAGGAGCACGAGCACCATCATCACCACGACCATGATGACGATGATCATGACGGGCACTGCTGCTGCGGTCATCATCACGACCACGACGAGGACGATGATGAGGACGAGCATGAGCATCACCACCACGACCACGACGGTCATTGCTGCTGCGGCCACCATCACCATCATCACGACCATGACGCCGACGAGGTCTTCACCAGCTGGGGCGTCGAGACGGCCAAGAAATTCTCCAAGGCAGACATCGAGCACGCCCTCACCGAGCTGGACTCCGGCAATTACGGCATGATCCTCCGCTCCAAGGGCATCGTGGACGGCGGCGCCGACGGCTGGCTGGAGTTCGACTACGTTCCCGGCGAGTGGGAAGTCCGCGCACGCGGCGCAGATGTCGGCGGCAAGCTGGTGGTCATCGGCTCCAAGCTGGATGAGAAGGCCATCTCAGCACTGTTCGGCTGCTGATATTGGCCCTGAAAGGATAAACGATTATGGCAAATGAGATCCCGGTATACCTGTTTGTGGGCTTCCTCGAGAGCGGCAAGACCAAGTTCATTCAGGAGACCTTTGAAGACCCCAACTTCGACTCCGGCGACAAGACCCTTCTGCTGGTCTGCGAGGAGGGCGAAGAGGAATATAATCAGAAGAAGTTCGCCTTCCCCGGCGTGACCCTCTACAACCTCGAGGACAAGGCCGAGCTGAACCCCCAGAACCTCGCCAAGCTGGCCAAGGAGGCCGATGCAGGCCGCGTGGTCATCGAGTACAACGGTATGTGGATGCTGCAGGATCTGGCAAACAACCTGCCCGAGAACTGGATCGTCTACCAGTGCATCGCCACCGCCGACGGCACCACCGCCCTGACCTACGCCCGCGACAACTCCATGCGCGCGCTGATGCTGGACAAGATCGCCCGCAGCGAGCTGATCGTCTTCAACCGCGCCGAAGCCGTCAACAACGACGCTGCCCGTCAGGAGCTGCACAAGCTGGTGCGTCAGGCCTCCCGCAAGTGCGACATCGCCTATGAGTTCAAGGACGGCAGCGTGGCTTACGACGACATCCCCGACCCGCTGCCCTTTGACATCAACGCCCCGGTCATCGACATCCCGGACGAGGATTTCGGCATCTGGTATATGGACTGTCAGGACGAGCCGCAGAAGTACACGGGCAAGACCGTCAAGTTCCTCGCGCAGGTCTGCCAGACCAACCGCGCCGGCAAGAACAGCTTCGTGCCCGGCCGGTTCGCCATGACCTGCTGCGTGCAGGACATCCAGTTCGTGGGCTTCCCCTGCAGCTACGACGGCTACAAAGCCCTCGAGCAGCGGGCTTGGGTCAAGGTAACGGCCAAGGTGGGCTACAAGTTCCACAACATCTACCGCGGCAAAGGCCCGGTGCTCACCGCTCTGTCGGTGGAGCCTGCCGAGAAGCCGCTGAACGACGTGGTCACGTTCTCTTAAATCATCACACTGCCAAGGAGGTCATGACATGAAAGCAATCTTCCGCATTCTGGGCACTGCCGCCGCTGTGGCGGCTACTGGTGCTGCCATCGTCATCATGGACAAGTTCCTGAACGAGAAGGCCGCTCCTTTCATCGAATCCATCGAGTTTCCCGAGGACGCCGAGCAGGACGATGCAGAGGCCGCCAAGACCGCCGAGGCATACGCTGAGGGCGAAGCCAAGGCAGAGGCCGAAGCCGCCGCACCGGCGGAAGAGGCCTCTCCCGCCGAAACGCCTGCCGCACCAAAGGCAGAGGCCGAAGAACCTGCGGCACCGGCCAGCCCGGACGAGGAGCGCCCGGTCTATGACCCCGAGGCCCCGAACCCGAACCCCGTAGAGGCCGGCCCCGCCGTCGCCCCCAAGGACGAAAGCGGCAGGTTCGACCCTACCAAAATCGCTGAAGCTTCTGATTTCGGCGACTGGGAAGAGCAGGGGTGTAAAGGGTAAACCTCTTAGATAATAAAAATGCCATCGCGCTTTGAGAGCACGATGGCATTTTTTATTGCTCGTAATGCGTCAAGAGGCTCAGGATCTTGATGGTCTTTTCTTCCTCATAGACTTGATAGACCAGCCGGTGCTGTAAATTGATGCGGCGTCTGTACGCTCCGCCCAGATCACCGACCAGTTTTTCATAGGGCGGCGGCTTCCGGAAGGGGTCATCCCGGATAATATCGATCAATGCCTTCGCCTTATCCGCTAGATGTGCGGCTTTCAGCTTCGGGATGTCCTTTGCCGCCGTTTTTGTGTAGACGATCTTGTACATTTACCACTCCACGTCCTCTTCGTCCAGGCACTCATCCAGCGGCTGTTTCAACCCGTCCATGACCTTCTCTCTCATGCCGGGCATCGAGACCAGATACAGCGTCTCCATCAGGCCGCTGTAATCCTCCGCGCTCAGCAGAACGGCGTCGCCGTCCTTCGTGCTGATGCTGAGCGGCTCATTGTACTTGATGGTCTGCTCCACATAGTTGAACGCATTCTTGCGGAAATTGGTGATGTTTGTCGTGGTCATGCTATCGCCTCCCTTATGTACATAATAGCGTACGCATCGAAGATTGTCAATCATTTTGAATGAATTTTATTTCTGTAAAGAAAAAGCCGCTGCTTGACATATATTGTGTCGAGCAACGGCCTTTTTTCGCTTGTTTGAGTTTCACTATCATTCAACGCTCGTCAATACGATGGCCTACGTTATTACCACCCAAAGCACCAATCA
This sequence comes from Faecalibacterium sp. I3-3-89, assembly GCF_023347275.1. Classification (NCBI taxonomy): domain Bacteria; kingdom Bacillati; phylum Bacillota; class Clostridia; order Eubacteriales; family Oscillospiraceae; genus Faecalibacterium; species Faecalibacterium sp. I3-3-89. The sequence continues at coordinate 214,324 of NZ_CP094468.1, read as the reverse complement.
CACCGCCTGCAATCGCACAGGGAATCGTGCCTGCGATTGCACCGATGGGGCCACCGACGGCAATGCCGATACTGGCCCCTTTCGCTGCGCCTGCCGCTGCACAAGCCGCCGCGCCTACAATCGTGCTAATCAATTCAGCTTTCATCGTTCTACCTCCTTATTTTTGAATAAACCGGTCTTCTTATTCCTATAATACATCCGATAAGGCGTAAAGTCAATACATCTTATCAGATGTCAAGTATAGTTCCTCTCAGGAGGGCTTACGATGTATTACTATGGACGCCTGCGTGACCTGCGGGAGGACGCTGACCTCACACAGAAGGATGTTGGGAAAATCCTCAATACAACACAACAGCAGTATGCAAAGTATGAGTTGGGTGTACAAGAGATACCCACCCACCACCTCATCACGCTGGCCGATTATTATCGGGTAAGTCTTGATTATATGGTGGGGCGGGCCGAATGGTCAGAGGTAGAACAGTGGCGTGCTCAGCACCGGGCAACCCCAAAATAGACATAAAAATGCCATCGCGCTTTGAGAGCACGATGGCATTTTTTATTCCCCATGGGCTATTTTCAGCAATTTATCCTTATCCGTCACTGTCACCCCGCCGCGGTAGAGCTTCACGATGCCCTCACCGGCGAAGTATTTGAGCAGGCGGCTCACCACCTCACGGGCAGAGCCCATGTACTTTGCCATCTGATCCTGCGTCAGGCGGACGTCCTCGCCGCCGGTCTTTGCAAGCTCGTCCGCGAGGAAGATGGCCAGCCGCCGGTCGGCGCTCATGAAGAGGATCTGCTGCATGGTCCACATGGTGTCGGAGAAGCGCTCAGCCGTCATCTGGTAGGCGAAGCACCGCACCTCCACGTTCTGCTGCATCAGGCTGCGGAAGACGCCCGCGCTGATGCAGTAAGCCTCGGTGTCCTCCTCGGCGTCGATGTAGAGGTCGAAGTTCACCGAATCCATCACGCAGGAGGCCGAGAGGATACAAATTTCGCCGCCGAAGAGGCGGTAGAGGGTCACATCCCGGCCATCGTCGGAGAGCAGGTAGGCCCGGAACTGGCCGGTGCGCAGCAGCAGGATGCCCACGCAGTTCTCCACCGGACTGTGGACGCGCTCACCCCTGCGGTAACGCACAGGCCGGGTGGCGCGGCAGAGCAGCTCCTGCTGGTCAGCGGTCAGCTTGTCCCAGAAGGGGAAGGCGCAGGCGAGGCACTGGCGGTGCTCACCGCATCGGGGGATGGGGAGAACTTCCGGCATCTTGGCTCACTCCTTTCGCAGGGCCTTGGCGGCTTCGGTGCCTGCCAGCGCGCCCTCATAGACGGCCTTTGCCACCTGCAAAAGCCCGCCGGTACAGTCTCCGGCGGCGTAGAGGCCGGGAACAGTGGTCTGCATCTTCCCGTCGGTGACGATGCGGTTATTTTCCACCGCTGCACCGATCTTCCGGGCCAGCGCCGTGCTGCCCGCAACGCCCAGCGCGATGAACACACCCGCCAGCTCCACGACCTCGCCGCCCGCCAGCTGGACGCCGGTGACTTTCTGCTCGCCGAGGACAGCGTCGATCTTTTCGGGCCGGACGGTCACTTCCGGCGGGAACTGGGCCGCCGGCGGCGCACCGTTCAGCAGGAGGGTGACGCTGGACGCCACCGGAAGAAGGGCCTGCACCTCGTGGAGAGCGTATTCGCCGCTGCCCACTACCGCCACATCCCTGCCGCGATAGAAAAAGGCGTCACAGGTGGCACAGTAGCTGACGCCGTGGCCCTCAAGACCCGCCAGCCCCGGGATGCGGGGCACGGCCCGGGCTGCACCGGTGGCGAGGATGACAGCATCCGCCGGGTAATCTCCGTCGAGCGTCTCCACCGTGAGTTTATCGGTATAGGTCAGGCCCACGGCTTCGGTGGTGACGAACTTAACGCCCACCGCCTTGGCCCCCTCGATGCCCTGCCGCTCCAGCTCGGCACCGGAGATGGGAGCGGCGAAGCCGTAGTAATTCTGGATCCCCTCGGCGCGGTCGAGCGCACCCGGCCCCCGGGTGAGGACGGTGGTGTCCACCCCGGCGCGGGCGGTATACAGCGCAGCAGATACTCCCGCCGGGCCGGAACCAATGATGACGATGTTGGACATAGTGGGCCTCCTTATACTTCTTGTATCATCAAATCCATGCATTTTCGCTATTTGCTGGATTTGCTGGAACGCGATGCCTGTTGCAGCAGGGCTAAGTTTTCTTTAAGTGGGATCGCGCGCTTGTGGCGCGGGGGATGTTTTTTCTTGCGGTCAAGTGGCTTGCGCTCCGCGCGGGCCAGAGGCAGGGAGGGGTGTTTCGACTCCCCCCTCCCTACCTCTGGACTCCACTCTCCCCGCAACGAGTTAAGGGCTGCTCGCCCTTAACGATTCCAAAGAGGAAGTCGAAGCACAAAAATGCTAGCCGCTTCGCTAAGACGGGTTGCGGTGCCCAGCGTCCACTTCGTGCCTTGAGCGGCACTCGTGTCCTGCTGACCGCGGCCCCAACAGCTCCTCCCTGTATCCGCCGCAGGCGGCGGTCGTCGCTGTTGCGCATTTTTTTGTGCTTCTCCCATTTACGGCTCCGCCGAATATTTCACGTCGTCGCTGAACTTCACGCCCTGCAAAGGCGTAACACCAGCTGCGAAGCAGCAAGTCGGAGAAACGAGAAAAAAGCGTTTAGCGCAGCGGCTAGCTTTTTTCCGTTTCGACTACTCCTTCGGGGTCTGAAAGGGGCGAGCAGCCCCTTTCTTGCAACGGCGACGACCGCCGCCTGCGGCGGATACAGGGAGGAGCTGTTGGGGCAGCGGCCAGCAGGATGCGAGCGGTAGCGAAGCAGACGCTGGGAGCCGCAACCCGTCGCCTCCCGCGCCTCGAAAGTAGCGGGTGCTTTTCTGGTTCTCTTTTGGCACGCAAAAGAGAACATTAACCTAGCGTAAGAGCGCTCTGCCCCGCGCACAGGCGCGCAAGCCCACTTAAAGAAACCTCACCCCGCGCAACCTCGCTCTACTCTTCTATTATACACCAAAATCCCCACATTTCTGTGACCAAGTCCCAAAAGCCTCCATTTCCCGCCGGAACTCCACTTTGCAAGGGCCGGAGAGTGTGTTATACTTTCCTTGAATTTGATTTTTTATCTTCCCAATGGAGGCTTTTACTTATGTCCACAAAGCAGCGCCTGCTTTTCATCACCACCGGCGGCACCATCGCCAGCGTCCGCACCCAGCAGGGCCTCAAGCCCGTGCTCACCAGCGAAGAGCTGCTGGCCCATCTGCCCGAGCTGAACGACCTCTGCTGCCCCGACACGCTGGCCCTGTGCAGCATCGACAGCACCGACCTCGGCCCGGAGCACTGGCTGATGATGGCAAAGGCCGTGCAGGAAAATTATGCCCTCTACGACGGCTTCATCATCTGCCACGGCACCGACACACTGGCCTACTCGGCGGCGGCACTGTCCTACCTCATCCAGAACGCCGACAAGCCCATCATCCTCACCGGCGCACAGCAGCCCATCTCCAACGAGATCACCGACGCCAAGAAAAACCTGCGCGACAGCGTCATCTGCGCCCTTGACCCCGGCAGCCGGGGCGTTATGGTGGTGTTCGGCGGGCACGTCATCGCGGGCACCCGCGCCAAAAAGAACAAGACCATCAGCTACGACGCGTTCGCCTCCGTAAATTTTCCGGCGCTGGCGCTGGTACAGGGCGACCGTCTGGTGCGGTATGTTCCCTCGCCATGGCCCACCGGCCCGGTGGAGTTTGGCCGCGCCCTCAGCCCCCGGGTCTTTCTGCTCAAGCTGACGCCGGGCCTCAGCCCCGACCTCATCCCGGACATCTTCCGGCTCTACGACTGCGTCATCGTGGAGAGCTTCGGCGTGGGCGGCATCCCTCAGCGGCTGATGGACGCCTTTGCCGAGGGCCTCGGCGACTACGACAAGACCCGCAAGGTGCTCATCCTCACCACACAGGTGACTTACGAGGGCAGCGATGTGGGCATCTACGAGGTGGGCAAGCGGGTCAAGAACCGCTTCCGTTTCCTCGAGGCCCACGATATGACCATCGAGGCCGTCGTGACCAAGATCATGTGGCTGCTGGCACAGGACTGCGACAGCTTCGATCAGTTGCAGCAGCGGTTCTACCGGCAGGTCAATTTTGATACGTTCTATCACTAAAAAACAAAAATCGTGCCGATTTGACCAGCACGACCACATTTTCAGAACACCATCTGCACCAGCAGCACATAGCACAGCGTGCCGCCTGCGATGGAGACGAGCGTCTGATGCTTCCACTTATGGAGCGCGACGGTCACGCCGATGGCGATGGCCTCGGGGATGCCGTGGCTGCCTGTGGCAAAACTGACGCCCTTGAGGCAGTAGACGATGAGCATCCCGAAGATAGCGGCGGGCAGCACATGGCCCAGATATTCCACCACCTCGGGCACCCTGCCGCCCCGGGAGCCGAACACCAGAAAAGGCAAAAACCGGGTGAGCATGGTCGCCGCCGCACAGACGGCGATGGTCAGGATGAATTGGAGATCACTCATCGTACCGCCTCGCTTTCCTTGGCCTCGATGGGGCGGCGGAGCAGGAGCAGGGCCGCGAGGATGCAGACCATCGAGGGGATGAGGAAGCTGCCCGCGCCAAAGATGCGCAGGCAGACCAGCGGTGCAGCGAGACCGATGACGGCGCTGGCGTGCTGCTTTTCCTTCTCCCACTGGTTGAGGAAGATGACCACAAACATGGCCGTCATGACAAAATCGACGCCCTCGGTGCTGAAGGGCAGGACTGCGCCGAGGGCCGCCCCCATGGCCGCGCTGGCGACCCAGTAGAACTGGTCCAGCAGGGTGATGAAGAACATGAACCAGCCCCGGTCCACCCCCTCCGGCGGCTCTGCTGAGCAGGTGATGGAGAACGTCTCATCGCTCATGGCGAAGATCATGTAGGCGCTGCGCAGGCCGTAGCCCCGGTAGCGCTGCAGCATGGTCAGGCCGTAGAAGAGGTGCCGCGCCTGGATCATCAGGGCCATCAGAAAGGCCGACACCGGCGCAAAGCTGCCCAACAGCAGTGACGCCAGCACAAATTCCAGCGAGCCGCCATACACCACCGTGCCCATCAGGGGCGGCAGCCAGACCGGCAGACCCAGCGACTGCACATAGATGCCGTAGCCGAGGCCCAGCACCAAATATCCGGCAAACACCGGCAGCGTCTGGGGCGCTGCGGCCCGGAACGCGCGCCACACCGGCGCACGGTTCAATTTTATTTCGTTTTGTTCTTGCATTGGCTTCAACCCTCCATTCTAGTATTATAACAGGTTTATAATACATTGCAAGAGAGGAGTTTCCCCCTGCCAACAGACAAAAAGCATCCGCAGAGGCGGCTCTCCGAGCTTTTTTCGGAGAAACACCCTCTGCGGATGCTTTCTTTTTGCGATAGGATGCGGCCCTTAGTCCAGCTTATCCTTCTTCACGAGGTCCTTCGTGTAGAGGGCGCGGGTGGCGTTCAGAACAGCGAGGACCATAACGCCGACGTCCGCGAAGATGGCGGCCCACATATTGGCGATGCCCAGCGCGCCCAGCAGCAGGCAGGCCGCCTTGATGGCCAGCGCAAAGACGATGTTCTGGTAGACGATGCCCTTGGTGCGGCGGGCAATGCGCATGGCGAGGGCGATCTTAGCCGGGTCGTCGTCCATCAGGACGACGTCTGCGGCCTCGATGGCGGCGTCCGAGCCGAGTGCGCCCATGGCGATGCCGATGTCAGCGCGGGAGAGGACGGGGGCGTCGTTGATGCCGTCGCCCACGAAGGCCAGATTCTCCTTGGGCCGCTTCTCGGCGATGAGCTTCTCGATCTGGTCCACCTTGTCGCCGGGCAGCAGGCCCGCATGGTACTCATCGAGGCCCAGCTCTGCCGAGACGGCCTTCGCCACCGGCTCGGCGTCGCCGGTCAGCATGACCGTCTTGCGGACGCCGGCCTGCTTGAGGCCCTTTATGGCCTGTGCACTGTGGGGCTTCACCACATCGGCGATGAGCAGGTAGCCCGCATACCTGCCGTCGATGGCCACATGGACGATGGTGCCGGTCTGGGGCACATCGGGGACAGAAAGGCCCAGCTTCTCCATCAGGCGGGCGTTGCCCGCCGCCACCGGCCTGCCATCCACCTTGGCGGTGACGCCGTGGCCGCCCAGCTCTTCCACATCGGTGACGCGGGCGGCATCGATGTCCCTGCCGTATGCGGCCTTGATGCTCAGGGAGATGGGATGCTTCGACCAGCTCTCGGCCAGCGCAGCAGCCTCCACGAGGGCTTCCTCCGCACCGCCCTCCACGGGGCAGATCTTAGTGACTTTAAAAGTGCCCTGCGTCAGGGTGCCGGTCTTATCGAAGACCACGACGCCGGTGTTGGCCAGCTCTTCCAGATAGGTAGAGCCTTTGACGAGGATACCGCAGGCGGACGCGCCGCCGATGCCGCCGAAGAAGCTCAGCGGGATGGAGATGACCAGAGCGCAGGGGCAGCTGATGACGAGGAAGGTGAGGGCACGGTAGACCCAGTCCCCGAAGCGGGCCGGCTGGCCCATGAGAAGCAGGACGACGGGGGGGATGAAGGCCAGCGCCAGAGCGCCGTAGCAGACCGCCGGGGTGTAAAACCGGGCAAAGCGGGTGATGAAGTTTTCAGCCCGAGCCTTCTTCATGCTGGAATTTTCCACAAGGTCGAGGATCTTGGAGACGGTGGATTCGCCGAACTCCTTGGTGGTCCTGACCCGGAGCAGGCCGCTCATATTGACGCAGCCGCTGATGACCTCATCCCCGGACTGGACATCGCGGGGCAGGCTCTCGCCGGTGAGGGCGGCAGTGTTCAGGGTGGAAGCGCCCTCGACGATGACGCCGTCGATGGGCACACGCTCACCGGGCTGGACCACAATGACCGTGCCCACCTCGACTTCGTCGGGGTCCACCTGTTCCAGCTTGCCGTCCTCGCCCTCGATGTTGGCATAGTCGGGCCGGATGTCCATCAGGGCCGAGATGCTGCGGCGGCTCTTGCCGACGGCCACGCTCTGGAACAGCTCGCCGATCTGGTAGAAGATGATAACGGCGCAGCCCTCGACGTAGTCGCCCAGCGCGAATGCGCCCACGGTGGCGACTGCCATCAGGAAGCACTCATCGAAGGCCTGACGGTTCTTGATGCCCAACAGAGCCTTGCGGAGCACGTCCCAGCCCACCACGAGGTAGGGGATGCAGTAGAGCAGCAGCTCTGCCGCCATGGGCAGGGGCGGCAGCAGCTTGAGCACCAGCACCAGCGCCAGAGCGGCGAGGATGCGGTAGAGCATTTTCTTTTGTTTTTTCGTCATGGGTCTCAGGCCTCCTTTGGGGCACTTTTCTCAGATTCAACAGGTTTTCCCCACAAGGGGCTTGTTTTCCACCCTTTCCCCCGGCTTTTCCACGATGTTTTCCCGCAAAAAGCCTCAAATGCGCGTTTATTTTTCCACTTTTGCGCAAAGGATGTTGAAAACACGGTGGAAATTGTTGAAAACCGATTTATTTTTCCACAGTTTCCACCCGCATCTCGTCCGCTGCGGCAGACGCTCAGATGCCGAAGATCTCGCAGTCATCCTCCACCTTCTTGCAGGCAACGAGGACGTTCTGCATGGTGGCCTTGGGGTCAGCGCCTTCGGCAAACTCGACGTTCATCTTCTGGGTCATGAAGCTGACGGTAGCCTTTGCCACGCCGGAAACGGTGTTGGCGGCATCCTCCATCTTCTGAGCGCAGTTTGCGCAGTCCACTTCGATCTTGTAGCTCTTTTTCATAATAAGTACCAGCCTTTCTTTCTATATAGCCGCTCCGCCGCAGGGTGCAGCAAAGCTTGCAGCATTTCAGGGGGCATCACTCTTCGATATGGTCCATGCCCATCGAGAGGATGCTGCGCACATGGTCGTCGTCCAGCGCATAGTAGACGGTCTTGCCGTCGCGGCGGAAGCGGACGAGCTTTGTGTCCTTCAGCACCCGCAGCTGGTGGCTCACCGCCGACTGGCTGAGCTGGACGGAGTTTGCGATGTCCTGCACGCAAAGCTCGTCGTCGTGGAGGGCATAGAGGATCTTGATGCGGGTGGAGTCGCCGAACACCCGGAACAGGTCGGCCAGCTCATAAAGCATCTCATCGTCCGGCAGCACCGGCGGAGCCTTGGGCAGTTTTTCGGGGGAAGTGACTTCTTCAGCCATCGTTGTCACCCTTTCGTTTTTACATATGAACATCTGTTCATGTATTCATGATAACACGCAGACGCCCCCCTGTCAAGCGTTTTGGCACAAAAACTCATCATGCCCTCAGAATTGATAAAACAAACCGTAAAACGCCGGAAATTTGCAATCAGCTTGCGGTTTCATTTTGCAGGAAGAGTGTGATTTGGAAAGAAAAAAGCAACTCTATTCGAATTGCTTTTCCTCTATATATTCTTTTCGATTTTTATGCAGCCGTATTTGCTGTATCGTTCTCCTTTAGGTACTTCCATATTTTGTTTTATTGAATTTTAACAAATTTTCCCCATAATTTTTTTCTTCAAAACATCCCTGCTGTGTTTTATGTCCTCCCTCTGCTCCGCCACTCCTTCAAGGCCCACGGCAGATACATAACGGCCAGCGCCAGCGCGATGGCAGGCAGAAAGCCCAGAATATAATACTTTTCGCCTAGCAGCTCTGTAAATGTACTGGTGATGATATTCCCATAGGGATTATTGAGGAAATAGAAGTTGGTGTTAAGGGACTTATTCAAAAAGTAGATGGGCAGGGCGGATCCAAACAAGAACGCCAGCACCTGTGGGATTCGCCGAGGGCTGGGACGATAGCCACCCACCACCAGCAGGGTAGGATAGAGTACCAGCAGGGCATGGATGCTGACGGAGTGCAGATTGATGAGCGTCCACCAAGAGGGGACATCCAGCCAGCTGGGGCAGAGCAGGGCCAGCGCCGCACCCGGAATGCAGAGCGCATAAAGCTCCTCTTTGCACCAATTCCTGTCCGTGAGGGTGTTATATAGGCAGACAAAGACATTGATGCTGCACAGGTGCAGGGGCAGATAACTCCAGTTCCATTGACCGGTCAGCTCCATCCCCAGCAGGAGGGCAGCTTCGTCCAGCACAAGTAGGAGAGTGACTCCTATTAAAATACGCCGCCGGGTGCGGGCAGAGCTGCGGCGATACCACCAAGCCATTCCTCCAATGAATGCAAGCGAAAGAGCCAATTCTGTGAGGTGGATGCCGCCATACAGCGGATAACACCGGTAATCGGCTCCAAATTCAGCGTGGGTGATGTCGTAGGATTTCCAGAAATCATTCATCTTCTCTCCCTCCCTGTCCAGCTTATGATACCGCTTTTGGCTTCAGGCGGAAAGAGTTTTGGAGAAAAAATCCCGAAAACAGATGCAATGACCGATATTTTGTGGTATCCTTACGAATGTGAAATTATCTGCCGCAAACTGCGGCAGGACGAAGATTTGAGAAAGAAGGCATTTTTATGTTAGAGACTGGCATCCGCGGCAGACAGAGCGTCGCCGTCACCCCCGAAAACACCGCCAAGACGATGGGCAGCGGCACGCTGAACGTCTTCGCCACCCCCGCACTGGTGGCGCTGGCCGAAAAGACCTGCTGGATGAGCGTCGCCGACGCACTGGACGAGGGCTGCGGCTCTGTGGGCACCAAGCTGGAGCTGGAGCACACCGCCCCCACCCCCGTGGGCATGACCGTCACCTGCGAGAGCGAGCTGACCGCTGTGGAGGGCCGCAAGCTGGTGTTCAAGGTGTCCCTGTACGACGAGAAAGGCCCCGTGGGCGGCGGCGTCCACGAGCGCTTCGTGGTCAACGACGCCAAATTTGCCGCCAAGGCCGAGAGCAAGAAGGGCTAAGACTCTTTTTGCTCTCCGCGCCCGGCAAGCTCGATGGGCGGCGGGTCGGCAGCCAGAAGCTGCTGCTCGGCCCGGGCCTGTGCTTCCTGCAGGAGCCGGGCTGCCTGCTCGCTGGCGCGGAACAGTTCCAGATACATCGCTTTATAGTCCGGCGCAGCCAACACCCCCTTCCGTCCCGTTCTTGGGGATAGTCTGCCCGGCAGACCGCAAAAAAATCAAGTGAGGAGCTTATCATGAAAAAACCAATCTTTCGTGGGTGGGTGCTCTTCTGGTGTTTGCCCTGCTGCTGTGGTGCACCGCAGCAACGCCCGGCAAGATCGCCGACCCCTCCACCTACACCTGCGCAGTATACAGCTCTGCGCTCTCCCTGCTGCCCCCTGTGGTGGCCATCGTTCTGGCCCTGAACACCAAGGAGGTCTACACCTCGCTGCTGGTGGGCATCGCCACCGGTGCGCTGCTCTACGCCAACGGCAACCTTGAGCTTGCGCTGACCACCCTCTTTTTCAACGAGGACGGCGGTATGATCTCCAAGCTGTCCGATTCCAGCAATGTGGGCATCCTCGTCTTTCTGGTGATGCTGGGCATCCTTGTGGCCCTGATGAACAAGGCCGGCGGCAGCGCCGCGTTCGGCCGCTGGGCCTCCACCCACATCCACACCCGGGCAGGCGCACAGTTCGCCACCCTGCTGCTGGGCATCCTCATCTTTGTGGACGACTATTTCAACTGCCTGACCGTCGGCTCCGTCATGCGCCCGGTCACGGACCGGCAGAAGGTCTCCCGCGCAAAGCTGGCCTACCTCATCGACGCCACCGCCGCCCCCATCTGCATCATCGCGCCGGTGTCCAGCTGGGCTGCCGCCGTCACCTCCTCGGTGCCGGAAGGCTCGGGCATCAACGGCTTCACCATGTTCCTGCGCACCATCCCCTATAACTACTACGCCATCCTCACGATGGTGATGAGCCTCTTCCTCATCTTCAGCGGCTTCGACTACGGCCCCATGAAGAAGCACGAGGACAACGCCCTGCTGGGCGACCTCTTCACCACCGACGACCGCCCCTACGGCGACGATGTGGACGACGGCTCCGACGCCCGCGGCCATGTGGTAGACCTCATCGCACCGGTGCTGGTGCTCATCGCGGCCTGCATCTTCGGCATGGTGTACACCGGCGGCTTTTTCGAGGGCGTGGACTTCATCACCGCCTTCGCAAATTGCAGCGCCTCTGTGGGCCTCGTGATGGGCAGCTCCATCGCCCTGATGTTCACCTTCGTCTTCTACCGGGTGCGGGGCGTCATGACCTTTCAGGACTTCGCCGCCTGCATCCCCGAGGGCTTCAAAGCGATGGTCAGCCCCATGCTCATCCTGACGCTGGCGTGGACCCTTTCCGGCATGACCGGCCTGCTGGGCGCAAAATACTACGTCGCCAGCCTGCTCAGCGGCTCCGCTGCGGCGCTGCAGTACCTGCTGCCCATCATCATCTTCCTCGTGGCCGTCTTCCTCGCCTTCGCCACCGGCACTTCGTGGGGTACCTTCTCCATCCTCGTGCCCATCGTCTGCCATGCGTTCCCGGAGGGTGAGATGCTGGTGGTCTCCATCGCCGCCTGCCTGTCCGGCGCGGTCTGCGGCGACCACTGCTCGCCCATCTCCGACACCACCATCATGGCTTCTGCCGGTGCCCACTGCAGCCATGTCAACCACGTCTCCACTCAGCTGCCCTACGCCATGACCGCCGCCGCCATCTCGGCGGGCTGCTACCTGCTCTGCGGCGCAGCGCAGGCCGTCCTCGGCGAGGCTGCCAACGTCCTGACCTCCTTCGTGCTGCTGGCCTGTGCCGTCGTCATCGAGCTTGTGATCCTGAGCATCGTCAGGGCACGGATGGGCCATCCCGGGAAGAAAAAGTCTGGAAAAGCCTAAAATTTCCACCAAAATCGTGGATTTTTCTCTTCCCCTCCGGCCAGAATCATGGTATACTGTAAAAAGAGTAAATTTTTTGAGCTATTAGGCTCATGGAAGGAGAATCCATGCTGGAAGAAGTCTTTCAGGACGTTTATACCAAATTCAAGCTGCACTTTTATCAAAATGTATTTCAGCGCTTTGCCACCCGCGAGGCCACGCTGACCACGGTGGAGTCCTTCTGCATGGAGGGCATCATGGCGATGGGCGAGCCGACCATTGCGGAGTTCTCCCGCATGATGCGCATTTCCACTCCCAACGCGGCCTACAAGATCGGCAGCCTCGTGAAAAAGGGCTATGTGGAGAAGATCCAGTCCACCACCGACCGCCGCGAGTACTATCTGCGCCCCACCCAGAAATACATCGATTACTACAGCATCAGCTACTCCTACCTGCACACCGTCATCGAGCGGGTGCGTCAGCGGTTCCCCGCAGAGGACTGCGACAAGATGGAGCAGATGCTGTCGGTCATCAGCACCGAGCTGATGCCGGAGCTGGATATGCTGGCCAAGTGCCACCATTCGGAAGCGCCCGCTGCTCCGGAGACGCCCGCCGAAAAGTAAGCGTGCAGCAAAACGATAAGGCCCTCCCGGGCAAAACCGGGAGGGCCTTGTTGTTTGCAGGGAGCTTACCCTCTTACAGCACCATAAACAGGGTGCCGGCGGCGATGAGGGCGCAGCCCACCATACTTTTGGCGGTAAAGGGCTCGTGGAGGAACACAAAGGCCAGCACCAGGGTGATCACCACGCTGAGCTTGTCGATGGGCACCACCTGAGAGGCCCGGCCAAGCTGCAGGGCCCGGTAGTAGCACATCCAGGACGCCCCGGTGGCCAGCCCCGATAGGATGAGGAAGAGCCAACTCCGGCGGCTGATCTCCCCCATGCCCCCCTGGGCCCGGGTGAGGAACACCATGCCCCAGCTCATGGCCAGCACCACCACAGTGCGGATGGCGGTGGCCAGAGTGGAGTTGACCCCCTCGATGCCCACCTTGGCCAGGATCGAGGTAAGGGCCGCAAACAGGGCCGAGCACAGTGCAAATACAAACCACATAAACAGACCTCCGTTTTTGCTGCCCAAAGCGAAGTGCGGCCGCCCCGACGGAACGGGACAGCCGCAGCTTCATGGGAATGTAACAGACAGAGCTTGTCAGGATGTTGAGCTTATGCCTTCTCCTGTGCAGCGTTTGCAGCGGTGCGCTTGTTGATCTTGCTCTGGTTATAGACCGAGTAGATGATAACGAGGATGGCTACGCTTGCAAAGACCATAGCGATGGGAGAGGTGGTGATGGCGAAGAAGTTTCCGCGCTGGATGTTCATGTAGCGCACGAAGTTCTTCTCGCACATGGGTCCCAGAATAAGGGCCAGCAGGATGGGAGAAAGGGGGAACTCGTACTTGTTCATCAGCCAGCCGATGATGCCGAAGGCGACACAGACGCCCACGTCAAAGGCATTCTTGTTGATGGAGAAAGCGCCCAGCAGGGAGATGACGAGGATGATGGGGTAGAGCATCTTCTTCTCGACAGAGACGATCTTTGCAAAGAAGCGGACGCCGAGGCAGCCCACCACCAGCATGCAGAGGTTTGCCAGCATCAGAGCTGCGAAGACGCGGTAGACGGTGGGCAGCTCGGTGACATACATCATGGGGCCGGGGGTGATGCCCTTCATGATGAAGGCACCCAGCAGGATGGCCGTGACGGAGTCACCGGGGACGCCCAGAGACAGCAGGGGGATCATTGCGCCGCCGGAGCAGCCGTTGTTGGCGGACTCGGTCGCCGCAACGCCGTTGGGGATGCCGGTGCCGTACAGCTCGGGGTGCTTGCTGGCGGACTTGCTGGCGCCGTAGGAGACGAAGACGGCGATGTCACCGCCTGCACCGGGGATGGCACCGATGAAGGTGCCGATGAGGCCGCCGGAGAGGATGTTGGGCCAGATCTTCTTGATGGTCTTCCAGTCCGGCAGGACGTTGGTGATCTTCTCGTTGGATCTCTGCTCCTGCTCCTCGCCGCGGATGATGCGCTCCACGCCGGCGATGACCTCAGAGACTGCGAACAGACCGATCAGGGTAGGGATGAACTGGAAGCCGTCCAGCAGGCCGGTCTGCTTGGTGGTGATGAAGCGGGGGATGCCGTTGGTGGGGTCGAGACCGACGGTGCACAGCAGCATACCGAAGAAGGCGCTGATGAGGCCCTTGGCCACGGACTTGCCGGAAATTGCGACGATGACCGACAGGCCGAAGACGGCCAGCATGAACATCTCGCCGGGGCCAAAGTTCATGGCCATGTCAGCGACCAGCGGAGACAGGAAGGTCATGACCAGTGCGCCGATGACGCCGCCGCAGAAGGACGCGAACATGGCGACGGACAGGGCCTTGCCGGCCTGACCCTTCTTGCACATGGGGTAGCCGTCCAGCAGGGTGGCGGCTGCGGCGGGCGTGCCGGGGGCGTGGATGAGGATGGCGGAGATGGAGCCGCCGTACATACCGCCGCAGTAGATGCCCAGCAGCAGGCCGATGGACGGGATGAGATCCATGCCAAAGGAGAAGGGGATGAGCAGCGCCACGCCCATGGTGGCGGTCATGCCCGGGATCGCGCCCAGCAGAACGCCGCCCAGCGCACCGATGAAGGTCATCAGAAGGACCTCGGGGTTGGACCAGACAGTCGCGTAGCTGGAAAGAAGCAGACTAAAATCCATAACTGTGCTCCCTCCTTAAATCATGTCCACGAGGGTGCGCAGGAAGTTCAGCGGACCCAGCGGAATATTGACGGTAAGCACCTTGTAGAACACCAGCCACATCAGCAGCGGCACCAGAATGCTCACAAGGATCATCTGCACCCAGTTGCGCTTGCCGATGAGGAACATGATGATCATCGACAGCACCATTGCGCACAGGATGTAGCCGCAGCTTTTGAAGAGGGCGGCGAACAGCACGCAGAGGAGGATGACGAAGTAGGCTGCGGCCAGACCCTTGTCCTTCAGGGGGTTCAGGGTGCCGACCTCAACTGCGGTGGGGTCGCCCTCCTTCATGGTGCCCATCAGCTTGAAGATGGACTGGAGGAGCAGGATGACGGAGAAGATGACCACGCCCACGATCATGACGCGGGGGAAGGTGGACGCCTGCACATAGGTGTTGGCCACCTCGGGGAAGTTGCCGGTCTGGAACCATGCCCAGATGCCGATGGCAAGGAAAATGATGGAGCCGATCAGATTGGAAAAGGCCATCGTTTTCATTTTGTTTTTGTTCAAAAGGGGTTCCTCCTCTCTCTATTTTCAAAAAAGGGGCAGGCACGAACTGCCTGCCCCAGCAAATACGCAGAGAGACAAATCAGAGGCCGACAGCGTCCATAGCAGCTGCGACGTCGGTAGCAGCCTGCTTCAGGTAGTCCGCATAGCCCTGTGCATCCAGATAGGAGATGGCCTGACCGTTGTTTTTCATGAAGGTCACGAAATCGGGATCCTCGATGGCTGCGGCGCAGGCCTCTTCCAGACGGGTCATGATGGCATCGTCCACGCCCAGAGGAGCGGCCATGCCGCGCTGGGTGTAGTAGGTGATGTCGTAGCCCTGCTCCTTGCAGGTGGGCACGTCGGGGAAGACGGGGTTGCGCTCCTCGTCCATGACGCCGAGGCAGATCAGGTCGCCGGACTCGATGAAGCTGCGGGCCTCGGCCAGAGAAACGGTAACGCCCTGAATGAAGCCGCCGGCTGCATTCTGGACGGCGGTAGCAGCGCCCTCCTGATAGGTGATCATCTGGATGTCGATGCCGGTAGCGCTCATCAGGTAGCCGCCTGCGATGTGCCAGACAGAAGCGTTGGAGGAGCCGCCCATCTGCACCTCACCGGGGTGAGCCTTGCAGTAGTCGATGAAACCGGGCAGGTCGGTGATGCCGTTGCTTGCAGCCCACTTTGCGCCGACGGTGATGGCAGCTGCGTCGGTGTTGACGCGGCACAGGGGAGCGTAGTTCTCCCAAGTCAGCTCGCTGGTGCCCAGCTTCTTGTAGGTAGCCAGCTCGAAGGTGATCATGCCGATGGTGTAGCCGTCGGTGTTGGCGTCTGCGATGGCCTGATGGCCCAGGATGCCGCCGCCGCCCGTCTGGTTATCGACGGTCAGGGTCACACCCAGATTCTTGCCCATTGCCTCGCAGAATGCGCGCAGGCAGGAGTCCGTGCCGCCGCCTGCAGACCAGGGGCAGATGACCGAGATGCCCTTGGTGGGGTAATCGGTGGACTTGCCGCCAGCGGTGCTGGCAGCAGCGGAACCTGCAGTAGAAGCAGCAGTGCTATTGGAAGAGCCGCCGCAGGCGGTCAGGACGCCAGCAGCACCCACGACAGCAGAAGCTGCGAGGAAGTCACGACGAGAGATCTTTTTCATTTCTTGTTACCTCCGATTCATGTTGCGTTTATCCGTTTCATAGCTGTGCCGTGCTTTGCTCACAGCACCATTCCCTCCGCAAACGGACTCGCCTTTCGCTACTATGATAGTGCATATTTTTCCATCCCGCAATTAGAGTCAAGCACAAATTTTTAACGGAATGTTTGTACAAAGTGACCCGATTGATTGGTTTTCTATCCGCCTGTCGTGCAGATATTCAGGATCTTCGCTTTTATATACAAGATTCTTTGCTGCTGTACTTTTGATGTATGCGGGCGTGCCGTGCGCCCGCGTCCCCCTCTCCCGGGACCGACTGACGCCAACGCAAAACCAGCCCGCAGGCCGGGCATTTTGTCCGTCCTGCGGGCTGGTCATTTCCTGTGAAATTACGCTCTCCCTGCGCCCCGGTCGAGTATCTTATCGAAGCGGGAAAAGAAAGTAATGGCCGTGATGGTCGCGGCCAGAAGGTCGCTGACCGGCTCTGCCAGAAAGACGCCGAAGCATCTGTCCGCCACAAAATGGGGCAGGATAAAAATGAGGGGGATGAGCAGGATGATCTTGCGCAGGCAGGCCAGCAAAAGGCTCACCTTCGCCTGACCCAGCGCCATAAAGCTCTGCTGGCAGGCGATCTGAACGCCCATCGCAAGGATGCCGGCCATATAGATGCGCATGGCCCATGTGGTGTAGTCGATCAGGGCGGCATCCGAGGTGAAGATGCCCGCCACCACGCCGGGCACGGCCATCATAAGCAGCCAGAACAAGGTGGTGTAGCCGAAACAAAGGGTGAGCTGGAAGCGGAACGCCTCCTTGACCCGGGCCTTTTTGCCTGCGCCGAAGTTGAAGCTCATGACCGGCTGGCCGCCCTGACAGATGCCCTGAATGGGCAGGGTGCACAGCTGGGACACGCTGGTGATGACGGTCATCGCGCCTACGGCGATGTCGCCGCCATAGCGGGCGAGGCTGGAGCTGAAGCTGATGGAAAGCAGGCTTTCCGTCGAGAGCATGACGAAGGACGAGATGCCCAGCCCCAGCACCGGCAGGATGACGCCGCGCTCCACCCTGAGGTACTCTTTGCGGAGTTTGAGAATCGTCTTCGGGCCGGTGAGGAACTTCAAGATCCAGCAGGCACCCACGGCCTGACTGAGCACCGTCGCCACCGCTGCGCCCCGGACACCCCAGCCAAGGCCGAAGATGAGGATGGGGTCGAGGATGATATTGATGACCGCACCGATGACGGTGGTGAGCATACTGATCTTCGCAAAGCCCTGCGTCGTGATAAAGGGGTTCATGCCCATGACCAGCAGCACGAACACCGAGCCGAGGATATAGATGCGGCCATAGGCCACCGCGTAAGGGAGGGTGGCGTCGCTGGCGCCAAAAAGCCGCAGCAGGGCGGGCGCACCGGCATAGAAGCCGATCGTCAGCACCACGGCGAAGAAGAGCAGCATGGTAAAGCTGTTGCCGATGATCTTTTCGGCGTCCTCTTTGTTGCCCTGCCCCAGTGCGATGGCCGTGCGGGGCGCACCGCCCGCGCCGATGAGCATGGCGAAGGCGTTCAAAAGCATGAGGATGGGGGCGAACAGGCCCACGCCTGTCAGCGCCGCCGCGCCGATGCCCTCGATGTGGCCGATGTAGATGCGGTCTACGATGTTATAGAGCAGATTGACCACCTGCGCCACCACGGCGGGGATCATCAGCTGCAAAAGCAGGGGCTTGATCGGCCCGCTGCCCATATCCTGTCGATTCTGTGCTGCCATAGGTCCTCCTTCGAGTCTATATGCTTCAAATTTGAAATAAATATAGCATATGCCGCCCCGCCTGTCAAGGGAGAGGGCAGAGCGCAGCAAAAATCAGAAGGCCCTCCCAGTCCTGCTGCCTGAGGTCAGACAGCCGCCGGAAGGGCTTTTTGTTTTTCCAGTTGACGGAAAGGCGGGATTTTGCTATAATAATAAAGCTGTATATGGATAAGGAGCATTCCTCCTACCAGCAACTGTTCCACGTTTCAAGGCCGATTTGCGATCTACAAATCGTAAATTTGCTGTGAAAATATACTTGGAGATGTATCGAAGCGGTCGTAACGAGAACGACTCGAAATCTAACTGGCTTTTTGGAAGTGGTTTTCCGGTTTTGCTAGGTTTCATGCGGGTTTTCCGACTTCGTGAGGGAACGATTTTCTGGCGTTCTCTCCTGCAATTCTCTCCAAAGTTTTCCCAGAATGCACGGCGCATTCTAAAATTTAATATCTGGAGCATTACTCAAGTGGTCGTAAGAGGTCGCACTCGAAATGCGATAGGCCGGGAGACCGGTGCCAGGGTTCGACTCCCTGATGCTCCGCCAAATCGAATGGACAGATGAATTTTATTCGTCTGTCCATTCTTTTTTGCCGGAACATCGCCCGTCCACCCTGTCTTGTGGGCGTATGGCATCATGCTGACGCATTGCCATAGCCCAGCCCCTCCAGCATCGCCTGTGCAGACGAGAGCTTGGAAGCGTAATCGAGGTGGGCGTAAATATTGGCGGTGGTGGAGAAGTCGCTGTGACCCAGCCATTCCTGAATCTGCTTCATGGGAACGCCGTTTGCCAGAAGAAGGCTGGCGCAGCTATGACGCAGGTCATGAAAGCGGATAGGACGCAGACCGTTTTTCTCCAACAGCTTCGGGAACTGCTCGGAAACGTAGTTGGGGCGGATGATGTTCCCGATCTCGTCCACACACAGATAGCCCAGATAATCCCGGTTGTAGCTTTTACCGCACAGGCGGCGGTAGGTTTCCTGCTGACCTTTCAGCATCAGCAGGCGGTCACGGATGGGCGGCACAAGAGGCAGCGTCCGCAGGCTGGACTTCGTTTTTGCACGGTCTGCCTGTACCAGAACCTTTTTGCCGTCGATGGATGCCTGCGTAACGATGTGCTTGATCTCCAGAGTGTTTTCCTCAAAGTCGATCGCATCCCACTTCAGCCCCAGCACCTCGCTGCGGCGCAGGCCGTAGAAGGATGCCAGCAGAACCGGGATCTCCAGCTTGGTGCCCTCTGCGACCTCCGTCAAAGCATGGATCTCTTCGGCACTGTAATAGCTGCCCTTGAACGCATTCTTCTTCGGACGCTCGACCTTATCTGCCGGATTGGTGGGGATCAGGTCGATCTTGACCGCATACTTCAATGCCTTGTGGATGTTTGCATGGTAATGGATCACCGAATTTGCCTTGACCCGTTCAAGCTGTTTGGTATAGAAATCCTGCAAATCGGTGGCTTTCAGGTCTACCAGCTTGATGCCGCGCTTGCGGAAATAGGGAGCGATGATGCGCTCCACCATTCCTTGATAGCTGGCATAGGTCGTGATTTGGACAGAGCTTTTCGTGACTTCCAGCCATTTCAGCATGAAGTCCGAAAAGAGAATGTCATCGTCCAAGCGGATCTCCGCAGGTGCGGTGGGAACCATGAAGTTCCTCCGACGTTCCAGCAAAAGAGCTTCGGCTTTCTTCTTGTTCCTCTTGACGGACAGACCGGTGGCTTCCCACTTGGTCTTTCGCTTTCCGTCTGCGTCCTTGTAACTCAGAACGATGTAGTAGAAGTCGTTTTTTTCTTGCAGATGCCCTGCTACCATAATGTTTCCTCCTGTCTTTGCATCCACCTGAATATGTAACTTCTGCCGCTGACACCATCAGTGTACCCAACGGCAGGAGAGAATGCAAGGATGTCACGCCCGGATGGTGTGACCGGGTGCGAATCCGATAAGATAAGTCAAAAGATGTGCCTTGGGGATGCGGTAGGAGCGTCCGACCTTCAAATGCTGGATGCTCCCCTTTTTCAAAAGCGCATACCCGGTTTTTGTGCTGACGCTCAATATCTCGCACATCTGGTCGATGTTCAGCACATCCGGGTAATCCCGGAGCATCACACGGTACGCATCACGGGGATTCAAAGTTTCTTCGCCCAAACAGATCCCCCCTTTCTATAATGGAGTGTACCGCTCCGTCTTGCGGTCAGGCTCTTCCTGAATCAAAGTGCAGGCTGCGATCTCGCTCATTCCTGTCCTCTCCTCTCTAGTTCAATATGTCAATTATTCAAAAGAAAATACTATATGTAAAGAGCAAATGGCCTTTTTCGGGTACCATCGCCCTTGCCAAAGGAGATATTTGAGCTTAGAACTTCATCGGCAGTGCGTCTTTCCTGCACTTGCCGTTGTAGGTGGTGTAGATGGGATAAACGTACCGCCGCCAACCCGGGAGCTTGGCGGGGTTATCCCGGCTGATGCGGTAGAGCTCCATGGGGTGGACGCCGCCCAGCGCACGGACAAGCCGCTCCGCGCTGTACTGCCCGTGGTACAGCTGCACAAAGTACATCACGCCCCGCAGGACAGCCGCCCGGAAGGAATCCGGTCTGCCCTCCCACGCCGCCACGATGTGCCGCAGGGCTTCGCAGTAGATCTCTTCGCCCAGCTGGTCGTACAGCTTCAGCGCCGTGCCCACGCAGCTGATGCGGTAGTCGCTCAGCTGCATACTGTCGTAGTTGAGGGACAGCCCCACCCGGTTGGTGGCTGCAACAAACGCCTTGGAGGGCGCATCGCCGCCCACCACCTTGGCGCGCAGCTTGATGCCCGCCGACAGGGGTGCAGAGTGACCGTTCTGCTCCGCAAAGAGCAGGGCTTCCTGCTCCATCGTCAGACCGGTGTAGACCTTGCAGAGGATCGGGCGGTCCTCGCCGCCGTTGAGGAGGATGCAGCCCTCGATGGTGTGCTGACCGTCCATTACATAGTACCTGCCGTTGCGGAAGCTGACCTTCGGCTCGTTAACGATGTACTCGTTGAAATCCCTTGCAATCAGCTCCACCCGCTTGCGCTCCACGCCCCGCTGGTAGATCTCGCGGGGGTAGATCAGCTTGCTGCTGTGGATGACCGAAAGCTGGTACGGCGGGTTGATGCCAATGAAAGTATTATTGTCGTTCAGGCGCATCTCATTTCCTCCTTGATCCTCCAAATGTACTTCTCAGCTTCTTCTAAGATCTCAGTCACCTGCTGCTTACGCTTCGGGCTGGTGAGCAGGCTGGGATTGAAGGTGAAGCTGTATTCCAACCGCTGGATCATGGCATGAACCGCGGATTGCAACTCGGTGTACAGCATCATTTCCTCGATGCTTCCGGCGTTCTCAAAGGACGACCGGATGGGCGTATAGGGGTAGACAGGCGGTTTGCCATCCACCACCTCAGGCGGCGCATAAACCGCCGTAGAGCGCCGGATAGGCTCTATCTGCTGGATGCTGCCCATAGGGTTCAGCGCAAGGCTGATGCGAACTGCATCATCGACCCGGCGCATCTCCTCCGGGGTCAGATGCCCCAGATACTTCAGTGCCCGGCTTTTGTCGATGGTGAAGATCTGCTCTGCCTGCACAACAGACGGCATATTCAACCCTGCGTTTTCCAACAGGCAGTGGGTCGGCTGATTTACTTTCTTTTCCGCCTTGCTTGTCATGGTCGCAACGATCAGGGTTGGAGAGTGGTAATTGCCCACGTCATTCTGAAGAATGACCGCCGGGCGGTCACCGTGCTGTTCCGAGCCGGTGCTCGCCCCGAAATGGGTGAAGAAGATGTCTCCGCGTTGGAATTTCCAGTTTTGCTGCAAAATTGTACCTCCATGTTGTTATGTGCAAAGCCCGCTGCCGGATGTTCCACAGCGGGCTTCGTTCAAGGTATGGTGGTATGGTTGGGGTCAGCGGTGCATGACCACATAATCATAGCCGCGCCTCATCTGGCAGACGGTGCAGGTGTCCATGCTTCGGTCAGCGCTGGGTACAAGCGCGATCTTGAAAGCCTTTGCATCCACAAAGTGCCGCAGACAGGTGCCGCAGAGGGTGCGGATGGACTTGACCATCTCAGGGGTCAGCTCCATCTCCTCGTAGATTTCCTGCTCGCGCACCGTGGGGTTCAACTCGTCCATAAAAGTGTCCTCCTATGTATCAAAAGTGGATATTCGGGTAAAGAATAAATAAGAATACGTAAAAAACGGGAACTGCCGGATGCACAGAACGTACCCGGCAGCTCCCGGATCAATATGATTAAAGGTCTCGCATATTCGCCCTCGGCCCCCTGCGAGTGGGGCATGAACATCTGGCAGCGGACTTGTACCGCTTCATTGGCATTTCAGCCACCCCGTCTGCTTTGTGACCGGGCCGCGAATTACGGAAGTATCATTATCGGAGTACCAGATGACGGAACTATTCAGTTTTCAAGGTGCGCGAGATCGGACGCTTTGCCCTGCGGTGAGTGCCGCTTGGGAAATTGTCCCTTCACTTACGAGCCATCGAGAAGGGGCAAATTGTTACCTGAAAAAGAAAATAGTTCAAAAGTTCTTCAAAAACATAGTCATTCGCTCGATTCGCTTATGAATCGTAATCCTTTTGGATTCCAAGGCACTTGCAATCTCGGACTCGGTGTACCCGGCATAGACATAGAGCGTAAGGATTTTGAGATCAAGTTCCGATAAGCTTTCAAGAGCAGCCAGCAACCGCTCATTCTCGATTTCGCCGATCCATCCAAAGCGGCTCTTGGTTTCGTGGTAGGTATCTGTTACCGTGATCGCAGCCTCATATTGCTTAAGATCTGCTGCTTTCCTTGCGTCAACGTCATCTTCGCCATCACAGACTGCCACCGTGCTGGCATCATAGGCGCGTTCACTGTTCAGGACGCCCAAATCAAACTCATACATCGCCTGAATTGCCTCTTCGCTCATTCCGGCTTCGCGGTACTGCACACGGAGTTGCTCCCACTTTGCGTTCAGCTTGCGACGTTCATTACCATTATTGAAACTCATGTGTAACCTCCAAATTTTCGATAAAGCGTAAAAAGTCGAAAATTTGGAAGGCTACGGATATTTCGCCGCTTGGGGCATCCACGAAAAACGGACAAACATAAAGCCTGCTCCTTTTTGCGGGAGCAGGCTTCCTGAAGGCTAAAAAATAGCCGGACAACCAACTAACAGAGCGGTTCTAAAAGCAGAATCACTCTATCAGCTGTTGCCCGGCTATTTGGTGCACGTTTCATACATTGCCTTGCGGCAATGGCCCGTTGCTCGGTGACGAACAGTCCATATTCAGGGTGCAATGCACCCGATTTTTGAAATTGTGTTTTGTCTAAAAAGTCAGCGCCTGCGGTAGGCTAAGTCAACGGTTGCTACGTTGCCGCACTTGAGGCACTTTATGCTGATAGAGCCTGAACAGCTCTCAGTTTTTTGGTAGAGCTTGTGTCCGCAAACCGGACAAAACCTCCAGCCAATGCTGAATTGTGCCTGCTGTATATTGTTCAGCGGTTTACTCTTAAAAGAGCGATTATTTGACCAAGTCATATTATTCTCCAAATCGAATGACGTCTAATGGGTGGCAGTGGATGGGTTTGCCGTTGATGATCTGCATCTGCTGTAATCTGATCCTAATCGCAGACCACGATACTCCCATCCGTGCAGCCATCTCCAAAATTTTTTCATAGTTCGGGTCCGATGCGGATTTGTACAGGATTCCGTTTGGCAGGCACAGCGCTGCACGTTTTATTTCGGCGTTGACCAGAAATGTTGGCATCAGCAGCTCCGCTGCAAGGGTGTTCGCCTGCCATTCTTCCCATGAGGGCTGTCCGTTTCGTTCCCGATAGGCAATGTGCCCACGGCACTTGACTGCTTTTCCGTAGTCGTTCGGAAACTGGTCAGCCAGAATATGGTGTGCCGCTTCATGCGCTATCGTGAAATTCCGGCATCCGGTGCAGCTGTCTGCCGCAAGGGCGGAATCGATTACGACGTCCTTCGGCATGAACACCTCTACAAGCTTTGTTCCGTCCCCCAAGGTTACGGTAAAACCGCATTTCTGGAAAACAGTCAGTCCTAGGACACTGCCATCGCTGCATAACGGCAGCATTTTCACATTCAGCCCAAGAACAGAACTTGCGAGCCGTTCCGGGTCAATGGGTTCTGGGGCATCCTTGCTAATTCCGAAAAAGTTATAGTACTGCTCGATATACCTGCCCGCTATGTGCGAAAGGTCTGTGCGGGATAAGTATTTTGCCATTACGAAGCACAGCTTTCCGGCACGGAACAGTAGGCTTCCACGAACCACTTGCCCTGTTCAAGCCAAAGATTCCGCTTCTGACCGCAAATCAGGCAGGTGAAGCAGTGACCTTTTCCGCCTAGGCGTGATGTCCCGTGTTTGACTGCCAAGACACGATCAATTCCATAAGTGTGAGCCTTGTCATAGTTTATGGCAAGAGGGCGGATCTTGCCATCAGGAGTAAAACGAACGTCCACTTCGACGTATCTTTTCTCACGGCGAAGGGTGTAATCACCACACATCAGAACCCCTCCTTTTACAGGTTTGTCAGAACACAGTGTGCATTACTTGCGAATCATATCGATCGTATATCTCACGAGCCAGCTTTGAAAACTTCATATATTGCTCATAGTGCGGCTCCACGATCACAAGATCCTGGCACTTCTGCTTTGCCTGCCAGATTGCCTCTCCCGTGGAAACGCCAAACGCCTTTGCTGCATAGTTCTTCGCAAGTACGATACCATGCCGTTCCTCCACAGAACCACACACTGCCACCGGCTTGTTCTTCAGTTCCGGGTTCAGCATACACTCAACAGAGGCATAGAAATTGTTCATATCACAGTGAAGAATCACTCTCTGCATCCCGTATTCCTCCTCTCCGTTTGTGAAAACATGAACAACTTTTCACGAACGCATTGACACACAGCATTTCTTGTGATACTATAATTACACGAATTGTATTTCATGCTTTCATCGTCATTATAGCAAGCACGGTTTTTCATGTCAATAGATTTTTAAGAAAAAGCGTTCGTGTTTGTCATCAAAAAAGAAAGAGGTATTCCTATGGTCTTCAAAGAAAGGTTGAAAGAAAAAAGAACAGAAGCCAATTTAACTCAGGTAGAACTTGCAGAGAAGGCCGGTGTAACCGCCCGCACAATTCAGAATTATGAACTTGGCAGCCGCAAGCCATCCAATATGGTTACGATGCAGAAGATTGCGGATGCGCTGAATACTACTACTGAGTACCTGCTGGGCAGCAGCGGCACCTATGTCGTAGAAGCTCACGAAAAAGGCGGCGCAAAAGCAGCGAAAGATATTGAAGAGCTGGTCAGTGAAGTGACCGGTATGTTCGCTGGCGGCGAATTAAGCGAAGATGCCATCGAAGGAGCTTATAAAGCTCTGACCGATGCCTACTGGATTGCCAAAGAGAACAATAAAAAATACGCCCCGAAAACGAGGCGTAAAAAATCCGATCAGTGATATTTATCGTACACACTTTTCGCTATACTGTAAACTGGAGGTGGTATGATGAATGCGGAACAGCTTTCACGGGTCGGTGAGAAACTGGTAAAACGTTGCGGTTCCAGAGACCCTTTTGAAATTGCAAGGCAGCTTGGTATCAATGTCATGCTTTGCGAAAATTTTGGTTCCCTGAAGGGAATGTACCGGGTGATTAAGCGAAATCGCTTTATTTTCCTGAATAACAGTCTGGATGAAAATATGCTGCGCATTGTGTGCGCACATGAATTAGGGCATGACCAGCTTCACCGGAATATGGCGAAAACCACCCCGATTCATGAGTTCATGCTCTACGATATGAAATCCAAACCAGAATATGAAGCCAACATCGTAGCAGCAGAAATCCTGATGGACAGCGATGAAGTCCTTCGCTACATCTATGAGTATGGATACACAGCTGAGCAGATCGCCAGTGCGATGTCCACCGACATCAATCTGGTTGCGCTGAAGGTGGCGCACCTGGCCACACTTGGATATAATCTGCACGCGCTGGAACATAAAAGCAACTTTTTGAAATAATGTACCTTCGAGGAGCCTGGACTGGCTCCTCTCTTTTTTGTTGCAAATTGTGCAGATGACGTCTGCACAATTATCAGCCTAACATCTGCATATGATAGAGATTCACTTTTTCCTCGAACGGCAGTCCCGGATCAATGCCGACTTCTTCCCACATCACACCGAACGGTGCGCCGCCATCTGTGTATCCAGCGATAAAGGCAAAACGATCATCGCAGTCCTCATACAGTTCTGCCAGACGTTCCCTCTCTTTCGCTTCCCGCTCCATTCTCCGCTGCCGAAGCCGCTGCTCTTCAGCCTGTTTTATCTGGTCGAGCTGTTCCTGTGTATAATTGACCCCCAGCTCCTGCAAATCTTTAGCGGCAGTCACAGCATCCACATGAAAGCGTTCCCGGTAATGCTTGTTCATCTTTTTCGGTGAACCGGTATAGGTGAGCAGCCACTGCTTGCCTTTTCGGAGGCGTGCTTCCTTTCGCTCAGCCTTCGTCAATTTCTTTTTCTTTGCCATTTGCGGAATCTCCCGGATTTTTTCCTGATGACTTTAAGTTGCGCTTTTTCGGTGCTGTCAGCTCATAGCTCAAAGAAAGCAGATCTTTGATAGCATCATCCAGTTCCGGCTTGCCAAGCTGAATACTGAGCCATTTTTCCTTGTTCATGTGATAGGCCAGAAAATAGCCTTTCTGCCCGCGAAGAGAGCCAATCAGTAGCAGATCGCTTTTCACATTAAGGACATCAACGATGCCTGCCTCCGGCAGTCCCAACTTATCAGTTGATACTTCCAGAACTACACCATACCATTTATTATTGTCGTTGTGCCGCAACACAGCATTCCAGTCATGCCTGGGATATTCCGGCTCTGTGCCGTACTGCTGGTGTATCCATGTAAATAATTCTTGTCGCGTCATTCCACATTGCAAGTGAAGTCAATCTATGTTGTACTTCCCACTGCATCCTCCATTTCCACAGAATTCGCAGCCATAAAAGCACGGTACGACGAGCAACAGGCAAAACATAATGCACATGAGTATATGTACCCTGTGCGAAAAATCATCTGTAAGGGCTGCGGAAAAACGTTTTATACAATTGTCAAATCGAAAAAATATTGTGACTACTACACGTGCGGAAAACTTGGCAACTGGAAACGCCAGCGACAGAAGCGGCTTGCACAGCGCACCGGCCTTGTTTGCAGGTGTTGTGGCAAAACATTTACGCCTAAACGCAAAGATGCTGTCTATTGTAGTAATGCCTGCCGTCAGAAATCCTACCGCCAGAGCGTTACGGATAAATCATGCGATCAAAAAAGACACATGGTAGAGCCGTAACGAAATTTCAAAACGATTCTGCTTAGCAGCAAACGGACATTCTGTCCATTTACCACAACCGTAACGATAGCACCACGACTGCCGATGTTATCATTTTGGAGACATCGTATCTTGAAGCTGCCAAGCCTGAGCTTGAAAAATACGATGTTTTGACAAAGCAAATCAAGGCTGCTATCAAAACGCGGAAAGAGTTACAGGCCGAGAAAAAGGCAACGCCAATTCTTAATGTTTTGAAGCATCGTGAGCTGACCAGCCGCATCGAGGATTTGACGGAACAGCTCGAAGATTTGCGCTCGGAGCGGGCAATAATCCTCATGTATCTTGACTGTGAAGAAAGTAGGGATACCGCCGAAGTCAAGAAAAGGTGTACTGCCGCAGAGACGATGCTTGAAAAGCTCGAAGTCAGCGAGGCAAAGTATTCTTATGCGCTGGATGATGCAAAAAACGCTTTTGCCGACTTACAGGAACAGGCAAAAGATTTGGACGCAGGAGAGTTATATGAAGCAAGGCTGGCTATTCGCAACGAGAAAGAATAGAACGCTGTTCAGCAACTGCAAAAGGCGTATGGAGAACAGTTTACTCCTGCTACAATGCTTCATGGCAGGCGTGATGTTGAAAAAGTTCTCAATGAAAGAGCCGAACCGCCGCAGTCTGTTCAGGAAGAAAAACGCAATCGTCAAGCAATGGCTGAAGATCCGCCGAGGCAAATACCCAAACGCAATGAAATAGAGTTATGAACCACAAACAGGCCGAGTATACGTTGATTTCGTTCTCGGCCGGCTTTCTTTTATATTTGATGTTTACAAGTGCAAACATCGCAAACAGACAAAAGATTTTGAATCCCCCAAGACTATAGCATAGCGAAAAGAACATACAAAAAATTGAAGCATATTAATAACAATTCTTACAACATTGATAAAACAATTTGATGCGGAAAAGTTAAAGTTTTCTGAAATTTGTATTTGCTGCAACACAGCAAGTTATTAAAACGCACAAAACCCCCGCTCCACAAAAAACGAGACGGTATTCAAGTGCTTGAGTGCCGACTACATTAATAATAAGTCCAAGATTTGATTGCAACAGCTTCGGTAAAACAATGTCAACAAGCGGGCCTACGACAACGTATGACAAAGGAACAAAACACCTTGCAATCATGGAACGCGATGCAAACACACGCCCCTGAAGAATCCGTGGTGTTTCCTGCATCCACAATGTGCCGGCAACCGTATTCAAAATTGGCGTAACAAATGAAAAGGAAAATCTTCCGATTGCAACAATGCAAGTAATATGTGTGAACCCCATAAGTTGCAAAGCTATGCCAGCAACCAAGCCACCAATAACGATCGTTTTATAAGTAAAATGTATTTTCTTTGAAAATGTAACAACCAAACTTCCGCATAAAATCCCGAATCCACCACAAGCCTTAATAATGCCTAGGTCAAATGTATTCCCAAGTGTCAAGCCGAAAGGCTCTATTAATGAGGTTGCGAGATTAAACGTAAAGTTTAAAATAGTAAAGTAAATCAAAAGTACACGTAAACTTCCTTGAGAAAAAATAAATTTGAATCCAAGCAAAATTTCTCTTTTTGTATTTCGTTTCTTCTGATTTTCGTTGTCCATTGAAAACTTGCTTGAATCTATCGTAACAAGAATTACTAAAGAAACAAGATAGCTTATTAAATCAATTATTATAATCCCATTTAGTCCAATTAATGGATAGAGCATTCCGGCAACAATCGGGGAAGCAATACTATCCAATGAATCAATAATCTGACTCATGCCGTTAGCAGTTTTTACTTCATCAGGAGAAACCAAAGTTGTAATTGATGCTTGATATGCATTATTATCAAAGAAATTTGCACAAGAATCAAGAAAGGTAAAAACACAAAGAACAAAATAATTGAATTCATAATAACTGACGCAAATATAGATAAACACACTTATCAAAGCGGCAATGGAGTCGGCGCAAATAATGATAGCCTTACGATTGTATTTGTCACATAAATAACCACTGAAAGGTGCTAAAAATATCGCTGGTAATATAGAGAAAAGGAGAATCAAAACCATTGGGGTCGCTTTTCCTGTGACCGTGTAAACCCAGACACTTACCCCAAATGACGTTAATCCTGTCCCCAAAATGGAAATCAATCTTGCAAACCAAACTTTCCTATAAGACGAATTGATATTCATAACTATTATGCCCTTCCGCCATCAAATGGGATGTGCTTCATCACAATCTCAAATATAAAATCACAAATGCATTTAATACATTCGGAATCAATTGAACCAGTTTCATTACGAAAGGAATGATCAATGCTAAAGACTTCCTTATGAATTATATCACTTTCAGTAGAACTAATTGAATCGAAAAAAAACAGATGTTGTTTAAAGTCGATTGCGCAATCTCGACTTCCTATAAGCAAAAGTAATGGCAAAGAGATGCTTTTGCATCCACTTAAGAAATCAATTTCAGACAGCTCATGGTAATAATTTGTATCATGCCCTGCAAATAGTCCATGTTCAACATATGTACTATACTGAGGATTTTGCTTCACGATATCATTAATGGAGTGCTTTCCATCAAGAACAATTTCAATAAAGGAATCAAATGTCCGCGCATTATACATTATTTTGTCTTTTGGTATTCCCCTTAATATATCTTGCCGAATTTTATTTTTGACAAAGTAATCCTTCGGGCCAAAAATCATTGTATCAAAAATAATTGCAGCCAATACGCTCTCTCTATTTCGATTAACTAAAGACGGAACCATTAGAGCACCAATGCTGTATCCAAAAAGAATCAGTTTTTTCCCAGAGGCAACAACATGATGCATGGCAGCGTCGTATAAGTCAATTATGTCGTTGAAACCATATTTACCACATTTATATCCGTCACTATCACCGTTCCCAAATAGTTCGACCCTTACCGTAGGAATCCCAAAATTGCTCAAGCTATACATTAAATCTCGATACGTGTTTTTACTCAATAATGGAGTATCAATTGTTGAGCAATCAATGCCTTGCAATAAAAAAAGGACAAAATCATTATCGTTAGGTTTTGTAATCAGAAGTTCTATAAACAAATTTTTGTATATAAATGAATCATATTCAATGTCAAAAAGACTTGAAGATTCACGAGGATATTCGTATAAGATGCAATTCTGTGAGATGTACTTTTCGTTTCTAACCACAGTAATATCCAGCGAATCCCCCGCATGGTACTTTTTTATTATTGCTTCCAATTGATACATCGATTCTATCGGTTCGTTTTGGATAGAATAAATTGTATCTTCTTGCTTGAAGAAAGAGGCATTCAAATAAACCTCCTTTACTTTTACATTTTGTTTTTCAGCTTTGAATGTGCATCCCAAAAAGCCGCGTCTGTGATGGTTAATTGTCTTCATGTATGACTATTACACCTTCATTAATAAAATAGCGAAAAATCTCTACACTAAAATCCTGAATGTCAAAATCCGATTTTTTGAAATAATGATTTTTCTCAAAAAATTCAGACATTTCATCCGAAAGCGTATAAAACGAGTTTTTCGATGCATCAACGAGATAGTTAAACACTCTGTCAGATATTTCGCCGGTACCCAGAATGAATTTACCATGAAAAATATTACAAGATGGATTCATTGAATAAAGTGCATCTTCTACAATGTCACATGGTTCATTATCGTTTCTCCGCAATGGCAGAAACAAAAGATGATTCCTGGATAACAACTCATAGTCAAAGTATCTTTTCAGATTTTTATCTCTGTATACATAGTCAGTTATATCATGGGCCTGTAATGGAGTTATTCCATTGGAAACACTATAATTATCATATAGGCACAATTCTCCGTTTCGATGAATTATCTTTACTCCAAACAAATTTGCATCTTGATATACAGGAATGTTTTTAAGCAACACAAAAGTACCCATTGCAATATGTTGGATTGAGTCACTATATTTTTGCAATAATTCTATGGTTTCAATTGCATCCGCATAAGTTTCGCCAGGAAACCCAAAAAAGAACATTGGCATAGTTTTGATTTTAAGCTCTCTGCAATAATCAAAAATCTGTGATAT
Source organism: Faecalibacterium sp. I3-3-89 (assembly GCF_023347275.1). NCBI lineage: Bacteria > Bacillati > Bacillota > Clostridia > Eubacteriales > Oscillospiraceae > Faecalibacterium > Faecalibacterium sp. I3-3-89. The sequence continues at coordinate 182,892 of NZ_CP094468.1, read as the reverse complement.
GCGTTCTTTGTTTGTCCCTTTTTGCATTTTGCCTAGGATTTTGTCACTGCCCGATTCGAGGCCAAAAAACATCAAAGAGCAACCGCCCTTTTTAATTTCACTCAAATATGAATAATTGAGAAAAGAATCAAAACGGAATTCGGAGTACCAATGAAACGACAATCCGCTTTCATATATTCTCTTTGCGATAATTTTTCCAATCCAAGCTGTCATGGCTTCATCGACAAAATAAAAATTTTCTACACCATAAATTTTATAAAGCCTGTACAAATCATCAAAAACATAATTACCTAAATCGATATCATTTTGTGCGTATCTTTTTACACATATATCTTTGTAAGATTGATATCCACAAAAGCTGCACTTTCCCCAATAACAGCCAATTGACATGGCGTATGGTAATATATTATGAGGAACGAGATATCTTTGCAATGAATAATCAGAAAAGTCCGGCAGAGCCCTTTTGATTTGTGGAAGGGGAAGATTGTTATGGATGAATGAATGCCCATTACTACGCATACACCCAGGAATATAATCTAGGGTGTCGTATTCTATTATATTATTCCATGGATACTCACCGGCATAAATTATCAATGCATCAGAATATTCAGCAAAGATATTTAATGCGCTTATTTTATTTGCATATGCTGGAAACAGCGAACCGCCAAAAATTATTTTCACACGAGAAAAGGCTTTCTTTATTAATGCTGCCAAAGTAATTGCAGGGATAATTTGACCAGAATAATTTACAGATATTCCAACATATTGTGTATCGTCTTGAATAATTAAAGGCAATATACTATGATAAAATTCAATCAGCGGGTTCTGCTCGCGATAGTTAATATATGACTTTATAGCATCGGAACAATCTTCACCTTTCTGAAATAATATTACAGCAGAAGAAATCGATGTAGGATAAAATCTTGATCCAAACAACTTCAGTGAACGTTCGATGATGGATGAATAAATTTCATATTTTGAATATTTGTAATAGGTTTCTTCCTTTTTTAAAGCAGAAATCGCTTCATCTATATGCGAACATAAGTACTCTCCATTTAGTAAGCACTCGAGAAGCAATTGTCTATAGCTATCAGTCAATTCTTCGCCAGAAAAGAACAAACGATTTTCATCATATTGAATGCTGCGCCTCAATTGTTTGGTATTTACTGCATCTCCGATTTGAACTTGCTTTGCGGTCACGGCAACTGCCTCCTGAAAAATTTTTGATGAGTCCAGTATAACAGCTGCGAGCGGAATTGACAATTCAGATGGATGCAATGGCTTCTGCAAGCAGTGCTTCGTGGTACCATTCTGGTACGCCGAAGCTCTCTTGCAAGCAATGTCTTTGTATATACAAAGCCCCTTGCCTTGCAAGAGCTTGTTGGGCACAGCCCAAACCTGTTGTTCTGCATCGTGCCGATGCAGGCTTCGCGTTTCTGCAAAACGCTCTTTCAGCACTCTGTAAGAGTGCACAGCCATCACGGTTCCGTGATGTTCACAGGGATTGGGACTGCATCCCAACAAGCAGAATACGCACGGCAAATTTGCAATGCCATGCGTGTTTGAGCCTTTGTATATACAGAGGCACTGCTTGCAGATGCAACTTGGAGCAACAGAGTTATTTCATCATCTCCCGGATTTTTTCCAGAATCGTCTGGTCAGCCGGGAGCCACTGTACAGAATCCAGTTCGTCTTTTGTCAGCCAGCGCGCGGCTTCGGCTTCTTTCAGAACAAGGTCACCAGAAAGGACCTCGCACCAGAAGCAGTCCATCGAAAGATGAAATGCAGGATAGTCGTATTCGATGGTGCCGATTTTATCATGTACCGCAATTTCGGTGTCCAACTCTTCCTCAATCTCTCGTTTCAGCGCCTGCTGTGCGGTTTCTCCCGGCTCGATTTTACCACCCGGAAATTCCCACTGGCCTTTGTAGTCGCCATAGCCGCGGGCGGTGGCATAAATTTTATGTTTCGTCTGAATATCGTCGCAGATCACAGCTGCAACAACGCGAACAACCTTCATGATATTCTCCTTTTAACCGACCACCAGCTTGTTGGTCTTTTTGAGAAACTTTGCAGGGATTGGGCGGTTCAGCCGCCATGTGATATTCATGGGGCGGGAGCCCTCGTGTTTCACATAGTTCACCGTGCCCAGATAGGTATACGCTCCTGCACCGCCAAAACGGGCCTCTGCCTTGAACTCGCGCACGAACAGCAGCACCCGGCTTCCTTTTTCCCGGTGATGGATGTAGCGCTGCCCGGTGGCAGAGTTTTCGGCGGTGGTGCTCTGGCTCTGCCAGTGGAAAAGGCTTTCGTTGATGGAATAATCCTTGTACATGGTGGTGGGGGAGTAATCCTTGTCCGCTTTGTTCAGGGTCACAAAGAATACGTCCAGCTGTTTTTCCGGCAGCCACTTCACGCCCTCGCGGACAGTGGCAGGCTTCAAAAAGTCCAGCGCCACCAGCAGCTGGTCACGGGTATAAGTACAGTGCAAATCCAGCGGACAATCAAAGCCCACATCCACCGGCTCGTCAATAAAATCGATGCGGTCATATTGATACTGCAAAAGTGCCTGCAGCTCCCCCAGCAAAACGGGACTGTCCGAGAGAGCATACAGGTTATCGAGAACTTCTTCATCCTCCCAGCTTTCTGCAGTTTTGCCCCAGAGGGTCACATAGAACATCTGCAGCATCCGCTTCTCTACTGGCGATAGAGCCGCAAAGTCGGTGTTGTCCAACTTTGGCAGAAGTTCCAGCAAAAAACGGATCCACCTGCGGGAATCTGTGACTGCAAAGCGTGCAAAGGCTTTGGTCATAGTTTCTTCCAAAGGTTCTGTAAAATCGGATGCCGCCCCTGCACGGACGCACAGCCTGCTGAAGCAGATCTTTTTGCTGTAAATTGCACGCGGGTCAAGATGATAGTAGTCGAGGAAGTTCCCAAGTGTCAGGGGCAGACCAGTATCCTCTGTGAAGGCAGCCGCCCGCGCCACAAGCCCGGAGGTGCGGTCATAGGAGGAGCTGATATTATCCAGCACATACTTTGCAGCAATTTTCTCCAACTGAATATAGCAGCCTTTAGGTGCAGAGACAAAGCCCTCTTTGAGCTCCCTGCTGACGCTGCGGGTGGTGTTCGAGAGCAGTGCTGCGAATTTCTCCTCAAAATTATACTTTTTGTTGGCCTGCCCGATGAAATCCAGAACGGTCAGGCAATCCTTGTTTTCTGCCAGACGTAAGCCGCGCCCCAACTGCTGCAAAAACACGGTCAGCGACTCGGTAGGACGCAGGAACAGCACCGTGTTCACCTCGGGGATATCCACGCCCTCGTTGTAAATGTCCACCACAAAGAGAAAACGGAGCTCCCCAGAAACCAGCCGCTGCTTGGCGGCGTTGCGCTCCTCGTCAGGAGAGTCGCCGGTCAGTGCCATAGATGGAATGCCGTGGGTATTAAAGTAGCGCGCCATGAACCGGGCGTGCTCGATGGAAACGCAGAAGCCCAGACCCTTTACCTCGTCAATATCGGTGACATATTTCAGGATAGAATTCACCACAAGGTCAGCGCGGCGCTGTGCTACCATGCCGCTGAAGGTGTACAGGTTGGACAGTTCGGCCTTATCATAACCGCCGGTGCGCCATTTCAGACTGCTCAGGTCGGCCGTATCGGTCACGCCGAAATATTGGAACGGGCACAGCAGTTTCCGGTCAATGGCTTCCGGCAGGCGAATCTCGGCGGCAACGCGCCCACCGAAATAATCCAGAATGCTCTTGCCGTCCATACGCTCCGGTGTGGCAGTCAGGCCCAACAAAATCTGTGGCTGATAATACTCCAACAGCTTCTGATAGGTGGGTGCAGCTGCATGATGGAATTCGTCCACCACGATATAATCGTAGAAATCAGCCCCGGTCTTGGCGGTAAAATCCTGCGAGTTGAAGGTTTGGATGGAAATAAACAGGTGTTCAATGCTGTCCACTTTGTAATTGCCGACCAACAGTTCGCCGAAATTGGCATCTTTCAACACGGCACGGAAAGTGTACAGGCTCTGTTTCAGGATTTCTTCCCGATGCGCCACGAACAGCAGGCGGCAAGGCTTTCCGGGATGCTGTTTGCAGAACCGCTTGTAGTCCAGCGCAGAGATGACCGTCTTGCCGGTACCGGTGGCAGCAACCACCAGATTGCGGTTGTGCCCGCGCACGGCGCGCTCCGCTTCCAGCTTGTCCAGAATTTCCTGCTGGTAGGAATACGGCAGAATATCCAGTGTGTAAATGCCACCGTGGTCGGTCTCGCTGTACTTTTCGGCTTTCAGGGCCCGCGCAAGGCGCTCCCGCTGACCTTCATCGTAGTACTCGAACTCGCCGGCGTTCCAGTAGCTTTCAAAGGTGGCGGCGATCTTATCGATGGTCTCCGGCAGATCTTTCCGGGTCACTTTCACGTTCCATTCCAAGCCGCTGGAAATGGCCGCGTTGGACAGGTTGGAGGAGCCAACATAGGCCGTCGTGAAACCGGTATCCCGGTAGAACACATACGTCTTGGCGTGGAGTCGGGTGCGCTTGGTGTCGTAGCTGACCTTGATTTTCGTGTTGGGCAGCTGGCGCAGTTCTTCGATAGCCTTTACATCGGTGGCACCCATGTAGGAAGTGGTAATGATACGCAGCTCTCCGCCGTTCTGGGTAAACTGTCGTAGCTCGTCCATAAGCAGGCGCAGACCGCTCCACTTGATGAAGGATACCAGCATGTCGATGTGGTCGGCAGACACGATCTCCTTTTTCAGTTCAGTGTACATCTGCGGCTCGTGGATGGCACCGGTGAACAACGAGCTTTGCGCAAGAGACGTTTCCGGCCGTTCGATGTCTTTGGCCGCTTTTCCGGTTGCAAGGCGGGGGTCATTTTCCCGTAAAAGCGCAAGAAGCTGCTCTGCACGCTGGTCAACGCCCAGCGCGGCAAAGTCAGGTTCTTTGGTGGTAGTCTGGATGGTGCTTACGATCTGGTTTGCCAGAGCAATCTGTGCTTCGATGCCGCCGCCATTGTCCTGTACGTTGTCGAGGCCTTTTTGTACCACTTCGGTCAGGTACTGCGCCAGCACTTTAGAGGCTTCCGCCGTGTCGATGGGCGCAGTGGATTTACGGGTTTCCGGAACCTCCGAAAGCTCGCGGTTCAGCGCATTGTTAATGACCTGTTCGTACAGTCCGGGGTGAAGCATGATGATACTTCCTTGCAGTTTTCTTCTATTATAGCGCGGACAAAAGCCCTATTCAATGCTCACAATACGGATGAGACATTGCTTAGCCACTCAAAAAGCACAATAAACAGGCAGGCTGCTGACATATTTCTGTACTAATCTCTGGAAAGAAGTCAGAAAGTGCTCTATAATGAACTTATAACGAATTCGGATTCTACAAAATACCCAAAGAGGTGTGCTCTATGGAACCATTAAAAGCAACCAGCGTCAATAGCCGTGCGGAAGAACTGTTTGTTCAGCTGTTCTGTGAAGCATTCGGCCCGGAGAAAACAGAAAATTTGCAGGTTCAGTATCCGTGTGTTGATATCTATGGTCGGCATCGCTACATCGACTTTGCGTTGGAATCGCCTGAATCCAAAATTGCAATCGAGATCGACGGAGAAACTTACCACAACCCAAGTAAGGTTTCCGAGAACAAGTATGCAGATGACCTTCTGAAGCAGAACAGTCTGGTTTATGATAACTGGAAGGTTTACCGCTGGATTTACAGTCAGCTGGAAAAGCAGCCGGAAAAGGTCAAGGATGAGCTGATCACATTCCTGGGCACCAGCCCCATGTTCAAGGTGTTTGAAGCGGACCTGCCGGTTCAGATGGGGCAGACCATCGAGCTTCGGGATTACCAGCAGGAGGCTATCGAGAACCTACAGAAAATGCGAGAGGACGGCAAGACCATTGCGCTGCTGTACCATGCAACCGGCGTGGGCAAAACTATCACAGCAGCAACGGATGCCAAGGCTGTTGGTGGGCGCACACTATTTCTGGTCAACGGCCTGAAGCTGGCATCTCAGGCAAAAGAGACCTTCGCCAAGGTCTGGCCGGAAGCAACCTTGGGAGAGTACACCGGAAGCCAGAAGGATATGACCCAGACGGTCATTTTTGCAACGGTGCAGAGTATCTCCAAGGATCTGGAAAAGTTCTCGCCTACGGATTTTGACTACCTGATCGTGGACGAATGTCACCATGCGGCGGCCAATACTTATCAGAAAATTTTCACCTACTTCCACCCAAAGTTCATTCTGGGGCTGACCGCCACTCCGGAACGCAGCGATGGCGAGGATATGCTGGAGCTGTTCCAGAATGTCGCCCACAAAATGGATCTGAAAACTGCTGTGGAGCGTGGCATACTGGTGCCGATTCGCTGCATCCGGGTCAAGACTAACATCGACCTGACCGATGTGCGAATCAACGGTATCAAATACAATTCGCAGGATCTGGAAAGCAAGCTGTTCATCCCGGAACGCAACCAGTTGATCGTTGACACCTATCTAAAGTACGTCAACGGCAAAAAGACAGTAATCTTCTGTGCCAGCGTAGACCATGCAGCCGAAATTGCAAAGTTGCTGCGGGACAACGGTGTGAAGGCGGAAGCAGTTTCCGGGCGGGATCGTGTTGAGGTTCGGGAAAAAATCCTGAAGGACTATGAAACCGGCTCGACCAACGTTCTTTGTGCCTGCGACCTTCTGAACGAAGGCTGGGACAGCCCGCATACCACGGTGCTGTTCATGGCGCGCCCGACCATGTCCAAAACAATCTATCTACAGCAGCTTGGCCGTGGTACGCGCCGTTGTCCGGGCAAGGATGACTTGCTTGTCATCGACTTCGTAGACAACGCCAATATGTTCAATATGCCGTATAGTCTGCATCGTGTGTTGAACATTGCCAAATATCAGCCGATGGCCTATGTTCTGGCACCGGAAAATAAACGGAAATTGGATCAGGATATGCTTTTCAAAGGCGAGAAGCCCGAAGCATGGCTGGATGTTCCGATTGATGTGGATGACTATGAAATCATTGACCTGTTCAACTGGCAGAACAGCGTCAAAGATATGATTTCGCAGATTGAGCTTGTCCGCATGGTCGATGTTCAGTCCGAAACGGTTGAACGCTATATTAAAGACGGAAAAATCAAGCCTGATCTTTCCATTCCGTTTGGGGATAAGCGGATGTTCCACTATTTCCGGGAGGAAAGCATCCGAAATATCGCTAAACAGTATGGCTGGGATTTAATTACGCCGCAGAATATGGCAGACAAGTTTATGAAGTTCATCGAAACAATGGATATGAGCTTTTCCTATAAGCCGGTGCTGCTCAAGGCAATCTACGAGTATATGGACAGCAACGGTCGGGTAGCTCTGCCGGATGTTGTGGATTATTTTATCGACTTCTATGAAGATCGTAAAGCGCATGGGATGATAGCAGAAAAGCCGAACAGCATCTATCAGAAGGGTGGATACACCCGGAAAGATGTGGAGAAAAATGTTCTTTCCAATCCGTTCAAGCGGTTTGAGGATATGCGTTTCCTGATGCGCTGCAAGGATGTGGAAACCATTGAAGTCAACCCAATCATTTTCCGCAAGCTCACGAAGGAAGATTGGCTGCATATCATAAGGGTCTGCGATAAGAGTCTGGAAAAGTATTATACGAGAATCTCTTGAAGTTAGTATAGAAAATATCGATTTGGGGTGGCGATAACGATGAAGATAAATCAACTTTTAGATGAAATAGATCTTCCTAAAAGGTACTTTAGTGAGGCATTTATCATTGGTGAAAAATTCGAAGAGGAAGCAAGTAAATACCTAACACTTCTTGACAATTGTGATGAGTGTGATCTTGATGCCGATAAAAAAGCTGAATTTAATGAAAAATTAAATGAGTCAAAAAGGGTTGCCGCTGAGATAAGTACAAAAATAATTGCTGTCTTCGAAAGCTATGAAGAATCGAATTATAAGGTATCGCAAGAACTATTCGATGAAGTCATGGAAATTTTGAGACCGGCTCTTTTTATAAGTTTGATGAATGGAAGAATTCTTGTATCTGCTGGAGAAAAAACAATCTTCACATGTATGAGACTGTTTGGAAGTTCTAATGGGGGACGATACTTTAGAATTAGGGCTGTAGATGGCCGTAGTCAGACTATCAAAAGTAATCCAAATGAATTGTTTCATATTCCAATGAATAAGCGAGCATATTCGAGTAATGAAAGATTCAGCTTAGCAGGATTTCCATGCCTGTACTTATCTACAATGCTCCCTCTCGCTTGGCAGGAATGTAATTATCCCTCAAAATATTATTATTCTGAATATCAATATATTTGGAGTGAAAGCCAGGATAATAAAATAGATCTGAGCAAAGAACTGAAATTATTGGCATTATATTCTCCCATGGAGATAAAAACGTGGGGATTTACGGTAAAATACAAAGATTTTGAAGTGTGGAATGAGGTGATCTGTCGGTATCTTAAAATGTATCCGTTGATTTTGGCATGCTCATTTATAAATCAAAGCGGCAACACACCATATAAGCAGGAATATATAATTTCACAAATGCTGATGCAGTGGGTTAAGCGAAATCATGAAACCGTTCAAGGAATAGACTATTTTTCTTGTGTAGATATGTTCTTTGATACATCTAAATGGTGTGCTAATAATATCGTGATTCCGGCTTTTCCTAACTATGAAAATGGTATTAGTGTTCCTTTGCGTGAAAAATTTTCATGGACAATGCCTGCTTTTTGTGAGCTTCCGATTGTTTCAAAAAATAAAACGGAACGGGATCGAAAATTCATATATGAATTCATGGAGCAAATCAATCATGCGCTTCGGGTACATCGGCCCATGCCTGATATGTATATTAGAGTCCTTCAGAGCATGAAGGAAACAGCGGATTGCCTTCTGAATTTAATGGCAAATGACAATATTTGCGACATGAGATTGATGTTGAAAATTTTAAAATCGCTTGGTTCAAATGTTGCGGATATTTCACGGATGAATTTATTGGAAAACATTGAGGATAAAATATCAGAAGCTGAAGATGGAAAATGGTCAACGGAAGAGGTTAAAGCGGCCAGTGTTGAATTTGAAAAATTGTATAGAGACTTCACAGGGCAGGATAATAGTGTTAAGTCTATAATCGATAAGCATCAAGATTTGATATGGAATCACCATGAGACTCAACCAACGTGGGAAATATTGTATCAAGGTGCACACGAAATCATTGGTTTTAAAGATCTGCTTCACAATGCTCATCGCCTATTTGGATTTAGTGAAATCAAAGACAACGAGGATACATTTAATAACCTGACGAGACTCGCACAGGATGCAGGTGTTCCGATAGGAACGTTTTGGGAACAAGAAGGAAAGGACGACGTGTGGCTAAGAAATCATATTATAGAAATAAAAATTCCAATATTGATTGAACGGAATAACACAAGTATTTATTCAGATAAAAAAGTTAAGTCACAACAGATTCTATGCATTGGATGTACTGAGAAAAAGCTAAAAGAAATATTACAAAAGTAAATGCTCGGATGCACATCTGTAAATTGGGAAACAGAAAGATGCGAATTATTATATCGAACAAAATCCGTTGCAAACGCTGTGGAGACGTCATCGAAAGCAAAAGCCATTACGATTTGAAGAAGTGCAGCTGTGGTCTCTGCTGCGTAGATGGCGGCAAGGACTACGTGCGGCGCGTTATCAGGACCACCGAAGGCGGAAAATATGCGGACTACTGCGAAGAACTTTCAGAGTGGGTAGAAGTTCCTGACCCAAACGATGATGACGGAACTTAAATGAATAAGACCCACAGATTGGAGGCTCATTCCAATCTGTGGGTCTTGTTGTATCCATTGACTGATACCTATTGATACCAATTAGTATCAATATATTGACAACCAACAAAAAAGTTATATAAATAGGACTGCTTCAAACCTTACTCAATTATGCTTTCCCTTAAAATCGGCTGCATTTTAAGGGAAAAGCAAAGCGATTAAGGGATTCTGCTCTAAAAAAGCTGGACATTCGAGAAGAACCAGTATATACGGCAGCAATGCCGCCTTAAAGTGAGGGGCCGATGGATTGAACCCTAGTATTGATACTAGTTGGTATCAGCTGACTTCTGATATTCGGCCATGATCCTTCTTGCCCTGCCGCGGGTGGTATCCTCAAAAGTCTCAGCTTCGCTGAAACGCAGCCAGAAAGGGTCCTCCATCAGGCAGGCATTGGTGCGCTTGACGATTTCCCACGCATTGTAGTCTGGCAGGCCCATCATCTCCAGAATCTCCTTGCAGTCCATCCGGTTTCGGGGGAAGATGCGTTTCTTTGCCCAGACGACTACATCGACCAGCGGCACCTTGCGGCTGTTGCCGATAAAGAGGTTCAAGGGCAGGTCATACTGTGGCATACCCTCATTGGCGCAGAGATACTGCCCATCTTCGCTCAAATGAGCGATTTCCCTTTCATCCATCATCAATTTCAGGTAAGTCATAAAGACACCTCTCAAACTTTGGAGTTCAGGTATTCAACGAGTTCATAGACTGTTGCCAAAGGATTGCTTTGGCGTGAAATTGGTTCAGTTCCTTGGTTCCGTATTTGTTCAGAGCGGGTCTTGGCTCGTTGAACTGCCACGGCTTGCAAAGGCTTCAAAACGTCAAAGTAATCCTTATTTTTTTCATAATCAGGGATTCTGTTCGGCTGTTTCAGCAAGCGAATCAATGCCTGACAATCCTCGACCTCTGCCTGTTGATTTACAAAGTGCAGTAGGAACCACAACTCGAAAGATGGGTTAGAATAGGCCAAATGATAGCCTTCCTTTTGAGCGGACTGTTTGGCACGCAGAAGAACTTCGTTGGAGTTATCGTCACGGTCAAATACGCACCAGATGGAGTCACCATCTTCCGGGTAGTATGGATTATTGCCCATCGTTGCTTTGGCCTTTTGCACAAGCTTGTCGGCAGACTTATACTGCGAAGAAATCGGGATAATGTCAATATTGCATCCTCGACTGCGGAAACGCTTAAAATAACGAATCTCCGTTTCGCTGCCCTCGCAGATAAGATACACGACCGGATTGCGCTTTCTGGTGTGGACAGATTTGCGGCTGATCTCTTTTATTCTGCCCATACTGCATTCCCTCCAATGAATGGAATCGCTCCATACCGTCCTTGCAGATAGCCCTTGGAGATGTTCTCACCTTTCCGGGGAGAGAACTCGGTCAGGGCGTAAATATCGGTCTGCATGGTCTTTTCGTTCTTCTCAGCAAACCAAATCTGATCGCGCCGCAGCAACGTCAGGTCGAGAAGTCCGGTATCGTGTGTTGTAAAGATGAGTTGTGCATGGTTTGTATTGATAGCGGCATCCTGCACCATCTCGATCAGATGCCTTGTCAGCAGCGGGTGCATACTGGATTCTATCTCGTCTACTACCAAAACAGAGCCTGCTTCTAGTGCAGTGAGCCACATACCGATGCGAGAGAAGAAACGCTGTGTTCCAACGGATTCTTGCCCCAACGGGAGCCAGAAACCCTTAGAAGTGCCATCTTCGGCATCGAGAGTGTGCAGTGCGGAAATGATAGGCTCTTCCTTGGAGCCTGTAATGCGGATGTCCTTGATACCGAGGTCTGCATACAGCATTTCATGCAGGATACGGCTCTTTTCAGAGCCGCCTTGCCGGATGGCAGACAAAGTTGCGTCCAGTCGCATTTCCGTTCCCATAAAGCCTGTCAGTTTTTCAAAGAACCACAGATATGCCTTTTCAGTCTGGGGGCAGTTCCACTCGTTCGAGCTGGACAGATAAAGGCGATTTTCAGCAGTTCGTCCAGAAAGCGTAAGCTGTTCTTGGATGTTTTCACGAAATTGGTAGCCATTTCCCTCTCTGGAAAAAATCAAGGCTTCCCGGCCATTCGGCCAGTGATAGAGGTATTCGGTCAGGACTTTGGACTTGTCAAACGAGAACCCATAGGCATACTTGATGCCGCCATAAAAATAGATGGCTTCAAAGCTGGTCGGCTGTGTGGGCTGGTCAGTGAAAGCAAACGGCTCCTGCGGAAGGGACTCGCCCTTCAGCAGCTTGGCATATCGGCCACAGACCATTTCCCGCATGAGCAGGAGAGCATGGAGAACATTGCTCTTCCCGGCTGCATTTGCGCCGTACAGTGCCAGCACAGGTACAAGCTGTTTCTTCTCGTCCGGCGAAATCAGGCAATCAGGCAGACTTTTATCCGTAGATGCTTTCAAGCTGATAATAGCCGTGTCCTTGATGGAGCGGTGGTTGGTGACTGAAAATTGAAGCAGCATCGCGATTCCTCCCAGATGATTTTCTGAATCCAGTGTACTCTATTCTGGGCAGAAAGTCAAATTTTGATTTTGAAATTTGCAAATATTCCGCAAAAATCAAGAATAAAATTCAAAATATCGGCTTTTGATACCGTTCAGATGCTATCAGGAATCATTCTGCATACACGACTTCCCTCACCACTACCTCTTCAGCCTGCGCTTTCAGCCCGTTCATGTGCGCCACCCAGAGAAGCTGTGCACGCTCTTTGTCCGGCGCGGGGTACTTGTCTAACAGAGCCGTCATTGTGCGTTCCAGCCACTCGTAGGCCGTTTTCTGGACATCCTGCAAATGTGGCCAGAGCGTACCGTTCAGCAGCATCTGGTTGTACAGCACGGGGCGCTGATTTTTGAGATAGGCCAGCCGCATCCGGCCATACTTGCCCAGCGGTTCGGTATCATCGGTCTGCGGCAGGGTGAGCAGGGGCAGCTGATACTCCCCAACCTGTGCGTAATGGATCTCGGTGCGGACGGCGTTCGTGTTCTTCATGGAAATTCTCCTTTGCATTTTCAACAGGCGTTGCGTTCTTTGTGGAAAACAGCGCTTACTTCTTCTGATTCTGTGCGGTCAGCCAGTTGCCCTGCGCCTGATAGTAGTGCTCCATCGTGGTGGGTGCGTTCAGGATGGTGGTGCGCAGATAGGCCATGATGTTCTTGATGGGCTGGGTGGTGTTGGACATCACATCGAAGATGTACTCAATGTGCTGGCTGGTCAGCTTGTCCAGCCGCAGCCGGATGGCCTTGGTGGTCTGCGGCTGTTTGCCGATGTACTGGGTCTGTCGTGGACAGCAGTACATCTCCACAATGTTGTCCAGCAACTCCTCCAGCTTGTCGGGATCGTATCGCTGGGCAAGTGCGTCGATCTCCAAACGTTCCCGAAACTCCTCCCGTACCTGTGCTTCCATCTGGTCAAAATCTGCGGATTCGCCTGTCGGCCCTGATAGATTAGTACTTTGTCTTTTAGTATTTTGTTTATTAGTATTTTGTTGCGTTGCCTTTTCCAAATTGGGCTCAGCCAAATTTGGAAAATCCAAAAATGGTGAAGAACAAGGTTTCATGCGGCTTTTCGGGCTTTTGGTTGCGGACGGGTTCGATGGCCCGCCTTCCTTGCCGGGAACGGCAGGAGCGTCCTCAACAGGCGATTCATAAACCTGATAATCGTAGTCGATGATCTGCCCTTTGGCATTGCGGACTTTCTGACGGCGGACATAGCCGCGTTCTTCCAGTTCCAGAACAGCGGTGCGTACACTGTCCAGACCATCTTTGCAACCAACGGTCAGCCCTTTCAGGCTGTAATCCCAATCGTCCGGCAGGGAGAGCATATAGGACAGCAGGCCCTTGGCCTTCAGGGACAGCCTCTTATCCTGCAGGTGGTGGTTGCTCATGACGGTGTAGTTGACATTTTTATTGACGCGGAATGTTGACATGGCGGCTTCCCTTTCAGCCCAATGCGGGCAAGAGAAAACGCAGCATTTCCCGGCTTTCGGGAAACACTGCGTTCAGACAGGGAAGCCTGCTGTGAGCTGGCACAGCAACGGCAGCACTGCATATTTCTAACGGACATCTAACACAACTACACCTGAAATGCAGCCGTTGACGCCCCGTGTGAAAAAGGCTTTTTCTAACGTCATTTCGCAAAAAGCGGCTGATTTTCGCCTGCAAATTGCGGTGTGACGTGCCTTTTTGGAGGTTACAAGAATGCCCTCCGCTGCCAATGACAGCCGCGCGGGACCAGCTTCATCCAACAATTTCAAAGACTCGAAATCGTTTTGTCCTTAATCGGGCACGTGGGTTCGAATCCCACCATCTCCGCCAGAAGTCGCAGATTCAAACGAATCTGCGACTTTTTCTTTTGTGTACTTCTGCTGCGACGGGGGAATTCTCCGGGCGGTTGGCTGGTTTTCAAGGTCTGTTCTCTCCTGCATTCTCTCCAACGGGCGAGTGAACTGATTGCTTGTTGCTGCTTGCATGATAATGGATCACCGAATTTGCCTTGACCCATTCAAGCTGTTTGTTATAGAAATTCTGCAAGTCGGTGGCTTTCAGGTCTACCAGCTTGATATTGCACTTTCGGAAATGCGGAACGATGATGCGATCCAGCAGGATGCCGTACAGTGTCCGGGCATCGGTGGAGAGCTGCCGGAAACGGCTGTCTTGGAACAGTGCTTTCGGGATGCGGAAGTAGGAGAACAACTCGCCTGACTGACCATAGAAGTAGTCCAGCGTCATTTGGTGTGACCTCGGATTTTCAACTGTATGGGTGTGTTCATGTTGAAAACCATCCCTCCCTCCGAAATGAATGAAAAACAGGTTGACATTCACCAGAAAAAACGCTTACAATGGTGATAATAAAAGTGTCAACCGATGTAACAGGAGAAGATGCTTATATGCTTAATGTTTTTTACGGTGATATGCCGAACGTGATCTACAACACCGCTGTTTATTTTAAGAACACTTATGCAGAGGAGTGGATCACGGCTCCGCTTACTCGTGAGATGATACAAGACGTAGACCATTCCACTGTACTGGACAGCGGTGTGATCGATAGTCCGGTGCTGGGGAAGATTCCCCCGGTGCAGTTGTCGGGCGGAGTAAAGACCTTGATTTTGATCGCCAACGAGCCGGAAAAGGTGTTCAACGCTTCGACCTGTGGAGATAACTGTGCCAAATGGCTGTTAAAAATCGCTGAAAATCGGGATGTTACCATCAACCTTCGGCATCTCATGGATTTTGGAAATGGAACATTTACCATCCGCATCCTGAACACCGATCAAATTGTTCACTCCATGCGGGAACTTGTCCCCGTTGCAGGACTTTATGTGTGAGGATTTTTTATGACAGGAGCATATCGGGTCGTTGTACAAAACCGAAAAATCAAGTTCGATTTTGAAATACGCCGGAACATCACGATCTTGCGTGGAGATAGTGCCACAGGAAAAACAACGCTCGTGGAGATGATTCGGGAATACGAGGAACTAGGCCCGGACAGTGGAATAGAACTGCAATGCGAGAAGGATTGCGTTGTCCTTTCCGGGCGGCAGTGGGAAAAACAGCTTTCCGACCTTTCGCAGAGTATCGTTTTTATTGATGAAGGGAATGCTTTTACTGCTTCAAAGGAATTTGCCGCAGCGATTCA
Organism: Faecalibacterium sp. I3-3-89; assembly: GCF_023347275.1. Taxonomy (NCBI): domain Bacteria; kingdom Bacillati; phylum Bacillota; class Clostridia; order Eubacteriales; family Oscillospiraceae; genus Faecalibacterium; species Faecalibacterium sp. I3-3-89. Next base: position 167,418 of record NZ_CP094468.1, on the reverse strand, counting down.
GAAAACAGACAACTACTATGTGCTCGTCACGCGGGAAGGACTTGAAACATTACCGTACAGCGTAACGGAAATTTACGGCATCCGGGCATCCAAACACTTCGGAGACTTGAAACAGACCTACAATGAGTTTTTCCGAATTTACGGAAAGCCGATGGGGTTGGAGAAACTAAAACCAGCGGCAATCATTACAGAGGATTCCAATTCGGGATTCCAGTTTTTTCAGGCTGTTTGCGCCGAAAACGGAATTATCTGCGAATCTGCTGGTGGAAAGTCCAACATTTTCAAAATGCTGTCTGACCGTGCAGGGGAGAATATTCTGGTGGTTGCAGACGGTGCGGCGTTTGGTTCGCAGATGAAGCGCATTATGCAACTGCTTGCCCTCCAGCCGGATTCTCATATTTACCTGCCAGAATCGTTTGAATGGTTGATTCTTCGTTCTGGATTGCTCGAAGACGCGGAGGTCGATGAAATTCTGAAATCGCCGGAAAATCATGTGGAAAGCCAGCAATATTTCAGTTGGGAGCGGTACTTTACAGCTGTGCTGATGCAAAAGACCGCTGACAGCTATCTGAAATATACGAAGTCAAAACTAAATCCGGTGTACTTGCAGGAACACGAAAAGAAAGCTGTTCTTTCGGAGATGTCCCGCATCCAGCTCGACAAGAAAGACATATAAATCCCTACTAAGTAAACAGGACTGCTTCACACACATTGCACTGTGGAGCAGTCCTGTTCGTTTAATATGTAATTGTCATTGCGCCTTTATGGCAGTCCTGTGCATAGGTGCGGAGCAGATCGAGGTGCTTTGAGGATTTTCGGACGATAGCCGTTGCACGGTCGCCGGACATAAACTCAACGACCGCAAGGCGCGGAATCGTCAATGTGCCACGAATTTTGAAGCCCACAAGGATCTTCTGATTGCACCATCGCTGGATGCTTTGTGCAGAGTAGCCTGTCAGTTCCGAAACTACCGGGGTGGTCAGCAGATCATCATATCCAACCGTGAGCTTTTCCCATAGGGTGTACAGCCCTGTTTTTTCCGGTTCTGTAAAATTGAAGCGGATCATCTCTGCGGTAGGCTTGTCTGGATGCCGCTTGGAGCAGCCATTCTTTCCGATATAAAAGCCCGTTGGAACGCCGAACTGCTTTGCAATCTGCAAAGTCAGATCGACGACCGGGCAGCCGTCTGCATCAATCAAAATATTCATCGGCTTTTCTCCATCACCCACCGAAATGCTCTTGCGGTACGCAAATCGGCGTCTTTGAAATGCCCGCCGCTGTTCCATTCAAGGGTGCAGTCTGCGCCACGCTCTATAAGCCGACTGTGCAGGGTGCGGATGCTATCGCCAACCACAGCCATGACGGTGTTTTTCGTGTGCTCTTCCCTGTCGCCAAGGCTCAGATAAACGCACTGTGCCTGTATCGGGTGCTGCTGCTCAAACTCCATCCAGCCCGGAAACCACACAGAGGGCGAGGCTGCGGCGATACCGTAGAACAAACCGGTCTGGGTGGGTGTCCACAGCGCAAACAATCTCGCCAGCGAATAGCCACCCAGAATGATTTTGACGTTTTCCGGGAGATTGAACTGTTGTTTCAGTGTGGGGATGACCTGTTCCGTCAGAAAGCGCAGGGTATCCTCAGCATTGCCACCGAAGCCTTGCTTTCCCCATACAGCAGGGGCTTCCCACGGAGAAAGTGCATCGTTCCAGCTTTCCACTGGAATGGCCGCAAACAGAAAATTCCGGCTGCTTTGTGCAATAGCAGCCACTTCATGGTCTATGCTCTGCAACTCATGTTCGCCTGTCATTTGGAGCAGCAGGTATTCTGCATGGGCTTCGCCGTAAATGCGGCAAGGTCTGTTTCCGATTTGCATTGTCTGTGCGGTCACTGCGGCGTCCTCCCGAAAAAACTTTGATAAGCCCAGTATAGCAACTGAAAAATCATTTTGCAATTCAAAAGGCGTTCATAGCAGTGGCAAACCTGCTAACGAGTGTCAATAGCCTGAACAAAAAAACATCAAAAATTTATTGCCGGGTGCAGTTGAGCATCCGGCAACTTTAATAAGCCGACAGCACAGCTTGTCGGCTGAAAATCATCGTAATGGTTCATCAGAAACCATCAACAGGCACCAGGAGATGGCTGGGAACGCAGAAATTCAGTAACACGAGCGTAATAGACTCGCAGGAACTTGGCACTTCCTGCGACGGTATAAACGTAATAGTGCTTTCCTTCGGAACGCTTTTTGTCCATAAAGCAGTAAACAGCATTTTCCGGGTTTGAGCGTGTTAAAATAATATTCGATACAATAAAAATAGTTCGCCTCAGATGCGGTGAACCTCGTTTGGAAACATGGCGTGACTTGGATTCAAATGCACCAGACTGGAACGGTGGTGCATCAATACCAGCAAAGGCTACCAACGCTTTCTTGTTTTTGAACCGTCGAACATCACCAATTTCGGCCATAAGAGCAGGCCCGGTAATGGGTCCGGCTCCTTCCATCTGCATTACAACCTCGTATTCGGGGAGCATTGCAGCCAACCGCTGCATTTCAAGCTGGGTGCTTTGCTTGGCCTCGCAAACGGCATTCAGGCTTTTACAAGCCTGCGTGATCAGCATCTTCGTACTTTCGCATTTCGGAAGAGTAGCCACGCCCTCCTGTGCAAGCAGATAGATTTGGTGAGCGGTATCTGTACGGAACTTGTAGTTTTTTCGTTTGCACCATCCCCGATAAGATTCCGTGAAAGCCTCCATGGAATATTGACAGACACAATCCTTGTGCCAATAACGCAGAAAGAAGTCCACCCACTTTTCATGTCCATTCGCATTTTTTGTGTTCGGATCAAATGCAATATTTACCCCAGGAAATATTTGGTCAGCCAGTGCGATCAGCCCGTTCCGCAACGCTGTTGCAGTCGCAGTGATTCGCTCGTTTGCTCTGGATTGCATTTTAAGAAGCAGTCTGGTTTCTTCTTCATTGTTGAACGGGGGTAGTGTATCCCAAAAGGTGAGCGCATAGTTTGCAATTTTAAGAGCATCCGCTCGGTCCGTTTTTAGCTTTCGGATCGTATTATCACTGAAATCGTGAATTAGCATCGCATTGACAACGGAAACAAAAAAGCCGGCTTCCTTCAATGTCAGTGCGATTGGTCTCCAGTACGTACTGGTATGTTCCATTACAATACGAATATCGCCTCCCAGTTTTTTGAGTGTGGATCTAAGCAAACAAGACTGCCTCACACAAAATCTTGTGGAGCAGTCCCGTTCGTTTATGATAATCAATGGACCTTGTAGAATACCCGATTTCCAGCCTTTCGTGCAGCCAACAGTCCCATTTCATGGAATTTCATTGCAAATGTTCGAATGGTGGCATACGCAGCGTTGCAGAAGCAGGACAAAAAGGCGTTACATCCGTATAGCCTGAGATTAAAACATTTTTCTCAACACGTTCGCAGGCTTTGGAATAAGCCCCCTTGCTTTCGGCAATATAGCGAGGAAACGGCGTGAACAGCGCCGCAGGATAAGGTGGCTGCTGCGGCAACTGTATGATGGAGACCTTCTTTGATAGATTGAAAAAACAAAATATTCTGTGATTTTGAGAAAGATTATCCTTCCTTTGAAGTGTTCTCCGAAGTGATTGCTGATGATATCGACTATTCTAATGCAGAATCCAAGCGAAAACAAAATGGATGCCTCCCGTAAAATTCAGGGAAGCATCCATGATGAAAAGTTAATGATTCAATTTTGAACCGGTGTCCGGAAAACTGGGGACAGATCATTTATTTTACAACAGCAATGGCCTCAATCTCGATCGTCATTCCCCCATTGAATTTGCCCACCTGCATCGTGCTTCTTGCCGGCGGATCCTCCGGAAAATACTGCCGGTAGGTTTCATTAAACAAAGCGAACTGATCAATATCTGCCACAAAGACTAAGGTCTTAAAAACATGATCCATATCAGATCCGGCTTCCTCCAGAATTGCTTTCATGTTCTTCATAATCTGATGTGTCTGAGAAACAATATCATCGGGAGCTGCCAGTTTCCCTGTTTCCGGATCCACACCTGTTATACCTGCTGTATAAATGAGATCTCCGATTCGAAATGCTTGGGAATACCAGCCGCCGGGCTGTGCAGCTTTGGACGTTGAGATTTTTTTCATTTCCATAAGATTATCTCCTGTTCTTTGAGAAAAGGCTGCTGTACAAGCGTGCAGCAGCCTTTAAGATCTTTTGTAAATTAGTTTCCGTCAGCTGCGGTTCTGTTTTTCTTATCGAAGAAATAGTAGGCAGGCAGACCGGTAACAAGTGCAGCGCCACTGGCAATCAAGGCTGCAGTAGGTGCCCACATGAACGTGGAAACCAGAAGGATGCCGTTTGCAAAAATTGCAATAACCGTCATAATTTTCCACGCCGGGCATTTCCAGCCGGGGTTATAGTCAGCCTTTTTGTGGTGAACAAACATGGTGCAGAACACCAGCATGTTTTTCACCAGACAAATAAATGTGAAATAGCCCAGAAGATCGTTGATGCCGGAAACGCAAACCAGAATGATTGCGTAAATAGCCTGAGCCATCAGTGCAAAGGAAGGCGTATTGTATTTGGGATGTACTTCCGCAAAACGGCTGTACCATAATCCGTCCTTTGCCATTGCGTACTCCAGACGAGGCTGGTACATCGTTGCACCGGAAACCGATCCCGTAATTACAACGATTGCCATCAGCGCGGTGATGATGCCTGCAGTGGAACCGATTACAGGGATTTTTGAGAATGCAAGCGCAATAGGAGCATCGGAGGCCGCAAGCTCTCCCAGAGGGATCAGGCCTGCTGCAATGGTAGAAAGACCGGCGTACAGAAGAATGACAATTGCAATGCAGTAGATCATTACCTTTGGCATGGTCTTGTCGGGATCTTTTACTTCGCCTGCCATATAGCAAGCGCCTATTGCGCCATCGTAAGACCATGTGGTTGCAGATACGCCGGCGAGCAAGGCGGCAATTCCTACAGGAGCGCCTGCAGCAGCGGGCACAGAAATCAACTCAGTGTTCATGTAGAACAGGCCAACGCCAACCAGCAGGAAGAAGGGCAGCAGCTTCAGACTGGTAATAAAAGCCTGAAACCGTGCGCCGGCTTCTACGGAGCGATAATGCAGCGTGGTGAAACCAATAATCAGCAGGATTGCTACGACTTTAATGCCGATTCCTGTCAGTGCAGGAATGAAGAAAGCAAGATAGCTGGCGATTGCCAAGGACATGACAGAGCAGGTTGAAGGATCGGTTGCCCAGAAGGCCAGCCAGCCGTTCAGGAAGGCCACAGGACGCCAGCCTGCTTCTTTCAGCCATGTATATTGACCGCCATCTTCCGGATATGCTGATGCAAGCTCCGCATAGAGAAGATTCTGGGGGATCATGATCAGACCACCGATAACAAAGCTGACAATCATCATCAACGCAGAACCGGATGCACCAGCCACTTCCGCCAGCGACGAGAAAATACCGGAACCAATCGTTGTGCCGACAGCCACTGCCAAGGCGGCGCCAAGCCCCAGCTTCCGCTTCAGCTTTCCCTGTTCGTGAATCGTTTCATTTCTTGTTTCCATAGGGTTTCTCCTTTCATTTACTCTGCTTTTGTAGCCGTTACATTTTTATTGAGCGGTGTAGCCGCCATCGACCATCAGATGGGTTCCGGTAATAAAAGAAGATTCCTCGCTTGCAAAGAATGCCACAGCGTAAGCCATATCGATGGGCTGACCGAGGCGTTTCAGGGGATAGCTGGAAATCAGACGGGCAACCTCCGCCTCATAATTGCCGGTTCGGGACATATCCTTGATAAATGCGGGTGTTTCCGTGCCGGAGGGGCAGACCACGTTGACGCGGATACCGAAGGGAGCCAGCTCCAAAGCCAGGCTCTTTGCAAATTGAATGACCCCACCCTTGGAGGTATTGTATGCGAGGCTCTCCACGCAGCCAACCACGCCCAGTTCACTGCCGGTGCAGATAATGGAGCCGTGGCTGCTCTTTTTCATAAGAGGCAGGGCATATTTTGCACACAGGAAATACCCCTTCAGGTTGACTCTCATTACGCGATCCCAGTCTTCTTCAGTGGTATCCCAAAGCGTTTTGCTCAGAGAGTAGGCGGCATTGTTGTACAGCACATCGACCACGCCATACTTTTCCTCTATTGCCTGAAACATCGCCTGCACCTGCGCGGAATCGCTGACATCTGCTTTGTAGAACCAAGCGCGTTCTCCAAGCTCAGCTTCTAAGGCGCTGCCCCGTTCCTCGTTGAGATCAACAATGACCACTTTGGCGCCGCGCTCGATAAAGAGCCGTACCGTTGCTTCGCCGATGCCGCTGGCACCACCAGTGATTACTGCTACGTAATTGTTCAGGTTCATAATCTTTTTCTCCTTGTTATTAAATTTTGGGTAATACGTCTTAATCGTGCTTTAATTATATAGTGTTTTTTTTGCGTTGTCAATAGTAAAATGTTCTGGGGGATTAATTTTTTTGGGAAAGATATTCAATCCTACAGCGAATACTCAGCCGCAAGGATGCTCGGCAATACAGCACAGTGTGATGTGTGCAGTTTGTTTGGCGGCCAGAGTGCATCGTCACCTAAAAATATGCGATGCCGCCCATGGGGTGGAGCGGCTCCACCGATCAGACAATATCTTGGAAAACAAATTATATTACCGAATTTACACTTGCAAAATCGCGAAATATCGAGTATACTGGTTAAGTAATCTATTAATAAACAGTTGGAGAGCCGTGTTTTATGAAAAGAGCTACATCCAAGGATGTCGCCAAGCTTGCAGGCGTATCCCAAACAACCGTTTCCTTTGTAATGAACAATACCCCCAATGTGTCTTTATCCGAAGAGACCCGAAAAAAAGTGCTGGACGCAGCAAATCAACTTCAGTATATTCCAAATTCCTTTGCCAGAGGGCTTAAAACCAGCCAATCCAAGCTGTTGGGCGTATTTCTTCCAACGATGGACAATCCTTATTACCCCATGCTGATGCAGTATATCGAAAAATACACTGCCCGTCTTGGATACAGCGTGATCCTATGCTGTACTTACCGCAATCCGGAACGTGAAAAGGCCTATCTGGACTTGTGTGAGGAAAAGCACATGGATGGTGTCATCTATCTGTTTACCCCCAATTGGATGAAACGTGTTGTCCAGCTTTCGCATACCATCCCGGTAGTTCTACTAAGTGAGAAATCGGACGATATTCCGTTAAACACAATCAGCCTGAATGGGTTTCGATGTGGGTATCTGGTGGCAAAGTATCTTTTGGATCTGGGACACAAGAGTATCGCTTTCCTGATGAGCTCTGTTTCTTCGGTCTCCCTGACCCGTACGAAACGTCTGGAGGGTATCAGAAGTGCCATTCGCGATGCGGGTCTGCCGCCGGAAACGCTTCAGGTTTTTACTGCTCCGTTGGGCGATTCCGGGCAGTCCGAAGCGGAAGCCGGATATTCCATAATGGAGCAGCTGCTGAAACGTAAGGATATTACAGCTGTTATCGGCGTAAACGACCTTGTAGCATTCGGCGCGCTTTCCTGCGTCCTGAACAGTGAGGATAAGCGTGTCCCTCAGGACGTTTCGATCTGCGGCTTTGATAATATCTACCTGACTACTATGACTCGTCCCAAAATCACTACAGTATCTTATTGTACCGAGGCACTTTGTGAACTGGCTGTTGATATGGTGCTGAAGGCAACGGGTGATTCGGACGTTCTCAAACTTGCTAGCGAGCCGCAGCTGATTGTTCGGGAATCTACCGGCCCCGCGCCCGGTACGTCCGGCCAGTGCGTTTCCTCGTAAAAGAAAAGATACAAACAAAATGGGTGAACCACAGGCTTCACGGCTGTGGTTCACCCATTTTTCTTATGACAAAACTGCGCAGGCTCTGCCGGAGCGGCGCTTAAGGCGTCAGACGGGAATTGTGTGACAGTTGCTTATCCCTTTTCCTTTTGGGAATCCCATTCAGGACGTATCATCCGACCATAGCCGGGCTTCTGCTTGATAACACCATCGCGATAAACCGCATTGCCCCGAACCCATGTGGAGACGATTCGGCAGTGAAAAGTCCTGCCCTCGTGCGCGAATTTATCGAGCTTACTGACAGAAAAGCTGTTCTTGCGGGAATAGGTCCAATTCGTGTCCATATCAACCAAATAAAAGTCCGCATCGGCCCCCACAGCCAGAATACCTTTTCGAGGATACAACCCAAATCTTTTTGCTGCATTTGTTGATGTAAATGCAGCAAAGCGCTGCAGCGGCATCTTTCTGTTGCGGACACCTTCCTCCAGAATCAAAGGAATGGCAACATCAATTTCGGGCGCACCGCAGGCAGCCTTCCGCAAATCTCCATCCGGTGGGAGCTTGTCCGATAGCAGGTAGGGTGCGTGATCTGTTCCGAGGTAGTCGATGGTTCCGTCCAGTACATATTTCCACAGGCGTTCCATCCTGTCTCGACTTCTCAGAGGCGGATTGATCATAGCGAATGTTCCCAGATAAGCCTGATCCTGATAATTCAGAGTTAGATAGTGAGCACAGGTTTCCACAGTCACATCTACGCCCATTCGGCGCGCAGAGGCGATTCGCTCAGCACCTTCCGGAATGGACATGTGGCAGATATGCAGCTTGCATCCTGTCTTTTCTGCATAAAGCAGCAAGGTATTGATTGCGGTCAGCTCCGCAATCCAGGGACGGCTTGCATCGTGAACTGCCAGAGACCAAGGCTCCTCCTTGTGCTCATTTGAAAAACCGTTGACCAGTGTCCGGTCTTCAGCGTGAGCCCCAAAAATACCATGGAAGGATGCGACTTTTTCCATCTCCTTCAGCTGGCTATACTCATCAGAAAAGGGGTAGTTGGAACCGGCGTAAACCGTAAATGCCTTGAAACCTACACATCCTTGCTTGTGCAGCGGAACAAACTGCTCTATATTTTTCGGCGTTGCGGCACCCCAGAATGCATAATCGATCAACGCCTTTCGTTCAGCCCTTTCCTGTTTTAGCGCAAATGCCTCCAAATCAAGTACAGGGTGTTCGGGGGTGTTAGGCATATCCAATACCGTCGTAAACCCGCCTGAGGCAGCGGCCTGGGTTCCGTGTTCCAGATCCTCCCGCGCCTCTGCTCCGGGCTCAAAAAAATGCGGATGAGTATCGATTGCTCCCGGAAGCAGCAGCATCCCTTTGGCGTCCAGCGACTGTGCCGCCTCATAAACCGGAGCATCGGAGCCCATGGCTGCAATTTTTCCGTCAGAAACACAGATATATCCCAGAAAGACCTCTTCCTCTGTCACAATTTTTGCATTGTAAATGACAAGATCATATTTCATACCTGGATACCTCACAGTTCATCATTCTGCATCATGCGGTGCAGTCTGGATTCGGGGATTTTAGAAAAAGGGAGTTCTGCTGCTTTGCAGACTCGTTCCGCTGCCGCCTGTGCATCCCGAACGACCTGCTTTTCGTCTACGGTAAGGACTTGGAAGTTCTCAATAAGGATATTACCGTCTACCATTACCAGCTCCACTTCACTTCCCTTGGCAGAATAAACCAAATTGGGAACTACATTGCGTACCGGGTGGAGAATGATGGGTGACAGACACGGCTGAGTCATATCGATCATCAGAAGGTCTGCTTTTTTTCCGACATCAATGGAACCGATTTCGTTTCCAAGACCAATCGCCTTTGCTGCTTCAATGGTCGCCATTCTCAAAACCTTCCCTGCCGGGAACACCGAGGGATCTTTGAACTTACACTTATTCAGTATGGCCGTAAACTTCATTTCATTGAACATATTATTGCAATTGTTTCCGGGGGCTTGATCAGAACCAAGTGCCAATCTGTCACTGACCTCCAAAAATTCTGCAGCCGGTGGAATAATGCCATCAATAATTGCAATGCTCCCACTGCATAAAATCATTCCTGCTCCCTTGGATGCAAGCAGCTGAGTTTCCTCTTTGGTTGCCTCTGTCAGATGGACTGCCATTAATCTGTGATTCAGATATCCGATTTCGTCCAGGAAAGGGATCGAACGCTTTCCGTAACGCTTCATCATTTGGTTGATCTCTCTATCACCCTGAGAAACATGCATGTGGATACCGGTATCCAGCCTGAATGCAGCCTCTTGTATCTCCAAAAGCAGTTCCTTGCTGCACATATCGGGGCCTTGCGGTCCCAGCATACAGGTGATCCGGCCGTTTTCACGGTCGTTCCATTTCTGGATCAGATCCAGATTTCTGAGAAATTTTCGGTTGCCCTGAGCCGGGTCAAAGGTGTACAGCTCACCCACAGCCGTCTTATTTTCCTCTGGCAGCTCACTGATAAGCTCGGCAACTCTGGCTCGTGTTCCAACCTTGACATGGTTTTGGACGATCTGCGTCATAGGAGTATCAAAATCGCAGAAGGTCGTAGTGCCCGCCTTGAGTGCCTCTACAATATTCATCAAGGAACCTTTGCATACTGCATCAACATCCTTCCGCAATTCCTGTTCAAACGGCCAAAGCCCATGCTGCATCCAGTTGTTCAGATCCTGAGACACACCGCGAACCAAGCCATCTCCCGTATGGATATGCGCATCGATGAGGCCGGGCATCACCACTTTTCCGGATGCGTCAATCACCCGATGCGCCGACCAATCCTGAAGAACCTCTTTCGTAGCACCGACAGCGCTGATCCGGTTTCCGGTTACAGCCACAGCGCCATCTTCTAAAATACCTACGCCGTTTCCACGCATAGTGATCAGAATCGCATGGATAAACAAATAGTCTGCTGTCATGGTTTCTGTCCCTTTCTGTTTTCAGTTCTCTCGGTTGGCCGCGATAAACAGAGCGTTTGTCAATATCTGTGTGCCAATGACCAGATCATCACGGGTTGTATACTCCTCAGGGCAATGGCTGAGCCCGCCATTTGAGCTTCGCAAAAACAGCATCCCCATCGGCATAATTCTCGACATATTCATAGAGTCATGTGCGGGGAAGCTGATCATTCGGTCTTTCTCAAATCCGGTTCCGACGGCTGCTTCTTCCAAAATATGGATCAGTTCCGGTGCGCAGTGCGCCGGTCTCAGGTCGCAGGTTGTTTCCACAGTCCAAGATAGACCCCGTTTTGCGCATTCCTGCTTCGTGACCTCAATCAGATCCGTATAGAGCTTTTCCCACTTCATGTCCTCCGTTTCACGGAAATCCACGGAAATCGTCACGTCCTCCGGGATAATATTGTGTTCACAAGGTAACACGGAAATATATCCAACCGTACCTCTAGTGTCTTTGCTGCATTCCTTTGCCAGATTTTCCACAGCGGAAATTACTGCCGCCGCTGCGGCCAAAGCGTCATGACGATCCGACATCGCCATTCCACCGGCATGCGCTGCTGTTCCATGAAAGTGGAGATAAAACTGTTTAATGCCTGCAACACAGCTGACAATGGAGAAGGGTTTGTCTGCGTCCAACAGATACCGCCCCTGCTCTATATGCATTTCCAAAAAACCACAATAGGCGTGGGGGTCTATTTTACTCTCTGTTAACCTTTCTGGATCCAACCCCATCCCGAATTCTCTCATGGCATCGCTGAGAAGCTGACCTGTCTGTCGATTGCGCAGATGAAAAGCGTAGTCGTCCGGAAGCATCCCGCATATCGCCTTGCTTCCGAATGTTCCGCCCAAAAATTGGCTGGCTTCTTCATTGATAAAGGCCACCATTTCCAAAGGCTTTTTGTGCGGAAGTCCGGATTCTTTGATGGCAACCAGCGCTTCCAATGCCCCCATTACACCAGCCAATCCATCAAAGCATCCTCCTTGAGGTACGGTATCAAAATGAGAGCCGCTCAGCACAGCCGGAGCATGTGGATCATCGCCCTCCAGCCGGGCAAATACATTTCCAACGGTATCGATCCTTGCCGTCAGGCCCGCTTCCTTTATCCACCGGATCAGGAGCATTACGGCTTCCTTATAAGGGGGTTCCCAAGCAAAACGACTGATTCCGCCTCTGGGATCACTTCCAATATGCCCTACCTCGTTCAATCGCGCCCACAACCGATCCGAATTGATGCTGACATAGTTTTCCATGTTGCTACCTCTTTTCTATTTTAATTTATTTACGTGCTCTTTCATAAAACACCGCACCACTCTTGCCTGACGGATGAAGCAATGTTTTGTCAGGCGCTGTGCCTGGAATTATGCGGTACTGCCTTAGGATTCATAAAATCAATCTCGAATCCGGCAGCATGGTTAATTTGCAATTTATACGATTTAATTATATATTAGCCGGTGAGCGGTTGTCAATAGCTGCAGTAATATTTTTTAGCAGAAGGTATTCGTACCGCAGACATAAAACCAACCACCGCGGGAAGCGCAATCGATTAAAAATTTTTCGCATATTGGCAGGGGCGGCTGTTGATATATGCTGCTCTTTTCTGTATGCCGTTCTCCATCCCGAAATACGAATTTGCGGCGGGCACTGCCGTCCGCAATGTGGTGCAGGATCTGATGACCCCGGAGGATGCCAGCCGCATGGCACAAGCCCTTTACGATGCCGCAGATCCGGTCTGCCGCTGAACCGGAGCAGAAACTGCACGAATATGGCAAAGCAAAACCCACAGGCTGGAATTCCATCCAACCTGTGGGCTTTGTTGTACTTGCTAATTGATATAGGTTGATATCAATTAGCATCAGCTGCTTTTCCGATTCTCATTCATGATCCTTCTGGCTCGTCCGCGCGTTGTGTCCTCAAAAGTTTCCTCTTCGCTGAATCGCAGCCAATAGGGATCTTCCATCAGACAGGCGTTGGTGCGCTTGACGATTTCCCAAGCGTTGTAGTCGGGCAGTCCCATCAATTTCAAAATCTCTTTGCAGTCCATCCGATTTTTCGGGAAGATACGCTTCTTTGCCCAAACCACCACATCGACCAATGGAACTTTGCGTTTGTCACCAATGAAAAGGTTCAGTGGAAGGCTATCCTGCGGCACACCCTCATTTGCGCAAAGAGACTGCCCATCTTCGCTCAAGTGGGCGATTTCTTTTTCATCCATCATCAATTTCAGATAGGCCATTTTATCACCCCATGGCGGCTTTCAGGTAGTGCAGACGGTATTTCAGGTATTGACGAATCGAAGATGCTCTTTTTTCGCTCAACAATGCAAGAATCGGCGAAATAGCCTGAATGATCTCCTGATACAGCGTATCCAGATCACGCACAGGCAGCACAGGCTCGTCGATCAGTTTGATCTGCTGGGCGTGACGACTGCGGAACGGTTTGGCTTTGTCGAACTGATAACGGAGCTTCGTGTCAGTCAATTCCTCGTCGATTGCCCATGCAAGCAGACTGCCGCCATTGTCGTAAATAGGCGGAGCATAATTTTTTCCATCCCGGACGATTACATCAAAATTGTTTTCGTGGCGGTCTTCGTTGCCGATAAAGGCATCGAACGCCAACATCTGATAGAGCCACTTCTTGCCATACAATTCTGTCGCATACTGAAACAGTGCCTCCGGTGAAGCGGCCTGACCGCTGGCAAGAAAATGGGCGTCAGCCAAGTCTGCAAAATGATACAGTTGTTCATCGTCCGTTGTGAACTTGAGGCAGATGCTGACTACATCGCAGGAATAGGTTTGAATGTCGGGAAAGAGTTTGGCAGGCATCAACGTATATTCTACATGGGGCAAATTCAGCACCTGTGCAATCAGCGATGCCATCACCTCAGAATACGGCTCATACCCAGCGGTTCCGGCCTCTGTGATGGAGTTGCCCTTGACCATGACAAGCTGGTCATCCACGCGATACCAGCCCTTTGAGAGCATTCCACGGCTTGTGCGTGTTTCACGTTTTTCGACCAACTGGATTTTTGCAGGGACTTTGATTGGGCTCATAGTATCACGCTCCTTTGTTCCATTATACCATGTTTGGATGGATAGACAAGATGAATTGACGAGCCGGACGATTTGTTGAAACAAAAGCCCAACCCACCGCAAACATAGGTAAGATTTTCAAGAAATCAAAATTGGGCCTTGACAAATGGAAGATCCGTGATTTCATATAGCCAAATTCAATACACCAAACCGTTGAAGCGGAGATAACGGCGAACTATGCCCGTACAGAGAGCCTGCGCAGCTGAGAAGCAGGCCGGAAACCGTTCGTCAAGGAAGACGCGGCGTTTCGTCGCTTTTCCCGAAATGGACCGCTGAGGGTGCAGGGAACTGCGGCGCATCTGCCGCACAGTATTCTGCAACGTAGGGCATACGTCAGTTGCCGGGGATGTGTTGGCATCCCGCCAAGTGCATGGGGTCGTTCCCATGAAGTCAGGGTGGCACCGCGGATAAAAGGCTAAGCTTTATTCGTCCTTGACAGAAGAGGTTCTCTTCTGTCGGGGGCGTTTTTCTTTTCCACTCCCTCAGCAGAAGAGCCGGGGGAGTTTTTTGTTTGACGCAGAAAGGGGAAGCTGCTATGAAGATACGGCCTGCACTGGACGAAGTGAGAGCCATTGCGGCGGCAGGTGATTACAATGTCCTGCCGGTCAGCGGCGAGATCTTAAGGGGATAAGGGTACCCTCCTGCTGCATAAAACAAAAAAGGAGCTGCTGCACGGGTCTTTCCCCGGTGCAGCAGCTCCTTCTTGTATTTTTTATTTCTCTGCCAGCAGCACGGCCAGCACGGCCTTCTGGACGTGCAGCCGATTTTCCGCCTCGGCAAAGATCTCGTCCGCGTGGGCCTCGAAGACGGCGGTGGAGATCTCCTCGCCCCGGTGGGCGGGCAGGCAGTGGAGCACCATGCAGTCCGGCTTTGCCGCCTTCAGAAGGGTGCTGGTGAGCTGGAAGCCCGCGAAATCCCGCAGGCGGCTCTCGCTCTCGGTGGTCCCGGGGGCGGCGGTGTTCCAGATGGCCGTCACCACCGCGTCGGCGTCCCGGACGCCCTCGGCGGGGTCTTCCAGCAGACGGAAGGCACTGCCATACCTGTGGGCAAACATCAGCACATCTGCCGCCGGGCGGTAGCCGTGGGGGCAGACGCAGTCCACCTTCATGCCGGACAGCAGACCGCCCACGATAAGGCTGTTGGCCATATTGCTGCCGTCGCCGACAAAGCAGAGCTTCTGCCCCGCCAGCGGGCCGCGGCTCTCCCGGATGGTCATGAGGTCGGCCAGCACCTGACAGGGGTGGGCATAGTCGGTGAGGCCGTTGATGACCGGCACGCCCGCGTACTCTGCGAACTCCTCAAGGTCGCGCTGGCGGTAGGTGCGCCAGACCACACAGTCGTAATACCGGCCCAGCACCCGGGCGGTGTCCTTCAGCGGCTCGCCCCGGCCGGACTGCAGCTCGGTGGCGGCGTTCATGTAGTTGCCGAGGCCTCCCAGCTGGTAGACGCCCACCTCAAAGCTGGTGCGGGTGCGGGTGGAGTTTTTCGAAAACATCAGTGCGACGCTCTTGCCCTTCAGCAGAGGCTCCGTGCCTCCGGCCTTCTGTCGGGCCTTCAGCTCGTCGGCCACATCGAGGATGTGGGCCACCTCGGCTGGGGTCAGGTCGCTCATTTTCAGCAGATGCTTCATGCCTGCCCCTCCGTTTTGCTGGGGTCCATCCCGGCCAGCACGCTGCCCAGAATGTCCAGCGCCATCTCCACATCGTGGGCGGTGAGGCTCAGGGGCGGCAGCAGGCGGAGACGGGTCTTGGCCGTCAGCACCAGCAGACCCTTCGCGCGGCAGGCGGCCAGCACGTCAGCGGCCTTGATGCCCTCGAGAAACTCGATGCCGACCATCAGGCCGATGCCCGACAGGCTCTTGACCCGGGGCAGCTTTTCCAGACCGGTGCGCAGCTGGACGGCCCGCTCGTTGACGTTGGCAAGGAAGCTGGCGTCCATCCGGTCCACGACCACATTGGCACCGGCGCAGACCACCGGGTTTCCGCCGAAGGTGGAGCCGTGGGTGCCCGGCCCCATCCCGGCAGCGACTTTCTCATTCATCAGCACTGCGCCGATGGGCAGGCCGCCGCCCAGACCCTTGGCCAGCGTAACGATGTCGGGCTTGAGGCCGTAGTGCTCACAGCACAGGAAGGTGCCGGTGCGGCCCACGCCGGTCTGCACCTCGTCCACGATGAGGACGAGGTCCTTTTCGTCGCAGAGGGCGCGGACGGCCTGCACATATTCCGGGTCGAGGGCCACGACGCCGCCCTCGCCCTGCACCAGCTCCAGCATGACGGCACAGGTGTGACGGTCCACCATCTCGGTCAAGGCGCTGATGTCACCCGCCTTGACATACTGGAAGCCCTCGTTGAAGGGGCCGAAGTAGTTGTGGAACACGCCCTGTCCGGTGGCGGTCAGGGTGGCGATGGTGCGGCCGTGGAAGCTGTTGACCAGCGTGATGACATTGTAGCGGTCGGCGCCGTACTTGTCGAAGCTGTACTTGCGGGCGGCCTTGATGGCACCCTCGTTGGCCTCTGCGCCCGAATTGCCGAAGAACACCTTGCTCATCCCGGTGCGCTTGCAGAGCTTTTTTGCCAGCTTGCCGCAGGGGGCGGTATAGTAGAGGTTGGAGGCGTGCTGCAGCTTATGGGCCTGCTCGGAGACGGCCTCGGCCCACGTCATGTCGCAGTAGCCCAGACTGTTGACGCCGATGCCGCTGGTGAAGTCGAGATACTTCTGTCCCTCAGGGCCTTCGGCGTAGAGGCCGTGGCCCTTCTCGAGGACGATGGGGTTGCGTCCGTAGGTGTGCAGGACGTATTCGCCGTCCCGCTTGATGACTTTTTCGGAATCCATAGCGTTCTTCCTCCTTGGTAGCATCCTTGCCCTCTCCGTCATTGCTGACGCGATGCCACCTCTCCCAAAGGGAGAGGCTTCCAGTCTTGCTGTGAGCTTCATCTTTTCGCAAAGGCTCTCCCCTTGGGAGAGCTGGACGCGAAGCGGCCTGAGAGGGCAAGCCCGTTTCTCTTATTATAAAGCGCTTCTCGGTTTTGAGCAACCCTTATTCGTGATGGCTGCGGCGGTAGAAGCGGGTGCCGGAGCCGCGGTCGGAAAACAGCTCCAGCAGGATGGAGTGGGGCACACGGCCATCGATGATGACGGCCTCGTGGACGCCCTGATAGATGGCATCAGCCATGCCGCCGATCTTCGGGATCATGCCGCCCGCGATGATGCCGGCGGACTTGTAGCCCTCGATCTCGGAGACCTCCACCTCGGGGATGAGGGTGGACTCATCCTCCTTGTCCCGCAGCAGGCCCGCGATGTCGGTCATGGAGACGAGCTTCTCAGCCTTGAGGGCGATGGCGATCTGGGCAGCAGCCGTGTCTGCGTTGACGTTGTAGGCCTGCCCGAGGTCATCCATACCCACCGTTGCGATGACGGGGATATAGCCGCTGTCCAGCAGGTTGGAGATCAGGGTGGGGTCCACATGGATGATCTCGCCCACATGGCCCAGCTGGGGGTCCAGCTCGGTGCAGCGAAGCATCTGGCCGTCCATGCCGCAGAGGCCCACGCCGCGGCCCCGCAGCTTTGCCACGAGGTCCTTGTTCACCTTGCCGGCCAGCACCTGCTGGACGATCTCCATCGTTGCGTCGTCGGTGACGCGCAGACCGCCTGCAAAGTGGCTCTCGACGCCCACCTTCTTGAGCATCTCGTTGATGGCCGGGCCGCCGCCGTGCACCAGCACCACCCGGACGCCCAGCAGGGTGAGGGTGACGAGGTCGTTCATGACGGCGTTCTTCAGCGTCTCATTGATCATGGCGTTGCCGCCGTACTTGATGACCATGGTCTTGCCGTGGTATTTCTGGATATAGGGGGTCGCCTCCGAGAACAGGAGGGCCATTTCTTCATTTTTCATTGCGGTCCTCCTTCTCAGGTGCGGTAATCGCCGTTGATCTTGACGTAGTCGTAGGTCAGGTCGCAGCCCCATGCCTTGGCCGAGGCGTCGCCGGTGCCCATATCCACCTTCACGAGGATGTCATGCTCAGCCAGAACTTTTGCGGCCTCCTCCTCGCTGTAGGGGTGGTAGGCGGCGTTCTCGCAGACGTAGACCTCACCGGCGGCGCTGGACAGCCAGACGCAGACCTTGTCGATGGAGAAGTCGCCGGGCGTGTAGCCGATGGCGCAGAGGATGCGGCCCCAGTTGGCGTCGCGGCCAAAGACTGCGGCCTTGAAGAGATTGGAGCAGACCACGCTGCGGCTGACGGCGCGGGCCGTTTTGAGGTCGGGGGCGTGGGTGATTTCGCAGGTGATGAGATGGGTCGCACCCTCACCGTCACCGGCGTGCTCGGCGCACATATGCTCGGCGATGGCGGTCAGCGCCGCCACAAAGGCGTCGTAATCGGCGTTCTCCTCGGTGATCTCCGGGTTGCCCGCGAGGCCGGAGGCCATGATAATAAGGGTGTCGTTGGTGGAGGTGTCCAGATCGACGCTCATCTGATTGTAGGTGCCGGGCACCACCGTCTTGAGGGCCTTTTCCAGAAGGGCGGGGCAGACGGCGGCGTCGGTGGTGTAGAAGGCCAGCATGGTCGCCATGTTGGGGGCGATCATCCCGCTGCCCTTGCCGATCGCGCCCACCGTGCAGGTCTTGCCGCCCAGCTCGAACTGGATGGCATACTCCTTCTTGTGGGTGTCGGTGGTCATGATGGCTGTTGCCGCGTCGGTGCTGCCCTGTGCGTCAGCCGCCAGCTTCGCCGCAGCGGCAGGGATTCCCCGGGCGAAGGGGTCGATGACCATAGGCTGGCCGATGACGCCGGTGGAGGAGGGCAGGACGTCCTCTGCGGCGATGCCCAGCGCCTTGCCCACCAGCTCACAACACTCCTCGGCCAGCGCCACACCGTTGGCGGCGCAGGTGTTGGCGTTGCCGCTGTTGACCACGATGGCCTGTGCATAGCCGTCGGTCAGGTGGGCGCGGTCCACCTTGATGGGTGCGCCGCAGACCTTGTTGGTGGTGTAGACACCGGCTGCGGCGCAGCGGACGTCGGCCTTGATGAGTGCCAGATCGTATTTTTCACTGTGATTCGCCCGGATGCCGCAATGGACACCGGCCGCTGCAAAACCTTTGGGCGCGCAGATGCCGCCCTCAACTTCTTTATACTGCATCTGAAAATCCCCCTAATTTTATCGCAATTTTCAAAAATAGTGCCTATCAAAACGGCATCTTTGCGATATGCAGTTTGCGGATGTTGCTTGTGCATTAAAAACGCAAACTGCTATAAAACTCTCAGTCTCGCTTCGCTCGACAAGGCCTCTCCTCGATAGGAGCAACAACGACGACCGCCGCCAGTGGCGGAAACAGGGAGTCGCTGTTGGGGCCGCGGCCAGCAAGACGCAAGCAAAGCGCTGCGGCGGCTGGGTGCCGCAACCCGGGCAGTGGCAGCGCGCCAGCGCTGACGGAGAGGTTATTCCAGCCCCTCCGTCTCATCCATCCCCAGCATCAGATTCATGCACTGGATGGCTGCACCGGAGGAGCCTTTGCCCAGATTATCGAACAGGGACACCAGCATCATCTGGTCTCCCGCTGCGTTGACGGTCATGTACAGCTCCATCCGGTCGCTGCCGGACAGGGCGTTGGAGTACAGGCCATTCTCGGGCAGAGCTTCGTTGAGGGCGTGGACGGAAACGGTCGCGCCCTCCTTATAATATTCCGCGATGCCTGCGGTCACGGCCTCCGCGCTGGTGCCAGCCAGCTTGAGGTCGAGGGGCACCAGCACCTGCATCCCGCTGTAGTAGTCGCACACCACCGGCACAAAGGCGGGGGTGTGGGCGAGGCCGCTGATCTTCTGCATCTCGGGCAGATGCTTGTGGGCAAGGCCGAGGCCGTAGCTCTTGGGTGCGTCCAGCTTGCTGTGGGCCGGACGGTCGGCGCTCTCGTACTCGGCGATCATCTTCTTGCCGCCGCCGGAGTAGCCCGAGATGCCGGTGCAGCTGAAGGGATAGTCCGCCGGGGCCAGCCCCAGCTCCACCAGAGGCCGCGCGATGCTGATAAAGCCGCTGGCATAGCAGCCGGGCACCGCCACGCGGCAGGAATTTTTGATCTTCTCCTTCTGACCCTTTAGCTCCGGGAAGCCGTAGTCCCACGCTGCATCGGTGCGGAAGGCCGTGGAGGTGTCCAGCACCTTGACGTCGGGGCGGAGAAGCGGCATGACCTCTTTGGACGCCGCATCCGGCAGGCAGAGGAAGGCGAGGTCGGCGGAGTTGATGACCTTCGCCCGTTCGTTCACATCCTTGCGCCCCTCCGCCGAGATGCTCAGCAGCTCGATGTCAGGCCGGGCGGCCAGACGGTCGGCGATGCGCAGGCCCGTCGTGCCCGAAGAACCGTCGATAAAGACTTTCACGCTCATGCGTTTTCTGCCTCCCATGCGCCGAGCTGGGCCGAAGCCAGCTCGATCTGCTTTCTGACGCTGGCCTCGCTGGGGCCGCCGTAGCTGGTGCGGCCCTCGCAGCACTTGATGAGGTCGATGGCGTCGTAGACGTCGTTTTCGAACAGAGCGCTGTAGCCCTTGAACTCCTCAAGGCTCAGCTCCTCCAGCACCTTGTCCTTCTGGATGCAGTCGGAGACCATGCAGCCGGTGAGCTTGTAGGCGTCGCGGAAGGGCATTCCCTTCTTGGTCAGATAGTCGGCGCAATCGGTAGCGTTGATGAAGCCTTTGGCGGCGGCGCGGCGCATATTGGCGGGCAGGGTCTTCATGGTGTCCAGCATCGGGGTCACGGTCTTGAGGCAGAGTTCCAGCGTATCCACCGCGTCAAAGATGGCCTCCTTGTCCTCCTGCATATCCTTGTTGTAGGCGAGGGGGATGCCCTTCATCATGACCAGAAGGGTGTTCAGGTCGCCGTAGACCCGGCCCGTCTTGCCGCGGATCAGCTCGGTGACGTCAGGGTTTTTCTTCTGGGGCATGATGGACGAGCCGGTGGTAAAGGCATCGTCCAGCTCGATGAATTTGAACTCCCAGCTGCACCACAGGATGATCTCCTCGCTCAAGCGGGACAGGTGCATCATGCACAGGGAGATGGCGCTGGCCAGTTCGATGCAGAAGTCACGGTCGGACACGCCGTCGAGGCTGTTGGGGCAGGGTGATGCAAAGCCCAGCTTCTCGGCGGTAAAGGCGCGGTCCAGCGGATAGGTGGTGCCTGCCAGAGCGCCGCTGCCCAGCGGGCACTGGGCGTCCATCCGGGCGGTGGCGTCCTCGAAGCGCTGCAGATCCCGCAGCAGCATCCATGCGTAGGCCATCAGCGCGTGGCCGAAGGTAATGGGCTGGGCGCGCTGCAGGTGGGTGTAGCCGGGCATGACGGCGGTGGTGTTCTCGGCAGCCTTCTTGCAGATGACCTTTACCAGCTCGACGATGTAGGCCTGCAATGTATGGCTGTAGTCCCGCAGGGTCAGGCGGATGTCCAGCGCCACCTGATCGTTCCGGCTGCGGCCGGTGTGGAGACGCTTGCCTGCGTCGCCGATGCGGGCGGTCAGAGTCTGCTCCACAAAGGTATGGACGTCCTCGGCGTTGGGGTCGATGGTAAGGGCGCCGGAGGCCAGATCGTCGGCGATGGAGGCCAGACCGCTCAGGATGTCCTCACAGTCTTTTTCCGAGATGATGCCCTGCTTGGCCAGCATGGCGGCGTGGACGCCGCTGCCCCGCATATCCTGTGCGATCATCCGCTGGTCGAAGCGGATGGAAGAGTTGAAGTCGTTGACGCGGGAATCGACCGCCTTGGAGAAACGGCCCTTCCAAAGTTGTTCTGCCATTGTTAAAGTCCCTTTCATAAACCTCTCCGTCTCGCTTACGCTCGACAAGGCCGGGTTGCAAGGCCTCTCCTCGATAGGAGAGGCGGCAGCGCGTCAGCGCTGTCGGAGAGGTTGTTCCTTAAAAACGGCAAAGCCGCCGCAGGGGAAAAAGCTCCCGCGGCGGTGCCGCCAGCAATATGCCGGTGATTGAGCCTTCAGCGTGAAAGTGTAAAAAACACGCCAAAGGGGAGGATAAGCAGTTCCTTACTTGATCTCAGGCCAGTTCTTGGACAGCTTTGCGCGCTCCTTGATGGACAGGCCGAAGAGGTTGATGAAGCCGGTAGCATCGGACTGGTCATAGTCCTTATCCACGCCGAAGGAAGCAGTCTGCTCGTCGTACAGGGTGTACGGAGAGGTGACGCCGGCGTTGATCATGTTGCCCTTGTAGAGCTTCAGCTTGACATCGCCGGTGACGGTCTTCTCAAGGCTGTCGGCGAAGGCATCCAGCGCCTCACGCAGCGGGGTGAACCACTGGCCGTTGTAGACGATGTCGGCGTACTTCTGGGCCAGCTGAGCCTTGAAGTGTGCGCTCTCCTTGTCCAGCGTGATGGTCTCCAGAACATTGATGGCTTTGTAGAGGATCGCGCCGCCGGGAGTTTCATAGACGCCGCGGCTCTTCATGCCCACCAGACGGTTCTCGACGATGTCCAGCAGGCCGATGCCGTTCTCGCCGCCCACCTTATTCAGGTACTCGACCAGCTCGACTGCGCCCATCTCCTTGCCGTCAACGGCGGTGGGGATGCCCTTCTCGAAGTGGAGGGTGATGTAGGTCGGGGTGTCGGGTGCCTGCTCGGGGGAAACGCCCAGCTCGAGGAAGCCGGGCTTGTTGTACTGCGGCTCGTTGGCGGGGTTCTCCAGATCGAGGCCCTCGTGGCTCAGGTGCCACAGGTTCTTATCCTTGGAGTAGTTGGTCTCACGGTTGATCTTCAGGGGGATGTTGTGTGCCTCGGCATAGTCGATCTCCTCGTCACGGCTCTCGATGTCCCACTCACGCCAGGGAGCGATGATGGCCATATCGGGGCAGAGGGCCTTCAGGGTCAGCTCAAAACGCACCTGATCGTTGCCCTTGCCGGTGCAGCCGTGGCAGATGGCGTCTGCGCCCTCCTTGATGGCGATGTCCGCCAGCGCCTTGGCGATGCAGGGACGTGCGAAGCTGGTGCCCAGCAGGTAGTCTTCGTACTTTGCGCCGAACTTCAGGGTGGGGAAGATGTAGTTCTCGACAAAGTCCTTCTTCAGGTCGAGGATATACAGCTTGGAGGCGCCGGTCTTCTTGGCCTTCTCCTCCAGACCGTCCAGCTCGGTGCCCTGACCGACATCGCCGGAGACGGCGACGACCTCGCAGTTGTTGTAGTTCTCCTTCAGCCAAGGAATGATGATGGAGGTATCCAGACCGCCCGAGTAAGCCAAAACAACTTTCTTAATATCTTCCTTTTTCATGATATTCGCTCCTTTGTTTGTTACACTTTTTACACTTTTGTCTGCCGCCCGGGCATCCCTCCCGGGTCGCTCGGCATCTTATCTTTCGGAGTACGCTTTTATTATACGCCAAGCGGTTTTTCCGTCAATGCAGAAAACCGCCAAACCTTGTGCAGATTTGGCGGTCCTTTTCTGTTATTTTGTATGTTTATGCATTATTTTCTAAATATATTCAAATTTTATGCATATTTAGATGCATATTCGCAGCGGCCCACCCGGCGCAGAGAGCCTCCTTCCGGGCCTTCGGCAGCTTTTTCAGGGCGATCTCCCTCCGGAGGGCGGCAGACTTGTCTGCACACTCCTCCAGATACGCAAAGTCCAGCGCCGTGTGGGCGCGGGTGTACTTCGCGCCCCGGCCGCTCTGGTGGGCCTTGAGGCGGGCGGACGGGTCGTTCGTCCAGCCAGTGTAGAGTTGTCCGCCCGCGCAGCGCACCATATAGACGTAGGCCGGCTTCTCAGAGGCGGCCATTGTTCTTCAGCACCTGACGGCAGGCGGCAAGCGCCGTCTCCTTGTCCTTGGCCGTGATGAGGAAGCGGCTGGCGTGGCAGAAGCTGATGCCCTCGAGGCCGCTCTTCTGCTCGATGACCTCCTGCGGCTGGCCGGCCCAGCTCTGGGGGAAGGGGAGCTTGGGCTTTTTGGTCTTGTGGTCGGTGACGCACTGGGCGCTCCAGCCGCCCCGCTGGCTGGGATAGATGACGAAGAGGGCGTCCGTCTTGTACAGGCCGTTCTTCCACGGCAGATAGCAGGGCAGCACCACGATGCCATCGCGGGAGTTTTTGTAGGCCTGCTGGACCTTCTCATCGGCGCGGTTGACGGCGTTGGCGCTCTCGATCTGGTTCTCGAGGATCTGCTTTGCCACGGCCACCGCCTTGAAGAAGCAGGCGTCCTGATCCTCCTTGGAGTCCCAGACAGGGTTGAAGAAGCCGATGGCGTCGCAGAGGCTGTTCTGTTCGCCGGTGTTGTCGTTCAGGTCGAGGGGCTGGATGAAGTTCTCGTCGATGAGCCGGGCCTGACGCTCGCCCACGAGACCGGGGCCGAGCACCCGCCACAGCAGGCCGAAGGCCGCGTAGGGGGTGCCGTTGGCACGGGTCTCCCGGGGTTCCTGATGGTGGTCGAACATCCCGAAGCCGATGTCGTACACGATGCCGTCGAAATCCTCCGGCACGACAAAGCCGCGGGTGATCCGGATGTCCGGGCGGAGTATCTGAAGCAGGGCCGTGGCGAACACATCGTCCGCGTGGAATTTGCCTGCATGGGTAAAGCCGTTTGCGGGAATTTTCATAGGATTCTCCTCATTCTCTCATACATTCTGTTGCTCACAGTATAGCACATTCCGGGGCAACGGACAACAAAAAGGAGCTGCCGAAGCAGCTCCCGTGTCGCATCTGAAACGCCCTTACTGGCCCATCTGTGCGGCCAGCTCCTCCTGCGTCATGATCTGATAGTCCGCAGGGATGATGAAGAGGTTCTGGTCCACGCTGGTGGAGGTGACGCGGTACTCCACGATGGTGCGTCCTTCGGCAGCGTCTGTGACCACATACTTGAGGTCATCGCCGACGAGGCAGTAGGAGACGGTGGACGTCTGGCCGTCGTCCCCGGTGACGGTGTAGGAGAGGGCCTCGCAGTCCTGACCGTTCACGTTCATCGTCGTCTCCGTGCAGGGGATGCCCTGTGCCTCGCCCTCGCCGGAGACGGCCTCTTCGCTCACGGTCACGGTAGGCACCTCGCCCTTGACAGCCAGCTTGGAGGCGGCATCCACCAGATAACCCTGACCATCCTTCAGGATGTAGACCAGCTGACCTGCCTCGCCCATGTCCATCTTGATGTAGGCGTTGCCGTTGCTGCGGGCGGCGGTCATGGTCTGGGTGGTGCCGTCCGGGGAGGTAGTGACGACCTCCTCGTAAAACTCTGTGCTGGCACGCAGGGCGAACGCATGGTTCAGGCGGGTCTCGATGGAGTCGCCGGGAGCAGCCATGCACACCGGCATCAACACGGCAGCCAGCGCGGCCACCGCCAGCAGAGAGGCGATCTTCTTATACAGCTTCATATCAAAATTCTCCTGTCTTTCAGCTCATTCTGTGAGATTTTTCTTTTCTTGCATCCTGATTATCTTACAACTTTTCACGGGGCTCTGTCAATCATCACATTCGCTCTCATGTCAAAAAACAGCCGCAGAGGCGTTTCTTTCGCTCTGCGGCTGCGGTTTGTAAAGTTTTTGTGGAGAGATCACTTCCGGCTTCTGCGGCCGGTCTTGGTGACAGCGCGGGTGGGGGTCTTGGTGACTGCCGTGGTGGGCTTGACCACCGGGCTGAGATCCGGCTTCGGGGTCAGGGCCTTGGTGGTAGGCTCGCCCAGCGCCAGCACCTGCGAAAGCTCGGCCTGTGCGGCGGCAGCATCGCCGTCCGTGACAGCCAGCACATCGGCGTAGAACTGCTCCATCTCCTCCCGGGTGGCGAAGGTGGCGACGTACATCTGGTTGCCCATGGCGCCGGAGAGGGCGTCGGGGATGCGGTCCACCATCTTCATGTTCTTCTGGTACTTCTGCATGATCTGCTCGTGGCTGTACACAAAGTTCTTGCCGTCGCGGCGGCCTGCAAAGGGGCAGTAGTAGTGCTCGCCCACCGGCATATCGGTGCCGCCGAAGGCGATCATGTCGGCCCAGATCTTATAGACGTTGGTGGAGCGGGCAAAGTTGATCATATCGGGGGTGAAGCCGCCGCAGGGGCGCATATTGACCTCAAGGGCCACGATCTGGCCCTTCTTGCCCATGCTGGCCTGATTCTCGGTCATGCGGAAGAACTCAAAGTGGACAAAGCGGCTCTTGACACCGAAGCTCTTGACGGCCGCACGGCCTGCGGCGCGGGTATCCTCGGGCAGGTCCTTGATGATGTAGTAGATGGAGTTGTCGTCGTTGTTCACGATGTCCATGATGGACATGGGGCTGACATTGCCGGCCTCAAAGATGGGGTTGCCGGAGGCGTCGATGATGGCGTCGTAGCTGTTGACCTCGGCATGGACGAACTCCTCCATGATGTAGGAGACGTCCGGATGGTTCGCGGCCTTGTAGTCAAGGAATGCCTTCAGCTCCTCGTCGCTGGCCAGCCTGTGGGTATCGGAAGCGCCCACACCGTTGTCGGGCTTGACCACGACCGGATAGCCCACCTGCTTGATGAAGGCTTTGCAGCCGTCGAAGTCGTCCACCATGTGGTAGCGGGCGACGGCGATGCCGGCTTTCTTGTAATACTCCTTCATCTTGCTCTTGTACTTGATGCGGGGCATATCCTCGGTCTGGAAGCCGGAGGTGATGTGGAAGTCGGTGCGCAGGGCGGCGTCCCGCTCCAGCCAGTACTCATTGTTGGACTCCAGCCAGTCGATGCGGCCATACTTGAAGGCGAAGAACGCCACCGCGCGATAGACCTCGTCGTAGTTTTCGAGGCTGCCGACCTTGTAGTATTCGTTCAGGCTGTCCTTCAGCTCAGGCTTCAGCTCATCGTAGGGCTGGTCGCCGATGCCCAGCACATTCATGCCGTCGTTCTTCAGCTCCCGGCAGAACTGCCAGTAGTTCGTCGGAAAATTGGGGGAGATAAAAATAAAATTTTGCATTTTCGATTCTTCTTTCCTTAAATATCCTCTCTATTCTGCCTCCCGCAAAGAGGCAGGCCAAAAGCCTCTCCCTTTGGGAGAGGTGTCACCGTAGGTGACGGAGAGGGCAAGCCCGGTAAGGCAGCGCTGCCGCGCAGCGACTCGCAGACCCTTTGTTTGAGCGAAGTTATCGCTGTACCCCTGTTGTGTTTCCCGGTCAGCATCCTTGCCCTCTCAGGCGCTCACGCGCCAGCTCTCCCAAAGGGAGAGCCTTTTTCGGGGGCCATCACCCCAGAATATACGACATATAATAAACCACCTGCTTATACCACCAATCCCAGTCGTGCTTGACATCGTGGCCCCACAGGTCCACCCAGACGGGGATGTTCTTTGCCTCGAAGATGCGCTTGAGCATCCATGTGGTGTCGGGCTGCTCCCATGCGCCCTGACCGCAGCAGATGACGGCCTTCTGGTTCCGGTACAGCTGCATATAGGGGTGATCCTCCGGGAAGTTGCGCATATAGTCCACAGGGGAGTTCATATAGACCAGCTCGTCCATGTAGTCGCCGAAGCCGTAGTGGGCGGTGTAGATGCCGCTGAGGGCCAGACAGCCGCAGAAGATGTCGGGGCGGCGGAGATAGAGGTTGACCGCGTGGGTCGCGCCGAGGCTGCAGCCGAAGGCGATGACGCCGGGCAGGTCGTCCCAGCCGTTGCGCTCCTTGGACAGATAGCGCAGCTTGGGCACTGCCTCGTCCACGATGTAGCGCAGCCACTGCTCATACCGGCGGATGCGCCAGTAGGGGTCGCCGTTGGTGTCCGACCACGTCTCCTTGTCCAGCGTGTCGATGGACAGGACCATGATCTGGCCCGACTCGATCCACGGCGCGAGGGTGTCTGCCATGTGGAAGTCCTCGAAATCGAAGAAGCGGCCATCCTGACAGGGGATATACAGCATGGGCCGGCCCCCGTGCCCGTAGATCTTGCACTCCATCTCCCGGCCCAGTGCCGGGCTGTATTCCTTGAAATACTGCATCTCCATATACTTTCCTCCTCTTTTTTATCGCAATCTTCAAAAATAGCGCCTATCAAAATAGCATATTTGCGATATGCAGTTTGCGGATGTTGCTTGTGCATTAAAAACGCAAACTGCTATATTACAGCTCGTACATCAGCGTGTGGAACACGAAGGGCAGCTGCTTTTCCCAGCTGGCCTCGCTGTGGTTTCCGCCGGGCACGACGCGGGCCGTCAGGTTGATGCCGCGGGCAAAGATCCTGCTGCACATCTCGCCGAAGCCCTTCCGCATCCCGTCGTGGTTTCCCATCTCCTTGGAGCCGTAATCCATATAAAGCACCGTGCCCGGGGCCAGCTTGCAGCGGCCCACCAGCGCCGTCAGGGCCTCTGGGGCCACCCACAGCGAGGGCGAGAGGGCCGCTGCCCTGCCGAACACATCGCCGTACTGCAAAAGGGCATACAGGCTCATGAGTCCGCCCATGGAGCTGCCGCCGATGAAGGTGTGCGCCCGGTCGGGCTGAGTGCGGTAGTTGGCATCGATGAAGGGCTTGAACTCGTGGACGAACCAGTTCAGGGTGTCCTTGCCCTTGCCGTCAAAGTGGCCGTACTGCTTGTCGTCGAAGCGGTAGGGCGAATACTCCACCAGACGCTCGTTGTTTGCGCCTGCGTTGCATTCCACCGCTGCCACGATGAGGGGCGTGTCGGTGTAGTCCAGATAATCGGCCACGCCCCAGCTCTTGCCGTAGGTGGCGTCCTCGTCAAAAAATACGTTCTGCCCGTCGAACATATACAGCACCGGATACCGCCGCCCGGGGTCGGCGTCGTACATGGTAGGCAGGTAAACATAGGCCCGGCGTTCTTCTTCGCCCCCCACTGCGGGGTAGCGGATGCTCCACTTCTTTATCATCTTCTCATTCCCTCTCGTCATAGGTATGCTTTAAGTGTATCACCCACGGAGGAGAATTGCAATCCACACCGGGTACAGAAAACGCCGCCGGGCGCGGGGCCGGGCGGCGTATGGAAGCCCTAAAGGCTTAGTACTTCTTCTCCACAGGGACGATCCAGCCCTTGGTATCAGGGATCTTGCCCCACTGCATACCGGTCATGGTGTCGTAGAGCTTCTGGGTGACTGCACCGATCTTGCCGTCGCCGATGTAGGCGTGCTCGCCCTTCCAGACCAGCTCCTTGACGGGGGAGACGACCGCAGCGGTGCCGGTGCCGAAGACCTCTTCCAGCTTGCCGTCGCGGGCAGCCTGCATGATGTCGGCGATGGCCAGCTTGCCCTCGATGACCTCATAGCCCCAGTCCTTCAGCAGCTCGATGCAGCTGCGGCGGGTGACGCCGGGCAGGACGGTGCCCACGGTGGCGGCGGTGTAGACCTTGCCGTCGATCTTGAACATGATGTTCATGCTGCCGACTTCCTCGACGTACTTCTTCTCGACGCCGTCCAGCCACAGCACCTGTGCATAGCCCTGCTCCTCGGCCAGCTCACCGGCCTTGATGGAAGCAGCGTAGTTGCCGCCGCACTTGGTAAAGCCGGTCAGGCCGGGAGCGGCACGGATGTACTCGTCTTCGACGTAGATGCGGACGGGGTTGATGCCCTCGGCATAGTAAGCGCCCGACGGAGCGCAGATGATGCAGAAGATATAGTGCTTGGAGGCGTGGACGCCCAGACCCACATCGTTTGCGAAAATGAAGGGACGGATGTACAGGGAAGCGCCGTCCGAATGGGGCACCCAGTCGCGGTCCACATCCACCAGAGCCTCGACGGCCTGAATGTAGTCCTCCACGGGGATCTTAGGGATGCACAGACGGTCGGCGGAGTCCTGCATACGCTTTGCGTTGCACTCGGGGCGGAACAGCTGGATGGTGTCATCCGCCGTGCGGTAAGCCTTCATGCCCTCGAAGATCTCCTGTGCGTAGTGGAACACCACGGTAGCGGGATCCAGCTGGAAGGGTGCGTAGGGGACGATGCGTGCATCGTGCCAGCCCTCACCCTCGGTGTAATCCATAACGAACATATGGTCCGTAAACTTCTTGCCAAAGCCCAGCTTCGACTCGTCCTGCGGCTTTTCCTTCGGGCAGGTAGTACGAGTGATCTTGATGTCCAACATGATAAATTTCCCTCTTTTCTGATCTCACACAGCGCCGCGCAGGCTGCACGCCTCGCGCCAAAATTGCCGAATGTTGTTTTCTATTATAATGCCGCCGACCGGATTTGCAAGCAACCGAAAAATGTTTCATCTTTGGGGCGGGTAAGTTGTCACAAATTATGACCTTGGCGGTGTGCAAAAGCGGGAAAACATGATACAATAGGACCAATACGAACGATTTTCTGCCGAGAGGAGCTTGTTTTATGATACAGGGCGTTATTTTCGACATGGACGGGCTGATGTTCGACACCGAGCGCATCTGGGATACCTGCTGGGCGCCGGCGCTGGCAAAGTTCGGCCTTTCTTATAAGGAGGGCCTCTCGCAGGCCTCCCGGGGCACGACACGATCCGGCACCTGCGATGTGCTGCGCCGCTTCTACGGCGACGGCTGCCCCGCTGCGGGCATCGTGGAAGAGCTGTACCGGCTGGCCTACGAGGCTTTCACCAAGCCCGTGCCCAAGATGGCGGGCCTTGACGAGCTTCTGGCGTGGCTGGACGCCCACCACATCCCGATGGCGGTGGCCTCTTCCAGCCCCATGACCATCATCGAGGGCCATCTGGACCACTGGCAACTGGGCCATTACTTCAAGGCCGTCATCTCCGGCGAGCATCTGGCCCGCTCGAAGCCTGCGCCGGACATCTTTCTTCTGGCCGCAGAAAAGCTGGGCACTGCCCCTGCCGAGACACTGGTGCTGGAGGACAGCTACAACGGCGTCCGGGCCGGTGCAGCCGGGGGCTTCGTCACTGTGATGGTGCCCGACCTCTCGCCCGCCACCGATGAGATGCGCCGCCTCTACACCTGCGAGTGCACCTCTCTCCATGAGGTGTGCAAAAAGCTCGAAGCAGGGGCTTTCGACGAGGGCTGCGGGGGAGGATGCCGCTGACCCTTGCCTTACAGGAGGGGCCTTTCTTCCTGTTTTCGCGCGTTTATATCCTTTCCTTGTACCAGTCCATCGCCTGCCTCATCGCAGCTTCGGGGGCAAAGACATAGCGGCGGTCCAGCACTTCCAGACCCAGCGCACCGGTATAGCAGCAGATCTCACCCTTTCTGATTTTCATTTTTACCGACAGCTCCCGCCTTTTCAGAATCTTTCTCCGTTCTGATCTTATGACAAAACAGACCAAACCGGTACAAATAGGTTTGGTCTGTTTTGCATTTACCCGCCGCAGGCGAACCCACCATCTCCATGACGGCTCTTTTGGAATTGCTCAAGGATGCCGACCCGGAAATGAAGGCAAAACTCCGCTTAGCCCTGCTCACCTGATGCAAAAAAGGGCACTGATTGCAATGCAATACAGCGCCCTACATAATCGGACATGGATAACACCGACCGTGCAGAAACCGTGCAGAAACCGTGCACTTACTCCCAGACAAACTAAAATCCACTTCATCCGACAACGACTTGACGGCATTGGTTTGAGTGGCCGCATACCAAAATCAAGTCTTGGAGGATATGACTATGACAAAATTGCTTTCCTGCCGCTACAATATGGACACCAACCGGGTGGAAGCCCGGTTCGAGGATGGCACCACCGTTGCCATCGACTGTGCCGCTGTGGAGGACGAGTACGGCAACACCCCGGCACAGCGGGCAGAGCTGGACTGGCTGCTGTGGAACAAGCCCTTGGAGTATGCACAGATGGTGCTGAGAGGGGAGATGGAGCACCACCTGTCGCTGGGGTGCGACCACGGCAGGCTGGAAGATTGAATCTTAGAAAACGCGCGGCAAAAATGCTAATCGCGCGGCGCGCATTTCTCAGCGTAAATTCAGCGCAAACCATACCAAGTCAGCGTATTTTCAGCGTAAATCTCGGAAAGTCAGCGTAAATTCAGCGCAAATCAAACTTTCAGCGTAAAAGTCAGCGCAAATTTTCACTTCACGCTCTTGTATTTTGTTCCTCGGCCTACACCATCAGGCTGCAAGATGCCGTCCTTGCACATCTGGTGCAGGATATAATAGGTTTGATTCTTGTTAAACCCACACAGTTCTTGTGCTTTCTGATTCGTAATCGACGGCTTATGCTTCAGATATTCGAGAATCCGATCCTTTGCCTGAATCTGGCTGACCGTCTTATCCTGCACATAGGCCACATCGGTTTTCACCGTTTCGTAGACCTTGAGGGACAGCATATAGGTCTTGCCATTGAGTTCCAGAAGCCCCTCATCTCGGAGACTGTTCAGAACCTTGTGGGCATTGTCATCGGTTTCCTGAATCGTCTTTGCCGCCTGCTTCAGGGTGATTTTCTGGTGCTCCCGGAGATAGTGCAGAATCATCAGCTCCGACAGCGTGAACATCTTGGAACGCTTATCCTGCGTCTCTGCGATGAAACGCACGAAGTTCTGGTTTTCCATCGTGCTACGAAGGGTCAGCCGGACAGAGTTGGGCGTGCTGGCGTACTCCGGGTAGGGTTTGCCCTCGGTGAGCATACTCTGGAACATAATGTCCACACCCTGCCCGGAACGCTGCACATACTTCAGGTGCTGAAGAGTCATTGCGATCAGCTTATTCCGGGGAATGGACTGGTGGGTAATGATGTTGCTTTCGTTGATGTCCCCCGGAAAGCCGCCGGGGTTCTCAATCACGATCTTTGTGGGGTAGTGCTTGACGTAAACCGGTGCCATGTCCTCATAGGAGCGGTGCGCCAGCGCATTCAGCAGCGCCTCCTGAAAAACCGCTTCGGAGAAATCGTACACCTCCAGCCGGAACAGCCCTACCTGCACATTGGTCAGACGGTTATAGGTGCGGATGCGCTCGGTCAGCTTATCCAGAATCGAGATCACCGGCTCCTGCATATCCATGCGGTTGTCGTATTCCGTCTGCGCTTCGTCGCTGTAATGGAGGTAGATCACCTCTGCCTGGGGCAGCAGCCGTGCAATAGACGCCGCCTTGCCCACAAACAGCAGCCCTGCCACCGTCACGCGCACTTCGTCCTTGTCCATGCGGATCAGGTTCAGGTTGTCCAGAAAGGTGGTATCTGCCAAGTCCGGCAGGGCAGAGCCTGCATCCCGAATCCGCAGCTTCTCTTTCAGGCGGTACACTTCCAGCAGGTCAATGTCGCTTTCGGTTGCGCCCTCCACGATCTTTGCCGAAAAATCCGGGTTATCGGCAGGGGAGTACACATCGTTTGCCGGGTAGTCGGGCTTTGTCACATTCCCCAGCCGTCTGTAATAGATGCCGCCGGTGGTGGCAACATGAGAATTGGATTTCTCCACCGATACCACCAGCACCACACCGTCAGAGGTTTCCACCGGCTTGATTTCGGTAAACAGGCTGGGCCGGGTCATATCGTAGATGGCTTCCATCAGTGCCTGCGGGTCGCTCTTGGGGCAGCCCGTAATGGTGCCGTCATCTTCCACGCCAAACAGCAGAACGCCGCCCTTTGTATTTGCCAGCGCAACCGCACTTTTTACCGCCAACTCTTTCCGCTGCCGGCAGTCCTTGCACTTCACCCACGACTTAAACTCCTGCCGTGTGCTTTCCCCGGCAGCAATCATTTTGCGGAGTGCTTGTTCGGTCATGGTTGGGACCTCCTTCCCTTGCTCATCTATTGGAATGAACAGTTGCCTGTATGTAGCTTAAAACATGAAATCCTTCTGTCATTCATCATCTTTTGAAAA
The DNA here is from genome assembly GCF_023347275.1 of Faecalibacterium sp. I3-3-89. Lineage (NCBI taxonomy): Bacteria > Bacillati > Bacillota > Clostridia > Eubacteriales > Oscillospiraceae > Faecalibacterium > Faecalibacterium sp. I3-3-89. The sequence continues at coordinate 133,844 of NZ_CP094468.1, read as the reverse complement.
GTTTATTAAAGTCGATTTCATAGCCAATGCTCTGTAATTCTTGTAAAACCTCAGTTTTCCAACTTTCTGAATCTGTGTAAACGACCCCTTGTAAATCGGACGGAAGTTCTACACCTTCATCTACTAACATTATAACTCTCTCCCGCCCCAGTTTTCCCATAAAATAACCCGCTTCATACACGACATTCTGTCGTGCGCGTTGCTTCTCTACGGCTTCACTTTTTTCTTTTCCAATATCATCACCAGTAAACAGGCAAATTGCAGCACCCACATCACTGTTTTCTTCAAACTTCTCAATGATCGTCTTGCCCTTATTAGCCTGTTCACTCAAGATAATTGCTTCAAGCCCTTGTTTTTCAAGGAGCCTTGCCACTTTTTCTTTAAGTGCTTCATCATGCCCATGAACAACAAATACTCTATTCTTTTGACGGCTTGAATCCGTTTGTGCATCTACCTTTGATTCTTTGTCTTTTACTAACATTTCCTCTTTAATTTCTGTCAGATAGTCCTTAAAAACGTCTTTTGTCTTTTTCAATCCGTTGCAACAAGTACTTATGCGGATATAATCTGCACCGGGCACATACATAGTTGGTGAAAACAACGTATTGGAAAAATCTGTCACCTCGTAGGTGGTCGGCCCAAAATGATTTACCAAAAATCTTTCAGCTCTCGAATGCCACGATTCAAATTCAGGGGATTCAGCCATAACACGTTTTGCAATCAATGTATCAATTTCATTATAAATCGCTTCTAATTTTTGATAATCGGTCATTTGGGGTTCCTCCTGATTCTTTATCCAAAATCTATTTTTCCTGCCATCATCATATCATAGTGCTTGGCGAAAAATCCAGTACCCTATTTCAACGAAAATGGTACTGGATTTTTCACCGTTCAATGTGATATAATTAAAGATTACTTTTTAATTCGGATGGCCGATCATTCTTGTCCATTACCTCCTGTGCTGCCCATTCACCTCACTCCATCACTCTAATCGTACTCTCAATAAACGCAATCTCATCTTCCGTCAGCTCGTACTTCTTGTACAGCTTTTCGTCCGTCCATTCCTCCGTAAAATCCTGATCGGGCACAAAGATAAAGTTTGCTCTTGCAATGTGCATGGAAGAATAGGTCAGGCGCAGCATGAAGCGAGTAAACTTACACATCAGATACTGCTTGTAGTTTTTGATTTCTGCTTCGGTATCGAATGCGCCCAGAACCAGATAGGAGAAGGTGTTCACTTCTCCCGGAATCTCAATCCGGGGTGTTGTGATTGCCTTATATCCCTTGGACGGGTCAATGCCAACCTCACCATTACAGGGAACCAGAATGGAGATCGTCGCCTTGTACTTGTCGATCAGCTCTGCGTTTTTCTTGACATCGCTTCTCTTAATATAGCCAATGCCTTGGCTGTGAATAAGGGAAATGCAACCATCAAAGGGTTCTTTTTCGCCACGAGCCGCAGAGGGGAATCCAAAGGCATCAATAGGCTGCACCCGATCGGTCAGGAAGTGTTCCGAACGGCTCAGAACCTTATGGATGATGGACAGCGATTCATTCGACCGAATGAAGATTTCCCCAAATTCATTAAGGTTGCGCCGCATGGTATGGCGTTCCAGACCGCTGACGTTTGTAACCTCGCAGACCTCCTCCTTATCCCGATCCCACAGGAAATAGCAAATGCCGCCTGCAATATCTACGGTGCTGAAGCAGTCTTTGGAGTTCACAAAATCCGTCAGCCTGATCAGATGTGGATCGTTCAGCATCTCATTGCGGAAATCGTTCAGTCCGATGCCGCCAGCATACCAGCGTGCCGGCATAATCATGGAGATATAGTGGGGCTGCATGGTTTTTGCCTGATCCACAAACAGGTTATAAACCGGGCGTGCCTGCTTTGCCGCCACATTGGCTGCGCTTCCGCCGCCTGTATCCTCCTGATACGGCGGATTGCCCACAATGGCATCAAAATTCATGGGCTGTCCCTCCTTTCCCCATGTATCGGTTCGCTGCAGCTTCTTTGCCAGACGCTGTGGGTCTTTTTCCATCCGTTCCAGCAGGTGCGGAATGTAGGTGGTGTTGACCGTCCAATCCTGATAGCCCACCAGCGTCCGCCGGGTGATGCTTTCTGCCATCCGGGTCTTGCACAGAACAAAGATCTGCTGCTCCACGGTTTCCTGCCAGAGAGCCTGTGTCTGCTCCAGCGGCAGCTTGTCCTCCGGGCCGGGCAGCTTCATGGCGTACAGGCTGTATGCCATATACAAAGGATACAAGCCGGATTTGGAGTTCATTTCCAGAATCCGTGCCTCCGGGTTGAGGAAGATGTCCTCCGTGACCTGCCCCTGATCCACCAGACGAGGCTCCTCCAGAACCTCCTGCGAGTCGAACTGCTCGTTGAGGAAGCAGTAGCCGCCCACCATGCTGCTCAGATGAAGGTTCACCACCCGCCACGGGGTCAGAACAGTTTCCTTGTCGGGGTTGCGGAAGTGGCTGAAGATCTCGGCAATGCGCTTCACACGCTCGGTGGGCAGCAGCTCGTCCGCAGCCTTTGCCATGCGGCGGATGCGCAGACCTGCTCCGCTGACCACATCCTCGTCGTAGTATTTCAGCAGCTTGCGGAACAGGGACTTGTCCACGGTTTTGGGCATAAACTCCTGCCAGGATTCCTCATCCACCAGCGTGATGAAGTCTGCCATCTTGATGCTCTCGGTCAGGTCCACCTTGGCACCGTAAATCAGCAGGGGCAGACGGATGGACACATTCCGCAGCAGCCGGATGACCTTCTCGCGCTCTTTCTTCTGCTCTTGCAGTTTTTTGAGCAGGTCATCGTCCTCTTTGGTGCGCTCCCGCTTGGGCTTGTTGGAAATCTTGTCTGCCTTTTCGTATTCCTCGCCCGTCAGCCCCTGATGGTTGATGTGGACTTTAGTTTCCTTTTTGGCGGCTTTCTGCTCGCTGAGCTTGTCCGACAGGGTATGGAACAGCTGCACATCGTCCTCGTGGACAAAATCACCCACCTGTGCGCCAGCCGGCAGAGGACGGAAATCCCGTGCAGGGTCGCCCACTCCCGCTTGCGTCTTTGCTCCTGCCGGATCTACAAAAGTTTTCGGTAATGACCTCGTTCCAGAAATTCGATCATCCCTTTATCCCGAAGAAATTGCATCTGTTGGCGAATCTTCGCTTCAATGTTTTGATTGTCGGGATGCTGAATCTTCAGTTTGTCTGCAAACACATAAACATCCTTCAGATAAAAATCTTTCGTCGGGATAGCGTTTACACAGTTGAGTACATCAAACAGCCATCCACGCTTTTCAATAGATCCCGTTTGCAGATGTTTGATTCTTGCATAGTCTTGTACGATACGATCCTTACTGCGGAAATTCTGATTTTCAATAATAGGGATTCGCCCTTGTTCTGGAATATCACCGTACAAAATATTGCAACCGACCCATCCAGCACGTCTGGCAGTTGGCGATAACGGTTTTCTCTTTTCGATTACTGTAGGTGTAAAGAAGAATTTGGGAACAACTGTTAAATCGACGACCTGTAAAGAGGAGTAGTGCATAACCAACAAATCGGGATTTGTCATACTGGTTATGCGACTTATCATGGTATCGTATGCACCATCCGATATTTTTCTTCCAATTCTTCCATCTTTACTTTTTAACTCAAAGATTTCCCCACAGGATGGGCACTGAAAGTCTGCAACAGGGCGGTTATTTTCCAATTTTGAAATTCGAGCGTTTCCACATACTGGGCAGAAAATATTGTCGTTGACCCAGCTTTCGCTCATTACACGGATTTTCTGTGAATTGCTTTTATATCCAAGTCCAAGCGATTGGTCAAAGCACAAGTTCATAGTTCAAAATCCTCACACCGGATATTGCTTTTTATGATTGTATCACGTTAGTCAGGCGCTGTAAATATCAGAGCCTCATGCCGCCATCTTTTTGCATCCGGGGCACAGTTCAATCTGTTCTTCGGTGTCCGTGTTTTCGCTGATAACACGCAGCTTGCGGTCCAGCAGGCCAATTCGCTTGGAAATGGGAATGGTTTCGCCCGTTACGGTGTCGTAGCGGCTTACCAGATAGGGACCTCGCCGCAGGAGATTTCCAGCCGCTGTGCATCCACATATTTCTGCCATGTGTGCTGACGGTCGTCCGGGAAGGCGATTTTGTCAGCCGTTGCTTTCCACGACATCTCCTTCTGGATGTTGAAAACATCCTTCCTGCCAAACCACTGCTCATCCACCAGATTGTTCTGTGCGTTGCAGATCCAACTGGGGGTAAACACCTCTGCTTTATCACGGGTGCGGTTGGTCTGATGCTCCACTGCTTTTTCCACTCTGGGCTGAATCAGACTGTCCTGTTCGCCTGTAACCAGTTCCGGCAGGATTTCTTTTTTGAAGCTGTATGGTTCGCCCAGTTCGGCGTAATCATCGGTTGCCCAGATGATGTTTTTCTTGGTGGTCTTGTCCTGAAGCAAAATCTCAAGGAGGGTGCGTTCATGGTTCAAAAGCTCCTGCTCCAACAGGTCAATTCCTGTAATGCTGAACATCCGCCGCCCTCCCTTCCATTTATTGATGGTACTATACAGGACACGCCAGTGCGGATATGCTGGTGAACACCTACGCCCATATCCAGCAGTCCTCCCGTGTGGAACTGGGCAAGAAGTTTGAAAGCGGCTTCTATGCCAAGCCCGACGCTTCCAGCCCGCAGGCTGTACCCGCCGCAGGCGAACCCACCATCTCCATGACGGCTCTATTGGAATTGCTCAAGGATGCCGACCCGGAAATGAAGGCAAAGCTGCGCCTGGCCCTGCTCACCTGATGCAAAAAAGGGCACTGATTGCAATGCAATACAGCGCCCTACATCATCGGACATGGAAAACACCGACCGTGCAAAAACCGTGCAGAAACCGTGCACTCATGGCTTACAAAACAAAAAAGCCATGAAATCTTTCGATTTCACGGCATTTTCTGGTGCAGTAAAGCAATCCAAATCCGAACCATTTCCCTCGGATGCAACTTCTGTCGCTTCTCCAAAAGTCACGGTCTGTGTCCCTTCTTTATAGTTAAAGGTAATGAGAACCTTATCATCATACAGGTAAATCGCATTGATGAAAGTATCCACCAGCGCCTGCCGCTGGTCTTTCAGGCTCATGTCCAGCTTGCGAAACCGCAGCAGCCAGAACCGAATGAATTCTTCGGTCACTTTCGGCTTCGCCAGCTTTTCTTCCGCAATGCGGGCTTCAAGCTCACGCTTGGTTTCTTCCAGCTGCTCCAGCCGCTCCTTGGTGGAACTGGTCAGGATTCCAGCTTGAATCGCGTTCAGCATATTCTGGATACCAGATTCCGCATCCCGAAGCTGCTTCTCATAGAGTGGAATGTTGGTGTTCTCCTTATTTTGCAGTTCCATCACCTTGGCGATGATGGATTCCATAGCGGCATCGTCTTTCACAAGCTGCATGGTCTGGTTGACTACCAAATCTTCCAGCCACTGTTTGCGGACGGTCTTTTTCTTGCAGCCCTTGTGCTTTTTGGCAGTGGCACATTTATAGTAGCGGTGGACTTCACCCGTCCGGCTTGTGCCGCTTTCGCCAAACATCAACGCCCCACAGTAGCCGCAGAACAGCTTGGTGGTGAGCAGATAGTCATCCTCTGCCTTTCTACGGGCAGGGGCTTTTTTGTTTTTGGCGATTTTCTTCTGCACATCCTCAAACAGTTCCAGTGGAATGATGGGCGGGATAGCATCCGGCACGACCACATCCCGGAATTTCAGTTCTCCGATGTACCGCCGGTTCTTGAGCATATGTTCAACGCTGTTATAAGTAAATGCACCGCCCACCGGGTTCTTGATGCCGTTTTCGTTCAGCCAGTCCCGAATCTCCTTCATAGTGGAGCCTTCATTGTACTTCTTGAACGATTCAAGCACAAAAGGCGAGGTGAGAGGGTCGATGTGGAACTTCCGCTCGGAATCCAGCGTGTACCCAAAGGTTCCACGGCCACCGTTACAGCGGCCTTTCAGGATGTTCTCGGTCTGTCCACGCACGACCTTCTCGGCAAGGTCAGCGGAATAATACTCGGCATAACCTTCCAGCACAGATTCCAGAATAATGCCCTCCGGCCCCTCGGAGATGATCTCGGTGGCAGACATGAGCTTGACGCCGTTCTTCTTCAGTTGGGTCTTATACCGGGCACTGTCGTAGCGGTTCCGAGCAAAACGGTCCAGCTTCCAGACCAGCACAATGTCAAACAGCTTCTTGTCGCTGTCCTTAATCATCTGCTGGAACTCCGGGCGGTTGTCCGTCTTGGCAGAGATAGCACGGTCAATATAGTGCTTGACGATGGTGATGCCATTTTTCTCGGCATAAGCCGTGCATTCCCGGATCTGGCCTTCGATGGATTCTTCGCGCTGGTTGTCCGAGGAATAGCGAGCATAGATCACGGCGGTCATGGCGGGCACCTCCATTTTATACGTCATTGAACGGTAATACGTTCATCAAAGCAATGTTTCGTATAATGTATATACCACAGTTTTGCCCTGATTGCAAGCCCAATGATTTATTTTCATGATTCCAACAGACAAATTGTCTTAAGATTATATTCCGAGCAAAATGTGAAGTCCAAGCCCGGCCACGCCGCACAGGCACATGGTCAGGATGGGATTCCACTTGAGCTTCCGTAGGACAAAAAATGCCGATGCAAAACTGCCGATGCCGATCCAGTCTACGTTGGCGAGCGTCTTTGCACTCTCTCCGAACACCACCATAGACAGTATAGAAAGACCTGCACCAAAGATAAGCGCTACAATGACCGGACGCAGGCAGGCCAGAACACTTTGCAGCAGAGAAATATCCTTGTATTTACGATAGATGTAGGATAGAAGTGAAACAAAGAACAGCGCCGGTGTAATGCAACCTAGTGTTGCAATGATGGCTCCGGGTACCTGCGCGATACGCAAACCAACAAAAGTTGCCGAGTTGACCGCAATGGGACCAGGGGTCATTTCTGCAATCGTGATGAGGTCAGTAAACTCCTGCATCGTCAGCCAGCCATGTTGTTCCACCACTTGGCTCTGGATCAGGGGCATGGCCGCATAGCCGCCGCCTACGCTGAACATACCCACCTGCAAAAAGCTGAGAAAAAGCTGTAAGTAGATCATTTTGCACCACCTTTTTTCCACTGGACCAGAGCCAGCACCACGCCGAATACTGCAGCGGCAAGGATGACCACCACCACATTGACATCAAACACCGTATTTGCGACAAACGCTGCGACCATCAGGGCAATATACACCCATGAGCGGGTCTTCAGCACCTTGCCGCCGAGGTCGAATACAACATCCAGAATGACCGCCGCCACACCAGCCTGCATTCCCTTGAGTAACAACGCGATATAGCGATTGGTGGCAAAAGCATTGTAGAACACAGAAATGACTGAAAGAATGACCATAGGTGGGATGATGGTGCCCAACACTGCCACGATCATTCCAATCAAGCCTTCTACCTGCCAGCCTACCAGAATTGCAGCATTGACCGCGATTGCGCCCGGAGAGGACTGCGCCAACGCTGTCATATCCAGCATTTCCTGTTCATCGATCCAGTGCAGCTCATCTACAAATTTTTTCTTCATAAAGGTCACGATGACAAAGCCGCCGCCGAAGGTAAAGCTGCTAATGTACAGCGTACTCAAAAACAGCTTCCAAAGCCGTGCTAACCGTGTACCGTATGTTTTATTTTCATCCATACAAGTTTTCTTCTCCTTTTTTTGATTTTCGGACAACTATATTCGTTTTCTTACTATTTCAAACAGCTTTTAACTGTTACTGCTTGCGAAAGCCCGTATTTTCCGGTATCCTTGTTTTAAGAACTGCGAAGCACGGAGGGAATCTCTATGAAACATAATACATTTCTCGTCAAGCCAGCGTCCAGCCTGTGCAATCTGCGTTGCCGGTACTGCTTTTATGACGATGTTTCCAACAGCCGAGCCTGCAAAAATATGGGACTGCTTTCCCATGAAATGGCAGGAGAACTGGTTGAAAAGGCTTTTGCAGCCACAGAGGAAGGCGGCAGCGTCCATTTTCTGTTTCAGGGCGGCGAACCGACTCTTGCCGGGTTGGATTTCTTCCGGTTCTTTCTGGAAACGGAGCGTTCCATGCAGCGCAATATCTCTGTGTTCCACAGCATCCAGACCAATGGCATTTGTCTGGATGAAGAGTGGGCTTCCTTTTTCAAAGCCAACTCTTTCCTCGTAGGCCTCTCTCTGGACGGCACACAGGAGAACCATGATCTCTATCGGCTGGACGCAGCTGGGCAGGGCACATGGGATAAAGTAACTCATGCGCTTGCGCTGCTGGATGCCTACAGGGTCGAAACGAATCTGCTCTGTGTTGTGACCGGACAGCTGGCCAGAAAGCCGCAGCGAGCCTTCAAATGCCTCTGCGAGTTGGGACAGCACAATCTGCAATTCATCCCATGTCTTGACCCACTTGATACGATTGGAGGGCAGGCATATTCTCTAACGCCGGAACTTTATGGTCGTTTTCTGTGCGGCGTCTTTGATAATTGGTATCAGCAGCTGCAACGAGGCAATTATATCAGCGTTCGCAATTTTGAGGACTATCTGCGTATCCTGCTGGGAATGCCGCCTACCTCCTGCGCTTCCTCCGGTTCCTGTGGACATTATCTTACCGTAGAAGGTGACGGAAGCCTTTATCCCTGTGACTTTTATGTTCTGGATGAGTGGAAGCTGGGAAATCTGAGCCACTGTACCGTTGAAGATGCGCTTGATTCTCCCACAAGCCAGACATTTCTGGCACAGGGCCGCAAACGCCCGGCGGAATGCGCAGCATGTGCTTATCAGCTGCTCTGCCGGGGCGGATGCAAGCGAGATTGGGATGCCTCTGGAAGCAACCGCTTTTGCGCAGCGTATAAGCAGTTCTTTGCCTATGTGCTTCCGCGCCTGCATACTGCTGCACATTTTCTGGCACAACAAAACCGGTAAAGAGATTCTCCCGGAGAGCAGTACTGCCTCCGGGAGAATCTTTATTTTACCTTTTTGAGCTTCCGGATGGAATGGCCATCGTAGAGGATGGGCTTCATGACATAAGTGTAGTTCCGGTCATCGCATTCGCCGGTGGAAATCATCTCCATAAGCCGCAGCGCAAGCTGACGTCCCATCTCGAAGCCTTGCTCCACGGAGCAGGTAACATCCTCCTGCCGATAAGTTTCTTCGGAATAATCAAAACAGACCAGCGAATAATCTTCGGGTACAGTCTTCCCCATTTTCTGCAGGGTTTTCATGACCAGCCGATAGATGATGTAGTTGCAGCAGACGATAGCGGTGCATTTAGGGATGCTCTTCAGAAATCTTTCAATGGAACGGACATAGCTTTCGTTGTGGGCTTCGTCCGAAATACACCACTTGATGTAATCATCGTTCAGTTCCAAACCACGATTTCGCATCGCTTCCGCCATGCCTTGAAACTTTTCTACGCTCTGGTAGTTGTCGTACACGAAGATGCCTGCAATGTGGCTGTGTCCGGCATCCATCAGGCGTTCTATCAGCTGATGGGCACATTCGATATCATTGATCGTTACGCGGGGGCAGCGCAAGTTCCGATAGAAGTTGTTGTAGAATATCACCGGGATCTTACGTCGGTAAAGCTCCTTGTAGCAGTCAAGATTTGGGCTGAGGATGCTCGATTTGACACCATCCACGATGAAACCGTGAAAATTCTGATGTACCACAGTCTCCAGACAGCGGCGTTCGTTGCAGAATTTGTTATCGGTCAGAAATACATGGAGGTCAACCTGCTCCTGCGTCAGGACACTGCGAACCCCTTCGATTAATCCCGAATTTGCACTCGTATCCTGACCTTGCAAAACAAGGCCGATCTTATAAAGTGCATCCTCGGTGTTCAAATCGCGCGTCATCACCTTTTCCCGGTGGAAATAGGTGCCGCTCCCTTTGACTTTGTACACGATTCCTTCATTCACCAATCGGTCAATGGCAACTCGAATCGTTTCCCGGCTGACGCCCAGCTTTCGGCAGAGTGCATTTTCCGAGGGCAGTCGTTGATTTCCAGAAAACTTGTTTTCGTCGATATAAGCCAGAAGCCAACGATATACCTGAGCAGATTTTTTCTCAGCAGCCGAGAGCATGGGCAAACGCTCCTTTTCAGTCGGTGATGGTGGGGCGGGTGCCTTCTGCGTGCTGTATCCAGTTCAGCAAGCGCTCACGAAGCTCCGCTTTGACGTCGGCGTATGCAGGATCTGCGACAACATTGTTCAGCTGCCACGGGTCTTTCTGCATATCATAGAGGAAGTCGTCCGCATACACATCAGATGCCGCAGCCTCGCCGCCATTGACACCGGGGGCATAGACAGAGTACATATAATCTGCCGTGCGGATGCAGCGGCCGCAGCGGCTCTCCGAGATTTGGGCGTAGACCTCATTAGCTCTATTATGATTTTTCTTTTCCACAACGTCAAGCAGATTTTCGCCGATCATCTTGTCGCCGACATCCACGCCTGCCAAAGCCAACAGAGTCTTGGGGATGCTCTCGGTGCTGACCAGCTCGGTGACTTCCTTGCCGCCCTTGAACGGGCCGCCGCAGATGACCAGCGGCACATGCAGGCAGCCGTCGTGGCACGAGCGCTTATAGTCATCGTATCCGTTCAGATGGGCGTCGCGGTTGCGGGTCTTGAAATGAGAGCCATGGTCGGAAGCGTAAAGGATAACAGTATTCTCATACAGACCCTTTTCTTTCAGTTTTTCCACCAGCTTGCCGAGGTTCTCGTCGAGGCTTGCGCACTGTCCCAGATAATCCGGATACTCTTCTGCTGCATTGCCGCCCAGAGCCTTCAAGTCTTCGGGGAGGACAAAATCCGCAAATCGCTGCTTCGAGCCGTTGGGGCCTTCGTAGTGGTTGTGGTCATTCTGATGGTGCGGCTCAATTTGGGATACGGTCATGAAGAAGGGCTTTTCGCCGGTGTACTGGTCGAGGTAGTCCAGCGCGAACTGGTTGATGCAGTCAGCACGGTAGCCCTTAAAATCGATGCGGTTGTTGTTCTCGTCGAACACATAGCCGTCGTAGCCGTGGGAGGTAAATTCCAGCACATCGGCTGCACGCCAGTAGCCGGTGTAGCCGCCACGCAACTCCAACGGAACGGCTGTAATGGTATGGTCAATGGTCGGCTTCTTTTCCAGCTCGCCATCCGAGGCCAGATGCCACTTGCCGACATAGGCAGTTTCGTAGCCGGCATCTTTTTCCATATACTCGCCCAGAGTCTTGATATTCGAGGGCAGCATCAGGTTATTGCGGAAACAGCCTGTCTCAGTGGGGTATTTTCCGGTCTGGAATAGGGCGCGGCAAGGGCCGCACACCGGCTGGGGAGAGAAAGCATTGTCAAATTTTACGCCCTCCTCTGCCAGCTTGTCCAGATTGGGTGTGACGTTGAGCGGCTGGCCGAAGCAGCCGCAGGTATCCCAGCGCTGCTGGTCACTGAAGTAGAAAATAATGTTATATGCCACGGTCTTTACCTCCTTTTACTGTTCCACTTTCGCGTTCTTCGTTTCCTTCATCTTGCCGCGCAGGATGCCGATGATAACCACCACGATTAGCGCGATAAAAATCCAGCAATACACACTGCTGAAGAAGATTTTGGGACTTCCATCCGAGATGAGCAGGGCGCGGCGGAAGTTCGTCTCGGTCATATTGCCCAGCACCATGCCCAGCAGCACAGGGACAGCGGGCAGCTCCAGCTTGCGCATGAACCACGCCATCACGCCGAACACCAGCGCAACGCTCAAATCAAAATAGCTGCTGTTCACCGAGTAAGCACCGGCGAAACAGAAAATCACGATGATGGGGGTCAAGATCTGCTGAGGGATGGAGACGACCTTTGCAAACAGGCTAGTCAGGTATTTGCCCTGCAGGAACATGAAGATGTTCACGAGGATAAGGCCCAGCATGATGGCATACATGATAGCGCCGTCGGTGGTGAACAGCGAGAGACCGGGGTTCAGGCCATTTATCATCAGGGCCGACAACATGATGGCCACGCAGCCGTCGCCGGGGATGCCCAGCGTCAGCAAGGGAATCAGGGTCGCGCCACAGACGGCATTGTTGGCAGACTCAGCAGCCGCAACGCCCTCCACAGAACCGTGGCCGAATTCCTCGGGATGCTTGGACAGGTTCTTCGCAGTGTTGTAGGAGAACCACGAGGCCTCCGACGCACCCGTGCCAGGTACGATACCAACACAGGAACCGATGATAGAACCCATCAGCACTGGTCGGAACATCCGCTTGTATTCATCTTTTGTGATTTTGCCGTCATCATTGCCGATTTTTCCGGCGTGAAGGTTCAACTCATTCCGCTTCAGCTCTGCCTTGCCAATGATTTCCACCAGTGCGAACAAACCGATGAGGGTAACGGCAAGGTCAAGACCCAGATACAGACGGGGAATACCAAATGTAAAGCGGTCATAGCTGGTCATGGGGTCTGCGCCCACACAGGAAATAAGCAAACCAAGGCAGGCGGCGATGATGCCCTTGACAAGGCTCTTACCAGAAACGCCTGCAATAATCGTCATGCCGAACAGGCAGACCATAAAGTACTCCGCCGTGCCCAGCTGTGCCGAAATTTTGGCCACCTGCGGGCCGAGGAAGAGCAGCACCAGCGCAGAGAAGATACCGCCAAAGGTAGATGCATAAAGTGCAATTTTCAACGCCGCCTTAGTGCGGCCCATTTTGGACAGCGGATAGCCGTCCAGCATAGTAGCCGCCGCGTGGGGCGTACCCGGCGTGTTGATAAGGATAGCCGATACCGATCCACCATAGCCACCTGCGCAGTAAATGCCCAACAGGAACATCATGCCGGGAATCGCACGCATGGTATAAGTGACAGGCAGGAATAGGATGATGCAGAGGATAACACTTAATCCCGGGATGGCCGCGAACACGCAGCCAATAAAGACGCCGAGGTTTATCCAGATGATATTTTCGAGGGTGAAAAGCAGCCCGGAGGCCGGGCCGATAAAGTCAAACAAACCCATATTCTGCCTCCTCAGAAACTAACATTCAGCACAAAGTGGAACACGACCCAGATCAGCACAGCCATTGAAACTGTGATGGCATAGTAAAGGGGTTTCTTGCAGCGGAAAAAGACCAGAAATGCCAGTGCGCAGAATACAGCGCCCACAACAAACAGATCCGTGACCTCTGCCAGCAGATAAGTGACCACCAGAATGAGGACGATGACGAGTGCTTTTGTTTCCACCAAAAGATTCAGCGTTTTAGTTTTGGTCGGGCGGTGCATCACCATGTTGTATGCCTCGCGGCCCACCAGAAGGGCGCTCATGGCCAGCATGAGCCAAATCAGCATCGTCGGGAAAGCGCGGCCATTCACAACGTCTTTTTCCGAGATCTGCACCTGCTGCGGCATGATGAGCAGCAGCACGATGCCAATGACCAGAAACAGAATGCCGCAAATCAGGTCTACCGGGTACTCGATGTTCTTCTGTTCGAGCTTTGCGCCCCATTCATCCAGTTTTGCTTCGGCACGTTCTATCAGATTTTTCACTTGTTTCAACTCCTTTTGGAAACATAAAAGCAGGGAGAAGGGGATGTCCCCGTTCCCCCTGCTTCAGCTTTTTGTCGCTATGAGGGCTTTTTATCAGCCTGCCACGATGTCCTTATACTGCTCGACGATGCTCTTGACGTTCTCAATGTGAGCCTTCACATCGTCCTCGGTCATGGTATCGACTTCCAGCAGCATGGTGTCGTTCAGCCACTCGACCATCTCATCATCGGCGAGGATCTTATCATACAGCTCTTTCAGCTCGGCAACCTTTGCGGCGTCAGTACCTTTGCGAGCCATGACGAAGCAGCGGTTGCGGAAGTAGGGGTAGCCCTTGGAGCCAACGCCCTCAACGCCTGCGAAGGGGCCGTTTTCGATAGCCTTGTCATCGAATGCGCAAACCACATCAACGCCGCCCTGCTGGTAGGTCTCAAGAATCTGAGACTGGTGAGAGACCGCGAAGTTCGTTTCACCCTTAGCTACAGCCTGTGCAGCCTCCGCAGCGGACTGGTACGGAGTCAGTTTCAGCTGGTCGCCGGCACCCATAGAGCCGAACAGAGCCGCTGCCAGGAAAGCCTCGGAGCCGGTAGCGCCGTTAACGGCCACGGATACGGGGTTGCCTGCCTTGACATAGGCCTCCAGATCGTCCAGATTCTTGAGGTTCAGTGAAGAATCAGCGGACAGGACGAAGACGGAGGAGTACAAGTTCTCCACGAACTCAAAATCGTCGTAGCTGAACTGCAGCTTGGCCGGATCCAGAGTCTCGGTAATGGCGAACAGACCCTCACCGGCGAAGACCAGTTCCTTATCATTTGCCTTAGTACTGGACACCCAAGTGTTGACAGTAGCAGCATCGCCCTTGACGGCTTCAGCAACCAGTGTGATTTTATTATCAGAATAATCAGGGGACTTGGCAGCAGCCTTTTGGCTGACCATCGCTGCTACACCAGACGGTGCCCACGGGCAGGTAACTTTCCAGCTCTCCTGTTTGCTTCCGCAGCCGGTAAGCATCGACAAAGCAAGGACACCGGCGGTGACCAACGCCGCAATACGCTTTTTCATCATTTTACTCTCCTTTTTTGTTTTGCCTTTTCGTGTGGTAGCAAGCACTTCACCGTGCTTTTGTTACCAACAAGATAACATTTCAAGCAATTTCAAGTCAACAAATTTTTTTATTTTATAAAAAAAGTTGTCTGGTAAAAGAGCTAAATGACCACATCTGTATTTTGCTGTAGAAAACTTATTGTGCACATTGCACATCCGCTTGAATCATCTTTGTGCAGCTTAAATTCTTTCATGATGTAAAGTGTATCATATTCATAATAGAAGTCTTACTATTGTCTCCATTCATAAATAATTTCTTCGGAATCATCTTGACGTACCCTACGAACCATGATATTCTCTATCACAAATCCCACTGAACTTGTAGATTGATTGCAAATCTTCTGCAAAAGTGGTTGGTTATCACCGTGAGACCCACCACTTCAGTGAGGGAAAGTCCGCAAAAGAATTTACCGCCCCGCAACACACCCGATTCATTTTGCCGCCGTTTCACCCGACAAAATCATCGCTGCGCTGCGTGGGCGGTATTTTTCTTTTAGGGAGCTGCACCTTGAAAATTTCATGAGCCGACCGAACGTGATACCGACTTTTCGTCAACGCCGCTGCACAAACAGGGGCAGGAACTTCGTTCGGAGCAAACGGTGATCAACATACACGAGCAGAGCCCCGCTACTTATTTTTTGCGTCTTAACAATTTGGAAACATTTGTTGAAAATGCGTTTTGAGCGCAGCGGTAGAGGGCAAGAACCGTCCCGTGGCCACAAATTTTCAATTCTTGAAAATGTTGTGCTCCACCGGGACTTCACTTCTTCAATGCGTCTGCATTTCCGAAGTGATCTTGTTGGGGCGTGCCTGCCCCAAACCCTGCTCATCATTCGTGCCTAGCGGCACGAATGGAACGGCGTGTCGTGCTTTACATAACTTCACCGAGGAGTTATCGAACAGACAGGAGGTACAATGACCAAAACGAATGTTCAACCGATTCCTAGCAATTCCCAGCACCACGACACGCCGAACAACAAAACGCACGTCATCAAGTTCCGTGTGACAGCGGAGGAAAAAGCGTCACTGGAACTCACTTGCAAACTCCTGAATCTCTCCCTCTCCACCTTCATCCGCCGCGCCATCCGCAACGTCAAAATCGAGAAAACGGTCATCATTGCCGGTGGTGGCGAAGAAACCCTGACCGCTGTTTCCACTTTGCTTGCCCAGTGCAGCAAGGTGGGCGGAAACCTCAACCAGCTTGCAAGGCACTTCAATTCCGGCGGTGCAGACACCGAGCAGATCCGGGCGAAACTCCTTGCCGAACTTGCAGACCTGACTGCATTCCGGCTCAGCGCCGAGAAAGTTCTGGGTGAACTGTATGGCAACGCTCAAGCATATCGCCTCTAAGAACTCGGACTACACCGCCATCGAAGCGTACCTCGTTTACCAGCACGATGCGTTCACCGGGAAGCAACTTCTGGATGAACAAGGCAAGCCGAAGCTGCGGGATTCGTACCTGCTCGACACCCTTGAGTGCGGCGATTTCTCGTTCGCAACGGCCTGTCTGCTGGCAAACCGCAAGTATGGCAAGAACACCCAGCATGGTGATATCAAAAGCCACCAGTATATCATCAGCTTTGACCCAAGAGATGCAGCCGACAACGGCTTGACCATGGAAAAGGCACAGGCACTTGGCCTGAAATTCTGCGAAGAAAACTTCCCCGGTCATCCTGCCATCGTCTGCACTCACCCCGATGGGCACAACCATTCGGGAAACATCCATGTCCACATCGTGATCGGCAGCATCCGAACACGAGAAGTGGAGCGTAAGCCCTATATGCAGAAGCCCCGCGATTGGCGCGAGGGCATGAAGCACTCCAGCACCGCCCAGACCATGCGGCACCTCCGTGTCGAGGTCATGGAGCTGTGCGAAAGTGCCGGACTGTACCAGATCGACCTGCTCAACGGCTCCAAGGAGCGTGTGAGCGAAGCGGAGTATTGGGCGCGCAGGCGTGGTCAGCAGAAGCTCGACCTTGCAAACGCAGCCCTTACCGTAGCCGGACAGCAGCCCCGGCAGAAGAAGTTTGAAACTGTGAAGGATACTTTACGGAGACAGATTTCGTCTGTATTGTACCGTGCCACGAGCTTTGAAGAATTTTCCGACAGGCTCTTGCAGCAGTATAGCATCACCGTCAAGGAAAGCCGTGGACAACTCAGCTATCTGCCCTCTGGCAGAACGAAGTTCATCCGAGCGAAACATCTCGGGGACAAGTTCGACAAGGCAGAAGTGCTTGCTGCCCTGAACGCAAATGCCGAACGCAAACCCAAGGCGCAGTTCAAGCAGGATACCATCGGGAAACTGATCGACATCCAGTCGAGGATGACCGAGGGCAAGGGCATCGGCTATAAGCGTTGGCTCACTAAACACAATCTCAAAGTTATGGCACAGACCGTGAAGCTTCTGCAGGAAAAGGGCTTGACCGACGAGGACGCTCTAAACCAGCGCATCGCTGAACTGGAAACCAAGTATCACGATGCACTGGCGGTGGTGAAAGACCTCGAAGGTCGCGTGAAAGCCAACAATGAGCTGCGCTATCACATCGCAGCCTACACCAGCACCAAGAATGTCGCACAGCAGTTAAAGACTGCCAAACAACCCGCAGCCTTTGAGGAGCAGCACCGTGCAGAGCTGACAGCGTACCGGGCGGCAGCAGCCTATTTCAAGGCAAATGACCTCACCAAGCTGCCCAGCCCGAAAAAGCTGGAAGCCGAGTATGCGCAGCTGGCATCCGAAAAGGCAAAGTTCTACGAGCAGTACAAGGAAGCCAAGAAAGAACTGCTCAAACTGAAAACCGCAAAGCAGAATGTTGCGTCCTTTTTCCGGGAGGAAGAGCAGACGCAGCAGGAGAGATAAAGGAGTGTGCGTATGATCAACTTGAAAATCGATCCGGAGTTCCAGTCCCAGATTCCCCCTCTGACCGATGATGAATTTAAGCAGCTTGAAGAAAATATCCTGAAAGAGGGCAAGCTGCTCTCTCCTTTGATCGTGTGGAATAATACACTTGTTGATGGCCACAACCGTTATGCCATTCTCCAGAAGCATCCTGAGATTTATTTTTCCACTATGCCGCTCCGATTTGAGAACCGCGAAGAAGCCATTGCGTGGATTTGCCGGAATCAGTTGGGACGGCGAAACCTGAGCCCCGAACAGAAACGCTATCTGCTTGGGAAACAGTATGAAGCTGAAAAGAAAGCTGCAAAAATCTTTCGGGGTAATCAGTACACTTTAGCAAAGAAAAGTGGTGGTGATCACGGTGATAACCACCACTCTGGAAAGAAAACCTGTGACCGGATCGCAGAGGAAAATGGTGTCAGCCGTGCCTCCGTTCTCCGCGCCAGCCACTATACACGAGGCATCGACATCGCAGACAACCTCTCTCCCGGCATCAAGCAGAAAGTCTTTTCCGGCGAAGTGAAGTTTACCAACGAAGAAATGTCCAAACTCGTGCAGGCAAGTGCCGAGCATCGTTCAGATGTCCTTGCTCAAATCCTGCATCCAGAGGCATTGGAAGTGTTGGAATCTGCCAGCGCAGAATTTGAACCTGAAAAAGCAGAACCCGTTCCCATGCCCACACCACAAACAGAAGAATTCCGGTGCTATCATGTACCGGACGAGTTTATGAAGGTTTACAAATCCTTGAGCCGTGCGACCGAAATGATGAAAAACTCATGGAAGAAAACGCTCAAAAACAATCCCAGCTATTTCACTGACCCGGAAAAGCAAAAGGTTCTCCGCTTCGCAATGCAGAGGCCTGCTAACTACCTGACTGAAATCGAAACCTATCTGGAAAAGGCTCTTGCAGAAGCCCTTGAAGAAGAAAAGACCGCATAACAGCAGACACCTGTAAGCCATCAACGAGCCCCCAGCCGCAAGTGCAGGGCGGAAAGCATCCGCGCCCTTGCGCCTGATAAAAATTGGAACTTTGATTTTCTCGCCCGAATTTGCCACGGTGGGACGATCAAAGGAGCGTGCGTTTGAACAAAAAGAAAAAGTCCACAAACACTTTCCCTTACCCCGATGAAGCCATCGAACGTCTGGCACGGGCGTTCTACCCGGCCATCCTTGCCTGCTGGAACAGCGAGGAAGGCCAGCGCGAGTTTGCCGCGTGGCAAGCAGAGCAGGCTCACATCTCCGGCAAAGAAAAACAGGAAGTTCCCGCTAGCAGAGTTCCCATAAAACAGTATTTGCAAAAATTCCCACAATGGGGGAAGATTTGGCGTGACTTCGGTCACGCCTTTTCTTTTGCTTCCAGTTCATCCAGAGGGATATACCCCAGCCCATCGTACTTGATATGGATGTGCTGCACCCGCTTTCCGCTGGACTTATCCGGGGCATCTACATAGATGGCCGACACCAGTTCACGGAGAGCATAAGGGGTGAGTTCTTCAATATGAACGTATTTGTGCGCTTTCTGGACGAACTTCTCAATATTCTCGATCTGCTGTTCCTGTACTTCGATTTCCTGCTGGATAGAAAGGGCTTCCTCTTCCAGATGCTTCTGTTCGGCATCGTAGCTCTGGCTCATCATGTCAAAGCGTTCATCGCTCAGCTTTCCGCTGGCGTTATCCTCGTAGATTTTCATGAACAGCCGTTTGAGGTCTGCAATCCGCTTCTCATTCCGGGCAAGCTGCTTCTTCAGGACGGTCAGCTTTTCGGTGCTTTCCACCCGAAGCTGCTCCTCCATGACCTTGCGGAAGTAGTCTTCATGACGGAGAATGTAGTCCGTCACCCGCTGAACATGACTCAGTACACGTCCTTCCAGAACCTTTACTCGGATGAAGTGTCCCTTGCACTTGCTCCCGTTCTTCTTGTGCAGAGAGCAATCAAAGAAGTCTTGACTGAAGTCCCTGTTGTTGGACGAACCATATTGCATCTTGGAACCGCAGTCAGCGCAGTAGACCATACCGGAGAAAATGCTGCTCTTGCCTGTCCGGGTCATGCGGTGACGCTGGTTACGAATCTCCTGAACCTTTTCAAACACATCATCGTCAATAATGCGCTCATGTGTATCCGGGAAGATAGCCTGATTTTCCACAGGATTCAAATGTCTCTTTTTATCCCAGATAGAGTTAGTATAGGTCTTGAAGTTGACTGTGCAGCCAGTGTACTCCCGGCGTTCCAGAATCAAACTTACTGCTCTTTTATCCCAGCGGTAAGGGTCTTCCGGGGCAGGTGCGTTTGTACTCCGGCCATGGCTCAGCTTGTAGGCGGTGGGAGTCAGAACATTGTCCACCCACAGTTGGTTTGCAATTTGGGTCGGGCCACGTCCCTCCATGCACATGGAGAAGATGCGCTTCACAATCGCAGCCGCTTCCGGGTCAACAAGCCAATGCTTCGGGTTCTCCGGGTCTTTTACATAGCCGTACGGAACATTGACCGTCAGCGGCACTCCACGCTCTCCCTTGGCCTTCTGGACAGCCCGAATCTTGCGGCTGGTATCGCGGGCGTAAAACTCGTTGAACCAGTTCTTAATACCCGCAAAATCGTTGTTTACGCTGTTCGGGTCAATGGTGTCGTAATTGTCGTTAATGGCAATGTAGCGAACGCTATACTGGGGAAAGGTAAAGTTTGTGTACAGACCCGTCAAGGCAGAGTTGCGCCCCAGTCGGGACAGGTCTTTCGTGATAACGATTCCTACACGCCCTGCTTCGATCTCGACCAGCATACTCTGAAAGCCGGGGCGGTCATAGTTCGTGCCGGAGTAGCCATCATCCACAAAGAACACTGGGTTCGGGAAGTGGTTCTTTTTGGCGTATTCCAGAAGGATAGCCTTCTGGTTCTCAATGGACAGGCTTTCGCCGAGCCGTGCGTCCTCTTGCGACAGTCGGCAGTAAAGTGCGGTGATCTTATTCGTTGCTCCAGACATTGTTGTGTCCTCCTTACTCTGTGGAGCAACTGTCAGTACAGGATTGGTTAACGGGTCAAGTATAGCAGAATTAGGCGCAGTTGTCATTCGTCTGCACCCTCATCTTCAAATTTTTGCTGGGCGTTCTTGGCAACAATGCGCTCCAGCTTCTTCAAAAAGGATTCCTTGCCCTCATAGCTGCCGGTCACGGTGTAGGTGGTGTGACCGACTTTCTCCGTGGTGGTCAGTTCTGGAATCCAGAAAGCGGACAGATTCTTGACATGGAGGTTGCCGTTCTCATCTACATAGGAGCCGTGCTTCTTCTGCTCTTCGGTCAAGGGCTGCCGCTTGAAATAGATTTCATTTTCGGAGATGCTCACGGTTTCGCTGGCCTGCTCCTTCGGGGTATCGTCATACAGCTGGGCGAAAAATGCCAGTGCATCTTCGGGTGAGTCTTCCTCCATGAGCTGCTCGAAAATCTGCTGTTCCTCTGCCGAGAGGTTATTCCATGCGGCTTCCAACTCCTGCTCGTTGGCTGCGTTGACAAAGGCTTCGATCTCTTTTTTCATGGTGCATCCTCCTTTGGCTGCGAAAAGCGTTTTTTCAAAAAGTATGGGTTTTCGTGAGAGCAAGAATCGTCCCGTGGCCACAAATTTTCAATTCTTGAAAATTTCCTGCCCCTTTGGGACAGCTTCTTGTTGGGGCGTGCCTGCCCCAAACCCTGCCAGATAAAAGCAAAGGGGCATTATCTGCCCCGATGCTTTTCCTTTCGCTTCTGC
This sequence comes from Faecalibacterium sp. I3-3-89, assembly GCF_023347275.1. Taxonomy (NCBI): domain Bacteria; kingdom Bacillati; phylum Bacillota; class Clostridia; order Eubacteriales; family Oscillospiraceae; genus Faecalibacterium; species Faecalibacterium sp. I3-3-89. Next base: position 112,537 of record NZ_CP094468.1, on the reverse strand, counting down.
TGTTTCAGTTCAAATTGACGCTGCTTTTCTGCTTCGCGTTGTTTACGGCTAAGTGCTTTTCGCACCAGCTTGTTTTCTTCTCGCTGCATTTGCAACGCCTGCTGTGATTTTGTGCCGATTCCTGTGGCAGCTGTTTCCTTTCGGATTTGCCGTTGCAATCGCTTTGGATTCACAGACTCTTTCTTTACAACTGTCTCAACAGATGGACTGAAGCGCAGCCGACTGTAATTCTTGAGCAGATACTCCAAGACTTCATAGTCCTTTGGTTCTGCGCCAAACACGACTTTACACACTGAAAGCTTTCTTCTCTCAATACGCTCAAACACTCCAATCCAGAATGGAGCCTCAAAAAACACAGTCAGCTTTGTAGAATCAATGTCCATAACGAAACCCTCCTGAAATAAATCCTTACAGGAATGGACAACCCGGAGGGGAAGGTTACTTACCTACACCGTGCGGTGCAGACGGCTGGGCTACCTACCAGCTCTAGCATCTCTCAGGAAGAAATGCGTTGCGTTTTTATCCTGCTTTTATTATATAAAGCACATCCCTGTGCATTATATCTACCTTAATTGGTTTTCCAAGTGAAGTATACCACACTCGTGGTCAAATGACCACCCATATATACGAGAATTTGACCGTTTTACTGCGTACGTGCGTACCAACCTTCCGTACGCATGTACGCAGCGATTCGCCCGAAACGAACCCCATACCACCGTTCCCCCTCGGAGAGCCCACTACACTTTGCAGACAGCAGGGCTGAAAGTGTCATAGTGGGTTATTACACTTCCGCAGAAGTGCCTTTTCCTCGCCGCAAACAGCCGGGGTGCGCCTTTGTGAGAGCCTTTTGTGTGGCGAATCCACATCGCCCACAGGCGATGTGAGCAGGGATTCCAAGGGGGCGCAGCACCCCTTGGCACACGGACTTTGGTACAAAGTCTAGTGTGTTACACCTTGATAGAGGTGTACAGAATCCTGATATGCAAAAAGCCCCATGCCAACACCTTGATGGTGCGGACATGGGACTTGATGCTTCCTCGGCCTAGCCGGATACTCGTAACCAATCCTGACTGGCAGTTGCCGTGTCATTTCTCGAAAACTGTTTTACGGATACCCCGCACTGGGGAACTCCCTGCCTTACTTATCGTGTGTGGATTTTTGCAGGGTGCGTCCGGGTGGGCGCACCCTGTTTTTGTTTGTGCTTATTTCTTCAGAATCCGCATTGCGTTCAGAACAGCGATGATCGTGACACCCACATCACCGAACACGGCTTCCCACATACCGGCCATGCCGAGTGCGCCCAGAACAAGGAACACGCTCTTGATGCCAAGAGCAATCACGATGTTCTGCATCACAATCCGTTTCGTAGCCTTTGCAACATCAATGGCTTCTACAAGTTTCGATGGTTCATCTGTCATCAGAACAACATCCGCAGCTTCAATCGCGGCATCCGAGCCAAGACCTCCCATGGCAATGCCGACATCTGCACGGGCAAGAACAGGGGCATCGTTGATGCCATCGCCCACGAAGGCGAGTTTGCTGCCCTGCCGTTTCTGCTTATCTAGCATTTCCAGCTTTTCGACCTTCTGGTCGGGCAAGAGCTGTGCATAATACGCATCCAGACCAAGTTCGTCTGCCACCGACTTGCCGATTCGCTCATCATCGCCGGTAAGCATAACAGTTTTTTCCACGCCGATCTTTTTCAGCTCTGCGATTGCGCACTTGCTGTCCGGCTTCACTTCATCTGCGATCAGGATACAGCCTACATAGCTACCATCCGCTGCTACATAGAACTTTGTTCCGGCTGCATCGCAAGCGGCATAGGCAATCTTTTCAGATTCCATCAGCTTACTGTTGCCAGCCAGTACCTTCTTTCCCTGCACCATAACGCTGATGCCGTGTCCTGAGATTTCCTCAAAGCCAGAGAACTGCTTCTGGTCGATTGGCTTTCCATAAGTCGCAAGAATCGACTTTGCGATCGGGTGGTTGGAATAACTCTCTGCCTGTGCAGCATACTCCAATACCTGCTCTTTCTGGTATCCGGCTGCCGGAATGATATTTGCGACCTCAAAAACACCCTTTGTTAAGGTGCCGGTCTTATCAAAGACCACCACGCTCACTTTGTTCAGTGCTTCCAGATAGTTGCTGCCCTTTACCAGCACACCGCGCTTGGATGCGGCACCAATACCGCCGAAGAAGGTCAGGGGAATAGAAATGACCAATGCACACGGGCAGGAAACGATCAGGAACACAAAACCTCTGCGCAACCACTCAGACCAGCCGCCGCCAAGGACGAGCGGCGGAATGATCGCCAACACAGCCGCCATTCCAACAACGACCGGCGTATAGTATCGTGCAAAGGTCGTGATGAAGTTCTCGGTGGGAGCTTTTCTTGCAGAAGCATTCTCCACAAGGTCAGTGATCTTCGATACCGTGGATTCCCCGAAGCTCTTTGTGACTTTCAGCGTCAGCAAACCGCTCTGGTTGATGCAGCCGGACAGGGCTTCATCGCCTTTGCGGATGCTTCTCGGCACAGATTCGCCGGTCAGTGCCTTGGTGTCCAGCATGGATTCGCCATCCACAACGATGCCATCCAGCGGGATTTTTTCACCGGGTTTTACCACGATGATCTCGCCCACCGCAACGCTTTCCGGAGAAACGACCTGCAATACGCCATTCCGCTTAACGGTCGCCGAATCCGGACGGATGTCCATAAGGTCAGAGATGGACTTTCTGGAACGCTTTACCGCCAGCGACTGGAAGAACTCTCCGACCTGATAGAACAGCATAACTGCAACAGCTTCCGGGTATTCCCCGATGGCAAATGCGCCGATCGTGGAAACACTCATCAGGAAATGCTCGTCAAACACCTGTCCTCTGGTGATATTTTTCACTGCCTGCCATACGACATCCCAGCCAAGAATCACATACGCCACAATCAGAAACGCCAGTTCCGCCAGAGTCGGCAGCTTTGCGAATACGGTCAATGCCATACCGATTGCATAGACCACAGCACCCACGGCAAGCCGTATCGTGCGCTTCTTATCCTCATCGTTATAGACCGCCGCTTTTTCATCCTTTTTGACAGGTGCAGTCGCTTCCAGCTGCTTTTCCGACACTTCAACATCCGGCTCATGGCTGTGTACGATCGTGGTAACGGTATCCAGCAAGGAAGCAGCTACCGATGTTCCAGCCTGAACAGTCAGCGTCTGGTTCATCAGATTCACGGTCGAAGAAGTCACGCCATCCAGCTCACCGACTTCTCTCTCGATCTTTGCTGAGCAGTTCGGGCAGTCCAGACCTTTCAGGAGATAGACTTTCGTCACCGCAGGTTCGGTCTTTTCCGACACTTCAACATCTGGCTCGTGGCTGTGGACGATCGTGGTAACGGTGTCCAGCAGGGAGGTAGCCACCGATGTTCCTGCCTGAACAGTCAATGTCTGGTTCATCAGATTCACGGTCGAAGAAGCCACGCCACCCAGCTCACCGACTTCTTTCTCGATTTTTGCTGAGCAGTTCGGGCAATCCAGACCTTTCAGGATGAATACTCTTTTCATTTTGAACTCCACTACGTTTTCTTAATTGTTCAATCGCTCAACTTAAAAGACAAAAAGATAATCGCTTGCGCGATCATCCTCTTAAATGCTCAAATCCCTTGTCGATGATCTCCTTTACATGATCATCCGCCAGCGAATAATACACGATCTGGGCCTCTCTGCGGAATTTGACCAGTCCGGCAAGCCGGAGTGCTTTCAGCTGGTGAGAGATCGCCGATTTGGTGACGCCCAGCAGAACCGCAAGGTCGCATACACACATCTCGCTCTGTTCCAGAGCATGAAGGATCTGCACTCTTGTGCCATCTCCGAACAGCTTGAAAAGCGATGCAAGCTGGATGTAGTCGTCTTTCGGCTGCATTTTGCCTTTTACATCGTTCACGATGTCCTCATGGATCACATCGCAATTACAGGTGTATAAAGAATTTGACATCAGACGTTCTCCTTGTTTTGTAGTTGAACAACCGTTCAATCATATTATATCTGCTTTTCCTCCGTTGTCAAGAGGAAAAGTTAGCATCTGCTTCCTGCGATTTGTCGTCTAACAGACCTTGACAGCCTCCTTATTTCGCATACAATATAGTTGAGCGTTTACTCAACTGCCGTATTTTGCGCAGAAGATTTTTCATTTGAACAACCATGCAATAAATAAAAGAGGTCTGCCTGTGAAAGAAAAATTCATCACTCTGGTTCTGACATTGGGATTTCTTGCCGCGTTTGGCGTATTTATGCACTCGCCGCCCTCTATTCTGGATGGGCTGACCGGTGCGACCCCGAAAGCGAAACGTGCCGCACAGATGGCCGCACCGCTGGAGGGCAACTATCTGTTCTGCATCAACCCTGCGCTGGAACCGTTTTCCGATGCGGATTTCCGGAATGATCTGAAAGCATTTGTTTCCGGTGAGACAGAAGTCCTTTCCGATGCCGGACTGCCGCACATGACGCTTTCGGTCTGCGAAACAGACTATCCCTTGCTTTGCTATGCAACGGCTCTTTGTGAACGCCTGACTGCTGCCGGAGCAGATGTCACGTTGAAGCAGTACAGCGAAACCATGCTGCGTTCCCGTGCAATCAATGGGCGGTATCAACTGCTGCTGGTTTCGGAAAATACGCTTGATGCAACAGCATTGCCGGATGCAGACATCCTTCTGCTCTCCGCAGAAGAAATGGAGGACCCCTCATGCGAAAACTGAACACCATTCTCTCCGTTCTGCTACTTTTCATCTGTCTGCTTCATGGGCTGATGGGCAGTTTTATGTTGCTGGGCATCAGTTCCGGGGCAGGAAAGTTTCTGGCATGGATCGGCGTTGGCATTCTGGCGGCGCACACCGTCCTTGGGCTTTTGCTGACCGCACAGACATTCCGGGCTTCCCGGTCCGGCGGAAAACTCTACGGAAAGCAGAATGCTCTGTTCTGGGCAAGGCGCACCAGTGGGCTTGCTATTTTACTCATGCTCTTTTTCCATATTGGCGTGTTCGGCAGAGTGCAGGATGGCGTATACATTCTGTTTCCGTTCACAACGGTCCGGCTGCTGACGCAGCTTTTACTGGTTGCTTCGGTATTTGTGCATCTTCTGCTCAATCTCCGACCCCTTCTGGTATCGCTGGGCATCGTCCGGGATAAGGAGCAGCGCGGCGACCTCTATCTGATTCTTTCTATACTGGTGCTGTTTGCTGCCGGTTCGATCATTCTATATTATATCGGGTGGAACAATGTATGAAACACACTTTGGTGATCGTGGGTGCAGGGCTGGCAGGGCTTTCCGCTGCTTTGACTGCTGTGAAAAACGGCTGGACGGTAAAGCTGGTGTCCTCCCTTGCCTCCGAGCGGGCGCAGTCTGTTATGGCAGAGGGCGGAATCAATGCAGCCTTGAATACCAAGGGAGAGGAGGATAGCCCGGAGCAGCATTATACAGATACCCTGACCGCTGCCTGCGGACTTGCTGACCCGAATGCAGTCTGGGGGATGACGCAGGCTGCGTCCGAACTGGTGCGCAGCCTGCACCATCTGGGAGTACAATTCAACGTGACAGATGACGATGAACTCGACCTGCGGAATTTTGGCGGACAGAAGAAAAAGCGGACGGCCTTTGCACAAAGCGATACGGGAAAGCAGCTAATGACCGCTCTGATTGATGCTGTGCGCCGGGAAGAAAGCGCAGGAACGGTCGAACGCTTTCCACACCATAAGTTCCGCACCCTGCTGCTTTCCGGGAACATCTGCGGTGGCTGCACAGTGCAGGACACCTATACTGGCGAACTGCTGCGGTTTGTATGCGATGCCGTCCTGATTGCCACAGGCGGGCTGCATGGCTTATTCGGTGATACGACCGGCTCTCTTGCCAATACCGGAGAAGTCACCGCAGAACTGTTCCGTCTGGGCGTTCCGATGGCAAATCTTGAAATGATCCAGTACCACCCTACCACGGTCGAACTGGGCGAAAAACGGATGCTTCTGAGTGAGGCCGCCCGTGGTGAGGGCGGGCGGCTGTTTGCATTACGGAACGGGAAGCCGTGGTATTTCATGGAAGAAAAATATCCGGAACTCGGCAACCTGATGCCGCGTGACATCACCGCGCGGGAAGTCTGGACGGTCAGCCGTGACTATGAGGTGTTCCTTGATATGACAGAGCTTCCTAAAGAAGTCATGGAGCATGCTGACTTTTTTAGTGCTGAACGTGGCCGACACCAAGCAAAAGCTGGGCAACGATGTGTTCCAAGCGGCGGGTGTGGCGCAGAAGTACAACTGCTCCCTTGTCCGGCTGGACTACCAGCAGGAGCAGGGCCTTGTGTCCAGCCTGCCGCTGGGCATCAACCAGATAAAGATTCAGCGCAGCCTTACCACCTCCAACGTGGCGGTGTTCGTGCCCTTTGTAACGCAGGAGCTTTTCCAGAGCGGAGCCGCTATGTACTACGGCATCAACGCAAAATCCCACAACATGATCATGCTGGACCGCAAGCAGGCCCGGTGTCCCAACGGCCTAAAGCTGGGTACGCCCGGCAGCGGCAAATCCATGAGCTGCAAGTCCGAAATCGTCAGTGTGTTTTTAACGACTGCTGACGATATTTTTATTTCAGACCCAGAGGCCGAGTATTATCCGCTGGTCAAGCGGCTGCATGGGCAGGTCATTAAACTTTCGCCTACCAGCAAGGACTATGTAAATCCGCTGGACATCAACCTCAACTACTCCGAGGATGATAGCCCGCTGGCCTTGAAATCGGATTTTGTGCTGTCGTTCTGTGAACTGGTTATGGGCGGCAAAACAGGTCTGGAAGCGATTGAGCGCACCGTGATAGACCGTGCCGTGAAAGCCATCTACCGCCCCTATCTGGCGAATCCCAGCCCGGAGAATATGCCGATTTTGTCTGACCTCCACCAAGCCCTGCTCGACCAGCACTTGCCGGAAGCGGACCGGGTGGCACAGGCACTCGACCTGTATGTATCCGGCTCGCTGAATGTTTTTAACCACAAAACGAATGTGGATATCCATAATCGGCTTGTGGCCTTTGACATCAAAGAGTTAGGCAAGCAGTTAAAAAAATTGGGGATGCTCATTATCCAAGACCAGATATGGGGCCGCGTCACCCAGAACCGCAGCCAAGGCAGGGCTACATGGTATTTTGCAGACGAGTTCCATTTGCTCTTGAAAGAAGAACAGACCGCTGCTTATTCCGCAGAAATCTGGAAACGCTTCCGCAAATGGGGCGGTGTGCCCACGGGCGCCACACAGAATGTGAAGGACCTTCTTTCTTCCCCGGAGATTGAAAACATTCTGGAAAACAGCGACTTCATCACGCTGCTGAATCAGGCATCCGGCGACCGTAAAATCCTTTCGGAACGACTGAATCTCTCCGCAGACCAGCAGAAGTACATCGACAATTCCGAACCGGGCGAAGGACTGCTGATTTTTGAAAATGTGGTGCTGCCATTTTCCAATCCCATCCCCAAAAACACCCAGCTCTATAAGATCATGACCACCCGGCTCAGTGAGGTGGTGGAGCTATGAGCCTAACACATTTCAGCTTGTTTTCCGGCATCGGCGGCATCGACCTTGCCGCAGAAGCAGCGGGTTTCACCTCTGTCTGTCAATGCGAGTGGGCGGCCTTTCCCGCCGCTGTTCTGGCAAGCCACTGGCCGGAGGTGTCCCGTTTTCAGGACATCACCACCGTAACAAAGGAGGCTTTCTTTGAAAAAACAGGACTTCGCACCGTCACCCTCATTTCAGGCGGCTTCCCGTGCCAGCCGTTCTCCACCGCAGGGCGGCAGCGCGGCTTCCACGATGAACGCTACCTCTGGCCCGAAATGCTGCGCGTTATCCGGGAATTGCAGCCCCGTTGGGTGCTTGGAGAAAATGTTGCTGGCTTCCTCCGTATGGGGCTCGACAAAACGCTCATTGACTTGGAGCAGGCAGGTTACGATGTTCGGGTTTTCGTATTACCTGCTGCTGCCGTTGGCGCGTGGCACGAACGGAAACGGGTATTCATCATCGGCTCCGCTGCTTCCCACACCCCTTGCCAGCGACACCGGGGATGTGGGCAAGGGGCTGGACATCCAAATCTCTGCGAACGGCAGTTACCGCAAGATGAACAAGGATGGCAAGGCGTGGACGGCGCGGCTTTCCCATGTGGTCTACCGCATGACCCCCACCACGCTGGAAAAGCCCTACCTCAACCCGGACTGGGTAGAGTGGCTGATGGGTTTCCCGCGCAAATGGACGGACATTCCCTTTGGGCCGAAGAACCCGCCGACATCTCGCGCCTGACCGAAGATGTGCCGAACCGCAGCAAGCGGATGAAAACACTGGGCAATGCAGTTTCGCCGCCGCAGGTGTTCCCGATTCTCAAATATATTGCGGACATTGAAACGGGCCGCTGTCCGATGGGAGGTGAAGAACTTTGAAAGAATTGCAGGCAAAAGCCAAAGTCACCCAGACCATGACCCGTGATGGTCTGGTGATGGAAAATCAGGCCACTGGCACTGTGGAGAATGTTTCTACTCGTGAAGCAGAACGGGATTACTCCACGGATGCCGAGGGCAAGGCCGAAAAAATTCTGGAACGGGCCGAGGACATCAAGGACGGGCATAAAAATAAAAAGAAAGCGAAAAAGGCAGCAGAAACAGCGGCCACCGCCGAAAGCGAAGATGGCCTGCACCGTTCCGCTGCCCGTTTGGAATTGACCGAGGAAGAACGGGCAGACCCGGCGTTGCAGCCGTACATCCAAAAGGCGGAAGCGAAAGCCGACAAACTGGATGCAGCCCGCGCCTCTCTGCCGAAAAAGCGTGTTCCGGTCAAGGGAAAAGTCTACGATGCAGCCAGCGGCAAGGCAAAATTCACCCTGCGTTTTGAGCAGCAGGACAAAGGCCCACCCAGCCTGAAACCAAACCCGGCCAGCCGCCCGCTATCGGAAGCATTGCTGTTCGCTCACGGAAAAATCCATGAAGTCGAACACGAAAATGTGGGTGTGGAGGGTGGCCACAAAGGTGAAGAACTGGTGGAGCGTCAGACCGCCAAAGCCATCCGCAGCGGCATCCGGCACCACAAGATGAAGCCCTACAAGGCCGTGGAAAAGGCAGAGCGTCAGCTCATGTCTGCCAATGCAGAATACTTTTACCAGAAATCTTTGCGGGACAATCCGCAGATCGCGCAGTCCGCCAGCAATCCCATTTCCCGGATGTGGCAGAAACAGCGTATCAAGCAACAGTACGCCAAAGCTGCACGGCAGGCCGGACAAGCCGCCGCACAGGGTGCAGCCACTACCGCAGAAAATGGTTTCCGGGTAACAAAGCTGGCAGCCGAAGGCGGCGAACGGGTGGCCGAATTTGCGGCCCAGAACTGGAAAACCATTCTGATCGTGGCGGTGTTCGGTCTGCTGGCTCTGCTCTTGATAACGGGCTTGCAGTCCTGCACGGTGATGGCGGGCACCGCTGGGACCGGCGTGACGGCATCTTCTTATTTTTCCAAGGACAAGGATATGCTGGGTGCAGAGAAGGCTTATGCCAAGCTGGAACAAAAGCTGCAACGGTATCTCGACACCTACGAGGCCACCCACAACTATGACGAGTATCATTTTTATCTGGATGAAATCGAGCATGACCCCTATGTGCTGATCTCGATTTTGTCCGCGCTGCATGACGGCGTGTTCACACTGGCCGAGGTGCAGGGCGAACTTGAAATGCTCTTTGAAAAGCAGTACATCCTGACCGAGACTGTGACCATGCAGATACGTTACCGTACAAAAATGATGGTCATTATTGGCCCGTATGGTGTGCCGCAAGTTATCACCTACCAAGAACCGTATGAATACTACATCTGCACGGTCAAGCTGAAGAACAAGGATTTATCTCATCTGCCTGTGGAAGTACTGACCGAGGAACAGCTTAGTGCCTATTCGCTCTATATGCGCACGCTGGGCAACCGGCCGGATTTGTTCGGGCAGGCACAGTACCCCAATGCGTCCACCATCAAGCAGCCCACCTACTACGATGTTCCCCCGGAAGCTCTCAAAGATGATAAGTTCGCTGCCATGATGGAGGAAGCAACCAAGTACATTGGCTACCCGTATGTGTGGGGCGGCAGTTCGCCCAGCACCAGCTTTGATTGCAGCGGCTACATTTCGTGGGTGCTGAATCACTCCGGCTGGAACGTGGGCCGTCAGACCGCACAGGGCCTTTACAACTTCTGTACTCCTGTTTCGGCCGCACAGGTCAAACCGGGCGACCTTGTGTTTTTCAAGGGAACCTACGATACCCCCGGCGTGAGCCATTGCGGTATCTATGTGGGCAATTCCATCATGCTGCACTGCGGCGACCCGATCTCTTACACAAACCTCAACTCGAAATATTGGCAAGAACATTTTTACAGCTATGGGCGTTTACCGTGACGCCAGAAAGGATTTTGTATGGCAAAAAGACTTTCCCGCATTGAGCGCGACATTGAACGGCTCAAAGAAAAAATCAGCGAATACCAGCAGCAGTTGAAAGAACTGGAAGCTGCAAAGACCGAACAGGAAAATCTTCAAATCATTCAGCTGGTGCGCAGTATGAACATGACACCGGACGAGTTTGCAGCCTTCCTGCGCAGCGGTGCGCTGAATGCCACGCCCACCGTCACCCCGTACCATAAACAGGAGGATGCCGCCGATGAAACCTGATTGGAACCGCCGTTTTGCAGCTGGGCTGCTGGCTATCCTGCTCTGCCTCTGCTCGTTCTCCATGCCCGCCTTTGCAAGCGGCTCTGACCCGGCCCCGGAACCTCTGCCGGAGATTATCGAAGAAGAACCCACCACGGGCGGCATGGAGCCGGAGGGTGTACCTATCACGCCCAAAGGCAACGCAACACTGGTGGATGATTTCTACGGGGACAAACAGCTTATCACAGTGACCACCAAGGCCGGGAATTATTTTTACATTCTCATTGACCGTGCCAACGAGGACAAGGAAACGTCCGTTCACTTCCTGAACCAAGTGGACGATGCCGACTTGCTGGCCCTGCTGGATGAAGAACCGCAGACTGCCGAAGTCTGCACCTGCACGGTGAAATGTGAGGCCGGAAACGTCAACGAAAACTGCCCCTTGTGTGAAAAGAGCCTGCGCAACTGCACGGCCCCGGAAGCGGTGAAAACCGACACCGAAACGCCGCAGGAAAAGTCCAAGTCCAACATGGGCAGTCTGATAATCCTGCTGGTGCTGGCTCTGGCGGGCGGCGGCGCGGCCCTCTATTATTTCAAGTTCCGCAAACCCAAGGCCGACACCACCGGGCACGATGATCTGGACGAATACGATTTTGGCGAGGACGAAGATGCAGACGAGGAACCGGCTGAAATCGAGATTCATTCGGAGAACGGACAGGAGGACGAAACATGAGCGTTCAGCTGGTGATTGCCGAAAAGCCCAGTGTTGCCCGCAGCATTGCCACCGTGATCGGGGCCGATGAAAAGCAAAACGGCTACTGGCAGGGCGGCGGGTATCTTGTCAGCTGGTGCATCGGGCATCTGGTGTCCTTTGCCGAGGCGGACCAGTACGATGAAAAATACTGTAAGTGGCGGTATGATGATTTGCCCATCCTGCCCCAGCCGTGGCAGTTCATCGTCCCGGACGAGAAGAAACAGCAGTTTGAAATCGTCCGCGCCCTGCTCAACCGCCCGGATGTGGACAGTGTGACCGCCGCGACCGATGCAGGCCGGGAGGGAGAACTGATTTTCCGTTTCGTCTACCAAATGGCCGGTTGCACAAAACCTGTGAAGCGGCTCTGGATTTCCAGCATGGAGGATGCCGCTATCCGGGAGGGCTTCGCAAACCTGCGCCCGGATTCGGATTATGATGCTCTGTATCAATCGGCCCTCTGCCGTGCAAAGGCGGATTGGCTGGTGGGCATCAACGCAACGCGGCTGTTTTCGGTGCTGTACCACAAGACCCTGACGGTGGGCCGGGTGCAGACCCCGACACTGAAAATGCTGGTGGACCGGGATGCAAAAATTCTGCGCTTCCAAAAAGAAAAGTATTACACGGTCGGCATCCAGTCCGGCAGCTTGAAAGCGGACAGTGGGCGCATTGCCAGCATGGACGAGGCCAACACTTTGAAAGCTACTTGTGCCGGAACATCTGCCATCTGTACTTCTATCAAGCGTGAGAGAAAGGCAGAACAGCCGCCTAAGCTCTATGACCTGACCACCTTGCAGCGGGAAGCAAACCGTCTGTTCGGTTTTACCGCAAAACAGACCCTTGATTACGCCCAGCAGCTTTACGAAAAGAAACTGCTGACCTATCCCCGCACGGACAGCCAATATCTGACCGAGGATATGGGCCAGACAGCACAACATCTTGTGTCTGACCTGCTGGGGCTGCTGCCCTTTGCCCAAGGGCTTGACTTGACCCCGGAAGTGGGCCGGATTCTGAACAGCAAAAAGGTATCGGACCACCACGCCATCATCCCCACGTCCGAATTTGTAAAGCAGGGTTTCACTGGTCTTGCCGAGAGTGAATGCAAGCTGATGAACCTTGTCTGCTCCAAACTGCTCTGCACGATAGCCGCGCCCCATGAGTACGAAACTGTGACGGCTGTGTTCTCCTGTGCAGGGAACGAGTTCGCCGCCAAAGGAAAGACTGTACTTGTCCCCGGTTGGAAAGGAATCGACCAGCGGTTCCGTTCCACCCTGAAAGCCGACACCGAGGAAGAAGTTTTGAACGCCCTGCCGAAACTGGCCGAGGGGCAGAGTTTTTTCGTGACAGCGGACGTTTCGGAACACTTCACGTCCCCGCCGAAAGCCTACACCGAAGATACGCTCCTGTCAGCAATGGAGCGGGCCGGGGCCGAGGATATGCCGGAGGACAAGGTGAATTGCTCTGCAGGAGCAAGAGAGGGTGGCCTGGGCCAAGCGGAACGCAAGGGGCTGGGTACGCCCGCCACCCGTGCCGCGATTCTGGAAAAGCTGGTGCAAATGGGCTTTGTGCAGCGCAAAGGCAAACAGCTTGTCCCCACCAAGGACGGCATCAATCTGGCGGTGGTTCTGCCGGAAAGCCTGACCTCTCCCGCTCTGACTGCTGAATGGGAAAACCGCCTGACCGAGATTGCCAAAGGCAAGGCAGACCCGGACGAGTTCATGGCCGAAATCGAGGCACAGGTGTGCCAGTTGGTCAAGACTTATTCCTGCATCAGCGCGGACAAGCAGAACTTATTTCAGTCGGAACGGGTCATCATCGGCAAGTGTCCCCGGTGCGGTGAAAACGTCTATGAGGGTAAAAAGAATTTTTACTGCGGGAACCGTGGCTGTCAGTTCGTGATGTGGAAGAATGACCGCTTCTTTGAGCAGCGCAAAAAGGCGTTCACACCGAAGATCGCCGCTGCTCTGCTCAAAAACGGTAAGGCAAAGGTCAAGGGCCTCTATTCCGAAAAGACAGGCAAAACCTATGATGCAACGGTGCTTCTGGCAGATACGGGAGGCAAGTACGTCAATTACCGGGTAGAGCGCAAAGAGTAAGGCAAAAATACGAGGGCCGGTTATGGTAAAGTGAAGCATTCATTTTGCCATAACCGGCTCTCTCTATCCGTAGGATAGCAAAAAAGGAGTGTGACCAAATGAGCGAATTATTTTCCATCCAGCTGCAAAATCGGCAGCAGCAAGGCAGGGATGGCGTCTGGCTGGACCTGCCCACTACAACCGAACAGGTACAAGCGGCCCTGCGGCAAATCGGCATTTCGTCCGATAATCCGCAGGGCCTTTTCATTTCCGGCTATTTTGCCGAGGAAGAAAAGCGTTTTGCCATCCCCTACAACATGGTGCTGGCATCCAATGTGGACGAGCTGAACTTTCTTGCCGCACGGCTGGAAGCGCTTTCTGCCGGGGAACGCGCAGAGCTGAACGCCGCTTTGCAAGCCCCGCAGAGTGAGCTTTTCAGCATCGGGAGAATCACCGACTTTCCCGAAAACGTGGACTACTATGTGCATCTGCCGGATGTGCACGGGCCTGCCCAGCTAGGAGATTACTACCTGAATCGCTCCGGCATGGTGGATATGCCGGAAGAATGGAAAGGCGGCATCGACACGGCACAGTTTGGCCGGTATGTGGCTCAGCAGGAACAGGGTGCGTTCACCCAGTACGGCTACCTTGTCAAAAGCGGGGACGAGTGGCAGAAAGTCCACGAGGGCCAGCCTGTGCCGGAGGAATACCGGGTACTGTCCTTTCCTGCGCCGGAAGTTTTGCGAGATTCGGCCAACATCCCGCCACCTGTTCAGCCTGAAACGGAACCGCAGAAAGTTATTCCCATTATCCTAAACGGCAAGGACAGCGCGGAACGCATGAAAGAAATCACGGACCGGCTGGAAACAGGCATTCAAGAATTATTCGACAGTGACCGCTACAAGGCCTACCTCACCACGATGGCGAAATTCCACAATTACAGCTTCAACAACACCTTGCTGATCGCCATGCAGGGCGGGCAGCTGGTGGCGGGCTTCAACAAGTGGAAAGACACGTTCCACCGCACCGTAAAGAAAGGCGAAAAAGGCATCAAGATTCTGGCTCCTGCGCCGTACAAGGTCAAGCAGAAGATGGAAAAGCTGGACGAACAGGGCAAGCCGATTCTGGACAAGGACGGCAAGCCGCTGACCGAGGAAAAAACGGTACAGATTCCGGCGTTCAAGGTGGTGTCCGTGTTCGATGTCAGCCAGACCGAGGGCGCACCTCTGCCCTCTATCGCGGTGAATGAACTGTCCGGCAGCGTGCAGGACTACCAAGATTTTTTCAAGGCATTGGAGCAGGCATCCCCGGTACCCATCGGGTTTGAGGACATCGAGGGCGGGGCGCATGGTTACTTTCATCTTCTCGACAACCGCATTGCCATCCAAGAGGGCATGAGCCAGTTACAGACCATCAAGACGGCCATCCACGAGATTGCCCATGCCAAGCTCCACGCCATCGACCCCAACGACCCGGAACAGACCAACCGCCCGGACAGCCGCACCCGCGAGGTGCAGGCCGAAAGCGTGGCCTATACTGTCTGCCAGCACTATGGGCTGGACACGTCTGAGTATTCGTTTGGCTATGTGGCTGGGTGGAGTTCGGGCCGGGAACTGGCGGAACTGAAAGCCTCTCTGGAAGTTATCCGCAGCGCAGCCCATGAACTGATCTCTGCGCTGGACGAACATCTGGCAGAGCTGCGCCAGCAGCGGGAAGCAGACCTTTCCGCTGCACAGGAGGCCGCATTTGCATTGGATAACGGCAGTATCCTGTTCATCCAGACCT
Organism: Faecalibacterium sp. I3-3-89; assembly: GCF_023347275.1. Classification (NCBI taxonomy): domain Bacteria; kingdom Bacillati; phylum Bacillota; class Clostridia; order Eubacteriales; family Oscillospiraceae; genus Faecalibacterium; species Faecalibacterium sp. I3-3-89. The sequence goes on along the minus strand of NZ_CP094468.1, from coordinate 97,242 downwards.
GCGATTCCGGCTATGACTACACCCTGTACGGCCCGGACAATAAAGCTCTGGACGGCGGGCAGTTGGACGCGCCCGGTCTGACCCTGCCAGATGCCGGGCAGGAAGCACTTAATCTGCTGGGGCAGACAGCCGCAGTGTCGGAAGTCCTGTTGGGCGACAAGCTGGCGGCGTTCCAAGAGGCGGCGGAAAAGGCAAACGAAATTCCCACGCCCATTAAAATTCCAGACCCCGCCGCAGAGCCTACGGTCACGGTTCTGTGGAGTGAAAGCGACAAGCTGCAGGACGGCGAAATCATGCCGCTGTCCGTGGCAAACCGAGTTTTTGAAAAACTGGACACCGCCCAGCACACGGACCGGGAAAAGGACGGCTACACGGGCGGCTGGTACGACAAGACCGCATTCCGTATTGATTTTACCCTGAACGGCCAGCCCGACAACTACGAGGGACGGCAAGATTTTGGTGACGGAGAGGGTTCTTTGGTTCAGCATATCCAGAACTACCACGAATACTACGCCAAGGACGAGAACTGGAAAAATTTTGTTCTGCACAACAAAGGCCCGGAAGCGTGGGAACAAGACAAGGCAGAGCGGGAAATGGTGCTGACCGAGTTTATCCCGTACCTCAAACAACATTGCAATCTTTCCGCTATGGAGCAGACCGCCGCCACCGCTTTGCAGGAGGGGCAGAACATTTCGCCGGAACAGGCGGCCTATTACAACGCTGTTGTGGCCTATGTGCAGGACTGCCGCCCGCTGCTCAACCAAGGCCAGTATGACTTGCCGGAACCGCCCAAGCTGGCCGACTTTGACCAGACCTTGCAGGACTATAAGGCACAGGTACAGGCCGAGATCGCGCAGGAAGCTGCCGATGCTGGAATGACCGTAGAGGAATACGCAGCGGCAGGCTTTGAAGCACCGCAGCAGGACAGCTTTTCCATCTACCAGCTGCGCAATGAAGATTCCACCCGCGATTACCGTTTTGAGCCCTACGACCGCCTGCAGGCCGCTGGTTTGTCCGTGGACAAGGCCAACTATACGGAGGTTTACGCCGCGCCGCTGGCTGCTGGCACCACGTTGGAGGACCTCTACCGCACGTTCAACGTGGACCATCCGGCAGATTTCAAGGGACACTCACTGTCTGTTTCGGATGTGGTGGTACTGCACCAGAATGGGCAGGACACCGCCCACTACTGCGACAGTGTGGGCTTCCAGCAGGTGCCGGAGTTCTTGCGGGAAAATCCGCTGCGTACCGCAGAACTTTCCACCGAACAAAACGAAAATATGATTGATGGCGTGCTGAACAATACGCCCTCTCTGGGCGAATTGGAGGCCAAAGCAAAAGCCGGAGAACAAATCTCTCTGACGGACCTTGCCGCCGCAGTCAAGGCCGAAGAAAAGGCACCAAAAGCCAAGAAGTCCCACACGGCCAAGCCGAAAAAGCCATCCATCCGGGCACAGCTGGATGCCGCAAAAAAGGAGCAGAGCAAGCAAACACCGCCACGGGAAAAGACAAAGGAATTGGAGGTATAAGCCGTGCAAAAATTTGAAAATATGGATGTGATCGCTGCGCTGGAAGCCATTATGCACCAGAACACCGCATACTATCAGAGCGATTTTGCCTATGACATCAAGATGCTGCGGGAGGCCGCCCGCAGCGACCAGCCGGAAGATAAGCTGCTGTTGTGGCTGTCCCGGCCTTCTGGAACATTCTGCTTCCGGGAACGGGACGTGCTGCTCAAAGACACGCAAGCCTACAACACATGGAAATTCTGCGGCGAACAGACCCATGACAGGATTCTTGCCTATGCGGTGGAGCTGACCGGCGCGGCCAACGGAACCGTGCAAGGCAATCTGTATGAACTGGACTATCAGCAGCACTTCCAGCACATCCGGGAAGTCGCCCTGCCCGTGGGTGCCAATCGTCTGATCTACGAAAGCGGGATGCGGGAGATTGGCCCGAAAAAGCATTTCGACAGCCGCCCGGACAAATATTTCGGGGAGTTCGTGCGGTATGAAATGCAGCCCCGTGACCCGGAACTTCTGCAAGCGGCCATCCGGCAGGAGCAGCGCAGCCGGGAACCGGCACGGCCCGGTGATTTCAAAGAACATCTTGCGGAACTGCACACCGGGCTGATTGAGGCCGAGGCCCAGCGCATTGCGGCAGACATGAAACGGCTGGCTGCTCCCAACAGCCCGGACAAGAATCATTTTATGGTGGAGGTATCGCCCTATTTTACCAAACTGGCATCCAGCCGGGACACGGACCAGCTGCTTGCCATGCTGCCGTACAAATCCATGCACCTTTCCAGCGTGAAAGACCGTTTCGGCATCTATGCGCTGGTTGACAAAAAGGAGAACCGGGACAGGGGCATCCGCAAGCCCCGTGCTTCCGTCCGCAAGCAGCTTTCCGAAACAAAACAGGCCGCCAGCCCGAAAAAGGCAGCGGCCCGCAGCAAACAACATGAAATGGAGGTCTGACCATGAATTTCAGCGTGGAAGAAGAAAATTTGATCTGTATGTACCACACCTCTGACCGCCGCCGAACGATGGCGCGGATGCTGACCGCCCTGCCGGACATGGACACGGAAATGCGGCGGCTGGCAAACGGCACCATTGCAAAGTTGGAGCACATGACCGATGCTGACTTTGACGGACAGAGGTTTGATTTTACAGGTGAATAATACCGCCAGCTTAACAATGGCACATTATTTTCAGTGAAAGTAATGTGCCATTGTCAACACAGAAATAGCCGGACACGGTGGCCTTGTGGCTGCTGTGTCCGGCTATTTTCATGTATCAGTCTTTATCTTTTTTCTCGGTGGGATTTTCTGGCAGTTCGGCGGCATCTTCTACAATGTCGGTCACAAGCTGCTGGAAGTCAAACGCATTCTTTTCTGTGATAACGGGCTTGCCGGTTTCCGCTTCAAGAGCCTGCCGCGCAATGCCGGCCACTTTGCCGCCGCGTTTAGCAACCTGCTTGTTTTCTTCAAAGGTCTGCGGCTTTGCAGTCTTGGAAATATCCGTGGTAGATGCTTCCGCCAGCATGGTCAGCACAAGTTCCAAATCGGTCATGTTGTCCCGGAGATTTTCTTTTGTCAGACCTTTCAGCCGCTTGTACTGCCCCGTGGTCATGCCGGACCATGCGCGGGAGATTTCATCGGTCAGGATGGCGTACTCCTTGCCCTTTTGTACTCCGCGCTTCTTCCATTCATCCGTCAGTTCGTTTCGGATACGGATTGCCAAAAGCCGCTGGTGAATCCATTCTTCGGAGTAGCCTTTTTTCAAATAGGTATCAAGCGCACGGTCAATGGCCTGCTCCGGGTCAATGGTTTCCTCAATGCGTTCCTTACCCACCATTGCCAGCCATGCTTTGAACGGTTCAGCTTTCGGGGACGGGATGGACTGGATGATACGCAAAAGCTGTTCGGTGTTGGCGACATCTGTCTTGTACCGTTTTCCATCAGAGGACAACATTTTCAGTTGTACGATTTTTTCGTACAACTCATTTGCCCCCTCAGCTTTCAGCTTACGCTTAAGGTCGCTCCAATATCGCCGTGGATTTGCTGTTCCAGTTAAAACAGAAATAACATCAATAATTGAAAAATACCATTCTTCCTTTTCTGCATCCCATGCAGTACGGATTTTCTGATCTTCAAAAAGCTGGATAGAGCTATTGTCTTTCACTTCTGCCATAGAGGGTTCCTCGCTTTCGTTGTCTGGTTCTATTTTACATGATTTCGGGTGGAAACGCCACCCAGTCTAAGCGTTTGTAGTTCAAAAATCCAACCAATATTTTGTGCAAATTTACCGTTCCTGCATCTGCTCCTTTCCCGGTGTTGTCCGCAGGATGCCATCCACATTCTGCTTGATGATACCATACTCCTGCATCTGGCGTTTGGCTTCGACGTACTGCCGCTGCAACTGGTCTTTCTGCTTGGCCAGCTGCTTATACTCGGCTTTCAGGGCGTAGAGATCGGGCAGCTTTTGGAGGCCCTGATTTTTCAGTGCCTTGGCCGCCGCTTCGTAGAGAATCAGAGCACCTTCGTGCTTGCGCCGGAACTGCTTTTTATCAGCGGCCCGCTGATATTCCTGCACCAGTGGGCGCAGTTCCTTACAGGTGGTGACATCCTTTATCAGTACGGCCATTTCTGCAAGCCGGCGTTCGGCTGCTTTCAGCGCAGCGGCAGCCTCGGTGTTGGCGGCGGTGATCTTGGCCACCCGGCTTTCCAAATCCGGGTAACTATCAATTTTATGCTCCGTCAGGAAGTTCAGCGTCCGGGCAGCCTGTTTCAGATTGTGGAGTTTTGCCCACTTCTCATACCTTGCGGACTGCTGGGCCTTGATGCTGTTCTCCAAATCAATCCGCAGCGAAATTTTGCGGTTTTCTTTGGGCTTCCGCTCCGCAAACCGCCCTTTGATGCGCTCGGTGATAGCTTCCTCGGCGTAGGTTTCACCCAGCGTTTTGCAGCGGGTGAACCGTTCCTGTCCGGGCGCGCGGAACGAAACATACTTGCCACGCTTGACCTCGTAGCCCTGCTCCTGCAGGAGCCGCAGAAAATCGTCAAAATCCTTGGCCTGCGGGATGGCTGCATCTATGGCGATTTTCAGCTTCGCCTTCCAGCTCGTGCCCTTGCGGTGTGCATCCCACTCGGCATAGCTTTTGCCCCGGTCTTGACCGGGCATCACCACAGACAGACCATGTTCCTTGCACAGCCGGTCGCTTGTGCGCCGGATGTAGGCATAACTCTGTCGGTTGGAAACATACTTTCGTTGGTTCACCATGTCCACGGCACAAAAGATGACGTGGTTATGGATGTGCCCCTTGTCAATATGCGTGGTCAGCACATACGGGTATTTGCCTTGCAGGACTTCATCTGCAAGCTGCCGGCCAATCTCGTGGGCCTGCTCCGGCGTGGTTTCGCCCGGCGCAAAAGACTGTATCAGGTGGTGGGCCAGATTGTTGCCTTTCTGCATGGCTTGTGATAGCAGCAGTTCAAATTCGATGTCGGCGGTTTCATAGGAGCAGGCAAAGGAGGACACCAGCATTTTTTCATCCGTCTTGGCTGGATTCTCGATGTAGTCCAGTGCCTTTTTCAGCGTTGACTTGATAGGATGTATCTTTGTAACTGCCATATCTGTGCCAGCGCTCCTTTGATGTCCGCAACATCTTGTGTGTACAGCGGCCCCATGCTGTTCAGCCGCCGTGCGATCTGATTGACGTTGACACCAATCTTCTGCAATTCGGCGGTCTGCGCCCGGATGTCGGTGGTGTCGATGTGGACAACATAACCATCTATCAGCATCTTCCGGGCGTAGGCAGAAAAATTCCGTGTGTGTAGCAGAGCCATCTTCTGCCGAATAAGTTCCTGTTCCTCCGGCGTCACGGGAACCCGCAGGACAATTTTTCGGGTTCGGTTCGTCATAGTTTCACCTCGTTTCTTGGGGGTCTGGGGTACTCCCCAGCAAGCATTTTTGCCGGGAGTGGCTACACTCCCTATGCTTGCTACGTTACCTTTCCCCACTACTATGACACCACAACACCCCCGTTTTGCCCGCAAAATGCAAAAAAATAAGAGGACGCTTTTGCATCCTCTCAATGACCGTGCATGACAATCAGACACACACGGGCTCTTTTTCCTGTTCATGGATTCGTAAGGCACCGTCAATGGCACCTTCTACGATGGGTAAGTATTCTTCCGGGCAAAGCTGCAGCTTGTGGCTGACTCGCTGACGTTCCGCACTTTCTTCCCGCATGAGTTCCGGGTTGAAGTACCGCTCCACGGGCAGACCACATATTTTTATCAGCTGAATCACCACCGGCAGGCTGGGCAGCGTGCCTTCGTTTTCGATGTTCGCAAGATACCGGCTGTCACAATGTATCATGTCAGCCAGCGCACTGCGGGAAAGTTGTTTTGCCTTTCGAGCTGCCTTGACATCCGCTCCGAACGTTTCAAAGCCGGGACAGTCCTCAATTTTCGCCATTCTGCATCACCCATATACATTTTATAGTTCATGAGCGATTGGCGAAATGTTGCTATATCCGTTCTGTCTACATTTTATAATTCATATTTTGATACTACTATCATTCACTTGATTATACATAATCCTTTGCAGTAGTTGTCAAAGCGAACACAAGAATATAAACACGAACGCTTCCTTTCCTGCCAAGATCAAAATAACATACAGCATCCAGAAGTTCATTCCAACGATATGTAGAGAGTTAAAATGCCACTTGTTTGAGTAACAGTAAAGCTTAAATTCTAGGTAAACTGCTCTATTTTTTTTTCGTCTTTATTCTAAAGGATTTATTTGATTCTCTTTTAATAAAGCAATCCATGCTTGGATTGCTTCCACCAGTACATACTGCTGACGCAAAACAGCCATACCTGTTGCGGGAATACTGGGTTCATTTTCTTTTTTCTGTATATTATATTCCAGATAGGATTTTAAGGTACTAATATTTTCCTCAATTTCTGCTATACACGATTTTTGTTTTTCAGGTGGCAAGGAATCCAAATTCACAATAACTGCGTTGAAGTCTAGAAAAATGTTAATAGGTTTTTCAGAAATCTCAAACATGAGCCGTTCAAATTCTGCTTCTCCGGCATCCGTCAGGGAATAAATCACTTTTTCTGGCATCTTCCCTTCTTTTACGATTTCGCCTCGGATTAGCCCCTTTTCTTCTAACTGAATGGCTTTTTTATAAATGGATGGAGTGCTGATTTTTACCCATTTGGATATGTTTCTATATTCTACCAACTTTTGAATATCGTAGGCACTCATTGGCTCCTTTTTCAATATTCCCAATACAATTAAATCTATGGTTGCCATGTGGAATCACGTCCTTTCGCTATGTTTTCTGAATAAAAGAACACCGTCAAATTCACTATAAAATATAGTATTGTATTTTATACTTTTTGTCAAGATAAATTGCCTCACCTCTTGACATATACTATAAATTATAGTACTATTATTTATACTGTGCGGCACTATGGCCTACACTACTGTAAATTATACCTGAAGAGACGAAAGGAGTTTTAACAATGAATGAACGCAACAACAAACTTGAGCTTTTGGGCAGTGCGCCTATCCCCAAAGCTCTGATGGCTCTCGGCATACCGATTATGATTGGGATGTTGATCAATGCACTCTATAATCTGGTGGATGCCTATTTTGTGGCTGGTTTGGGAAAAAGTCAAATGGGTGCTATTTCTATCGTATTTCCGTTGGGACAAGTTGTGGTTGGTTTAGGTCTTATGTTCGGTAACGGAGCCGCATCCTATCTGTCAAGACTATTAGGACGCGGAGATAAAGATACCGCCGATAAAGTGGCAAGCACCGCACTGTATAGCAGTATTCTGATTGGTGCTATTATCATTCTACTTTCTACGATTTTCCTTAAACCAATTTTGGTGATGGTGGGAGCGACGGAAACAATTATGCCGTATGCCTCGACATACGCAAGAATTTATGTGCTGTCCTGTATTTTCAATGTGTTTAATGTAACAATGAACAATATTGTAAGTAGCGAGGGTGCAGCAAAAACGACCATGTGTGCCTTGCTATTGGGAGCCGTATTGAACATCGGATTAGACCCTCTTTTCATTTATATTTTGGACATGGGAGTAGAAGGTGCAGCAATCGCCACAGCAATTTCGCAAATGGTATCCACGCTTGTTTATCTCACCTATGTTCTTCGCAAAAAAAGCGTATTTACGTTCAGCATAAAAGAGTTTTCTCCTACGAGGCAAATGATGGCGGAAATTTTAAAAATTGGAGTTCCCACTTTGGTGTTCCAACTGCTGACAAGTCTTTCGATTGCGCTAATTAACCGCGCGTCCAGCAATTATGGCGATTCGGTCATTGCAGGTATGGGGGCGGTTACGCGAATTACTTCTATGGGAACTCTTGTTGTTTTTGGATTTCTGAAAGGGTTCCAGCCTATTGCTGGATTCAGCTATGGGGCAAAGAAGTTTGATCGCTTGCGCGAAGCAATCAAAACCTCAATCATTTGGTCTACAAGTTTCTGCTTAGTCGTAGGTTTGGTGATGGCTGTTTTTTCTATGCAGATTATCTCTCAATTTACTAAGGGAGATACTCAAATGATTTTAGTGGGTCAAAAATCACTGTTTGCAAATGGGATCACATTCATTCTTTTTGGTTTCTACACGGTTTACTCCTCTTTGTTCCTTGCCTTGGGTAAAGGTGCGGCAGGTTTCTTTTTGGGAGCATGTAGACAAGGTGTCTGCTTTGTTCCTGTCATTTTGCTGCTGCCTATGGTATGGGGAATGAACGGAATCCTATATGCTCAACCCATCGCAGATGTGATTTCCGTAGTAATCACTGTATTTATGGCGTTACACCTTCATCGGGAATTGTCTATGGCTGAAAAACAGGTTATGTCCAATTCGGAAATGTAAAGAGGCGAAGAAAAAACGTCAGCTTGCTATACGGTAGTAAAAGAAGAAAACTAAGCACAGAGGAAGATAAGATGAAGATAGAATGGATTTTATGTCCCTTTTGTGGAAGCAAAACGCGGTTGAAAATTCGCAATGATACAATACTGGATAATTTTCCGTTATATTGTCCTAAATGCAAACATGAAACCCTGATTGCGGTAAGAAAACTAAATTTATCTATCATCCAAGAGCCAGACGCACAGACGCAGAGCCGGTAATGCACAAGGTGAATTCACTTGTGATTATCGGTTCTTTTTTTCAGTATATGATGAGAACCTGCCCCGACTAAGGGGAAATAAAAAAGCCGTTGGTTTGAGCAGGTAATTTTATGCGCTCATTTTGAACCAGCGGCTTTTGAGAAAATCAAGGCCGCCGGTTCTTTTTGCTTATCAAAGCGTTTCATCGTCCGTATGGCGGCCACTAGGAGGATGCCGCTATGCGCCTGATATTCTATCGAACGCCTAGCTTTGAACTGTCAAAAAAAGCCTTGCTCCCGCACAGGGTCAGCAGGGCTTTTACTATGTACTATACGATGTAGCTGCTGCGCGTTTCGTGCTGCCATTATGCCCGGTTGGCCGTTTTCGGTCTGCTGGGCTTTTCTATTGCCATCTGAAAATCTACCTGTTTCAAAAAATATTTTTGGAAATTTTCAAAAAAGCGGGTAGAATCGGGTGTTTCGGGTGTCATATTAGCGGAAAGGGAAAAATCCACCCGACATCCCCACGGAAAGGGGGTGAGAAGATGGAAGCTATCCCTCGCAACGATGGCGAACAGTACCGATTCGATGCGTTCTGCAAAGCGGTGCTGCGAAATGAGGCCCGGAACTATCACCGAAATAAGAAACGTCTGCTTGACCGTGAAAAGTCATTCAGCGTTCTTTCGTTGGAAGAACTGGGGCAGCTCACGAGTGTAGACCATTATCCAAGTGAAGAATTTGTATTTTCATCCTACGGCTGTGATCTGCACATCGACAATGAACTTGTTGCCAATGCGTTTGCCGCTCTGCCAAAGCAAGAGCAAAGCATTCTGATTCTGTTTTGTGTTCTGGAACTGGGCGATGGCGAGATTGGCGACCTCATGGGAATGTCCCGGAGTGCTGTTCAACGGCACCGGGCAAAAACGCTGAACGAGCTGCGAAAAAAGCTAAAGGCGCACTTGCCGGAGGGAGGTTAGGCGTAAATGAACTCCTATGAACACACGAGCAGAGATTTTTTGCCGCTCTCGGTGATTCGTTCTGCCTGCGCCGGGGACACCGATGCAGTTGAACAGGTTTTGCGACATTACAGAGGTTATATCAACAAGCTCTGTACAGGCATTCTCTATGACAAGCACGGTCAGCCTCATGTGTGCATGGACGGCAGTGCATTCCACTCTACCTGAATCGTATCTCCGCTCTTTGTGTGGTCAAGGGCATTCTTTACAAGATTGTCCACAGCTTCCTGCATCCAGTCACGGTCGCACCAAAGTGTAACCGCCTCTGAGCCAGACAGAACGAGCTTTTTCTGTTCCTGCTCTGCACGATAGTTATACTGCCGCGCGATGTCCTGCACCATTTCAGCAACATTTTCGTTTTTCTTCTCCAAGACGACCGAACCGGCATCCAGCCGGGTGATTTTGAGCAGATTCTGCACCAGCGTTTCGATGCGGTCCAACTCCTGTTCGGACAGGTCTGCAAACTCTTTGACCTCCGACGGCGAAACAACTTCGTCCTGAAGCAGACCGTTGTAGATATTCAACGCCGCCAGCGGTGTTTTGAGCTGGTGCGAAATATCTGCAATGGTATTTTTCAAAAAACGCTTCTCCCGCTGCTCGTTGTCTGCGTGTGCGCTCAGAACTGCCGCCAATGCATTAACGGAGTGAAACAGACGGTAAAGTTCTCCCTCCCGGTCGCAGTCCAGTCGTGCATCCGGGTTACCATCCAGACAGCTTTGGATTTGCTGGACTGCCTGTTCCAGAAGCGCGCTCTGCCTTTGGAAATAGCGAAAAAGCACGCCCCAGAGACAGCCGCCCAGCAGCAGAAAAACCAACAGTAACCCGAAAGAAAATACATGCGTTGTATGCCATACGATGCCCTGCGTGAGAGCCAATGCCACCGCCCAGACCGCCAGCACTGTCCGGAACAAAATCCGGATTTCCCGGTTTGCGAATACTTTCATACGGCACCTTTACCCATTCCATTTATAGCCCATGCCGCGGACAGTCAGCAGCATCTGCGGTTTGCCGGGGTCGTCCTCAATCTTCATCCGCAGCCGCCGGATGTACACTGTTAAGGCACTGCTGTCAATGTAATCCCCATCGCAGTCCCACAGTGCATCCAGAATTTGTTCCTTGGATAGCACGGCATTCGGATGCTGCATAAAGAAGCAGAGCAGCTTGTACTCTGCGCCGGTCAGTTCCAGCAATACTCCGTTTTTGTATGCCTGCCCCTGCAACAGCCGGACGGTGATGCTGCCCGATTCCAGTACGGGTTCTCCTGCGCTGGACGCATTTGCACGGCGAAGCAGTGCATTGACCCGCGACAACAGGACACCCAGCTTGAACGGCTTGGTCAGGTAATCATCCCCACCCAGTTCCAGTCCCATGATGATATTCATTTCCTCATCCGAAGCAGTCAGGAACAGAATCGGCACGTTGGATGTGCGCCGCACCTTCTGGCAGAAATCGAAGCCAGAGCCATCCGGCAGGGAAACATCCAGCACCAGCAGGTCATATTTTCTGTCTGACCACAGCACCTCGGCTTCTGCCAGCGTCCGGGCTGTATCCAGTGCAAAGCCCTGTTTCTTGAATGCAAAAGTCAGCCCACTGATCAGGCTCAGATCATCTTCCAAAAGGAACAGTTTTCTCATGATTCCCTCTCTTTTCTGCGTTTTGTGTGTCCTACAGGTTCAAAAGCATTATAAGTTTTTTCTGCGAACATTACAATGTGCGAAACGGAAATTGTTTCTTGCTGTGTGTTAAATATAAGTCCTACTATCACCGCTTTACCACAATAAATTTTGCAAAACCATCTTGACGCGCTCCGCAATTCATGATACCCTTTATCGCAAATCCCACCAATTTTGTAGAAAAGTACAGAGCGGCGAGGATTTATTCCCCATGAAGATTTTTACCGCCCCGCAACACACCCGATCTATTTTGCCGCCGTTTCACCCGACAAAATCATCGCTGCGCTGCGTGGGCGGTATTTTTCTTTTTCACAAATAAAATCTTATGTAGTTGTTCAATCTTCCAAAATTTGTTTTTGGTTGTTGACTGCACAACCACAAAGTGTTATTCTTGTGCTTGAAAGAAGCAGGTTGTAGTGTCCGCACTGCGCCCGGCTTTCTTCATACTGTACCTTGAATCTTACATAAGCCGTCTGAACGAGATACTGCGCCATGACCTCACGCTTTCTGTGGGCGAGCCGGACAACGCCGCTGCAAAACAGGGGCAGGAACTGCGTTCGGTGTGAACGGTGACCATGAGCAGGGGCTTTGCCTTTTCACACGTTTTGCTCTGCAAAATTTTCAACGTGCATTGCGGTTCGAATTCTGAAATTTTCAGTGTTGCACGGAAAGGGCGAAAGCAAGTATCGACCTGTGGCCACAAATTTTCAATGCTTGAAAATGTTCTGTCACATGGTCTGCCACTTGTTGGGGAGTGCCTTCCCCAAACCCTGCTCTAGCTTCGCACCGTTGGTGCGAAAGCGGCGTGTCGCATTACATAGCCCTCTCCATCCCGGAGCGGGCATTTATCATTTTCACAGGAGGTCGAATATGGCTGAAATGAAAAGTCCGAACGTACACGCAAAGAAGAACCGCAATGACACGCCGCGAAAACGAAAGACACACATCATCAAAGTCAGGGTGACCGCAGAAGAAAAACTGCGGATTGCATACGCCTGCAAAGAACTCCACCTCACCCAGTCCGAACTCGTCCGCCGTGTCCTGTACGGCGTAAACGTCAAGCACACCGTTGTGGTGGCGCAGGGCGGCGAGGATGCACTGGCGGCGCTTGCCGCCTTGTCTGCCCAGTGCAGCAAGGTGGGCAGCAACCTCAACCAGCTTGCACGGCACTTCAACTCCGGCGGCAAAGACACCGAGCAGCTCCGGGCGCAAATTCTGGAGGAACTGTCCGCACTCACGAACTTTCGGCTGAAAGCCGAAGAAACGGTTGGTGAACTGTATGGCAACCATCAAGCATTTAAGCTCGAAGAACTCTAACTACGCCGCCGCCGAAAGCTATCTCACCTTTCAGCACAACGAGTACACCGGTCTGCCCATTCTGGACGAGAAGGGCAGACCCAAGCTGCGGGATTCGTACCTGCTCGACACCCTTGAGTGCGGCGAATCCTCGTTCGCTATGGCCTGCCTGATTGCCAATCGCAAGTACGGCAAGAACGGCGGGCGGGAGGACGTGAAGACCCACCATTATATCATCAGCTTCGACCCGAAGGACGCAGTAGAGAACGACCTGACCATGGAGCGGGCGCAAGCCCTTGGCTTGCAGTTCTGCAAGGACAACTTCCCCGGTCATCCCGCCATCGTCTGCACCCACCCGGATGGGCACAACAGTGCCGGGAACATCCACGTCCACATCGTCATCGGCAGCTTGCGCGTCCGCACCGTGGAACGGCAGCCCTTCATGGACAAGCCGTGCGACTGGGAAGCGGGCAAGAAGCACCGCTGCACTTCAGCCATGCTCCGGCACCTCCGTGTCGCTGTCATGGAAATGTGCGAGCAAGCCGATCTGAACCAGATCAATTTGCTGGAAGCTCAAGGCGACCATGTTTCGGAGCGCGAGTATTGGGCGCAGCGGCGCGGACAACGCCGCCTCGACCATGCCAACGCCAAACTTGCCGCCGAAGGGCAGCAGCCCACCCAGACCGTCTATCAGACCGAACTGGACAAGCTGCGAAAGCAGATCTACGCTGTGCTGAACAAGACCACCACCTTCGAGGAATTTTCTGCATTGCTCATGCAGGAACACGGCATCGCCGTGAAGGAGAGCCGAGGTCGGTTGAGCTACTGCCCGCCCGGCCGGACAAAGTTCATCACCGCCAAGAAACTGAGCAAGAAGCTGGAAAAGGAGCAGGTGCTGACCGTCCTCTCCCAGAACATCCAGCTTGCCGTCACCATCCAGCCCAGCAGCGAAAAGAAGCCGGATAAGATCAGGAAACTGGTTGACATTCAGGCGAATGTTGCCGCAGGTAAGGGCATCGGCTATGAGCGTTGGGCGAAAAAGTTCAACCTCAAACGCTGGTCGCAAACCTTGTGTCTCCTGCAGGAGAAAAAGCTGCTCAGCGAAGATGCCCTGAACCAGCGCATTGCCGAACTGAAAACCCAGCACGACGATGCACTGGCGGTGGTCAAAGACCTGGATGCCCGCATGGTCTCCCTCAAGGAGCTGCGCGGGCATCTTGTGGTCTATCGGCAGTACAAGCCCCTTGCACAGAAGCTCCAGACTGTGCGGAATCCCGCCAAGTTCAAGGAGCAGCACCGTGCAGAGTTTGCTGTGTACGAGGCCGCTTGCGCCTATTTCAAGGCCAATGGGCTCAGGACGCTGCCGGACCTCAAAAAGCTGGATGCCGAATACCAGACCCTTTCCTCGGAGAAAAACGGGTTCTACACCCGCTACAAGAAAGCGCAGATCGAACTGCGTGAACTCCGCACCGCACAACAGAACGTGGAAGCCTTCTTCCGCAAGGAAGAGCGCAGCCACACCGTACCGCAGCAGGAGGTCAAATGAACAACACTCTGACGGATCGATGTGTGAATAAACCCAACCTCACCCACGCCCCTCACCGGGCTTCGTCCTTTCGCCTGTACCCCACCCATTGGGACGGAGGGTAGCACCTCTGTCTTTTCGGACGTAAAGAACGCCATCTCGACCCGGCAGGCAGCGGAGCTGTACGGCTTAGCCGTAAATCGGAACGGTATGATGTGCTGCCCCTTCCACGGGGATAAACACCCCAGCATGAAGGTGGACAGCCGTTTCCACTGTTTCGCCTGTCAGGCAGATGGAGATGTGATCGATTTTGTCGGCAGACTTTTTCAACTTTCTCCCTATAAGGCTGTGGAAAAGTTGAAGAACGATTTCGGCATGGCACTTGCCGACGGCAAGGTGCGGCTTGCTCCCCGCAGACCGCCCACCGTCCGGCAGCTGCTGCTGGACTATTACCGCTGTCTGCAGCGTTGGCGGGTCCGATACGAACCGCAGTCACCCACAGAAGAACTTCACCCCTGCTTCCTTGAAGCGATAAAGAACCTTGACATCGTTGAATATTATCTGGACTGTTCGGTGCTCCCGGACCCGCAGACCGAAAACGAGCTACGGAAGTATTGGGAGGGATTACATGAGCGACTGGAAAAAGAGGAACGACGATTGGCGTGATGAGGACGAACTGGAAGAAGAGGAAGAATGCGAATGCCCTTGGGTAGACAGTAAGGGCAAAGTGCGTGAAACCGCTTACTGCCAGTACTTTTTAGAGAAACACCCCATGATGTGCCTGAAACAGAAGCTGTTCGACCAGAACGGCGAGGTAGACGAGGACGCACTGCTCTACGAAGTCCACAGCGACCTCCGTGACTTTGTGCTCGACAACCTTGCCAAGAAGGAGAAGCAGGTTCTGGACGCACTCCGTATCGAAACCTATACCCCTGAATGGAAACCCCAGCTTGACCGCATCCATCTCCAGAACGGAACCTACTTTCTGGACGAACGGGGATTTGTGCCGGAAAAGGAACTCTGCCTGAACCGGCTCCCCGTGGAATACCAGCCCGATGCCCCCGCACCGACCAAGTGGCTGGAATTTCTGGACGGTCTGCTGATCCCGGAGGACATTCTGACCTTGCAGGAATATCTTGGCTATCTCCTGATCCCGTCTACCAAGGCGCAGAAGATGCTGGTCATGACCGGCAAGGGCGGCGAGGGGAAGTCCCGCATCGGCTTGCTGCTGAAGAAGCTGTTCGGGGAAGCCTCTCACTCCGAATCCATCCTCCGCATCGAAACGAACCGCTTTGCCAGTGCAAATCTGGAGTACAAGCTGGTCATGGTCGATGACGATTTGAACATGGTGGCTTTGCCTGAAACGCGGAACATCAAGTCCATCGTCACCGCCGAGGATCGTTTGTGCATCGAGCGGAAGAACAAGCAGGCTGTCCAAGGTCTGCTGTACGTTCGTTTCATCTGCTTCGGCAATGGCAACCTTGTGGCCGCTCATGATGACAGCGACGGCTTCTGGCGCAGACAGATCCTCATCACGGTGAAAGACCGTGACCCTGCCCGGGTGGATAATCCCTTCCTCATCGAAGAGTTGTCCGAGGAGCGTCCCGGCATCCTGCTGTGGATGCTGGAGGGGTTACACCGTCTGCTGGCGAACCGCTATCAGTTTACCATCAGCGAGCGCTCCATCCAGAACCTCGAAGCAGCCATGGCGGACAGCGACAACCTGACCCAGTTCATGCAGGCAACGGCGTATGTCCGCTTCAAGCCCGACACCGAGGAACGCTCCACCTATCTCTACCGCGCCTACACCAAGTGGTGCGAGGATAATCTGGAATCACCCGTTCCGCAAAAGAAGTTCAGCCAGTTCCTGCTGAAAAATGCAGGGAAGTATGGCCTGACCTTTTCCAAGCACATCGAGGGAAAGTATCGCGGCTTCCGGGGCGTATGCGTCCACCCCGCCTTTGCTGCGGCATAAAACACACGAAAAGTGAAAATCTCCCGCCCTACGCGCCCCAAAACATTTGTTTTTACCTGTTATCGTTGTTTTCTTCGAGCGCGCATCCGCCCCTTCGGGGCGGGAGAGAAACCAAGATGCGCCCCAAGAGGGCGCGTGCATCCCAGCCATGCGCCCTATAAAATCAACACAGGAAGGTACTTTTGTGTGGTTTGGGGCGCGTGGGGCGCGTAAATTCAAGTTCTCGCACTTTTTTGGGCTGCTGCTTCGGGTCAGGAGCGGCAGGCCCTTACATATTTACCGGCCCACAAGGGTGCAGTTCAACCGGAGCTGCGCCGGGTCTGGAGAAGTGCAAAGGAGACATGCCTATGACGAATGTCCGCAAAAATTCCGCTAAACTGACCCGTGAGGACTTGAAAATCGCGCCCGAATCCCCTACAATGAAATTGTCCGAAACCCCTGCCGTAGAACCTTCTGACCAGACCAGCAAAACCGTCCGACACGCCCCGCTCGTTTACCGGGTGGAAGAGATTGCCCAACTGTTGGCGATCTCCAACCGTGCTGCGTACAATCTGTGCAACACCACGAAAGATTTCAAGGTGATCCGCCTTGGTACCAGCATCCGGGTAAGCAAGCAGAGCTTCGATGATTGGTTTGCTGCGGTCTGAGGGAGGGAACATCTATGGCATCTATTATGAAACGTGGCAACACGTATTCCGTCCGATACAACTACAAAGATCATGCTGGCAAGCCCTGCAAGGGCTGGGAAACCTTCAAGACCAAGGCCGAAGCGCAGGAGCGCAAGATCACGGTGGAGAAGGAACTGCTGGACGGCACCTTCCTCGTGCCCGACACCATGACGGTCGAGGAGATGCTGTACAAGTGGATTCCCATTCAGTCCAGCAAACACAAGTGGTCTCCCAAGACCTACACCCAATCTGTGGCGATGGTGCAGAACCTCATCGTGCCGTATATCGGAAAGCGGAAGGTGCAAGACCTCCGCACCTATGACATTGAGCAGTTCTACGCCACCCTGAGCCAGACCCCCTGCGGCCAGTACGTTCACGGCGAGAAGCAGGAGCTGACGGAAAATCAGAAGAAACGGCTGTTATCCAGCACGTCCATTCACGAAGTCCACACGCTCCTGAAGACTGCCTTTTCGTATGCCGTTGACTGGGATCTGATCCACAAGTCGCCTACTCCCCGTGAAGCCCCCAAGATCAACACCGAAGAACGCACCATCTGGGATGAGCGCACCATGTTGGCGGCGCTGCAGACCATCGAGAACCCCGCCCTGCATCTGGCGGTGCACATGAGCATGATCCTCTCGCTCCGTGAGGGCGAGATCCTCGGCTTACAGCCGGGAGACCTCAACTTCGATGCCGCCGATGGGCGCGGAACTATCACGGTGAACAAGGCCCTGCAGCGTGCCGACAAGGTCGCCTTGTCCAAGATCGACCCCACCCAGATCTACCACACCTTCCCGGACAGACGGGAGGGGAGTAAGTCCTCGCTGATCCTCAAGCGGACCAAGACCAAAAAGTCCAACCGCATCCTGTACATGACCAAGCCCTTGAAAGAGGAGCTTCTGGCATGGTTGGAAAAGATGAAGCAGGACGAACAGAATGCCCCGGAAAAATACAGCAACTGCGGTCAGCTGTTCCGCTTACCAGACGGCTTACCCATTGCCCCGGACGTTCTGACCAAGTGGTACCGTATGTGGAGGGCAGAGCACCCGGAGTTTGAGAAGATCGTGTTCCACGGTCTGCGCCACTCCAGTGCCACCTACCAGCTGCTGCAATCTGGCGGTGACTTCAAATCGGTGCAGGGCAACACTGGCCATGCAACCGCCACCGTCCTGATGGACACCTACGCTCACACGCAGGACAAGCCCCGGTTGGAGTTGACCGAGAAGATCGAAGCCGACTTCTACACGCAGGACGTAGCAGGTGCAAAGCCGCAGGAACCCCCGGAAAACAAAACGCCGGTGGCAACAAAAATCACGGGTAAAATGATCCTTGAAGCCATCCGGCAGATGGACGCAGAGGAGCGCCGCGAGCTGACGCGGGTACTCTTCGCGTAAAAATTTGCGTTTGCGAAGCAATGAAAGCCCCAGTGGGGCTTTTAAGCAACAAAGCGGTCTTGCGTAAGCAAGATGGAGGGGCCTCGCCCCGACAAGCTTAATTTTTGTGCAGCGAAATACACGCTGTGCAAGCGATGCAAAGAGTTCATGGCTTTTTTGTAAAGTGTGCAGGAGATGTGCAAAAGTGTGCAGACTCTGCCAGAAAAACAAAAAAGCCATGAAATCTTTCGATTTCACGGCATTTTTTGGTGCGATGGAAGGGACTCGAACCCCCGGCCTACTGATTCGTAGCGCAAGTCAGGGGTAATTCCTCCATTATGCCGCCTGCCGTAAAACATAAAATTTTATCGATAATAAGTAATTTATCCGAATTCATGTTTCACGTCCACTGGTAAATTTTGCACCTGTTGTCAACCATTGTACAGGGTGAAACCGTGCAGATTCCGTGCAGAAACCGTGCAGGACAATTTTAGAAACTCGGAAGCAATTCACACACAAATGACTTGACGGCATTGTTTTGGGTGGCCATCCTCTTATTTTAGTACTTGCTGCATCACAAGCCGATTGGAAAGCATCTGATCTTATTCTCAGGAAAACCCATCGTTTTATGTTAGAAAAAAGCAACACGACACGATATGGTCTGTACTGCCTTGTAGTGGTATCCTTTTGCCAACACCAAAACAACATAAAACGAAAGGAAAATAAATTATGAAACGTCTTTTTACTCTGATTACTTCTATTGTTCTGGCCACCAGTCTGCTGGCTGTCCCCTGCTTTGCCGCTGAACCTGAAGACTTGCCCACGCCTCAGACTGGCGTGACCGAAACAGAACAGCCCGAAGACCCGGACGAATCGGGTATGCAGTTATATGACGCGTTTCCGGGGGGCGGTGAAGCTCTTTAAGTTTCAAATTCCATGCCCAGATATTCTTTTGCTTCCTTTTTGGTAATTTCCAATCCTTCCTGGTATTCGATGACCTGGCACAGATAATAGCATTTACGATAGAGATCCGCGCTTTTTTTGTCATCTCCCATGAAATGAGCGCATTCAGCTTGGATTTCAAGACAATGTGGTAAATATTGATAGTGCCCATATTTGAGGCAAGCCTTCCTGCCTTCTTCTGCACATTCTGCGCTATCCTCGTAGCGACCGCACAAATCCAGAACACGGGCATAATTAAAATAAACCATCGGTAAGATACCAACCGAAGTGATTGTTTCTTCAAAATGCTTTCGGACATATTTCAGCAGCTGGTAATAGATATCAGCTGCTTTTTTATTTTGTCCATCATCGGAGTATGCAATTCCAATTTGATTGATGATCTTGATTTCGTCTGTCGAATAAAAAAACCTCTCAATCTCATCCAAATTAAAGCGGGGAACCGTCAGCCGAATTGCTTGCATCAACAGGTCAATCTGTTCTTGTGGTGTATATCGTTGATCCAAACGCCCCAACAACACCTTAGAGCGTAAGATAAACTGCTGCGCGATTTGATCGTCATGGTCTGCAATCTGCTCAAATTTTTTTAAGGTTTCAAAGCCTTCCTCCACGCGATGATTAGCATTGCATGCAACAATCTCCTTTTGAAGGGCTTCCATTTCCAGCTCATTTTTACTCAACAGTGCAAAATAGCGGTCATCCGGCAGGCCCAGCCGCTGCAAAAGGGCATTGATCCGATTGCGGCTGGGAGTCTGTTTGCCATTTTCCAGTCGGGAAAGGGTCATCGGTTCACAGATTCCATCGCAAAGCTGCTCCTGGGTCAGGCCCAGATCCAGCCGCCGCTGTTTGATATATTCTCCAAGAAAAACATTTTTCATTGAAACCACCCCAGATTGAATAAAGAGTTCTTATAATTATAAAGGATATCAAGCTAATTTTCCAGTCGTTGATAGCTGGAAATCAAAAAGGAATAAGTTCATTGGAATCCAACTTATCGTTTTGTGTTATTTGAAAGTAACTTGGTACGATATGTTCAGAAGTGCGTCGTGCTGCTACAATATAGTCACAGCGATGAACCAAACATCCAGAGCTGAAAAAAGAAAGGAGAAACAGAAAATGTATACCGTAACTTTTTCCAATGAAGAGCTGGAAGAGATGAAGGCAAACGACGCGGTTGTTATCGTTAGCTGCGATGATGACAACGGGCACCGCCTCTACTGATCAGTGACGGTTTCCCAAGGAGCAAATGTTTGCTTCTTGGGATTTTTCTGTATAATGGAACCATGTTTTATGAATTGAAAAACGGAACGCTTGTGGAAACCAAAGACGCACAGGGGAATTTTGATCTGACACAGGTCCTTGGAAATAAATATTTAGAAGATGTTGATTCCGAAAAATGTGTTATTGTTGATACGTACAGCAATAGATGTTTCCTCATCTCAAAAGATCTCCTCCACCATGGTGTGAGCGAAGAAGTATACCACAAAATGCTGGATAGCGATGAAACCGACTCAAACAAGTCAAGCGAAGAAGTCACTTTCATCTTAACAATTACGTATAAATGCAACATGCACTGTACTTACTGCTATCAGCAAAACGATAAAACCTTGGAAAAGAAACTTATCAGTGATGAAACTCTGGATAAAATTTTAAGTATCATTGCACAGTATATGGAAGCAAATCCGAACAAGACCGTTCGACTGGGTTTATTTGGTGGCGAACCCTTGCTGATCGAGAATGAGAAAGTAATTGATAAAATTCTCCAATTTTGCAAAGAGCACAAAACCACTGTTCATATCACCACAAACGGAAGTTTCCTTTCGTATTATTTGAAGAAATTTATCATCAATCGTCGCTTCATCAGCGGTATTTATCCCACAATCGACAGTATGGCGTTAAATTATATGACGCGATACGATCTTGATCCGAGCCGGAACAATACAAATGAAACTTTCAAACTCCTGTGCTGTATTAAGACACTTCTGCATTACGGCATCCATGTGGACTTAGGAACCAATATCGATAGGCACAATCATAAAGAAATCTGGAATACACTGGATGACTTGAAGAAGTTACAGCTTTTGCAGGATAAAAACTTTGCGTGGACTATTGGTCGAGTAGATGATCGTTTGTATGAAACAAATTTCCCTGACATCATGATGGAAAGTGAGATTCTCGCTGAGCTTCAAAGCAAGCCTCTCCCGGACAATGTTCACGCGGCATTTTTAAAGACCTGCTATAACTTTGCCGACAAAATGGGCCTAAAGTTGAATTTGCGGGAGCATAAACAAACACATAGTTATTGTTGGAGCACTTCGTCATCCAGTAATGTTTTTTATGTTGATATGAATCTGAAAACATATCGTTGTACTTGCACAGTTGGTAGATCTAGGTACAGCCTTTTTGATTTTTCCTATGAAAATTTAACAAATTATCGGCCCGTCGCTGTAACCTGCAATTCTTATGCGGAGTGTAAGGATTGTAAAATCGGTGGCTTCTGCGGTGGCGGATGTCAGCTGTCCCACCAAATCGATTTCAAAAAGTGCTGTACATATGAAGAAGAAGTTTTTTCTCACTTCATGAAAACACTGTTTATTCCTTATATTAAATCCAAATATAACGAGGTGAATCAAAATGAACGCAAAGCTGAAAACAGATGCACTTGACCTTACCTCTCTGCTCAATGGGCTGGTGTTTTTCTCCCCAGTCTCTCTACTGGTACGAACCACTGCAGGAATCTCTCTCAGCCAATTCTTCATTTTGCAAGCAATTATGGCTACTATGGTCCTCCTCACAGAGATTCCTCTCGGAAAGCTGACCGATCGCATTGGCTATAAATCCACGTTGGTACTATACCAGATCGCGCTGCTCATTTCGAGAACCTGCCTCTTGCTGGCTCATGTAAGCTGCAATTATAGTCTGTTTATTTTACAGGCTATCCTCGAAGGCACAGCGGCTTCCTTTTCTTCTGGGACGCAGAGCGGCTATATTTATATTATGTTTTCAAAGGAACATTACGCTGAAAAATCTGCACATGTCGCCAATTATGGAACTGTCGGATTTTTTGCCAGTACCCTAGCTTATGCGGTCCTGTACACGCTGATTGGCATCAAGGGTCTGCTTCTGGCAACGATTGCCGCAAACCTTGTTGCTGTCTTTACCTCTTTAAAAATCCCCAAGGAAACAGTGCAGCCCAGAAGTGAAACGCGCCAAAAGAAAAACATTCCCTATCCGCAGTTGTTTCAGCAGAAAAAGATATGGATGCTTCTAATGATTTTGGCAGCTTTGAACATTGGCCGCATTCTGATCAATTTCTTCTATGCGGAGAAGCTGCAGTTGTGCGGGATCAATGAAACCTGGCTCGCCGCAATTATTATGGGTTATTCTGCAATTCAGTTGCTGTCCGAACGGATTCTCGCCCGTACCAAGCCTGAACACTATAATCAAATGATGGCACTGTTTTTCATTCTGAGTGGAATAGCCCTTGGTGTGTTGGGCTTGGTCAATGTGCCGGTTTGGACTATCCTATTTATGCTGATCCTTCCGCTTTTTTTGGATATTCCATCCTATCTGCTGGGAGAAGTCCAAAACAGCATTGTAGATGCTGCCGGCAGGGAAGACAATCGCGCCGAGCTGCTTTCCGTCTTCAACATGGGCGTCAATGTTACTGAAATTTTTTATCTGTTTGGCTCATCACTACTGGTGAGCGCCGGGTCAACGGCTTGTTTTGTCATCCTCGGTGCTTTTATGACCGTAGTTGGAATTGGCATCTGTCTTTCTGTGAAGAGCGCATGGTTGCTTTCACTTCAAGAAAAAAAGAACGGCAACTAATTTTAGTCTACAATATCAAGAGGGCTTATATATGATGTCTGGATACATCTCCGATTGCCTAGGAGAAAATTTCAGTTGTATTCAACCCAAGCCAATATTACCTCAAAAATTCAATTGGGATGTCTTCATGGCCACACTGATTCCTACTGAAGGGTGTAATTTTCAGTGTTCATACTGCCACAAAAACCACCCGGCAGCCAGTATGACCCGTGACACACTGGATCAGATCGAAGAGTATATCACTGCGCAGGCCCCACGGCATAAGCAGGTTGTGCTTGCATGGCTTGGAGGCGAACCGATCCTTTGCAAAGACACTGTATTGGAAGTCTCTGAAATGATTCAGAACTTGCAGAAACAGCATGGCTTTCAGTATACTGCCAAGATGACCACCAATGGTTATCTGCTGGACGAAAAGCTGTTCCGTCAGTTTTGTCAGGCAGGAATTACCAGCTACCAAATTACACTTGATGGTTGGAACCATGACAAGACTCGGCCCCATGTATCTGGCAAAGGAACCCTGCGGACCATCATTGACAATCTGGTCGCTCTTTCCAAGTTGCCCCCGGAAGAGTACTCCTTCCATATCACGCTACGCCGTAATCTTCTGGCCGGCGATGAGGACTACAGTTGGTACGATTACCTTTACCGTTTGTTTGGACAGGATAAACGCTTCGATGTACTTGTTTGTGCAGTTGGTGACTGGGGCGGCAAAGGCTCCCACGATCTGTCACCCCTTCACCAGGATACTCAAGAGGTGTTGGTTGCGAAGCATATTGCATATCTGGATAAAATCGGGATGCTGCGTTATAATCAAATGTACTGTGTCTCCCGTCCAAATCGTCTTGTATTCTGGCCCGACGGGAAAATTGGAAAATGTACTGCGGCTCTTAACCGTCCTCAACCCCAGTTAGAATGAAGCCGTTCAAAAAAGACGGTATGATCGATCCAGAAGTTCAGCATCTTTAGATGTCTTCTGCCCTGAAACCTGATTGCTGTGGCAACCAGAATGTTTTGGTGATAAGCGCAAAGCTCAGTTCGATCATGTGTACGAGTTGACGCCCGCATCTGCTATTGCCTGAAGCCGGGAGGCAACGCGATAGCCGGAAGAATCCAAAGAAACCGCGCCGGGGTTTCGTGGCACACGACTTTGGTTACAAAGTCTAGTGTGTTATACCTTTGTGCAGCAGACGGCAGCTGGGGGGAGCTATCCCGCCTCGCTCCTCTGTACGAAAGGTGCCCCTGCGGGGCAGCAACAGCGACAAAGAAAGGCTGGCAGTTTGTGCCCAAAAGCATAGGCTGCCAGCCTTTTGCTGTCTGCGGAACAAAGGTATATAAAGCCCCGCCGCAGCGGATTCATTCGTTTTCTGCCCGGTCACCTTTGGCTTTTTCCCGGCTCTTGTGGACGTTGTACTGGTTCTTGCACTGGGGACTGCAAAAGGTGGTGTTGACATGACTGCCCAGAAATGCTTTCTGGCAGTTCTTACACAGTCGCAGTGGATGTTCCTCGTCCACCAGCATGAAGCTGAACATCATCTGGATACCCAGCAGCAGGGAGTGAAAATCCCAGTAAATGGTGGGCTTGTCCAGCAGCTCGATATGGTAGCTGGGGGCAATCCCACCGAACGCAGCCATGGCTTTTTGGTACAATTCCCGGGTGTCTTGATCTATTAGACGGTAGTCCTGGTAGTACAAGATAGAGGTGGTCAGCGTGAAAGCCCAGTCCTTGAACTGCTGGGCGACCCAGTCATAAGGCTCCGCATACTGCCGCTGGAAGCTCATAGTTTTTGCCATGGGTTCATCCATAAAGGTCATGGTCAGGGCAACCATCGTCCGGTCCCCGGAAACCTTCCAGGCGGATTCAATTCCCCGTTTCACCAAGTCCAGCTGGTCAAAGGGATAAAACAGAGCCAGATACCGGTCGGTGTCCATGGATTCCTCTTTCAGGAAATGATTCTTCGGCAGGTAAACCGCCTCATAGTCCATAAAGGCCGGCGTGGTGGGCAGAGCGGTCATCAGACCCAATAAACCATACCGGGTGACAAACTTCAACACTGCCCGCTCCACTTCCACCGCCGGGCTGCGGCTCATCATCAACATTCCAACATTCAGGGCGTCCAGCACGATGCCTGGAACCTCTTTAAGCGGGTTGTAAACCTCCGGCTTTGTGTCTTTGCCGGGGGTGATGTACCGTTTGCCGTCTTTTGCCGTTTTCAGCTCGTAGTGATCGTACCGCACCCAATGAGAACGGGATTGCTCAAACAAGTTCTTCATTCTGCATTTATTCCCCCTCAGCCGTCCCTGTCGCCAGGGGCGGTTTTCCTTTTCTGCGGTTCGTCTTATTTTCCCGCCGAATCACAACATCTTTGCCTTGTTCCTCTGCGAGGGCTGAATATTCCTCTATAAATTGGCGTTCCCGCAGGGTCAGACTTCTACCTCGCTCCCGTTTACTATGCAGGTAGTCAAACATCTGTCGCTGTAAATTTCTATGAATGGTTTTCCTTAGTTTTCGGATATTGCGGTCGGACTGCTCACGAGCTAAGGCAAGCTGGGTAGCACTCCATAGCCGCAGGGAGAGAAAGTACAGAACTTCCTTGTGATCCTCGCTCAGCTCCTCAATCATACGCGAGATAAATGGATCAGCGGTCAGCTGGTGCATCTGATAAGGGCAGTTAAATAGGATATCCAGAAAGTTTCCGGCCATCATCTGCCGGTACGCCGTGTCATTCATCCACCTGGGAATCAGTTTGGGTTCTGAAACAGCCTGATAATCCAGTGGCAAGTCTCCCCGAAGGTGTTCGTAATTCCGTTCCCGGCGCTCCCGGTTCTGGTCCAGCTTGTCCCACTCCTTTATCACCACAGAAAAGTCCGCCTCAGTCCGGGCGGCTTCCTCCAGACGCCGAACGGCTTCCGCCCGGATTTCCCGTTTCAGCCGCTTTTCACTGGTTAGCGAGGCTTCTTCCTCCTCGGTTTCTAGCTCTTCTTCGTCATGGAGGGGGTGCTCGTCATGCTCCAGGGCGATTTCCAACTCAATCTTACGTTCTGCCGCAGCGGCTCGTTCCAGCGCCTCATTCGTCAAACTGATGCTGGATTCATCATCCCATCTGTCATCCTGAAATCCTCTCGCATACCGATTTACCACGCCTCCACCTCACTCCAAAAAATTTTTTGAAAATTTTAAAAAATGGTTCCGTTTTGCACCCCGGATTTCTCCTATTAGTGAAAGGGTAGTTCCGAATCCGGTTACAACCCATAACCGGGTTACAGTTTATGGAACTTTTTTGATTATACATTGAAGGCCCTCTCAGGCTCAAGAAGAAAAAAGTCGAAAGGAGAAGTCAGGCTTTATTTTTTCGCGGAAGGAGGTATGGAACGAAACGTTACGCACCCAATTCACTCGTCATGGACTCAGATGTACCCCGAAACGAGGTACACCTCTATCCACGGCAAAGTACTGTATCCCTGCCCATAAGATGCCAGATTAGCGAGGTATAAATGAATCTTTTTAAAATCGTAAAGGAATCCGTCACTGTCAAGCAGACCGCAGCCTTGTACGGCCTGCCTGTCACTACTACTTGGATGACTCGCTGCCCTTTCCACGAGGATCATACCCCCAGCATGAAGCTGAATGACACCTATTATTACTGCTTCGGCTGCGGTGCCACCGGCGATGTCATTGACCTTACCGCCCAGTTGTTTGGTCTCAGCAGCTTCCAGGCAGCCCGGAAGCTGACCCAGGACTTCGGACTCAGCCCGGACAAGCCTCCATCGGGTGCAGTCGCTCTGCCCAAGCCAGCCGCTGCCTCTTCAGACACCCAGCAAGAGGAAATCTTCTACTGTCTCCGGGTCCTCCACGACTACCGCGACCTGCTGACCCGGTGGCAAACAGAGTTTGCTCCCCTCTCCCCGGAGGAACCGCTGGACGAGCATTTTGTAGAGGCTCTGCACATGATGGCCGTTGTGGACGACCTTATTGATTGCCTGGCCTTCGGGCCCACCTCCAAGAAGGCAGCCGCTGCCAAGCGCCTGCTGGACGGTCAGCTTCTGCCGATGGTCGAATCCCGCCTCAATACCCTGGACAGAGAGGAGGCTGCATGAAAAACAAGAAATATTGGCCCAGCTCCAATGACCCGGTCTGGCTGGAAGAAGGCTACCGGATCAACGAATCTGTTTTCTGTGAGACCTTCATTTCGACCCACAAAATTGTTTTCTGCAATGGTTTCTTTTTCACCGAAGATGGCCGGGTAACAGATGAGATGCCTCTGCGGAGTACCATCTATGCGGAACTGAAGGACTACGCCAGCAACAACGTGGCCCGCAAGGTAGGCAGCATTCTGGACCTGCTGAAACTCTCCGCCCAGGTGGATGATTTCCCGCCAGTCACCAACTGTATCCACCTGGCCAATGGTACCTTGAACTTGAACGGCAGCTTTCGGGAAGGCAAGCCGGAAGTGATCCGCAACCGGCTGCCGGTCCGATACAACCCCAAAGCGGCCCAGCCTACCCACTGGCTGCGGTTCCTGTTTGATCTGCTCCACCCGGAAGATATTCCGACTGTCCAGGAGTTTATAGGTTACTGCCTCATTCCCAGCAACAAGGGCCAGCGGATGATGGTTATCAAGGGCCGGGGCGGCGAGGGCAAAAGTCAGATCGGCGTGGTGTTGTCCAAGCTGTTCGGCACTAATATGAAGGACGGCAGCATCGGCAAAATCTCTGAGAACCGTTTTGCCCGGGCCGACCTGGAACACATCCTGCTCTGCGTGGACGACGATATGCGGATGGAAGCCCTGCGGCAGACCAACTACGTCAAATCCATTGTCACGGCCCAGGGGCAGATGGACCTGGAGCGTAAAGGCAAGCAGAGCTACCAGGGCTGGATGTATGCCCGGCTGCTGGCTTTCAGCAATGGAGACTTACAAGCCCTGTACGACCGAAGCGACGGCTTCTATCGGCGGCAACTGGTCCTGACCACCAGGGACAAGCCCGCCGACCGGGTAGATGACCCTGACATCGCCGAGAAGATGGCCGCCGAGGCCGAGGGAATTTTCCTGTGGGCTTTCGAGGGGTTGCAGCGTCTGGTCAGGAACGGCTTCAAGTTTACTGAGAGTGACCGCGCCCGGCAGAACCGGGAGCTGGTCAAGCGGGACAACAACAACTTCTTCGATTTCATGGAGGCCGAGGACTATATTCGGCTCAAGGCGGATGCCTGCATTAGCTCCAAAGACCTCTATACCATTTATAAGATGTGGTGTGAGGAGAACAACCTGGTAGCTCTGAAAGCCCGGAGCTTCAGCGATGCCGTGATTGCCAACCTGAAAAAGTACAACCTGGAGCACACCAACAACATCGCCAACTCAGCAGGCCGCCGCGTATGGGGCTATCTGGGAATTGAGGCACTTGTACGGCCTGAGATGCCCACTTCCCTCTGGGGATAAAACTGTATATGGGAGAACTTGGCCTTTTCGCTATGTACGTATGTACGAGACCCGTACAGACGCATCCGGCGAAAGGCTTCAGAGGGCGTAACCGTTTGTTACTCCCTTGAAGTGGCTGTGACCAAATTGGTCACAACCAAGTTAAAACGCTCCAAGTCAGATGGATGTCGTGCTTCACAACGCCCTTACCCTGCCAGCAAGGGGTCGGCGAGTCACCGACCCATATTTTTATGATTGAAGTGGCTGTTCCCATTTTGGGAACGGCCAAAAACCTGTATAAGAGGAAACTTGGCCTTTTTACTATGTACGTATGTACAAGTTCTGTACGCACGTACATAGCGAAAACCCTAAAACGCACCATATACACGAATCCTTTACGACACTAAAGTGGTTGTGGACATTTTGTCCACAACCACACAGGTTTGTCCGAGTTGTCACGGCGACAACTCGGTTTTGATGGCACTGGACAAAATGTCCAGTGCCACCGCTTCTCGCAAGGAATCTTTAACGGTCTGAAGTAGGTGTGGACAAAATGTCCACATTCTTTTTATTGTATAACCTTTTTGGAAGTGCATCTGCTTTGGTCCAATCCCTGTAATCAAGTGGTCATTTTGACCACTTGATCTTGCACAACAGAACTTCGCGGTAGATGTGAGAAAATCAACGGACAGATTTTGTCCGTTGATTTTCTGGAATACCGAGGTGTTCACCTTCCACTGCTATGTACGCATCACCCCCGTACGCACGTACATAGCGAAAAGCCCAAAACGCGCTATATACGCAATCCTTTATGGCGCTGAAGTGGTCTGGGTCATTTTGACCCAGACCAACCGGTTCCGATCAAGTTCCCATTTTGAGAACTTGATTTCAGTTATCTCCTTTTTCCTCTATAAAAAGGTCAGTATCTTGTAACCAATAAATATCAGTTGGTCATTTTGACCAACTGAAAAGCAGATCGTTTTATCTCAAAAGCAAAATCAGTAAGTTAAAGTTTGGACGTTAAATCTACCATGCTGTGCCCGTTGGATCAAGTTATCATTTTGATAACTTAATTTGGGGAGCACAGTTGTCTCGGTTATTAGACTTATAATCAAGTGTTCAAAATGAACACTTGATTTTTTGGCGGTGTTCAAATGGAACACCACCACCTCGATCATCAAAGCCTATCCATCCACATGAATGAAAGGAGCTTTACAATGTCCGTCATCAATACGATTGAATTGCCAAAAAGGAGGGCCGCCATTGAGCCAACCACAATACGCCATCATGCGCTTTGCCAAGTACAAGGGGCCAGAGATCACCAACATCGAAGCCCATAACGAACGCAGAAAAGAAAGATACGCCAGTAATCCCGATATTGACCTCTCCCGCAGCAAGCATAACTTCCACCTGATCGAACCACCCCAACGTTACCGGGCTGAGGCTGAGCGCCAGATCAGCGCCGCTGGATGCCGCACCCGAAAGGACAGTGTCCGGGTGGTAGAGGTGCTGTTCACCGCTACACCGGAGTTCTTCAAGGGCAAGAAGCTGCCCGAAATCCGGCAGTATTTTGAGGAAACACTCCGCTTCTTTGTGCAATACCAATCCAGAGAAACTATCATCTCCGCCGTGGTGCATATGGATGAGAAAACAGCCCATATGCACCTTTCTTTTGTCCCCTTGACGCCAGATGGCAGACTCAGCGCCAAAGAGATCGTTGGTAACAAAAAGAAGTTGACCTGGTGGCAGGACAAGTTCTGGGAGCACATGGTTGCTAAATACCCCGACCTGGAGCGCGGCGAGAGTGCAAGCCAGACGGGCCGCGACCATATCCCGCCTCGTATCTTCAAGGAGATGACCCATCTCACCCAGCAGCGCCAAAAGCTGGACCAACTGCTCACCGGCATCGGCCCCTTGAACGGCAAGAAGCGGGCCGCTGAGATTTCCGAACTGCTGGACGGTTATATCCCAGCCGTGGAGAAAATGCGGACCCAGCTGAAAAAGTACAGTACAGCCTTCAGCAGTACCAAGGCTGAGAATGAGAAACTCAAGCGGAAAAACAAAAAGCTCTCGGAGTCCCTGGAGGAGGCGACCCACGAGAGCGTTCTGAAAAAGTTGGAGGATGCCAAGCTCCAGCGGGAGTATGAGGAGGCCCTCGCCGTATTGGAGCGAATTCCGCCGGAAGTTTTAGAAGAATACGCGAAGCCCAAAGCCTCCCACCGCACCGCAGAACTTTGAATCAAAAAGGAGAAATGCCATGAAGAATGTTTGTAAGAACGATCATTTTAACACTGAAACCTTGCAAAGCGCCGCAAATCCCGGTACAATGGAATTGGTCACCCAAAACAATGCCGTCAAGTCTCCAATCTCTGACCTGAAACAGCCCGAGTCGAAAGCTTGCGTGTACACGGTGGAGGAAGTGGCGCAGATGCTGGCCATCAGCCTGCGCTCCGCTTATAACTTCTGCAACACCACCGGTGAGTTTCGTGTCCTCCGGGTAGGCGGAAGCATCCGCATTCCCAAGGACAGTTTCGACGCTTGGCTGTTCCGGGCCGCTTGATCAAGGAGGCACAGCATGGCATATATCACCAAACGCGGCAGCTCCTACAGCGTCCGCTACACCTATTTCGATGAGCACGGCAAAAGCTGCGACAAATGGGAGAGCTTTCCCACCAAAGAGGAGGCGATGAACCGCAAAAAGCAGGTGGAACACGAGCTTGCAAGCGGAACTTTCCTGATTCCGTCCACTATAACGGTCGGTGAATTCCTGATGAACTGGCTGCCCAAACAATGCACCAAGCATAAGTGGGCTCCCAAAACCTACCAGTCCAACCTGTCCACCATCCAGAATCTCATCCTCCCCTATATCGGCAACTTTGAGATGCAGAAGCTGAAGCCCTATCACCTGGAGAACCTGTACAGTACCCTGAGCAAAACGCCCTGTGGGCAGTATGTTGAGGGCAAAAAGCAGAAGCTCACCCCCAAGCAGAAACAGCGTCTGCTGTCCGGCACCACCATCCATGAGGTTCATCGTCTGCTTCACACCGCGTTCCTCTATGCGGTGGAATGGGGAATCCTTCTGAAAAGCCCCGTCCCTCTGGAAGGCCCCAAAAAGACCACCCAGGAACGAAGCATCTGGACAGTGGAAGAAATGCGGGCGGCCCTGGCCAGCATGGAGGACCCCATCCTCCACCTAGCTGTCCACCTGACCTTGGTGGGCGCGCTGCGAGAAGGGGAGGTTGCTGGACTGACCCCGGAGGACATCGATTTTGACGCCGCCGGTGGGGTCGGCACTTTCTCGGTCAACAAGTCCATGCAGCGCATTCAGAAAAACGCCCTGCTTCAGGTGGATGGCAACTGTATCATCAAGGAGTTTCCCGATAAACTGGAAGGCAGCAAAACTTCTCTCATACTGAAAAGCACCAAAACCGAGTCCTCCTGCCGGAATATCTTTCTGACCGCCGCTCTCCGGGAGGAACTGAAACACTGGCTGGAACGGCTGAAAGAAGACGAGGCCCGCTCCCCAGACCGCTACCACGACAGCGGAATGCTTCTCCGCCTGCCCAATGGTCAGGCCGTGGAGCCCGTTCTGATCCGCAAAAAGTTCCTCAAATGGCAGGACGCTCACCCGGAGTTCCCCCGCATCGTCTTCCACGGGCTGCGACATTCCAGCGCCACCTACCAGCTGATGATCTCGGGCGGCGATATCAAATCTGTGCAGGGAACAACCGGCCACGCCAGTGCGGATCTTCTGGTTAACACTTACGCCCATATCCAGCAGTCTTCCCGCATGGAGCTGGGCAAAAAGTTTGAAAATTCTTTCTACGCCAAACCAGAAGCCAGCGCCCAAACTCCGCCTGTCCAGGGGAACACAGCGCTCTCCATGGCCGCGCTTTTGGAGCTCCTGAAAGATGCAGACCCTGAAACGAAGGCACAGCTTCGCCTTGCACTGTTGACCTGAATGCAAAAAAGGGCACGGATTGCAATGCAATCCCGCGCCCTACATAATTCAACACAGAAAACACGAACCGTGCACCGACCGTGCAAAAACCGTGCAGCTGTGTTGCAAAAAACAAAAAAGCCATGAAATCTTTCGATCTCACGGCATTTTTTGGTGCGATGGAAGGGACTCGAACCCCCGGCCTACTGATTCGTAGAAACCAAACGGCATCTTTCATCCATATCCACAATTCACGAAGAATCGTCATTTTCATCGATGCACCGTGATTTTAGAGTTGTGAATCTATTGTATTCCTTTGCATTGTTTGCACTCCTTTGCACCTGTTATCCATCCTTGCAATGTGCAGAAAATGTGCAAAAGTGTGCAGAGCCAAAATCAGCCCTGCAAGACGACCTCAAACTCAACGGCTTTCCTGCTGGATTTTTGGGGCATCGGCAGAGCAAAAATTCCCAATTTCATCCAGACAACAATCTTACATCATACACCGGTTTTATGGCAGGGTTTAGGACATCCGAACAGACACCGTTTGATATAGAAAGTGAGGTTCACCATGAATAAACTGCTTTCCTGCCGCTTCAATATGGACACCAACCGGGTGGAAGCCCGGTTCGAAGATGGCACCATCGTTGCCATCGACTGCATCGCCGTGGAGGACGAGTACGGCAACGCCCCAGCGCAGCGGGCTGAACTGGACTGGCTGCTGTACAACAAGCCCTTGGAGTATGTGCAGATGGTGCTGGAAGGGGAGATGGAGCGCTATCTCTCCCTCAGCTGCAACCACGGTAGGCTGGAAGATTAAGCCCCTATAAAGAACACGATGCCCACCGACCTATGGTTTTCGCCATAAGCTGGTGGGCGTCGTTCGTTATTCGGGATTCTTTGGCAGGCGGTCGTACAGCACCACCGTGTCAGCGATTTCAATCTGTACCCTCTCTTTCTTGAGCAGGGTAACCGTCCAACGGATATGCCGATGGTTGTTTCATTTTTCTGTAACGGCATCTTGTGTGCCAATAAAGGGTGAAACCCTCCCTTTGCAGGGCTTCGCTTAAATAGTTGAGCCTTATCTGAAATCTTTTGTCGAATTCAGTATTTTATCAGTTATAACTTTTGGTTTTGCAATTTCTCCATTGAGTTTCAATCGTAAGTGTGATATACTGTGGTCGGCCACGGAAGGAGAGTGAAGTTTTATGATCAAACGCGAACTGTATATGAGCCGCATCCGTCCGTTTATCGGGACGGAGCTAGTCAAGGTCATGACCGGTATCCGCCGCTGCGGAAAGTCGGTCATGTTGGAGCTGATCCAGCAGGAACTCACGGAGTCCGGCGTCAGCCCAACACAGTTTATCGCCATCAACTTTGAGGATATGAGCTACTCCCATCTGCAAACCGCGCAGGCGCTGCATGATGAGATCACCAAACGCGCCAAGGAGATCGACGGCAAGGTCTATCTGTTTTTTGATGAGATTCAGGAGGTCAAGGACTGGGAAAAGTGCATCAATTCTTTCCGCGTTTCGCTGGATTGCGACATCTATATCACCGGCTCCAATGCAAAGCTGCTGTCTGGTGAGCTTGCAACCTATTTGGGCGGACGGTATGTGGAGTTTGTGATCTATCCGTTCTCATTCGGAGAGTTCATGGAGCTGTACCGCTCGATCAGTCCTGATGCGTCCATTCAGCAGTGTTTCCAAAAGTACCTGCTTGCCGGAGGGATGCCCTATCTCGCAAACCTCCGCTATGCGGATGCGCCGTCCAAGCAATATCTTCACGATCTGTTCAACTCTGTCCAGCTCAAGGACATCGTGAAGCGAAATAAAATCCGTGACGTTGACCTGCTGGAACGGATCATTGCCTATGTGATCGCCAATGTGGGAACGACCTTCTCGGCGACCTCTCTTGCAAAGTTCCTGAAAAACGAGCAGCGCACCGTTGCCCCGGAAACAATTCTGAACTATATCAAATACTGCTGCGAGGCGTACCTGTTCTATCAGGTGAAGCGGGAGGACTTGCAGGGCAAACAGATCCTTGCCTCCAACGAGAAGTATTATATTGCCGATCACGGAATCCGCGAGGCGGTCTTCGGCGGCAATATGCGGGACATCAACCTCATTTTGGAAAACATCGTCTATCTGGAGCTGCTGCGCCGGGGCTATGAGGTGACTGTCGGCAGGACGGGCGATAAGGAAATTGATTTTGTATGTGACAAGCGCGGCGAAAAGCTGTATGTTCAGGTCACTTATCTTCTGGCATCGGAAGAAACAGTCAACCGCGAGTTCGGCGCGTATGATAGCATCCGCGACAACTTCCCGAAGTACGTTGTTTCCCTCGATGAGTTCGACATGAGCCGAAACGGGATCAAACACCGGAATATCCGCGATTTCCTCTTGGCGGAGGAATGGAACTGAACAGGAAGCCCGGCATCACGTCAAATGGCGCGATGCCGGGCTTCTTAAAACTCAAAATGGAAAATCTAAATGATAGGCATCTTTGACTTTTTGTAATTCCTCCATAATCTTATGGGGACAATTAAAAAGGAGCTCCTGTAGAGAAGGGAATAAAGTATACTCTCGCGGATTTCCATAGCTTGTCCAACTGCTTGCATATACAAGCTCATTTTGAACAAAAAATTCAAGGCAGCTTCCATAGTTATTTGAAAGTGTGGAATCAAGTGTGTTTTTGCTCTCCCACTGCCTTATATTTTCGATTTCTCCTTCTGCCATCCAACGGTCACCAAACGTGCGCATTCTCTCTTCCACGATATAAGCAACAAACAGCCGTATATTAATATCAAGCGTGTCATCTGACCAGATTTTTTTGAATATGTTGACGGCTAATTCAATATGCTGATCCACGCATTTTTTAAGTGGTGGAAGCACCCGTGCTACGTTTGCAGAGTATTTGCGGAAAGTGTCGATGCCAAACTCCAGAGTATCGTTATTCAAAGCCCCGTTATCAAAAGATGACAGCAGATCAAACGCGTTATCGACATTTACGCCACGGATTTCGCATTTGTTTAACCAACTTGAAATAGTAGATTTAGAGACTTTTCGAACATTTTCATGAAGTATGTAGTATAGCACGATTCGTTCATCGTCCGTGGTTATTTCTGCAATAGTATCTGCGATAGAAATATCAGAACCACCCGGGGGCAATTCTCTCACTTTCAAATATTCTGCATACCTTGTTCTAAGTTTATTATTCTCGTATGTGATAAGACTGGCTTTTGTGTGCGGAGCCGATACCGCTTCGCTCACAGTATCATAAATGTACGAAATATCTGTATCGGAATCCAACCGCCTTAACTTATATTCGTTATTTAGGAATCCGTACATGTTGCCCGAATTAATTTCCGGCAAGGCAACTGGAATTACAGGAACGTCCTCATACCAAAGCACTCCCGCTTCATTCAGGCAATAGGCACTCTGATAATAATCATGCGAAAGAATCGCAATGTTAACTGCGCTGCTTTTCAGCGCAGATCTGACTTCATCAGAAATGCGTTCATTTATGTCGTTGCCCGGCAGAGAAGAGCAGAAAACTGCTTCCTTAGAAATTCCGGTTCCTGCAAAAAAGTCAACAAGCATATCCGCAATACCTTTATCAGTTGATCGGTGGCTTATGAAAATTGTATTTTTCTCCTTTTTCCCTTGTGTTGCATTGGTGGGGTTATGCGTGTTATACTCAGCCAATCGTTCACTATATGTTCTTGCAGAATTATTTAGAATGACAAAGTATGGCTCATTATCAGCCCATTTAACATCAATATAGCCGAGTTCTTTTAGTTCTCTTATGATACCGTCAAGTTCTTGCTCTTGTTGCGTAGAAAGCCCGTTGTATTGTTTCCGCAATACCTGCGTAGGGTTTTCTGAACAGACCAGCTTTAACAGTAACCCTTCAGAATTAGATGGAAGTTTTCTAAAATCCATAGATTCTCCTTATAATTGCGGCTTGTCTAACACATACATCAGCTGGCTTGCCAGCATTATTTGCTCCATAGCCTCACGTTTTTCATATTGAAGATTAGCATGAGCCGCAGGATTGCGATAGGCTGCCATGATTCCTTCAAACAGAGATTGGATTCCACGTCGGTAGTCCCTGCCACTGGTAGTAGTTGTGTCACAGAATTTGAAAGCGCCGTTCTCGCTCATAAGTGCGCCAATCACATCGCCGATCTTTGAGGGAACTGCTGCGCCAGGTTTTAACTCTGAAAACTTTTCGCGCAGACGTGATTCCACTTCTTTAATTGCCTTTTCTGCCGCAGCTGAACAATGACCATCTACAAATAACTCACGGGAAACATTCACAATCCGCGGGTGTATCTCTGACCAGAACTGGACAACAACGGGTTCTGCTTTGATATGGCGAACAATTACCACCAACTCGCCAAATGCCGCAGGATTCAGGAAAATAGCACCCACTTCGTTTTGCTGAAAAAGTATATTTGCAACACAGGGGAGCGTAGTCGCATAAAAAGGATAGTCTGCTTGGATTCCTCTCGTAATTGCATTGATCCATTGGTAAACGCGCTGAATTTCCTGAGGCGTGTGGAGAAACTGCATATGCAAGTTTGCATTTGTAAAGTCTATCCACTTTCGCAGCTCATACAGTTCGTTCTCATACGGCAGTTTCAAAGCACGCACCTCCCTTACAGCGCCTTTACCGTGTCGATAAACTGGCTCATGCTCATTGCACCCGGCAAGAGGTTTTCCTCATTCTCAAATACCATGTAATAGCGGAAATCCTTGCCTGCTGCTGTACGCCACGCCTGACCGAGTGCGATTTTCTCCCGGCTGTCATCGTTTTTCAGGTGGTCGCCCTTGGTTTCCGCGCAGATGAGCTTGCCGCTTTGGGTCATAATCAGAATATCCGGGTAATGCTTGATAAAGCCGTTGATTGAAAAGCCCTGTCTGGCAATATTCCGATGCCACCAACGGACATTTGGCAGGGCGGTCAGCTCTACGACCAGCTTTTGTTCCAGTTTGTTCATGTCGCCGTCCTCCGCCGTGTACAGCGAACGGGCGTATATGTCAGTATGGGTGGTGGGATGGATTGCGAGGGGCAGGCGGAACGAGGGCTTGCAGACAATGCGCTCCGTTTCCAGCCACTTTTCAAAAATTTCCCGATAGTGGGCTTCCAGCAGCGTTTCAATCTTGTCACGGATCTTCGCCGCATAGCCCAACGGCGCTTTCTCCATGGCGGCGAGCTGCGCCTTGTCCATATCGTCCACAATGCGGTCTATGTAGGCTTTCAGCTCGGCAGCGTCCACCATGTTCAGTTTGTTAAGCTGCTTGAACATCATGTCCTTGCATTGGCGCACCCGGCTTTCCTGCGGCAGATTGTTGAACCACTCCTTGAAATACCGCTGCTCGGCGCTCTCCATCTTGAACACCTTCGGCAAACCGCCGTCCTGCTCCCGCACGTCGATTTCGCGGATTTCATCGTCTGCGGCGGCAAAATCAATGTCGTATGCTTTGCCCTTGAGGGTAAAGCCCTCTGCCAGCATTTCCTTGTCCAGCAGTTCAAAAGAGCCGTCCGTAAACAGAGATTGCTCGATTTTCAGGAAAAACTGCGGGATTTGCAGCGTTTCAATATCCTCCCGGAACTGCGGGTTTACCCCAAATGATTTCACTTTATCCCGCACCTCCCACGGAAGATTGTCCATCACCGGGTCATTGCCGGTCTGCTGAATTGCATCTGTATATGCCTTTTCGACCTCTGCGGCAGCGTCCAGCATGGTGTCGGCCTTCGGGGCAGTTTCAGGCGTTTGCGCCTGTTCTCTGCGCCGCTCCAACTCTGCCCCGATCAATTTCCCATCCAGCCCCGAAAAATCGTCCTCTGCGGTTTCCAGTTCGGAAACTCCTTGCGGGTCAGGCAGCGTAATTTGTTCTGCTGGCTGTTCGGGAATCTGCGGTTTTGCGGACTCCCCGATCCGATAGTCCTTATCGCTGAAACCTGCGCTGTTCAAGCCCTTGACGATATGCGCCACGGTGTTGTTGAAGTCGTTGGAGGAAGTCAGCACATAGGACATATTGAGTGCGCTTTGCGTATGCTGGCTCGTATGGGGCAGACGGAGAATCCGTCCCAAAATCTGCTCCACGTCAACCTGACTTGTCTTATTGGCAAGGGACGCAAGAATATAGGCAAAGGGGCAGTCCCAGCCCTCTTTCAGCGCATTGACCGTGATAATATATCGGATCGGGCAGTTTGGGGACATCAACTCCACATTTTTCAGCTCGTTCACATCGGCGGTACGAATGGCAATTTGATCGGCAGGAATCCCGGCGTCCACCAGCTTGTCCCGCAGTTTTTCAAAGGTGGTCGCGTCCTCCTTGCCCTTCGGCTGTGCCTGAAACAGCGCGATAGGACGGATATATTTACCCGTCTTGGCGTACTCCGCGTTTGCGATTTCTTCCAGCTTGTTCCGCAGGTCGATTGCATCAGTCAGTACCTCGGCTTGGCTGTCCCGGTTATAGACGATCACCGGCAGCTTGACCATGTGTTCGTTTTTCAGCTGCACCGCGTCCACATAGGAGATGATATTGCTCTCCTTTTTCGGTGTGGCGGTCAAATCCAGCACAAAGCAGGGATTGAAGTTTTCCAGCATTTCAAGGCTCAATTCCGACCGGGCATGGTGGCTCTCGTCCACGATGACAAGCGGGTTAAGCTGGTTGATGATCTGGAACAGAGCGGTTTCGTCCGCTTTTTCAATGGGGCTGTCGGGCTTGCCCAGCACCTTTGCAAACGCGGCAAGATTGCTGTTTTCCTGATAGGCTTTCAAGCCCTCCTTACCGCGACCGCGGAAGGAATCATAGGACAGCACCATAACCGACAACTGCTCCGTTACGGCCGTGGGGTTGAAGTTCTGACCGTTCAAAAGCTCCTGCTTGGTGTAGACCTCCACACGCCCGCCGAAATCCACGTCGATTTTTTGGCGGTAGGGATGGGAGGTGTCTTTCAGGGCTTTCGCCGTCTGTGTCAGAATCGCGTCCGATGGAACAAGCCACACGACCGCCTTTGTCTTGGTAGCGGGGAGCGCGTCAAAGATAGGGCGAACGGCGTTGCAGGCAATGAAGGTTTTGCCGCCGCCTGTCGGTACCTTGAAGCAGAGATTTGGAACACCGGGTATCACGTTTTGGTATCGCCCTAAAGCCGGTGCGCTCTTTTCCCGCCAGAACTGCTCAAACGCTGTCATATAGTTCTGCGTTTCGTTCAACAGTTCCAGATAGCGGGTCAGGTCCGCTATCACTTTTTTCTGATAAGATTTCAGTTCCATACAGCGAACACCCCTTACAGTCTGCTAATATCTCTCGGTATTTTCTTGAATGTAACGCCCATTTTTGCCAGCTTGTCCTCACTGATGGAGCAGCGGTCGGCGTAGATCACCGTTCCGTCGGCTTTTTCCGTAATGGTGGAGAGGAACGCATAGTCCAGCACCGTCACGC
Source organism: Faecalibacterium sp. I3-3-89 (assembly GCF_023347275.1). Classification (NCBI taxonomy): domain Bacteria; kingdom Bacillati; phylum Bacillota; class Clostridia; order Eubacteriales; family Oscillospiraceae; genus Faecalibacterium; species Faecalibacterium sp. I3-3-89. The sequence goes on along the minus strand of NZ_CP094468.1, from coordinate 57,460 downwards.
GCTGCGGCTCGTAGTAGAAGTAATAGCCTGTGCTGTTGTGCTTGCCGAGGTAATAGGGATTTCCGCCGCTGGGCGGGGCGTAGGGCTGCTTTGTTTCCATGAACCAGATGTATTCGCGGATTTTCTCCGGGGCAACCGCTTCGTTCAGGCAATCGCCCATAAGCAGCGGTTCGCCAAGATCATAGAAGCTGAAATTGCCGCCTGTGCCCTCCACGGCGTTTTTACCCTCACCGTAGCCCTTGATAACGCGCTTCACGCGCTCGGCGGTGATGCTGTCGGCGTAGTCCATCATCTCGACAAGAATAAACTTGCGGTGTCCGCCGTCCGCTTTGTTCATGTTCAGCACCGCATGGGCGGTGGTGCCGGAACCGGCGAAGGAATCAAGGATAATATCGGCATCTTTTGTGATTGCTTGAACCACGCTTTCAATCAGTGCAACCGATTTCGGATAGTCGAACGTTTTGGGCGATTCAGGAAAAATGTTTTTAAGCGTTTGCGTTCCGTTAACAGTGAAAAATGCTTTTTCAGCCCATATCGTAGGAACCTGTCCGCCTACGGTCTGATTTTCTCCAAATAACAACGTCGGAACACCATCTTCATGCCCTAAAACTTCCAACTCGCCGTCTTTGATTTTCTTGATAACTCCGCTTGGCAAATACTGGACACTGTATTGGTTCTGATTGCTCCCGCTTTTGTTTTTTGAGATTTTTATATAGCCTTTTTCCCAATCCGCTTGTAATCGTCCTGAAATCTGCCGCCAGACACACTGCTTGCCTTTTGCTGTTACGGGCCAAACGGCAACTTTCCCTTGTGGAGCGATAGAGTAGTCATATGGAAAATCAGCTTTCTCTCCGGTGTATGAGCCGTCATCAATTTGCTCTTGTAATGATTTTCCTACACCAGCAAATACACCATTTTCGTCTATAAAAATTGGATATGTCTGATTTGGACGTTGTGTCTTGTCGAACGTACTCAGTGTAAGCCCCTCGAATGGCGTTCTGTTATTCCCGCCACAAAAATCAAGTGCGTTTGCGTGAAAGTCCGCAGGCACAACAAAAACCAGATACTCTTGCACATAGTTAAAACCGCCTGATGGTTTCCCACCAGAAGTTTGTACTGTGACAGTCACAATCTGCTTTGTCCCAAAAATCTCTCGCAAGAGATTTACAAGATTATGTAGTTCATGGTAGCTGATGCTTATAATTAAGCATCCATCATCCGCCAGCAGCTTTTGCAGCAGCTTCAAGCGCGGATACATCATGCACAGCCACTTGTCGTGGCGGGTCAAGTCCTCGCCCTCTTTGCCGACGACCTCGCCCAGCCATTTCTTGATCTTGGGGTCGTTGACGTTATCGTTATAGACCCAGCCCTCGTTGCCGGTGTTGTAGGGCGGGTCGATGTAAATGCACTTGACGCGCCCCTCATACCGGGGCAGCAGCGCTTTCAGGGCTTCCAGATTATCGCCCCGGATGATCATGTTTTCGCTGCCGTTATCTTCGCTGTGCTGTCCGTTTTCATCAAAGCTGTACTTGCGCTCCAACACCCGAAACGGCACTTTCTGATGGTGATTGATCACCTTGCTTTTTCCAATCCATTCAAGTGTTGGCATGGCTGATTTCCTCCTGAAAATAAAGCATATTTCGTAATTCACAATGCAGAATTTTCGACAGATTACAATTATGCATTACGCATTATGAATTATGAATTTTCTTCTTGATATACTTGCCGTTCTTGATTCTTGCGTCCGCCGGTTTCTCTGCGTCCTCTGGAATCCCCCAGACCGAGCCAATGCGGATCGCACCGGGGACACGCCCCTCGCCGCACAAAATCTGAATACGGCGGGTGGAGATACCCCAGCGTTCAGCGGTTTGCGCGATTGATAAATACTTCATGGGCAGCACTCCTGTTGCAGTTCCGTTCTGCGTCTGCTTATAAAATCACAGTATAATTATAATCGTCAAAGCGAATAAAAGCAAGGACTTTCCGGAAAAGCTCAGGAAGTATCTTCAACCTAAAAAACAAGGGTTTGGGGCTTTCCCAAAAATCAAAATGGGCGTATCGGCTGCAAGGCTGAAACGCTCATTTTCCCGGTGTGTACGGACACCGGATGTGCTTGCTATTCTCTCAAATCTCATATCCGCAGATACAACGCGCTCCCGCTTTCGCAAAAGCAGGGGCGCATATTTTTTGAAAATTTCTCATTTTGATCCCTGCGTTTTGACTTAAAAATGTCCGTTGTAAAGTGAAAGGAGTTCTTTGATATGCCAGACCGCACGCGACCCATCCGCAAGGAAATCTGCCTGAACGAGCAGGGGTTGAATCTCATCCAGCACAAGATGCGGCAGTTGGGAACGCACAACTTCGGTGCGTATGCCCATAAGATGCTGATCGACGGCTACGGTACTTTACACTTCACTTTTCATAAGTCCTACTATCACCGCTTTATCACAATAAATTTTACAAAACCATCTTGACGCACCTTGCAAACCGTGATACCCTTTATCGCAAATCCCGCCGAGCTTGTCGGGGCAATGCCCCTCCATCTTGCTGCGCAAGACCGCTCTGCCGCTTAAAAGCCCCACTGGGGCTTTCATTGCTACGCAAACGCGGTCTCGTCGAAAAGTACAGAGTGGCGAGGATTTGTTCCCTATGAAGATTTTTACCGCCCCGCAACACACCCGATCTATTTTGCCGCCGTTTCACCCGACAAAATCATCGCTGCGCTGCGTGGGCGGTATTTTTCTTTTTTACAAATAAAATCTTATGTAGTTGTTCAATCTTCCAAAATTTGTTTTTAGTTGTTGACTACACAACCTCAAAGTGTTATTCTGATGCTTGAAAGAAGCAGGCTGTAGTGTCTGCACTGCGCCCAGCTTTCTTCATACTGTACCTTGAATCTTACATAAGCCGTCTGAACGAGATACTGCGCCATGACCTCACACTTTCTGTGGGCGAGCCGGACAACGCCGCTGCAAAACAGGGGCAGGAACTGCGTTCAGTGTGAACGGTGACCATGAGCAGGGGCTTTGCCTTTTCACACGTTTTGCTCTGCAAAATTTTCAACGTGCATTGCGGTTCGAATTCTGAAATTTTCAGTGTTGCACGGAAAGGGCGAAAGCAAGTATCGACCTGTGGCCACAAATTTTCAATGCTTGAAAAATTGCTGTCCACTCAGTCATCCTTGTTGGGGAGTGCCTTCCCCAAACCCTGCTCTAGCTTCGCACCGTTGGTGCGAAAGCGGCGTGTCGCATTATATAGCCTTCTCCATCCCGGAGTGGGCATTTATCATTTTCACAGGAGGTCGAATATGGCTGAAATGAAAAGTCCGAACGTACACGCAAAGAAGAACCGCAATGACATGCCGCGAAAACGAAAGACACACATCATCAAAGTCCGAGTGACCGCAGAAGAAAAGCTGCGGATCGCATACGCCTGCAAAGAACTCCACCTCACCCAGTCCGAACTCGTCCGCCGTGTCCTGTACGGCGTGAACGTCAAGCACACCGTCGTGGTGGCGCAGGGCGGCGAGGACGCACTGGCGGCGCTTGCCGCCTTGTCTGCCCAGTGCAGCAAGGTGGGAAGCAACCTCAACCAGCTTGCACGGCACTTCAACTCCGGCGGCAAAGACACCGAGCAGCTCCGGGCGCAGATTCTGGAGGAACTGTCCGCACTCACGAACTTTCGGCTGAAAGCCGAAGAAACGGTTGGTGAACTGTATGGCAACCATCAAGCATTTAAGCTCGAAGAACTCTAACTATGCCGCCACCGAAAGCTATCTCACCTTTCAGCACAACGAATACACCGGTCTGCCCATTCTGGACGAGAAGGGCAGACCCAAGCTGCGGGATTCGTACCTGCTCGACACCCTTGAGTGCGGCGAATCTTCGTTCGCTATGGCCTGCCTGATTGCCAACCGCAAGTACGGCAAGAACGGCGGGCGGGAGGACGTGAAGACCCATCACTACATTGTGAGCTTCGACCCGAAGGACGCAGTAGAGAACGGTCTGACCATGGAGCGGGCGCAAGCCCTTGGCTTGCAGTTCTGCAAGGACAACTTCCCCGGTCATCCCGCCATCGTCTGCACCCACCCGGACGGTCACAACAGTGCCGGGAACATCCACGTCCACATCGTCATCGGCAGCTTGCGTGTCCGCACCGTGGAACGGCAGCCCTTCATGGACAAGCCGTGCGACTGGGAAGTGGGCAAGAAGCACCGCTGCACCTCTGCCATGCTCCGGCACCTCCGTGTCGCTGTCATGGAAATGTGCGAACAAGCCGACCTGAACCAGATCAATCTGCTGGAAGCCCAAGGCGACCATGTTTCGGAGCGCGAGTATTGGGCACAGCGGCGCGGACAACGCCGCCTCGACCATGCCAACGCCAAACTTGCCGCCGAAGGGCAGCAGCCCACCCAGACCGTCTATCAGACCGAACTGGACAAGCTGCGAAAGCAGATCTACGCTGTGCTGAACAAGACCACCACCTTCGAGGAATTTTCTGCATTGCTCATGCAGGAACACGGCATCGCCGTGAAGGAGAGCCGAGGCCGGTTGAGCTACTGCCCACCCGGCCGGACAAAGTTCATCACCGCCAAGAAACTGAGCAAGAAGCTGGAAAAAGAGCAGGTGCTGACCGCCCTCTCCCAGAACATCCAGCTTGCCGCCATCATCCAGCCCGCCAGCGAACAGAAGCCGGATAAGATCAGGAAACTGGTTGACATTCAGGCGAACGTTGCTGCGGGCAAGGGCATCGGCTATGAGCGTTGGGCGAAAAAGTTCAACCTCAAACGCTGGTCGCAGACCCTGTGTCTCCTGCAGGAGAAGAAGCTGCTCAGCGAAGATGCCTTGCACCAGCGCATTGCCGAACTGCAAACCCAGCACGACGATGCACTGGCGGTGGTCAAAGACCTGGATGCCCGCATGGTCTCCCTCAAGGAGCTGCGCGGGCATCTTGTGGTCTATCGGCAGTACAAGCCCCTTGCACAGAAGCTCCAGACTGTGCGGAATCCCGCCAAGTTCAAGGAGCAGCACCGTGCAGAGTTTGCTGTGTACGAGGCCGCTTGCGCCTATTTCAAGGCCAATGGGCTCAGGACGCTGCCGGACCTCAAAAAGCTGGATGCCGAATACCAGACCCTTTCCTCGGAGAAAAACGGGTTCTACACCCGCTACAAGAAAGCGCAGATCGAACTGCGTGAACTCCGCACCGCACAACAGAACGTGGAAGCCTTCTTCCGCAAGGAGGAGCGCAGCCACGCCGTACCGCAGCAGGAGGTCAAATGAACAACACTCTGACGGATCGATGTGTGAATAAACCCAACCTCACCCACGCCCCTCACCGGGCTTCGTCCTTTCGCCTGTACCCCACCCATTGGGACGGAGGGTAGCACCTCTGTCTTTTCGGACGTAAAGAACGCCATCTCGACCCGGCAGGCAGCGGAGCTATACGGCTTCGCCGTAAACCGGAACGGTATGATGTGCTGTCCCTTCCACGGGGATAAACACCCCAGCATGAAGGTGGACAGCCGTTTCCACTGTTTCGCCTGTCAGGCAGATGGCGATGTGATCGATTTTGTCGGCAGACTTTTTCAACTTTCTCCCTATAAGGCTGTGGAAAAGTTGAAGGAGGACTTCGGCATGGCACTTGCCGACGGCAAGGTGCGGCTTGCTCCCCGCAGACCGCCCACCGTCCGGCAGCTGCTGCTGGACTATTACCGCTGTCTGCAGCGTTGGCGGGTCCGATACGCACCGCAGTCACCCACAGAAGAACTTCACCCCTGCTTCCTTGAAGCGATAAAGAACCTTGACATCGTTGAATATTATCTGGACTGTTCGGTGCTCCCGGACCCGCAGACCGAAAACGAACTACGGAAGTATTGGGAGGAATTGCATGAGCGACTGGAAAAAGAGGAACGAAGATTGGCGTGATGAGGACGAACTGGAAGAAGAGGAAGAATGCGAATGCCCTTGGGTAGACAGCAAGGGCAAAGTGCGTGAAACCGCTTACTGCCAGTACCTTTTAGAGAAGCACCCCATGATGTGCCTGAAACAGAAGCTGTTTGACCAGAACGGCGAGGTAGACGAGGACGCATTGCTCTACGAAGTCCACAGCGACCTCCGTGACTTTGTGCTCGACAACCTTGCCAAGAAGGAGAAGCAGGTTCTGGACGCACTCCGTATCGAAACCTATACCCCTGAATGGAAACCCCAGCTTGACCGCATCCATCTCCAGAACGGAACCTACTTTCTGGACGAGCGGGGATTTGTGCCGGAAAAGGAACTCTGCCTGAACCGGCTCCCCGTGGAATACCAGCCCGATGCCCCCGCACCGACCAAGTGGCTGGAATTTCTGGACGGTCTGCTCATCCCGGAGGACATTCTGACCTTGCAGGAATATCTCGGCTATCTTCTGATCCCGTCTACCAAGGCGCAGAAGATGCTGATCATGACCGGCAAGGGCGGCGAGGGAAAATCCCGCATCGGCTTGCTGCTGAAGAAGCTGTTCGGGGAAGCCTCTCACTCCGAATCCATCCTCCGCATCGAAACGAACCGCTTTGCCAGTGCAAATCTGGAGTACAAGCTGGTCATGGTCGATGACGACCTGAACATGGTGGCTTTGCCCGAAACCCGGAACATCAAGTCCATTGTCACCGCCGAAGACCGTTTGTGCATCGAGCGGAAAAACAAGCAGGCTGTCCAAGGCTTGCTGTACGTTCGTTTCATCTGCTTCGGCAATGGCAACCTTGTGGCTGCTCACGATGACAGCGACGGCTTCTGGCGCAGGCAGATCCTCATCACGGTGAAAGACCGTGACCCTGCCCGGGTGGATAACCCCTTCCTCATCGAAGAGTTGTCCGAGGAGCGTCCCGGCATCCTGCTGTGGATGCTGGAGGGGCTGCACCGTCTGCTGGCGAACCGCTATCAGTTTACCATCAGCGAGCGCTCCATCCAGAACCTCGAAGCAGCCATGGCGGACAGCGACAACCTGACCCAGTTCATGCAGGCAACGGCGTATGTCCGTTTCAAGCCCGACACCGAGGAACGCTCCACCTATCTCTACCGCGCCTACACCAAGTGGTGCGAGGATAATCTGGAATCGCCTGTTCCGCAAAAGAAGTTCAGCCAGTTCCTGCTGAAAAATGCGGGGAAGTATGGCCTGACCTTTTCCAAGCACATCGAGGGGAAGTACCGCGGCTTCCGGGGCGTATGCGTCCACCCCGCCTTTGCTGCGGCATAAAACACACGAAAAGTGAAAATCTCCCGCCCCACGCGCCCCGAATCAGCGGTTTTTACCTGTTATCGCTGTTTTCTCCGGGTTTGTATCCGCCCTTTCCGGGCGGATGCAGGGCGGCAAAATGCCCTTTGGGGCGGGAGAGAAACCCGGACGCGCCCTCTTGGGGCGCATCCATCCAGCCATGCGCCCTGTAAAATCAACACAGAAAGGTACTTTTGTGTGGTTTGGGGCGCATGGGGCGCGTAAATTCAAGTTCTCGCACGTTTTGGGCTGCTGCTTCGGGTCAGGAGCGGCAGGCCCTTACATATTTACCGGCCCACAGGGTGCAGCTCAACCGGAACTGCGCCGGGTCTGGAGAAGTGCAAAGGAGACATGCCTATGACGAATGTCCGCAAAAATTCCGCTAAACTGACCCGTGAGGACTTGAAAATCGCGCCCGAATCCCCTACAATGAAATTGTCCGAAACCCCTGCCGTAGAACCTTCTGACCAGACCAGCAAAACTGTCCGACACGCCCCGCTCGTTTACCGGGTGGAGGAGATCGCCCAACTGTTGGCGATCTCCAACCGTGCTGCGTACAATCTGTGCAACACCACGAAAGATTTCAAGGTGATTCGCCTCGGTACCAGCATCCGGGTAAGCAAGCAGAGCTTTGACGATTGGTTTGCTGCGGTCTGAGGGAGGGAATATCTATGGCATCTATTATGAAACGTGGCAACACGTATTCTGTCCGATACAACTACAAAGACCACAATGGCAAGCCCTGCAAGGGCTGGGAGACCTTCAAGACCAAGGCCGAAGCGCAGGAGCGCAAGATCACGGTCGAAAAGGAACTGCTGGATGGTACATTCCTCGTGCCGGATGCAATGACGGTGGAGGAGATGCTCTACAAGTGGATTCCCATTCAGTCCAGCAAACACAAGTGGTCTCCCAAGACCTACACCCAATCTGTGGCGATGGTGCAGAACCTCATCGTGCCGTATATCGGAAAGCGGAAGGTGCAAGACCTCCGCACCTACGACATTGAGCAGTTCTACGCCACCCTGAGCCAGACCCCCTGCGGCCAGTACGTTCACGGCGAGAAGCAGGAGCTGACGGAAAATCAGAAGAAGCGGCTGTTATCCAGCACGTCCATTCACGAAGTCCACACGCTCTTGAAAACCGCCTTTTCGTATGCCGTTGACTGGGATCTGATTCACAAATCGCCTACTCCCCGTGAAGCCCCCAAGATCAATACCGAAGAACGCACCATCTGGGATGAGCGCACCATGCTGGCGGCGTTGCAGACCATTGAGAACCCCGCCCTCCATCTGGCGGTGCATCTGAGCATGATTCTCTCCCTGCGAGAGGGTGAGATCCTCGGCTTACAGCCGGGAGACCTCGCCTTCGATGCCGCCGATGGTCGTGGAGCTATCACGGTGAACAAGGCAATGCAGCGTGCCAACAAAGAAGCCTTGTCCAAGATCGACCCCAGCCAGATCTACCACACCTTCCCGGACAGACGGGAGGGGAGCAAGTCCTCGCTGATTCTGAAAAAGACCAAAACCAAGAAGTCCAACCGTGTCCTGTATATGACGAAACCGCTGAAAGAGGAACTTCTGGCATGGCTCGACAAGATGAAGCAGGACGAACAGAACGCCCCGGAGAAGTACAGCAACTGCGGTCAGCTGTTCCGCTTACCAGACGGCTTACCCATTGCCCCGGACGTTCTGACCAAGTGGTATCGGCAGTGGCGAGCAGAGCACCCGGAGTTTGAGAAGATCGTGTTTCATGGTCTGCGACACTCCAGTGCCACCTATCAGCTGTTGCAGTCTGGCGGTGACTTCAAATCGGTGCAGGGCAACACAGGTCATGCAACTGCTACCGTCCTGATGGACACCTACGCTCACACGCAGGACAGGCCCCGGTTGGAGCTGGCAAAGAAGATCGAAGCCGACTTCTACCGGCAGGACACAGCAGGAGCAGGGCCGCAGGCGTCCCCGGAAAGCAAAATGCCGGCGGCAACAAAAATCACAGGCAAAATGATCCTTGAAGCCATCCGGCAGATGGACGCAGAAGAACGCCGCGAGCTGACGCGGGTGCTCTTCGCATAAAAATTTCTTTTTTGTGCAGCGAAATGCACGCTGTGCGAGCAATGCAAAGATAACATGGCTTTTTTGTAAAGTGTGCAGAAAGTGTGCAAGTGTGTGCGACCTCTGCCAGAAAAACAAAAAAGCCATGAAATCTTTCGATTTCACGGCATTTTCTGGTGCGATGGAAGGGACTCGAACCCCCGGCCTACTGATTCGTAGTCAGTCACTCTATCCAGCTGAGCTACCAACGCATACGTTCCGTTCGGAACATGATGTATTTTATCACCGAACCGGGGTTTTGTCAACACTTTTTCGGAAATATTTTTGGATTTCTCGAAAAAGAGCGTCTTTTCATCTACTTTTCTTTTATCTTTCCTGCATCAGCCCTGCTCTGCGAGGGTCTGGGCGATTCGGACACCGGTAGGCGTGGCGGCAAGACCGCCCTGACCCGTCTCCCGGAGGTCGGGGGAGAGCAGGCTGCCCACGCGGCCCATCGCGTCGATGACCTCGTCGCAGGGGATGGCGTAGTCCACCCCGGCGAGAGCCATATTGGCACAAGAAACCGCATTCACTGCACCGACCACATTCCGCTTGATGCAGGGCACTTCCACGAGGCCGGCCACGGGGTCGCAGACGAGGCCCAGCAGGTTGCCCAGTGCCATTGCGGCAGCGGCGGCGCACTGCTCGGGCGCACCGCCTTTGAGGTGGCAGAGCGCGGCAGCGGCCATCGCGCTGGCAGCGCCCACCTCGGCCTGACAGCCGCCCTCCGCGCCCGCCAGCGTGGCGCGGGCCGCGATGACCTGCCCAAAGCCGGCGGCTACATAGAGGGCGTCGCAGATGGCTTCCTCGTCCGCCTCGCCGCTGCGGGCCAGCGGCAGCAGGACGGCGGGCAGAACGCCGCAGCTGCCCGCCGTGGGGGCCGCGACGATCCGCTTCATGCAGGCGTTGCACTCGGCGGTCTTGAGGGCCTCCGCCGTCACAGCGGCGAGGTAATCGCCGCCGAAGCTCCTGCCCTCTTGGTGCGCCTGCTCCACCTTGGCCGCGTCGCCGCCCGAAAGGCCGCTGCGGCTGCGCTGGGCGGGGTCGTAGTCCCGGCTGGTGGCCTGCATCACCTGCCACAGATGATGCATCATCTCCCGGCTGTGGGCCTCGGTGAGGCGGCTTTCGGCCAGGTCGCTGCGCAGGATGGCCTCCGACAGGGAGATCTTCTGGCTGCTGGCTGCAGCCAGCATCTCTTCACAGGATAAAAACGACACGTCTCAGCCCTCCTCAGATTCTTCCGGCTCGTCGATGTTCAGGCAGGTGACCTTGCGGATGCCCGGCATCACGGCCATCTGCTGTTCCAGCACATGGGGGATATGGGAGTCACACTCCAGCACCATGACGGCGTAGCCGCCCGTCGCGGCGCGGAACACCTGCATGGACGCGATGTTGATGCGCCGCTGGGCCAGCGACATGGTGACTTCGGCGATGCATCCGGGGGTGTCCTCGTTGTGGATGATGAGGGTGTTGCTGTCACCGCCGAAGTCGGCGGGCACGCCGTCGATCTCGGTGACGCGGATACGCCCGCCGCCCACGGAGGCCGCTTTCAGGGTGAGGGTGCGGCCCGTCCTGCTCTTTAAGGTAAGGACAGCTGTATTGGGGTGGGCGGCGCGCAGCTCCACCGGATGGATGGTGAACTTCATCCCGGCCTCCTCGGCCAGTGCAAAGCTGTCCGGCAGGCGGGGGTCGTCCGGGCGGAGGCCCAACAGGCCCGCCACCAGTGCGCGGTCGGTGCCGTGGCCCCGGCCCGTGGTGGCAAAACTGCCATAAAGTCCGATGTCCGCCTCTGCGGGGATGTCGCCCAGCAGCTTCTGGGCCGTGTAGCCGATGCGGGCCGCGCCCGCCGTATGGCTGGAGGAGGGGCCGATCATCACCGGCCCGAGAACGTCGAAAAGACGCATGAGATTGTACACTTCCTTCCGTTTTGCAGCGTTCCGGGCCTTGTTTTCTGCCCCGCAGACCCGCCCCGGGCTGCCTCAGCTGACAAAAGAACAGATTTTCTTTCTTTTTATTATACCGCTTTTGAGCTTGTTGTGCTATAATAACTTCATAATGCTTTGAATTTGCCCTTTCAGGGGGCAGCACGGAGGGTAGAACCTATGAAACTGGTAAGCGTGGAAACTCCCGAAAAGAGTGTCTGCAAAATGACTTTCAGCGCTTCGGCTGAGGAGCTGGAAGCTGCGTCCAACGCCGTGTACGAGCGCACCCGCGCAACGTACACCATCAAAGGCTTTGCCAAGGGTGAGGCTGACCGCGCCCAGATCGAGGCCGACCGCGGCGAGCACACCTTCTGGTATGACGCCATCAACGACCTGATGGACAAGGACGTCCCGGCGCTGTACGACGCAGCGATGGCAGAACACGGCTTCCACGCAGTGGACGAGCCGGTGTACGATCTGGTCAGCGTGAAGAAGGATGAGGGCTTCGTGGCCACCGCTACCACCGCCCTGCAGCCCGAGCTGAAGCTGACCCAGACCACCGGCTTCAAGGCCGAGTGCGTCACTCCGGAAGTCACCGACAAGGAGATCGACGCCGTGCTGGAGCGCCGCCGTGCCGTCTCTGCCGAGCTGGTGCCCCACAAGGGTCCTGCCGTCAAGGGCAACATCGTCCACATCGACTACGAGGGCCTGCTGGAGGGCAAGCCGTTCAACGGCGGCACCGCCCAGAACCAGACTCTGCAGCTGGGCAGCGGCCGGATGATCCCCGGCTTCGAGGAGGGCATCCTCGGCCACAAGGGCGGCGAGGAGTTCGACATCTTCGTCACCTTCCCGGCACGCTACCACGTCAGCGACCTCGCCGGCAAGCCCGTGGTCTTTAAGATCAAGCTGCACGACGTCTGCGTCCGTCAGCTGCCCGCCCTGAACAGCGATTTTGCCAAGAAGGCCGGCAATGTGGACACGATGGACGAGTTCCGCGCCCAGATCCGTCAGCAGCTCCACGACGGCAAGCACGCCAGCGCCCTCAACCGCGCCAAGGACGCCATCCTCACCCAGCTGGCCTCCGCCGCTGAGGGCGAGCTGCCCAGCGTCCTCGTGGAGACGGCCTACCAGCAGGAGATGGAGCGGTTCCAGCAGCAGCTGCAGATGCAGCGCCTGAGCCTCGACCGCTATCTCAGTCAGGTCCACCAGACCCGCGAGAGCTTTACCGCCGCCGTCCGCGCCGTTGCCGAGAAGAACACCCGCGCCCGGATGGCCCTGCTGCAGGTGGCCCAGAGCGAGGGCCTCCTGCCCACCGAGGAGGAGATCGACAAGACCCTCTCCGAGCGTGCCGAGCGCACCAAAAAGACCCTCGAGGAGATCAAGGCCGCTACCAACGTGGAGGCCATGCGCCGCAACGAGGGCATCCGCCGCGCTGCCGATTACGTCATCGAGCACTCCACCATTGAGGAAAAATAATTTTTCTGTCCTTTGCGCCTGCACCGCCGTGCAGGCGTTTTTTGTTGTTCATTTTTTGACTCTTGACTTTTTCCCAAAGCTGCGGTATTTTTAAGGTGAAAAAGTTTGTCCGGGCACAGCCGGGTCCCGGGCGGATAATATAAAAATTTTGCGGGGCGATCCCCCTCATCCGGTCTTCTCTTTGCGACAGGAGGTTTTCCTTATGAAAAAGTTTCTTCTCGCTCTTTTGACAGCCGCCACAGCGGCGGCGCTGCTCTGCGGCGCTGCAGCTGTGTCCACCTACAGCGTCGGCTATGACGCACCGGCCGGCATCAGCACCATCGTGGTGCAGGACAGCAGCGCCGCCGTCGTGCTGCAGGCCGCAGACACCGACCACATCCACGCCGACTACACCTACACCTCGAGCTATGCGTTCGAAAGCTCCAAGCTCTACGACTTCTCGGTGGCGGGCAGCACCCTCACCGTGACCAAGACCCGGGAGCCGAACGCCTCCCTTACCATCAAGAGCACCGACACCCGCGCCTGCACCCTGACGCTTCAGGTGCCCCGCCAGACGCTGGCCAGCCTCACCGTCAGCACGACGAACGACAACATCACGCTGGACGGCGTTTCGGCCCAGACGGCCGCTCTGACCACCGATAATGGCCGCATCGAGGTGACGAACTTCAACGGCATCTCCCTGAGCGGCACCACCCGCAACGGCAAGATCACCCTGAGCGGCGTCACCTCCCAGAACGTGGCCGCTACCATCCAGAACAGCGGCACCCTCAAGCTGGAGAACATCTCCGCCAATGTCTGCAATGCCAAGGTCCAGAACGGCAGCATCACCGGCTCAGTGGTGGGCGACAGCAGCGCTTACGGCTTTGACCTCACCGCCGGAGGCGGCAGGATCCGGGTCTCCGACTCCAACGACCGCAATTTCCTTCTCAGCGGCAAGGACGCTCTGCAGCAGAATGCCGGCGCGCCCCAGAAGCTGAGCCTCGCCACCCAGAACGGCGACGTGGATGTGGAGTTTGTCCGCTAAATCAATCAAAAAATGCCTGTGCAGCAGATGCCGCACAGGCATTTCTTTTTTACCCGGCAAGGGCGTTGAAGCCCATGACCACCACGCCGAGGATAAAACACTCATGTATCTCTCTCCAAAATTGCATCCAGATTTTTGTTCATAATGTCCATCGTCTCGCAGAAGGCTTTCCGCTGGGCCTCGGTGGTATTCTCGAGCAGCTTCTGGCCGAACTCCTCCTGCAAAGCGCGGCCCCGCACAATGATGGGCTGTGCCTTTTCGGTGCAGCGCAGCAGGGTGCGGCGGCGGTCAGCAGGGTCGGCCTCGCGGACAAGATAGCCCTCCTGCACCAGACGGTCTACGTTCACTGAGACGAGGTTAGCCTTCAGCTTCCGCATCTCCACCACGTCGCTGGCGGTCTGGTAGCCGGGGTTATTGGCGAGGAACATCAGAATGTCAAAGGCCGTCTGGGTCAGGTGCAGCTTCTGGCACAGGGGTTTGCAGAGGGCAGCGTAGGCCGCTGCGGTCTTTCGCCCGAATTCGATGCCCGGGGTGTTCATGGGGTGCCTCCTTGTGATTCAAAATTGTATCATTCAAATTTGAAGTAATGATAGCACAGCACCGCCGGAATGTCAAGAAAAAAGGAGCGGCCCGCGCAAGGCCGCTCCCTGTTTCCGTTTTCTTTACAGCATCATGATGAGCCGCGTGCCGAAGGCCGCCAGCCATGCTACGATGCACTGATTTGCCACCATGATAAACGCCCACTTGCCGCCCAGCTCCCGCTTGACCGAGGCCACCGCCGCGATGCAGGGCGTATAGAGCAGGCAGAACACCAGCAGGGGCGCAGCCGCCGCCGGGGACAGCGCGGCGGCAAAGGCCGCAGAGGAGCCATAGAGGATGGTGAGGGTCGAAACGACGCTCTCCTTGGCCATGAAGCCGGTGATAAGAGCCGTGGATACCCGCCAGTCGGCAAAGCCCAGCGGCGCAAACAGCGGTGCGATGCCGCTGGCCAGCCACGCAAGGATGCTCTGCTGCGGGTCAGTGGTGAGGCTGAGCCGCAGGTCGAAGCTCTGCAGGAACCAGATGATGATGGTCGCCGCAAAGATGACCGTAAAGGCGCGCTGGAGGAAATCACGGGCCTTTTCCCAGAGCAGCTGGACCACATTCTTGAGGCCGGGCAGGCGGTAGTTGGGCAGCTCCATCACAAAGGGGACGGCCTCGCCCTTAAAGACGGTGCCCTTCAGTAGGATGGCCATCAGGATGCCCACCGCAATGCCGAGGAAATAGAGGCTTACCATCACCAGAGCCGCGTGCTCCGGGAAGAAGGCCGCCGCGAACAGGCTGTAGATGGGCAGCTTAGCCGAGCAGCTCATAAAGGGGGTGAGCAGGATGGTCATTTTGCGGTCGCGCTCCGAGGGCAGGGTGCGACTGGCCATGACGCCGGGGACGGTGCAGCCGAAGCCGATGAGCATCGGCACGATGCTGCGCCCCGAGAGGCCGATGCGCCGGAGAAGCTTATCCATCACGAATGCCACGCGGGCCATGTATCCGGTATCCTCCAGCAGAGAGAGGAAGAAGAACAGGGTCACGATGATGGGCAGGAAGCTCAACACACTGCCCACACCGGTGAAGATGCCGTCGATGACCAGCGAGTGGACGGCTGCGTTGACGTTCCACGCCGTGAGGGTGGAGTCCATCGCGGCGGTCAAGGCATCAATGCCCGCTTCCAGCAGGTTCTGGAGCGCCAGACCAATGACGCCGAAGGTGAGGTAGAACACCAGCGCCATGATGCCCACAAAGGCCGGGATAGCGGTATAGCGGCCCGTGAGGAACTGGTCGATCCGGGCCGAGCGGAGCTGCTCCTTGCTCTGGCGGGGCTTCACGACGGTCTGCTCCACCAGCTGGTGGATGAAGTGGAACCGCATATCCGCGATGGCGGCGGCGCGGTCCAGACCCCGCTCCTGCTCCATCTGGACGATGATGTGCTCGATCATCTCTTTTTCGTTCTGGTCGAGCTTCAGGGCCGCTTCGATGCGCTGGTCGCCCTCCACGAGCTTTGTGGCCGCAAAGCGCACCGGGATGCCTGCGGCCTTGGCGTGATCCTCGATCAGGTGGATGATGCCGTGGATGCAGCGGTGGACTGCGCCGCCGTGATCCTCCTCGCCGCAGAAATCCATCCGGCCCGGCCGCTCCTGATACTTTGCGACGTGGAGCGCGTGATCCACCAGCTCGTCCACGCCCTCGTTCTTTGCCGCAGAGATGGGCACGACCGGGATGCCCAGCATGGCCTCCATCTTATTGATGCGGACGGTGCCACCGTTGCCGCGCATCTCGTCCATCATGTTCAGCGCCAGCACCATCGGCGTATCCAGCTCCATGAGCTGCATGGTGAGATACAGATTCCGCTCGATATTGGTGGCGTCCACGATATTGATGATGCCCGTGGGCTTCTCACCGATGATGAACTGCCGGGTCACGATCTCCTCGCTGGTATAGGGCGACATGGAGTAGATGCCGGGCAGGTCTGTGACCTCCGTATTCGGGTTGTTCCGGATCGCACCGCTCTTGCGGTCCACCGTCACGCCCGGGAAATTGCCAACGTGCTGGTTGGAGCCGGTGAGCTGGTTGAAGAGGGTCGTCTTGCCGCAGTTCTGGTTGCCCGCCAGTGCAAAGGTAAGGGTCGTGCCGTCGGGCAGAGGGTTCTCGCCCTTTTTGGTGTGGTAGCGTCCGCCTTCGCCGAGGCCCGGGTGCTCCACCGGCTTTTCACTTTCTGCCTCCGCCTTTTTCGCCGCCGGGGCTTTGGCCAGAGTGACCCCGATGCGGGCGGCATCGTCCAGCCGGAGGGTCAGCTCATAGCCGTGGATGCTCAGCTCCATCGGGTCGCCCATCGGGGCAAATTTGACCAGCGTGACTTTCTCACCGGGGATCAGCCCCATATCCAGAAAATGCTGCCGCAGAGCGCCTTCGCCGCCCACGGTCCCGACCACGGCGGTCTCGCCGATGTTCAAATCTTTCAACGTCATATGGAATGCTCCTCTCGAGCGCGTTTGTTTGTTAGTTTGCATTAACAATAGTAATATAGGCTAACTTTCCGGCATTGTCAAGAGAAACGGGGCTGTTCTGAACTGCTCTCTGAAAAAATAATGTCTCCTTCCTCGAATATCAGAAAAAGTGCAAAAAATAAGAGCCTGTACCCGGGAAGCTCCCGCCGTACAGGCTCTTATCGTTTTTTATTCAGTTTGCGGTGTGGTAGCCGTCAGGGTTCTTCTTCTGCCAGTTCCAGCTGTCGGCGCACATCTCCTCGATGCCGTACTCGGCCACCCAGCCCAGCTCGTTCTTGGCCTTGGTGGGGTCGGCGTAGCACTCTGCGATGTCGCCGGGGCGGCGGGCCTCGATGACGTAGGGGATGGTCTTGCCGCAGGCCTTCTCGAATGCGTGGATGACGTCCAGCACGCTGTAGCCCTTGCCAGTGCCGAGGTTGCAGATGAAGAGGCCGCAGTTCGTCTCCAGCTTCTTGATGGCGCAGACATGGCCGCGGGCGAGGTCAACGACATGGATGTAGTCGCGGACGCCGGTGCCGTCGGGGGTGGGGTAGTCGTTGCCGAAGACATGGACCTTCTCCAGCTTGCCGACGGCCACCTTGGCGATGTAGGGCATGAGGTTGTTGGGGATGCCGTTGGGGTCCTCGCCGATGAGGCCGGACTTGTGGGCACCGATGGGGTTGAAGTAGCGCAGCAGAGCCACGTTCAGGGTGGGGTCGGCCTTGCAGACATCGGTGAGGATGCGCTCCGTCATCGCCTTGGTGGTGCCGTAGGGGTTGGTGGTGGCGCCGACCGGGAAGTCCTCGGTGATGGGCACGCTGGCGGGGTCGCCGTAGACGGTGGCAGAAGAGCTGAACACGAAATTGTGGCAGTTGTGCCGACGCATCACGTCCAGAATGACCAGCGTGCAGTTGAGGTTGTTGTAGTAGTATTCGATGGGCTTGGAGACGCTCTCGCCCACAGCCTTATAGGCTGCGAACTGGATGACGGCCGTGATGTCGGGGCACTCGGCGAAGATTTTCTCCACATCCTCGTGCTTGGTCATGTCGGCCTGATAGAAGCGGAAATCCTTGCCGGTGATCTGCTTGACCCGGTCGAGGACCACGGGGGATGCGTTATAGTAATTGTCCGCCACAACGACATCGTAGCCTGCATTCAGAAGCTCGATGCAGGTGTGGCTGCCGATGTAGCCTGCGCCGCCGGAAACCAAAATAGCCATGTCCTATACCTCTTTTATCACAAATGTTGCTCTGCGCGGGGCCTCTGCGTCCCGTCTGCTTAAAGGATACCGCTTTTTGCGCAGAGAATCAAGTACCGGCTCTTTTATGAAGATGTATTCTTGTTGCATCTTTTTCTCCCGTCTGATGAACTGCAACGATTTTTGTCCCGGGACGCATGGAGAGGAGACGCAAAAAAGCAGCAAAAGGCAGTTCCATAAAAGGAGCTGCCCTTTGCTGCGGCTGATATTTGCTTAGAGACGGCCGCACTGACGGCCGGTGAAGAAGCGGAGGGTGGTGTTGACGCGGAAGACCTTGCCCGCCCGCAGCACCGTGGAGGGGAACTCCGGGTGGGAGGGGCTGCAGGGGAAGTGCTGGGTCTCGAGGGCGAAGCCGCCGTATTTTTCCATCGGGACGCCGCCCTTGCCGGGGGAGGGGCAGTTCTGCAGGAAGTTGCCGGTGTAGAGCTGGATGCCCGGCTGGGTGGTGTACATCTTCATGCTGATGCCGGTCTTGTCGCTGGACGCCCACGCGCAGAGGCTCTGGCTCGCGCCCCGGGGCCGGTCAAGGACATAGCAGTGGTCGAAGCCGCCGCCCGCCATGGTGGTCTGATAGAACCCGGTGTCGAGGTCGCGGCCCAGCGGCTTGCCTGCGCGGAAATCCATCGGCGTACCGGCCACAGGCAGGATGCGGCCCGTGGGGCAGGTCTCGTTGTTGCCCTCGAGGTAGTTGGAGGCATAGATGCGGAGCTTCTGGCCCAGCACATTGCCGCCGCCGTCGAGGTTGAAATAGGTGTGGTTCGTCAGGTTGATGATGGTATCCGCATCGCTGGAGACACGGTAGTCCATCCGCAGAGTGTTGTCCGGGGTGAGGATGTACCGCACGCTGACCTTCAGATTCCCCGGGAAACCATCCTCACCCGCCGGGCTTTCGGTCTCCATCAGGAGCGTATCGCCGAACATCTTCACATCGTAGATCTTCCGGGGGAAGGTGCCGTGCAGGTGATTTCTGCCGTTGTTGGCTTCCAGCTTGTAGGTCTTGCCGCCGAGGGCAAATTCCGCGTTCTCGATGCGGTTGGCGTACCGGCCCACGAACGCACCGCAGCAGGTGCTGCCGGACGAGTTGAAATCTGCCTCATAGTCGGCGAGGGTGTCGTGCCCGACGACCACATCCACAAGGCCCGTCTTGGTGGGGACGAAAAGATTTTTGATCACACAGCCGTAGTTCAGCACACTGATCTCAAGTCCGCCGGGATTGGAGATGATGTACTCATCCACCTTATCGCCGTTTTTGGTCACACCGAAAGGCTTGGAGCGAAACTGTGCCATAAGGCTCGCCTCCTTGTTGTTATTTTCTGGCCCGGGGCAGCTCCGCCCCAGCCTTGTCCATAATTATGATTATAGCACAGTTTTCGAACCTTGTGTGCGATTGCTTTTAGATTCAACTTCCAAATTTTCGAGAGATTTTTTGGGCATATTGTACGAGGACGACAGACAGTTTCCGCCCAAAAAGGCTCTCCCAAAGGGAGAGCTGGCGCGTCAGCGCCTGAGAGGGCAAGGCCGCTATCCGGGGACACCAGCCCCTGCGCTCATTTTTCTCTGACAAAGGGCCAGCTTATCGCAGCATAACGGCTCTGTCGTGCCGGGCTTGCCCTCTCTGTCTCCTTCGGAGACACCTCTCCCAAAGGGAGAGGCTTTCGCCCCACCACAAAAAAGAGACCGCCGCATCACGGCAGTCTCTTTCGCACAACGATATGAAGTCATGCCTCCGTCTGTGCCTTGCCAGCATTCGCCTGCGCGATATACTCGGCGGCATCGTCGGGGATGTCGTCCATCCCGTCGTCACCCACATCGACCACCAGCGGCGGCTTCTTGAAGAGGATGTCGTAGAGGAGGGGCACGATGTACAGGGTCATCAGGGTGGCATAGCTCAGGCCGCAGATGATGACGATGGCCATGCCGCTCATGAGCTGGCTCGCCATGTCGTTGCTGAACACCATCTGCAGCATGGCCAGAACCGTCGTCAGCGTCGTCATCAGGATGGGGCGCATACGGGTCTTGCCGGTGGCGACGAGGGCCGCACGGCGCTCCATGCCGCCCAGACGCAGCTGGTTGGCGTAGTCCACGAAGACGATGCCGTTGTTGACGACGGTGCCCATCAGGACGATGAAGCCCATCAGGGAGATCATGGTCAGCTGCTGGCCGGTGAGCAGCATACCCAGCAGGCCGCCGGTGAAGGCCAGCGGCACCGTGAACAGGACGATGAAGGGGGACAGCAGGCTCTGGAACTGCGCCACCATGACCAGATAGACGAAGGGGAGGGCCAGCGCCATCCACTGCACCATCTCCTCGACCATCAGGTTGACGGTGGAGGACTCGCCGCCCAGCGAGAAGGAGCAGCCCTCGGGCATCTCGTCGGAGAGGGCGAAGGCGTCCAGTTTCTTCTGGAGCACGCGGGACTGGACGGTGGTGTTGTAGCCGTCCAGCGTGTCGGCAGACACCGTGATGTAGCGGGTCTGGTTCTCGCTGGTGATGGAGTCGGGGGCGGTGCCGGTGGACCAGCTGGCGATGTCGCCCAGCGTGCAGGTGCCGGTGGTGATGGTGCCGGTGGCGTCCATCACGCTGGTGGTAAAGGTGATGTCCATCATGTTTTCCTTGGTCACAGGGTCAAGGTTGTCACTGATCTGGACCTTCATGGTGGAGCCGTCCACGGTGACGGGGGTCTCCGCCGTGGTGGTGGTGGTGAGCTTGGCGGCGATCTGCTGATAGACCTGCGCGACGGTCAGGCCGTAGGCGCGGACCTTGTCACGGTCGATGTCCAGATTGATGGTCGCATCGCCCTGACCGAGGCCGGTGCCCGCGTTGGCAAAGCCCTCGGTGTCGTTGACCATCTGGACGACCTTGTCGCTCAGTGCGGTGATGGTCTCGGCGTCGGGGCCGTAGATCTTGACGGAGAGGCCGCTGCTGAGCTGGCTGGTGAGATCCTGCATTCCGCTGATCTCGACGGTGCCGGTGCACTTTTCGACGCTGGCCACCGCATCGTTCAGGGCCTGCTCCGCAGCGGCGATCTGGGTGGAGGAGAGAGACTCGTCCAGCATGACGTTGAACTGATAGCTGCCGTAGCTGTTGGCGGCGCTCAGCAGGTCGGTGATGGCGCTGGGCAGGCCCAGCTGGCCGATGTCGATGCCGGCCACAGTGGTGTCAGTGGTGACGCCCACCTCTTCCACGCCGTCCACGGCCATGACGGCCTCCACGACCTGTCCGGCCACGCCGTAGGACTCTTCCTTGGTCAGATCGTCGTCGGTGGAGAGGGCGATGGTGGCCTCATTGCTGGAAATCTCCGGCAGGAGGACGACGCCCATGGAGAAGACCTTCCAGCCGCAGAAGGCCAGCAGCACGACCGCCGCCACCAGCGGCAGGGCGCGGTGCTGTAAGCACCACTCGAGGCTGTGGGCGTATTTATCCTGGATCTTCTCGAACCAGACCAGCCGCTTCGGCTCGGCCTTTTTCAGAACTGTAGAGGCAGCAGCAGGCACGACCGTGACGGCCACGATGAGGGAGGCCATCAGGCAGTAGCCGATGCACAAGGACATGGGTTCCAGCAGGCTGCGCACCGTGCCGGAGGAGAACACCACAGGCAGGAAGACGCAGACCGAGGTGAGGGTGGAAGCCACCACCGACATACTCACCTGACGGGCGCCCTGTACGGCGGCGCGGGCCGCCGGCACGCCCCGGCTACGCAGACGGTAGATGTTCTCGATGACGACCACCGAGTTGTCCACCAGCATACCGACGCCCAGCGACAGGCCCGCCAGCGTCATGATGTTCATGTCGAGGCCGGTGAAGTACATCAGCACGACGGCGAACAGGACGGACAGCGGGATGCTGACGCCGACCACGAGGGTGGGCTTGATGTCCTTGAGGAAGATGGCCAGCACGATAATGGCCAGCGCAGCGCCCACCAGCATACTGCTGATGATGCTGTTGACGATGATGGTGATGTAGTTGCCCTGATTGGACAGGACGACGACGTGCAGGTCGGGATACTGGGCCTGCATCTCCTTGAAGGCGTTCAGGCAGCCGTCCGAGACGCTGCTGGCGCTGGAGGTGGCGTTGCGGAAAATTTTCAGCACCACGGCCCGCTCGCCGTTCAGGCGGGTGTAGCTGGCCTCAGAGTTGTCGATGACGGCCACATCGGCCACGTCGGAGAGGCGGACATCGCCGAAGCCCTCGACGTGGAGCAGAAGAGCGCCCTCGATGTCCGAGACGCTGTCGTACTCCTCACCGACCTTCAGCAGCCACGACTGGCCGTCCTTGTCGGCGACGTAACCGGCAGGCATCGAGAAGTTCTGGGCGTAGATGAGCTGGGCGAGGGTCTTGATGTCCAGCTGCTTTGCCACATCGGCGCTGGCCAAGGCCTTTTCCTTGGTGTCCTCGTAGAGCCGCTTTGCATCTTCCAGCTGGTTCTCATAGTCCTTCAGCTTCTCCCGGGCCTCGGTGAACTGCATATAGGCGCTGAGCTGCTGGCTGGAATAGGTACCCAGAGCGACCGAGAACTGGTTCATCAGGCCGGGTACATTGTCCATGGCCTTGATGACCTGATCCAGCGTATTGTAGATGGTGCTCAGGCTGCTGGACACCTCCAGCTCGTCGGCAAGGTCGGAGACGCTGCCGTCGCTGGTGCCCAGACGGCCCTGCAGCTCCTGCAGGGCTGCGGTGAGCTTATCGGTGATGTCGCGCAGCTCGCCCACGATCTCGATAAGGGAGTCGATGTCCCGCATACCGGTCTGGTTGAACTGGTCCACGACCCGCTGCAGGCCGTCACGGACATCGATGAGGGCCTGCTGGATCTCCGGCTCATTGACCACGCCGATGAGCTGGTTGACGCTGTTGAGCAGGGCCTGCGCCTGATCGCGCACGACAGTGACGGCGTCGGCCACCTCGGTGCCCATCTGGGCCATGACGGTGTCGGAGACCGTGTTGCCGAAGTTTTTCAGCTGCCGTTCGTACTCGGCACGGCCCGCGGCGATCTGGGCCTCGGCGTCATCGAGCTGGGCGCGGGCGTCGGCCAGCTGGGTGTCGATGAGTTCCAGCAGGCGGGTGTTGATCGCGTCGATCTTGTCCTGATTCAGCTGCACCTGCACCATCTTTTCGATGAGGCCGTTGGCCGAAACGCTGGACACGCCGCTGGTACGGCCCACATAGGGCGAGAGGGTGTTATTCACAAAGTCCGACAGGTCGTAGACGTCGCTGCCCTCCCGGCTGACTGCCACCGTCATAAAAGCGTTCATGTTCAGGCTGTACTCGATGATGGATGGGGTCAGGCAGGTGCTGGGCAGGCTGGACGCGGTCTGATCCACCTTATTCGAGGTCTTGACCATCGCGCTGTTCATGTCGGTGCCCTCGGCAAACTTCATGAGCAGGAGGCTGTAGTTCTCCGCCGAGGTCGCGGTGATGTTCTCGACGCCGGACACAGTGCCCAGCGCGTTTTCCATCACGTCGGAGACTTCCGACTCCACGCGCTCGGGGCTGGCGCCCGGGTAGACTGTGACCACCATGAGGTAGGGCGTGCTGATGTCGGGCAGAAGGTTCGTCTGCAAGCTCGTGATGGACACGAAGCCCAGCAGCAGGACCATAATGACCGCGACAAGGATGGTGAATGGCTTTTTGACGCTGAATTTTTCCATGATTTCCTATCCATTTCTCTTTTCTATGCCGCAGCCTCGCGGCAAGGGACTGGCCGCAGACACGGCAGCCCCCTGAGTTCTTCTTATCATTCCTATTATACACGAGGCCGCCCCTCTTGCAATAGTGGCAAAGCCAATCTTTAACAAAACTTTCCTTAATCTATCTTTATCCCGGAGGCTGCTGGGAAGATTCCGGCTGTTTTCTTGCTCTATTTCGTGGAAATGCGGGCCGGATTATGTTATACTAGAATGCAGAATGGAATTTTATCGCAATTTCAGCCACAGTCCCGCCCAAAGCGGGCTGTGGAGCGAAAATACAGACTGCTGGCAGCCCATTTTTCCGGGCTTATCCGTGTCAGATACGACCCCAAAGAGGAATGCTATGAAAAAAGTTATATCCGTCCGTTTCAAGGACAACGGCAAGACCTATTATTTTGACCCCGCAGACACCCCCATCCAGACCGGCGATTACGTCATCGTCGAGACGGCCCGGGGCGTGGAGTGCGGCGAGGTGGTGCAGGGCGTGAAGGAGATCGCCGACTCCGCCGTGCCCAAGGCCCTCAAGCCCATCACCCGGATGGCCGACAGCGTGGATGTCCGCCGGATGCGCCAGAACCGGGAGGACGAGAAGCGCGCCTACCGCACCTGTCAGGAGTGCATCGCCCGCCACGGGCTGGAAATGAAGCTGGTGGAGGCCGAATACACCCTCGACCGCTCCAAGATCATGTTCTATTTCACCGCCGACGGCCGTGTGGACTTCCGCGAGCTGGTCAAGGATCTGGCCGGCATCTTCCACACCCGCATCGAGCTGCGCCAGATCGGCGTGCGCGACGAGAGCAAGATGATCGGCGGCCTCGGCATCTGCGGCCAGCCCTTCTGCTGCAGCCGCTTTTTGAAGGATTTCCAGCCCGTCTCCATCAAGATGGCGAAGGAGCAGGGCCTCTCCCTCAACCCCACCAAGATCAGCGGCGCCTGCGGCCGTCTGATGTGCTGTCTGGCCTACGAGGAGAACGCCTACGAGTACCTGAACAGCATCATGCCCATGGTGGGCAGCACTGTCCGCACCCCGGACGGCCTCGGCACCGTGCTGGAGGTCAACCCCATCTCCGGCTACCTGCGGGTGCGCTGCGGCACCGAGGCTTTCGCGCCCCGGTACTACAAGGTGAGCGTCTGTGAGTATGTCTCCGGCGGCAAGCGCGCCCCCCGCCGCCCCGACCCGGATGACGATTATTCCGGCGTGCGCGACCCCGCCCCCGTGGTGGCTGCGGCCAGCGCCGACGGCGCGCCGTCCTGCCCCGGCTGCGGCCGAAAAGAAAAGAAATAAGAGGGCAGTGCTGGCAGAGTCTTTGAGAGGTTAGTCTGTTAAAACTAACTATACTTCGTGATTTTCGCCAAATATCCTCTTCAAATTTCTCCAAAAGTTAGCCCATGCTTTTGTGCAACCCAACAAAAAACAAAGATTTGCTTTTGGGCGGGTGCGGTTAGTCTTGCCTTTTTGAAACGGCTTTGCTAGAATGCAGTCAAGGATATGATTTCCGAGGGGTCTGCCAGAGCCGTGCAGAGGCAGGTTTCTTCATAAATACTGAGCACGGGGAGATAAAGGAGAGTTCTATTATGGCACACAAGGTTTCTGACGCATGTGTTGGCTGCGGCGCTTGCGAGGGCGCTTGCCCCGTTGGTGCAGTTGCTGTTGAGAATGGCGTTGCAGTCGTGAACGCAGACGCTTGCATCGATTGCGGTGCTTGCGAGGGCGCTTGCCCCACCGGCGCTATCACTGCTGAATAATTTTTAGCAGACAGCCGCGCGAATAACGCATCAAAAGCAGCAGACCTGTTGTACGGGTCTGCTGCTTTTCTTTGTTGCATAAATTTTTCATCTTTTGGGACAGAATATTTTGTCGGAGGATTTCAGCCGGGCATATGGAACATTCCACCGAGATTTTGTATAATAAAACAGAAGTATACTGCTCTGCCGTCCACCGGTTCGGCTCAGATGCGCTTTTGCTGGCCCGCTTCTGTGAGCCAAAGCGCAGCCAGACGGCGGCAGACCTGTGTTCGGGCTGCGGCATCGTCAGCCTCGAGTGGCACGACCGGGGGCATCGCGGCCCCTGCGCCGCCGTCGAGCTGCAGCCCGAGGCCAGTGCGCTCTTGCAGCAGGCCGTCGCAGAGCAGGGCATCGGCCACATCACGCCGCACCTCGCCGACCTGCGCTCTTTCCGGGAGGGAGAGGGGCAGTTCGACGTCTGCGCCTGCAACCCGCCCTATTTTGCCGCCGGGCCCCAGAGCGCCAAGGCAGGCCGGGCTACGGCCCGCCACGAGACGGACTGCACCCTCGAGGACGTCTGCGCCTGCGGCTTCCGTCTGCTGAAGGACGGCGGCAGGCTTGCGCTCTGCCACCGGCCCGAGCGGCTGGCCGAGGTGCTGGCGGTGCTGCGGGCACACCGTCTCGAGCCGAAGCGGCTGGCTTTCGTAAAAAACCGGCCCGACGCCGCACCGTGGCTCTTCCTCGTGGAGGCCCAGAAGAACCGCCGCACCGGTCTGCGCATTGAGCCGGATGTGCTCATCACCGCTGGCGCGGCGATGTATGGTTCCGCTGCGCCAGCGGTGAAACGGTAAAGCTGAGTTTTCTGTCAGGTGAGTTCGCGCGCTGGTGGCGCGGGTTTAGAGCGCTTTTTCATTAAGGCTAATGTTCTCTTTTGCGTGCCAAAAGAGAACCAGAAATGGTTCTCGCGCTGGTAGCGCGGATTAAGTTTTTTCTTTCGGTCAAGTGGCTTGCGCTCCGCGCGGGCCAGAGGTAGGGAGGGGTGTTTCGACTCCCCCCTCCCTACCTCTGGACTCCACTCTCCCCGCAACGAGTTAAGGGCTGCTCGCCCTTAACAAACCTAAAGAAGAAGTCGAAGCCCAAAAATGCTAGCCGCTGCGCTAAACGCATTTTTTGTGCTTCTCCTATTTACGGCTCCGCCGATGATTTCACGTCGTCGCTGAACTTCACGCCCTGCAAAAACGTAACACCAGCTGCGAAGCAGCAAGTCGGAGAAACGAGAAAAAAGCGTTTAGCGCAGCGGCTAGCTTTTTTCCGTTTCGACAACTCCTTTGGGGTCTGAAAGGGGCGAGCAGCCCCTTTCTCGTGCCTCCCGCGCCTCGAAAGTAGCGGGTGCTTTTCTGGTTCTCTTTTGGCACGCAAAAGAGAACTTAGCCTCGCGTAATCGCGCTCTACCCCCGCGCCACAAGCGCGACAACCAACCAAACATCGTCTTATCGTAAAAATGGAGGTCCATCATGGCCGGTACTCTTTATATCGTCGCAACCCCCATCGGCAACCTTGATGATATGCCGCCCCGCGTCGCTGCCACTTTTGGCGCGGCGGACTTCGTGGCCGCCGAGGACACCCGCGTGACCATGCGGCTGCTGAACTATCTGGGCCTGAAAAAGCCGATGGTAAGCTACTACGAACACGCATTGCAGAAGGGCGAAGGCATCCTGCGCCGCATCGAGGCGGGCGAGAGCTGCGCCCTCTGCTCCGACGCCGGTATGCCCTGCGTCTCCGACCCGGGCGAGGTCATCGTGCGGGACGCGCTGGCCCGGGGCATCAAGGTCGTGCCTGTTCCAGCGGCATCTGCCTGTGTGACGGCGCTGGCCGTCTCGGGACAGGACACCTCCCGCTGGGTGTTCGAGGGCTTCCTGCCCGTGAACCGGAAGCAGAAAAAGGAGCGTCTGGCCGAGCTGTTGGGCGAAAAGCGCACCGTCATCTTCTACGAAGCCCCCCACAAACTGCGCACGACGCTGGATGACCTCGCAAACGCCTTCGGCCCGGAGCGGAGCATCACCCTCTGCCGCGAGCTGACCAAGCTCCACGAAGAGATCTGGAAGACCACCCTCGGCGAGGCACAGACCCACTATGCCGCCAGCGAGCCGCGGGGCGAATATGTGCTGGTCATGGCCGGCGCGCCGGTCTCTGCAGAGCCGGAAGCCGAACTGACCCTTGAGCAGGCCGCCCAGCGGGCGCTTGAGCTGACCGGGCAGGGCTTCGGCCCCACTGCCGCCGCCAAGGCCGCAGCGCAGGGCACCCCCTACTCCAAGAGTGAAGTATATAAAGTACTGCTGACCTTGCAGCAGCGCGACCCCGAATAAAATTTGAGGAGGAACCTTTTCCCGTGACGAAACTTCTGATCCTGAGCGACAGCCACAGCAACCGTCTGGCCCTCGAGCACATCCTGAAGGCCGAGGCCGACCACATCGACGCCCTGATCTTTCTGGGCGACGGCCTGCGCGACCTCGAGCAGACGCTGACCCTTTACCCCCGGCTCCGGGCCTACGCCGTGGCCGGAAACTGCGATTTTGGTGCACTGGAACCGCTGGACGGGCTTGCGGCCTTTGATGGGGTGGTCGTCTTCTACACCCACGGCCATATGTACGGAGTGAAATACGACCTCGACACGCTATCCGACGCCGCAGCGGCCCGGGGCGCGAACGTCGCCCTCTTCGGCCACACCCACGTCCCGGTGGCCGAGCAGCGGGGCGATGTGTTCCTGTTCAATCCCGGCTCCTGCGGCCGGTGCTACACCGGCCCCAACACCTACGGCATCCTGACCCTTGCCGACGGCAAGGTGGTGGGCCACGAGCACAAAGAGGTACCCAAGGCATGAGCATCAATGAGGTGCGCTGGCTGTCCGAGTGCGGCAGCACCAACGCCTACGCAAAAGAGCATTTCGAGGAGTTCGGCCCGGTGGGCGCGGTGTACACCACCAACCAGACCGCAGGCCGGGGCCGTCTGGGCCGCAGCTGGGTAAACGCAGAGGGCCGCGCCCTCTATTACACCGCAGTCATCCGGGAGCCGCTGGCCCAGCCTGCCACCCTGCCGCTGCTGGCCAGCCTCGCTGTCCGTGAGCAGCTGGCCCGGCGCTACGGCGTGGACTGCCAGATCAAATGGCCCAACGACCTGCTGCTGAACGGCAAGAAGATCGTGGGCATCCTCTGCGAGAGCGTGAGCTACGGCTACCAGATGCAGGGGCGGGGCATCGTCTGCGGCATCGGCATCAATCTGGCCCAGCCCCAGAACTATTTCGACGCCGCCGACCTGCCCAACGGCACCTCGCTGGAGCTGCAGGGTGCAGCGGTAGACCTCGACGCCGACCCCCAGTGGCTGGCCGAGGCACTGACCGATTTCGGCTTCGACCGCCCCCTCTACACCTTCGCACGGGAGGGCTTCGCGCCGTTCCGGGAGGAGTATAAGGCCGCCTGCATCAATCTGGGCCGTCACGTCACCTTCGACCTGCCGGGCGGGGAGCTGGGCAGCGGCACGGCCATCGACGTGGACGCCGACGGCCAGCTCATCGTCCGCACCGACAGCGGCGAGGAGAGGGTCTTTACCGGCGAAGTCTCCGTCCACGGCATCTATGGAGCTGTATAAATTTTTCTGCACCCCCTGCGCCTCTGCGGGCCGTCCGGCCCCGGGGGCGCATTTTGTTTTCCCCGCGAAGGATGCGGAGGCCTCGGGTCTCCCCACAGTTTTCCACAGAGCCGTTTTGCCGGGGCATGCTTGTGGAAAACTCCGGGGCCAAAAATTCCAGAGGGGAGAGCCGTTTTCCTCCCGGGTGCGAAATGCCTCCGAAAATAAATTTTTGACCTCGACTTTCTTTTGGAAAAAAGGTGCTTCGCCCCCTTTTCTCCCCAGTTTTTCCCTCATTTCCCGCTCTTGAATACATCGTGTATAACCCGATGCTCGATTTTCTGTGGAAAACTCAGTGGAAAAAGTGGAAAACACTGTGGGAAAACCGGCTTCTTTTTCACAAAATCAGTGGAAAACCCGGTGGAAAAAGTTAAAAGATGATTCCAGACGGGATACTTCTCCCATCTGCGGATGAAAATGGAACACCGCTGTTCCCACGGATTTTCTTGAATGGACCGGGCAAACATGATACAATGAAAGGCAGGATATGGCCCCGGACATGGGCCGCAAAATTTATTTTCACGGAGGCGTCTGTCTATGAACTGGATCTCCCGCCTTGAGCGGAAATATGGCCGCTTTTGCATCCCGAATCTCATCTCCCTCATCGTAGGCGGACAGATCCTGGTCTACGCCATCGAGCTGTTCGTAAATCAATTTGTCTCATCCTACCTCGGCCTGAGCCGGGGCCTGCTGCTGATGGGGCAGGTGTGGCGTCTCATCACCTTTGTCTTCATCCCGTTCTCGGGGGGCGGGCCGCTGAGCGTCATTCTGGGCATCTACTTCACATGGTTCATCGGCTCTGCGCTGGAAAAGGAGTGGGGCGATTTCCGCTTCAACCTCTACTTCCTGCTGGGGATGGCGGGCACGGCGCTGGGCTGTCTCGTCACCGGCATCCCCGCCGATACCTACTGTCTGTCGCTGTCCCTGCTGCTGGCTTTCGCCATGCTCTACCCCGAGGTGCAGGTGCTTTTGTTCTTCGTCTTCCCGGTGAAGGTGAAGTACTTCGGCCTCTTTGCTGCCGCCATGTGGCTGTTCAGCTTCCTTACCGCCGGGTGGCTGTATAAGGTGAGCTATCTGCTGAGTATGCTGGGCTTCGCACTCTTCTTCGGGCCGCAGGCCCTGCGCAGCGTCCGGGCGTGGATCCGCCGGGAGCAGTGGAAGCGAAAGAACCGGAGGTGAGCCGCTCATGATGATCGACCGCCTTGCGGGCAACGCCGCCCTCAAAGACAGCGTCCGCCTGATGCTGGAGAGCCGCCGCCTGACCCACAGTGTGCTCTTGGTGGGTGAGACGGGCTTAGGCGCGGGCTACGCGGCCCGCTGCGTGGCAGCAGACTATCTTTACCCTGCGGGCGGCGCGCCCGCTGAGGCCCTTCTGCGGGGCGAATGCTGTCGTGCCGTAGGCAAGGCCGGCGACCGCAGCAGCGGTAGGGTGGAAACGGGCATCGTGCGGGAGGCCATCTCCGTCACTGGCATGGGCACAGGCGGGCGGTATCTCGTCAGTCAGGTCAAGGCCATGCGCACTGAGATCTTCAACACCAGCCTCTCTGCCGAAGGCCGCGCCGTCCTGCTCTATCATGTGGAGCGGATGAACGAGGAGTCTGCCAACGCCCTTCTGAAGGTGATGGAAGAGCCGCCTGAGGGAGTGCTGTTCCTCTTGACCGCGGACTCGCTGGCTGGTGTCCTGCCCACCATCCGTAGCCGCTGCGTCAGCTTTGCTGTGGCCCCGGTCAGCCCCGAGGAGTGCGCCAAGTGGTGCATCGGGCAGGGTGTGGACAAAAAGCAGGCCCAGCTTTACAGCCAGCTGTTCGACGGCCACATCGGCACCGTACTCGCGGCGGCACAGGACGACGCCCGCCGGGAACAGGTGGAAAAGGCCCTGACGCTGGCGAAGGCTGCGGCGGCGCAGGACAGCTACGCGGCCGCCGTTCTGCTGGCAGGGTACGAGAAGGACAAGGCCGCAGCCGCCGCGCTGCTGGGCGATTTCCGGGCTGTGGCTGCCGCCGGACTGCGGGGCTGCGTCGGTGCGCCCTTGACGGGCGATGCCGCCCGCCGCGCCCTCTCGCTGGCCGATGCCGCCATCCAGCGGCTGGGGGCGCAGGTGAATCCGAAGATCGTGCTTTCTGTGCTGGCGGCGAAGCTGGGATAATGAATCAGGGGGAGCATCTGCAAAAGGGCAGGTGCTTCTCTTTTATTTTTGAGCGGGTGTGCGCGCTGGTGCGCGGGGCAGAGCGCTCTTGCAGTAGGGCTAGGGTTTCTTTAAGTGGGCGTGCGCGCTGGTAGCGCGGATTAAGTTTTTTCTTTCGGTCAAATGGCTTGCGCTCCGCGCGGGCCAGAGGCAGGGAGGGGTGTTTCGACTCCCCCCCCCCCCCCCCCCCCCCCAAAAAAAAACATTGCCAAGCCATACAAGATAGTGTAAAATAATATTGTGGGTACGTTTTACTCTTGGCAATATTTTTGGATTTAGGGCGGAAAGCAGATCGGAAGGTACGCGCGACCCTCTGCTTTTTGCACCCGGTGCCCGCGCATTGACACCTGATCAACAGGACGGTGTGGGGGAAAAACCCCTGCTGCTGTTGCAGAAGAACTTGTTTTTTCAAACTCTATGCTGACAAGCTGGAAAAACGGCGCTTTACCCAGAATGTCCAGCCGCAAAAAAATTGCGGACTACTTTGGCATTACCGTTGAAGAGCTTATGGGCACAAAAAAAGAACCCGCCGGGATGGGCGAGCTCGACAAACAGATGCAGGAAATTGTGGCGTTGCTTAACAGCGCAACGCCAGAGCAGCGCAACGCGGTGGAAACGCTGCTGCGCTCCCGGGCAAAGCCGGAGTGAATCAGCCGACAAACGGCAGATCTGTTTTGGCAGGGGCTTCGGTCAGGATGGCCAGAACCTCGGGGACCAGATCAGGGTACTGCCGCAGGATAGCAAGGATCTCTTCATTTGTCATCATGCCAAAACGCTCCTTTTTGTTGTATCTATAATTTTATGCTACAACAGCTATAAGCCGAAGTCAGGAGAAAAGAGGAAAATCAAATGAAAATTTTGGAAAAATGCAAAGTTATTGCGGCAGGCACAATTGTGGCAGCACTGATGGCAGGCACTGCGTTACCCGCGCTGGCCGCCAGCCCCGCCGGGGACGTTCCTTTTGCGGTGCTCGCGCAGCAGAATAGTGCTGTGACCCCGGAGCAGGTAGAAGCACTGATCAGCCAGATCGGCACTGTCGCGCGCAGCAGACGCGCGGCAATCGTGGCCGCTTTGGATGCCTATAACCAGTTGGATGATGCAGGAAAAGCTGCTGTCACCAATTTTGGTGTGCTGGCAGAAGCACAGCAGATTCTTGGTATTCAGGATGCACTTGCAAAGTGCAATGTCAACTACGATGCAGTAGAAGACTGCTGGGCGATTACAACCCCGCATTATGACAGCATCGATAAGCGCAAGACGTGTGGCATTGGCCCCAACCTTTATATCTGGGACAAGGGGAACACTATTGTTTTCTGGGAAGATTTTACTTACATAGGCTCTTCCGAGCTGGATATCGATGACATCATTCTGCGCGGTGGAGATTATAAGTACATTTACACTTGCGATTATGATAACTCCGATTATGGATACGACAAAGAGCTTGGTAAATGGTTTGCAGTGGCCATCTTTGAAATGGAAGACAGTGAAGTCGAATGGTTGCGAAACCTTTTGAGTGCCGATACCGTTATCATGCGTTTCGAGGGAACGGATTATAGCAAGTTTGATTACACATGGACGGGGCAGGACCGGCAGGCAATCACCGATATTATTGACCTCTATAATCTTCTGAAAGCAGTTACACCGGAAGTGCGTGAAAAAGCACTGCGTAACTAATACGTTCGGCCTAGGGAATAGAAGCTTGGAAGATTTTTATGCGATTAAAGAAAAAGCATATTGCGGCAATTGCATTGAGCGTGGCTATTTGCGTAGGTGCTACCGGTTGTAAATCGGAAGAAGTCAAGAACACGGACCCTGGATGCTCTTCCGAACGCGATACAATGTGCTTTTCAGACAGT
Source organism: Faecalibacterium sp. I3-3-89 (assembly GCF_023347275.1). Classification (NCBI taxonomy): domain Bacteria; kingdom Bacillati; phylum Bacillota; class Clostridia; order Eubacteriales; family Oscillospiraceae; genus Faecalibacterium; species Faecalibacterium sp. I3-3-89. Next base: position 24,285 of record NZ_CP094468.1, on the reverse strand, counting down.
TTCGCCTTCTGACTGCTCAGGCTGGTTCCATTCCTGCGGCTATTCGCCTTATTTTTGAAAATTGCTATAAACGCATTTTTTTGTGCTTCTCCCATTTACGGCTCCGCCGAAGATTTCACGTCGTCGCTGAACTTCACGCCCTGCAAGGGCGTAACGCCAGCTGCGAAGCAGCAAGTCGGAGAAACGAGAAAAAAGCTTTTAGCGCAGCGGCCAGCTTTTTTCCGTTTCGACTACTCCTCCGGGATTATCAAGGGCGAGTAGCCCTTGATTCGTGCCTCCCGCGCCTCGAAAGTAGCGGGTGCTTTTCTGGTTCTCTTTTGGCACGCAAAAGAGAACTTAACCTCGCGTAACCGCGCTCTACTCCCGCGCCACCAGCGCGTGCAGCCGTTCATAAAAAATCAACTCCACACAGCAAAAAAGCTCCCCAACGGGGAGCTTTTTGCTCTATCATCTTCTGCGGGAGCGATTCCTCCGCCGCAGGTTCAGCGAGCCGCCGCCGGCCACCATCGTGAGGAAGCCCAGCACGATGAGGATGCCTACCAGCACAGCCATGAGCAGAAGGGTCGTTTTGGCGTCGGTGCGAAAGTCGGACACATACTCCCTGTGGGTGACAAGATCCACCGTCCCCATCTCATAACCGTCAAGATAGACAGTGGCCGTGCCCAGCACAGCGCCCTCCTTGATGGTGGCGGCAGCGCTCTCCGGCAGGGAGAAGTCGAACGTCACCTCGTCGTCGGCGTGGCCGTAGCCGCTGAGGTCATTGGCGGCATACAGCTCCACAGTCTCTTCGGCACGGCACTTGGTCAGCGGGAGGGTGGTCAGCACCGTCTTCGTGTCCACCAAGGGCCGGTCGGCGAAGCTGGAAAAGGCCCAGTCCAGAAGTTCAGAGCACTCCCGATAGATGTTGTTCAGGTCGCTGCCCAGCACCACGAGGCCATAGGTATGGCCATCCTGCTGGGCGAAGGTGACGAAGCACCGCCCCGCGAGGGTGGTGAAACCGGTCTTCATGCCCCGGATATAGTCGCGGTAGTAGGCGTACTCCGGGTCCAGCATGAGGTTGGTGGACTTGATGGTGCGCTCGTTCTGGTGGAGGTTCGTTGCGGGCAGGGTATAGGTGAGGGTGTTGGCGGCCTGCATATAGGTCTCGTCGGCGTAGCAGGCGGCGGCAATTTTGGCGAGGTCTTCGGCTGTGGAGACGTTGCCGTAGTCGTACAGGCCGTGGACGCAGGTGAAGGTGGTGTCCTCACAGCCCAGCTCCTTGGCGCGGGCATTCATCCGGGCCACAAAGGCCGTCAGGTCGCCGCCCGAGACATCGCTGGCGATGACGCTGGCCGCGTCGTTGGCGCTGGCCACCAGCAGGCCGTACAGCAGGTCGATGCGGCGCACCGTCTCGCCGATGCGGAGGTTCATAGTAGAGCCGTTGGCGTTCTGGATGTCCTTGAACTCCTGCGTCAGGGAAGCGGGAATGGTGATCTCAGCATTCATATCCTTGCCGCTCTCAAGGAAGAGCAGGGCCGTCATCATCTTGGTCAGGCTGGCGATGTACCGCTGCTGGTCGGAGTTCTGGCGAAGGATGGGCTTGCCGGTGTCCAGATTGAAGAGGTATACCGACTCGGTATCGCTGACCGTCTGGATGGGCATCTGGTAGACGGCGAAGCCGGGCAGGGCGGTGCAGGCCATCAGCACCAGCGTGAGCAGCAGCGCCGCGGCCCGGGGCAGGAAATTCGATCGATTCATAGGCTTTGTCCTCCTTGACATTCAAACGTCAGCCAAATAGTTTGTGCCAGAATCCGCCCCGCTCCTGTTTCTCCGGCTCGGCCTCCACCGGGGCAGGGTGCAGCTCGGGGCTGGTAAAGGCCCAGTCAAACAGCTCTGCCGCCTCCCGGAAGATGTTCTGGGAATTCGAGCCGAGGATGACCAGCCCGTAGGTGTGGCCGTCCTGCTGGGCGAAGGTAACGAAGCACCGCCCGGCCTGCGTGGTAAAACCGGTCTTCATGCCGTGGGCATAGCTGCGGTAGTAGCCGCTGGCGGGCTGCAGGAGCTTGTTGGTCGTCGTGATCGTCCGGGCCGGATGCAGCTCCGTGGCGGGCAGCCGATAGGACGCCGTATCCGCGATCCGGCGGTAGGTGGAGTTTGCGTAGCAGGCCAGCGCGATCTTGGCCATGTCCCGGGCTGTGGAGTAGTTCCCGCCGTCGTAGAGGCCGTGCGGGCAGGTGAAGTAGGTCGCCGTGCAGCCCAGCTGGCTTGCCCGGACGTTCATCTGCGCTGCAAACGCAGAGAGACTGCCGGAAGTATCATTGGCCAGCACGCTGGCCGCATCGTTGGCGCTGGGCAGGAGCATGGCGTACATCATGTCGATGCGGCGCACCGTCTCGCCCGCCTGCAGGCCGATGGTGTGGCCCCGGTTGGCCCGGATGGACTGTAACTCCGGCGTGAGACTGTCCGGGATGGTGATGCTGGCGTTGAGGTCGGTGCCGCTTTCCAGCACCAGCAGAGCCGTCATCATCTTGGTCAGGCTGGCGACGCAGCGGGGAAGGTCGGGATTCTGCTCCACGAGGGTCTCCCCAGTGTCGGCGTCGAAGAGGTAGATGGATTCCTGCGGATAGGCGGCTTGGATGGGCATGGCGTAGACCGCGAAGCCCGACAGCGCCGCCGTGGTGAGGAACACGGCAGTCAGGGCCAGCGCCGCCAGCTGCCGCATCGGGGACATAAACTTCATAAAGCGAAACTCCTTCGGAAGCCCCGGGCTTCCATAATCCGATATAAAATGCTATTATAAAGAATACCATAAATGAAGCAAAAGAGAAAGGTGGTTTTTCAACAATGATCCTATCCTTTGGTGGAAAAACGCCCCGGGATGAGGGCGCAGTCTTCGTGGCCGCGAATGCGACGGTGCTGGGCGATGTGACGCTGGGCAAGGGCACGAACATCTGGTACGGGGCTGTGCTGCGGGGCGACGAGGGCACGCTGGTGCTGGGCGAAAACTGCAACGTGCAGGACAACGCCGTCCTCCACTGCGACCCGGGCGGACAAGTCCTTCTGGGCAAGAACGTCACGGTGGGCCACTGCGCCCTTGCCCACGGCTGCACAGTGGGGGAAAACAGCCTCATCGGGATGCACGCCACCCTGCTCAACCACTCTGTCGTGGGCAAAAACTGCATCATCGGGGCCGGGGCGCTGGTGCCGGAGGGGATGGTCATCCCCGACAACTCGGTGGCCGTAGGCGTGCCCGCCCGGGTCATCAAGACCATCCGGGACGACCAGCTGGCCCACAACATCGAAAACGCCGAGGCCTATGTGGAGATGGGGCGGCAGCACGCGGCCCTTGTCTCCGATGCTGAAAATTGAGCACCCGTCTCCCAAAAATTTCACAGGCCGATTAACAAATCTTTCACAAGAAAGACATGATTTTGGCCCACAGTTCGGGTATACTATAGCTCACAAGGGTGTGGGGCCGCAACCGCACCCTTGCACATGATTCCTCCTCACACCAAAGCAATACCCCAAACGACAAGACCTCTTTCCGCGTCGCCGCAAGCGCGGGAAGGGGTCTTGTTGCGTCTTGGGGGCCGGAACGCAGAACGCCCCCGCTCAGAGCTTGAGCGGGGGCGTTCTGTATCGTTACATCATATTGCGGAAGACGACCTGTGCGATCTGGAAATAGAGGATCAGGCTGCAGGCGTCCACGATGGTGGTGATGAAGGGGGTCGCCATGATGGCCGGGTCGGCGCCCAGCTTCTTGGCGGCCAGCGGCAGCATGCCACCCACCAGCTTTGCGAGGATGACGCTGAAGAACAGCGACACGCTGACCACCACCGCATAGCCGATGACGTTCTGATACTGCCCGGCGTAGAGGTAGGTGTACATCAGGTAGATGCGCAGGCCGTTGACAAGGCCCAGCACCGCGCCGACGATGGCGGAGACCCGCAGCTCCTTGCCCAGAACGCGGAGGAAGTCGCTGGGCTCCACCTCGCCCAGCGCGAGGCCGCGCACCATGAGGGTGCTGATCTGGTTGCCGCAGTTGCCGGCGGTGTCCATCAGCATGGGCATGAAGGAGACCAGCAGGGGCAGGCTGACGAAAGCCTCCTCGTAGTGGGTCGTGACCATGCCGGTGAAGGTGGCCGAGAGCATCAGGATGAGCAGCCATGGGATACGCTGCTTGGCGTGGGTCCAGACGCTGGTGCCGAAGTAGGTGGTGGCATCGTCGTCGGGCAGGATCGCCGCCATCTTCTGCATATCCTCGGTGCTCTCGTCGGTCAGGACGTCGATGGCATCGTCGATGGTGATGATACCGACGAACATCCCCTCGTTGTCCAGAACAGGCATGGCGGTGAAGTCGTAGCGCTGCATCTCACGGGCCACGAACTCCTGATCGTCCGTGACCTTCACGGCGACGACATTGTCGTCCATGATGTCCGTGATGGGGGTGGACGGGTCCGCCAGCAGCAGGCTGCGGGCCGACACGACGCCCTTCAGGCGGTTGCGCTCCACCACATAGCAGGTGTAGACGGTCTCGGCGTTCTCACCCTGTCTGCGGATGGCTGCAAAGGCATCGCTGACGGTCATCCCCTCCCGCAGACGGACATATTCGGGGGTCATCAGGCTGCCAGCAGAGCTTTCGGGATAGTTCAGCAGCTTGTTCAGGCTCTCACGGGTCTGGCGGGACGACTTTTCCAAGACCCGCTTGACCACACCGGCGGGCATATCCTCCAGCAGGTCGGCGGCGTCGTCAAGGCTCATCTCCTCGATGGCGCTCACCAGCTCGACATCCGAAAACGCATTCACGAGGTCGTCGCGGGCCTCGTCGGACATATAGGCGAACGCCTCGGTCGCAACATCCTTTTTCAGCAGACGGAACACCACGAGGCGGTTGTTCTCGTCCAGCTCTTCCAGCAGCTCGGCCAAGTCGGCGGGCTGCTCTTCCTCGGTCACTTCGCGCAGCTTGACGTACTGCTTCTTGATGAGCAGCTTGAGCAGACGGCTTTTGGTGAGCATCTCAGGGTTGGCCTTGACCTCTTCGTCGTTGGCCTCCTCTTTTTCGGCCTCACGGACGTCCTGCCTGAGGTCTTCGGTGGCCTGCTCGTTCAGGTCTTCGGCCAATTTCTGGCGCACCTCGGCGGGAATATCGGCAGGCAGCTCCTGCACCGGAAGGGCTTCGTCCACTTCGCGCTCGGGGTTGTTCTTTTTTTCTTCCATTCGTGTTCCTCCTCTTTCCTGTCTCAGGAGGACACAGCCGCATCAACGCAAAAGCGCCGCTCCTGCACCGCAGCCTCAGGGCCGCACACGCCCCGTCTGCACGCGCAGAGCTGCGCCCCTTTTGTACGGCAGCCGGACAGCAGACACCCCGCTGTTCAGCGTACAAAAAAGGCGAACGCAGCACCTTTCGCGGTCGTTCCGGCCGCATCATTCCATCGTCTTCGACTATGATCCGGGTCCATTGTCCTGCGTTCACCTCCACAAGTTCAAAATACTAAGTTTCTTAGCCTTACAGGCTTATTATATCTCCTTAAAAATGCCCGGTCAACCCTGTAAGCGTTCCATTTCCGGAATATTGCCGTACAAAAACACACAGCGCCCTCCCCGGTGCTTGCGGCTTCACCGGAAAGGGCGCTGTGTTCGGATATTGCTTTGGTGTGAGGAGGAATCATGTACAAGGAATCGGTTGCGGCCCCGAATCCTCATGGCTGTAGTATAACAGCTTTTCGGCTGGATTTCATGAAAAACCTATGAAGAAAGTGTAAAAATCGAAAGGCATAAAAAATACGCCCCGGACACTGTTTCCAGTGAGCGGGGCGCTAAAAACGGATCTCGTTTTTGGCTGCGGCAAGATCCCTGCAAAGCAGGTCTTATGCAGCAGGCGGAGCAAGGTATCTGCGAGCAGACCTTATGCTCCTGACACACGCGAAGTATGCTTTCAAGGACCCTCGCGGGCGCTTTGGTATTTCAGACTCTGCCCGCCCCGACGCGTCCGGGAGCAGGCAGAGAGTCGAAATCAGTTTGGGGCACAAAGCTTTGGTCTTTGTGTAGGCGTAAGCCGCGTCTTTGCTCTGGCCGGGGCCACAGTTTCGTACTGCTGCGTTGCGCAGTAATCGCCAGCACGGAGCAGCCGCCCTTTCGGGACTAAGGTGCCGCTGCGGCAGGTTCCGGCCAGAGGGAAAAGAACTTTGGTTTACTTGTACAGCTCGACCAGACGGCTCAGATGCTCGTAACGGTCGTTTGCGACCTGCTCGTTGCGAGCGAAGAGCTGCTTTGCACGCTCCGGGAAGGCGCGGGTCAGGCGGCTGTAACGGGTCTCGTTTGCCAGCAGGGCCTGATACTTCTCGCCATCCACAGCCTTGGAGGTCAGGGTGAAGGGGTTCTTGCCCTGAGCCTTGTTGGCCGGATTGAAGGTGAACAGGTTCCAATAACCAGCCTCAACTGCCTTCTTCATCTCGTTCTGGCAGTTGGTCATGCCGCCCTTAACACCGTGCAGCTCGCAGGGAGCGTAGCCGATGATCAGAGAGGGGCCGGGGTAAGCCTCAGCCTCAGCGATCGCCTTGACAGCCTGGTTCATGTTGGCGCCCAGAGCGATCTGAGCGACATAGATGTAGCCGTAGGTCATAGCGATCTCGGACAGGCTCTTCTTGCTGATCTCCTTACCAGCAGCAGCGAACTGGCAGACCTCACCAATGTTGGAAGCCTTGGAAGCCTGTCCGCCGGTGTTGGAGTACATCTCAGTATCGAAGACCATGACATTGACATCCTCGCCGGAGGCCAGAACGTGATCCAGACCGCCGAAGCCGATGTCGTATGCCCAGCCGTCACCACCGAAGATCCAGACGGACTTCTTGGCGATGAACTCCTTGCTCTTCAGGATCTCAGCGGACTCGGTGCAGCCAGCGGCAGCAGCCTTCTCCAGCTCAGCGATCAGAGCCTTAGCGGGGGCATCGTTTGCCTTGGTGTTGTTCTTGGTTGCCATGAACTCGTCAAAAGCAGCCTTCAGCTCAGCAGAAGCCTTGTCAGAACCAGCGACCTCAGCGATGCGCTTGATCAGGTTCTCACGGACGGTCTTCTGGCCCAGATACAGGCCCAGACCGTGCTCTGCGTTATCCTCGAACAGGGAGTTGCACCATGCAGGACCGTGGCCGCTGTCCTTGTTGACAGTGTACGGAGAGATGGAAGCAGTACCGCCCCAGATAGAGGAGCAGCCGGTGGCGTTGGAGATGTACATCTTCTCGCCGAACAGCTGGGTGATCAGACGTGCGTAAGAGGTCTCAGCACAGCCTGCGCAGGAGCCAGAGAACTCCAGCAGCGGCTGGTTGAACTGAGAGCCGATGACGGTGTCGTCTGCGAACTTAGAGGGCTTCTTGGAGATGTTGGCGACGCAGTAGTCGAAGACTGCCTGCTGGTCGGCCTGAGACTCCTGAGGAACCATCTGGATAGCCTTGGTGGGGCAGACGGTGACACACTCGCCGCAGCCCATGCAGTCCAGAGGAGACACAGCCATGACAAACTTGTACTCGTTTGCGGGCTTGTTGTCGCGGCTCTTGGTCTGTGCGGGAGCTGCTGCCAGCTCGTCAGCGGTCAGCTGGAAGGGACGGATGGTTGCGTGAGAGCACACGAATGCGCACTGGTTGCAGCCAACACACTTGGAAGCATCCCACTCGGGGACGTTCACAGCGGTGCCGCGCTTCTCGTAAGCGGAAGCACCCTGCTCCCACTCGCCGTTTGCGTTAGCAACGAAGGCAGAGACGGGCAGGCTGTCGCCGTCCATACGAGCGATGGGCTCCATGACGTCGCGGATCTGCTTGACCAGCTCCGGACGGCCAGCCAGCTCCTTCGGAGCGGGATCGGCCTCGGGGTTGGACCAAGAAGCGGGAACGTCAACCTTGTGGATGGCGTCAACACCGGCATCGATGGCCTTCCAGTTCATCTCAACGACGTCCTGACCCTTCTTGCCGTAGCTCTTCTGAGCTGCCTGCTTCATGAAGTTGATGGCGTCATCGATGGGCATAACGTCAGCCAGCTTGAAGAAAGCGGACTGCAGGATGGTATTGGTGCGCTTTCCCATACCGATCTCGATTGCCTTATCGATTGCGTTGATGGTGTACAGCTGGATGTTGTTGTCAGCGATGTACTTCTTGGCCTCAGCGTTCAGGTGATGGCCCAGCTCCTCATCGTTCCACTGGCAGTTGATCATGAACACGCCGCCGGGCTTGACATCCTGGACCATCTTCATGCCCATGTGGATGTAAGCGGGGTTGTGGCAGGCCACGAAGTCAGCCTGATTGATGTAGTAGGGGCTGCGGATGGGCTTGTCGCCGAAACGCAGATGGCTGATGGTCACGCCGCCGGTCTTCTTGGAGTCATACTGGAAGTATGCCTGAACATACTTGTCGGTATGGTCGCCGATGATCTTGACGGAGTTCTTGTTTGCACCGACGGTACCGTCGCCGCCCAGACCCCAGAACTTGCACTCCTTGGTGCCAGCAGCTGCGGTGATGGGAGCGGGCTTGACCTCAGGCAGAGACAGGCCGGTGACATCATCGGTGATGCCGAGGGTGAAGCGCTCCTTCGGCTGATCCTTCTCCAGCTCCTTGAACAGAGCGAAGATGGAGGACGGGGGAGTGTCCTTGCTGCCCAGACCGTAGCGGCCGCCGGTCAGGATGACATCGTTCATGCCAGCCTCACGCAGGGTAGCTGCGACATCCAGATACAGGGGCTCGCCCAGAGAGCCGGGCTCCTTGGTGCGGTCCAGCACAGCCACCTTCTTGGCGGTCTTGGGCAGGACCTTCAGCAGAGCGGAGGACACCCAAGGACGATACAGGCGGACCTTGACGATACCGACCTTCTCGCCCTTAGCGTTCAGGTAATCGATGACCTCGTCAGCGACGTCGCAGACAGAGCCCATAGCGATCATGACGCGATCGGCATCGGGTGCGCCGTAGTAGTTGAACAGGTCGTAGTTGGTGCCCAGCTTCTCGTTGATCTTGGCCATGTACTTCTCGACGACTGCGGGCAGTGCGTCGTAGACAGAGTTGCAGGCCTCACGATGCTGGAAGAACACGTCGCCGTTCTCGTGGGAGCCGCGCATCTTGGGGTGCTCGGGGTTCAGAGCCTTGGCACGGAACTCCTCGACAGCCTCCATGTTGCACATTTCCTTCAGGTCGGCGTAATCCCACTTCTCGATCTTCTGGTACTCGTGAGAAGTACGGAAGCCGTCGAAGAAGTTCAGGAAGGGGACCTTGCCCTCGATGGCTGCCAGATGGGCAACAGGGGACAGATCCATGACTTCCTGCACGCTGCTCTCGACCAGCATTGCGAAGCCGGTCTGGCGGCATGCCATAACGTCGCTGTGATCACCGAAGATGTTCAGGGACTGGGTAGCAACGGTACGTGCAGAAACATCGAACACGCAGGGCAGCTGCTCAGCAGCGATCTTGTACATATTGGGGATCATCAGCAGCAGGCCCTGAGAAGCGGTGAAGGTGGTGGTAACAGCACCTGCACCCAGAGAGCCGTGCACAGCGCCTGCAGCGCCTGCCTCAGACTCCATCTCGACGACCTTGACCTGGTTGCCGAAGATGTTCTTCTGGCCAGCAGCGGACCACTGGTCCACAGAGTCAGCCATCGGAGAAGAGGGGGTAATGGGGTAGATAGCAGCCACGTCCGTGTAGGCATATGCTACATGAGCGGCAGCGGTATTGCCATCCATGGTTTGCTTTGCTCTAGGCATTTTTCTTCCTCCATTCAGAATTTTGGTACCTTCTGCGCGGGGCAAACGTCTTTGGCCGGAGCCGGAGAACTCCTTGAAAACGCATTGCTCAACTGACGGATGCTGCGCGCTGCCGGAGCCGGAGAACTCCGCAAAGGCACAGACCCATCGAGGGCAATAGCCCTGCCCGGGGCCGGAGAACCCCATGAAGGCACTATTGCTCATCTAATATAATAGCAAATTCCGCTGGCAAAGGCAACGCAAACCCACTGGCAAAACACAACAAAAATTCACGAAATTTTTTAGCGCTTTTTTACAGATGTGTCTCTGCCTGCATCCAAGAGGCTTTTATTGCCTAAAATCCAGTGATGATGAGGTTTTTCTTACAAAATCCTAAATTTATAATTGACATTTGTACAGCTTCTGCCGTAAACTTTATCCATAGGAAAATGCGCCTTGGAGCGCAGGGAAGGACAGGCACAAAAAACGATGGATGCTGCACATTTCGAAAAGACGCTCACGAGCGAAGTGCTCTTTGAGGGCCGGGTGGTCACGCTGACCAAGGACACTGCCCTGCTGGAAAACGGCGAGACTGCCCAGCGGGAGGTCGTCCACCACCACGGCGGGGCCTGCATCGTGCCCTATTTTGAGGACGGCACCCTCTGCATGGTGCGCCAGTTCCGCTATGCCATGCAGCAGGAGCTGTGGGAGCTGCCCGCCGGCAAGCTGGAAAAGGGCGAAGACCCCTTCGAGGCCGCCAAGCGGGAGCTGGGCGAGGAGTGCGGCCTGACCGCCGACCACTACACCCCGCTGGGCGAGTTCTACCCCACCGTGGGCTATGACACCGAGGTCATTTATATGTGGGCGGCCACCGGGCTGCACAAGACCCAGATGCATCTGGACGACGACGAGTTCCTGACGCCCGACCGCATCCCGCTGGCAAAGGCCTACGAGATGGTCATGCGCAACGAGATCAAGGACGGCAAGACCATCGCGGGGGTGCTCAAGCTCAAGGCGCTGGTGGACGAGGGCAAGCTGTGATCCTTTACGAAGATGCAGCCCTCGTGGTGCTGGACAAGCCCGCCGGTCTTTCCAGCGAGGAGGGCGTCCCCGCTGCCCTGCGGAAGCACTGGGGCAGGCCCGACGCCTATGTGGGCGTCATCCACCGGCTGGACACCGGCGTGTCCGGGCTGATGGTCTATGCCAAGACCCCGCAGGCCGCTGCCGCCCTCAGCCGGCAGGTGGCCCAGAGCCAGCAGTACTATGCCGTGCAGGATGGCCGGGCCGAGCCCGCCGCCGATGCGCCGGACGCACCGCCCTTCCGGAAGGAGTACCGCGCCCTCATCGCGGGCGGGCCGGACGAAACGCTCCCCTCAGAAGGCGTCCTGCACGACTACTTATTCAAGGACAGCCGGAGGGGCCGGGTCTTCCCGGTCAGCCGCCCCCGCAAGGGCGTGAAGGAGGCCGTGCTGGAATACCGCCTTGCGGCGTCTGCCCCGGACGGCAGCGCCAGCCTCGCGGACATCACCCTCCACACCGGCCGCACCCATCAGATCCGGGTGCAGTTCGCCTCCCGCCGCCACCCGCTCTGGGGCGACGGCAAATACGGGAGCCGCGTCAAGGGAGACATCGCGCTCCAGAGCGCCCGCCTCCGCTTCATCCACCCCGGCACCGGCAAGGCGATGGACTTCCGCCTCCCCGTGCCCGGGACATGGCCCGCTTGGGGCATCAGACAGGAAAACGACAATGGAACAGCAGTTTAAAACGGATTCGGAAATATACGCCGTCCTCGAGCGGGAGATCATCGACCTGACCCTGCGGCCCGGCTGCTCTCTGAGCGAAAACCCGCTCTGCACCCGCTTCGGCGCGCCCCGCTCCCTCATCCGGGTGGTGCTGCAGCGCCTGCAGGAAAACGGCCTTGTGAAGATCGTGCCCTACAAGGGCACCACTGTCACCCGGCTGAACCGGGACATCGTGGATGAGCTGATCTACGAGCGCATCGCGGTGGAGGCCCGGGTGCTGCGGGACTTTGCGCCCCACTGCACCCCCGAGCACCGTGCCCTCATCCGTCAGCGCGCCGCCGCCTACGACGAGCTGGCCAAGGCCGAGACGCTGGACTTCAACCGCCTCTACGAGGCCGACACCCGCCTCCACGAGACGTGGTTCTCCGCCATGGGGAAGATGTACCTCTGGCGCACCTTGCAGAACGCCCACGCCGACTACAGCCGCTTCCGGATGCTGGATACCCTGACCACCGGCGGTCTGGCCGAGGTGGTGGCCGACCACCATAACCTCATCGACGCCATTGAGCGGTGCGACCTTGCGGCCTTCGAACCGCTGGTGGAGCGCCATCTCTACGGCGGCATCCGCCGTCTGGGCAGTAAGCTCACAGAGGAATACGGCGATTATTTTGAATGATGTTCCACGGGGAACAAAAAAGCGGCCCTGCATCGCGCAGGCGCCGCTTTTGCTTTATACTCAGCCCAGAATGCCCGAAATGAAAATTTCCAGACCGATGCCGATGAGGATGACGCCGCCGAGGACGGAGGCCTTGCCGGAGAGCTTGGTGCCGAACTTCTTGCCGATGGAAAGACCGGCTGCACAGATAAAGAAGGTGACGACCGCAATGATGAAGGAGCAGACCAGCGCCATGAACCAGCCGTACTCCGAGATGGTGAATCCCACCGACAGGGCATCGATGCTGGTGGCCACCCCCTGCATGAAGAGCGCGCCTGCGCTCAGCTCGGCAGCCTCCTCGGTCTCCTCGCCCTTGATGCCCTCGAGGAGCATCTTGCCGCCGATGTAGCCCAGCAGGATGAGGGCGATCCACGGGATGAGCGTCTCGAAGGAGGAGAACAGCTCCACGATGGTGTGGACGCAGACCCAGCCCAGCATGGGCATGGCGGCCTGAAAGACGGCGAAGGTGCCTGCGACTTGGACGCCTCGGCGGCGGGACATCTTGGGGTCATGCAGACCGTTCGCCATCGAGACGGAGAACGCATCCATCGCAAGCCCCACGCCCAGCAGGGCGCTGTTGAAGAAAAACAAAAGACTCCATTCCATGATTATGCCTCCTGATCTGACCGGAATTGGTGGGCAGAGAAAAGACCCGGAATCGGCGCGCTTCGCCAATTCCGGGTCTCATTTTCTGACAAACTGACTCCATGTGGAATGGGCGTGGTACTCGCACCAAAACACATGAGTCTCGCAAATGAAAGCAAGCCAGACAGCCGCCCGGGCCGTCATTGTGTTGACTTGCTGCACCGCCTGCAAAACGGTGCCTGCTACTCCCCCATGAGGATCTTTTCTATTGTTCCGATAGCTTATCACATCAGGGGCCGATTTGTCCAGTATAACCGCAGCTTATTTTTTTACGATCTTGAAGCGGCCCTCCATCAGAGCGCCCTCCATGACGGCGATGGTGGAGGCGGTCAGGTCGCCCGTGAGGGCGCTGCCGGTGGTCAGGGTCACACGGCCGCTGGACTCCACATTGCCCACGATGCGGCCAGAGCAGATCATATCCTTGGTCTTGATGTTGCCGCCGATGACCGACTGGGGGCCGATCTTGAGCAGCTCCTTGGCGCTGACATCGCCCTGTACGCTGCTGGTCACAAGCTCCACATTGCCGCCCTGCACGTTGCCCTCGATGTTGGCAAAGAGCTTGACATTGCCCTCGGAGAAGATGTCGCCCTTGAAGACTCCTGCAATCTCCACATCGCCCTTGGTATGCAGGGTGCCTTCGAAGACGCTGCCCTCCGCCAGAAGGGTGGTCTTGGGCTTCTCAGGGACCTTTTCCAGAGGCTTCACCTCTGCTACGGTCGGCGCGACGGTCAGACTCATCTCGTCCTCTTCCACATTCATGGCTGCGGACTCCGCAGGCTTCTCCGCCGTCTTGTCGGCCTCCCGCTTGCTGCCGCCCCTGCCGATGCCGAACATCTCATAGGCTGCCTGCGAAAAATTGTCTTTCTTGCTCATCTTCAACACGTTCCTCTCATGATTGATTTGACGCCGATCTATAGTGGAAGCTGACCTGACGCACCGTGCGGTCCAGCGGGGCAAAATCAAAGCCCTGCTCCCGCAGCGTATCGATGAGTGCAGGCAATGCTTCAACTGTCGTCTTGCAGTGGGCGGAGTCATGCATCAGCACGACTCCATGCTTCTTCTGGGCCGAATAGGAGGTGATGCCCTCCACGATGGTGCTGGCCGAGGGCGACTTTTTGGCCGCATCCTCTGCCGAAAGGTTCCAGTCGTAGTAGCGGAAGCCGCGGCGAAGCATCTCCGCGATGATCTCCTTGTAGACGCCCTGATTGTAGTTGTTGAGGCTGCCGCCCGGGAAACGGAACACCGTGGGGGTCACGCCTGCCTCATCCCGGAGGATGACGAACAGCTTATAGAAGTCATCGAGGAAATCCTCCACCGAGGTATAGATCTTTTCGTAGTCGTGGCTGTAGCTGTGCATCCCGATGGTGTGGCCTGCCGCAGCGGCCTTCTTGATGCGCTGGATGGAGGTCTCATCCTCCCGGCCAATGACGAAGAAGGTGGCCTTGACCCCCTTCTCGTCCAAGATCTTCAGCACCTCGTCGGTGCGGTCGGAGGGGCCGTCATCGAAGGTGAGGTAGATGGTCTTGCCGGCGTCCTCGATGTCCGGCAGAGGGGTGGGCGCATAGAAATCCGGGTAGAGCAGCTGGTAGCTGAGCGGCTCCTGCTCGTCGGGGCTGTCGGCCTCCGGCTCGGTCTCTGCCGAAGCCGCCTCGGCCTCGCTGGCAGCTTCATCCTCTTCGCCCGTCAGCACGACGGCGTTCTGGGCCAGCAGGCTCTCTGCCGTCTTTGCCCGGCTCCGCCAGCGGAGCGCCAGCCCGGTCGGGATGAGCACGCCGAGGATGCAGCACAAAAAAATGATGTTTTTGAAAAACCGGACGCTTCCGATATACGGCTCATTGCTCTGCATTTTACTCCACTCTCACGCCACGAAAAAAATATTTTTTCGTGGTCCTGCCCTATGATGATAATTGTTCTCTTTAATGATACCCCAATTCCCGCCAACATCAAGGTCGTTTCATGACCCATTCAGGTCATTTCATGTCAAACCATGTCATCGAATGGAATTTTAAAATTTCGCCTGTCATTTCCGTCAAAGTTTGTCCCGTTTTTTCGTGCAAAAAAGCAAAAAGGCCCTGTGGGGTCATCCTCTTGCAAAAGAGAAATTTCCTCACAGGGTCTTCTTATGTTTTTGTCCCGGGATTTATTCCTCGTCGCCGACGTCGGCCTCGGGAGCTTCGGCGGCCGATGCCTCATCGGCTGCTTCCATCTCCGCCAGCTGCTCGGCGGTGGGTTCGTCCTCGGCATCAGACTCGATGCTCTCAGTCTGTGCCTCATCGTCGTGGTCCGTGCGGGCAAGGACCATGACCTTGTCGTTCTCGCCCAGACGCATGACCCGGACGCCGGAGCCATAGCGGCTCTGGACGGGGATCTCGTTGGCGTGCAGGCGGATGATGATGCCCTCCTGACTGCTCAGCAGCACATCGTCGATGTCATCCACGATCTTGACCGCTGCCACCTTGTCCTTGGAGGCGTCGTAGTTCCGGATGCCCTTGCCGCCGCGTGCGGTGATGCGGTAGGTGTCGATGTCGGAGCGGCGGCCCTTGCCGTTCTCGGTGACGGTGAGCACCGTGCCGCCCTCGCGGCAGATGCAGACGCCGACGACCTCGTCGCCCTCGGCCAGCTTGATGGCCCGGACGCCGTGGCCGCTGCGGCCCATCGGGCGGGCGTCGGCCTCGTTGAAGCGGATGGCTTGACCGTTGCGGGTAGCCACGATGAGCATATCATTGCCGGTGGTCAGGCGGGTCCATGCCAGCGCGTCACCCTCGTTGAGGGCGATGCCGATGAGGCCCGTCTTGCGGATGTTGGCGTACTGCTCCAGCGGGGTGCGCTTGATGAGGCCCTGCTTTGTCACCATGGTGACGAAGCCGCCCTTGTTGTCCTCATCCTTGGGGTAGCAGAGCATATTCGTGACCTTCTCGCCCTCGGCCAGCTGCAGCAGGTTGACGATGTTGCTGCCCTTGCTGGTGCGGCTGCCCTCGGAGATGGTGTAGCCCTTGACCCGGAAAAGGCGGCCCCTGTCGGTGACGAACAGGACGTAGTCGTGGGTGGAGCCGACGAACATCTCCTGCACGATGTCCTCTTCCTTCCGGGTCATGCCGGAGATGCCGCGGCCGCCGCGCTTCTGGGCCTGATAGGTGGCCTTGAGCTGACGCTTGATATAACCGGCCTCGGTGAGGGTATAGACACACTGTTCCTCGGCGATGAGGTCCTCGATGTCCACCTCGCCGGTGACGGACTGGATCTCGGTGCGGCGCTCGTCGCCGAAGCGCTTCTTCATGTCCAGCAGCTCGTTCTTGACGATCTCGAGCACCCGGGCATCGTGGGCGAGGATGTCTTCCCAGTCCTCGATCTTGGCCTGCAGGCCGGACAGCTCTTCCTCGATCTTCAAAATCTCGAGGCCGGCCAGACGGCCCAGCTGCAATTTCACGATGGCGTCGGCCTGCGGGTCGTCGAAGCCGAACTGCTCCATGATGGCGGCCTTGGCTTCCGACATACCGCCCTTGCAGGCGCGGATGGTGGCGATCAGCTCGTCCACGATGTCAGTGGCCTTTTTCAAGCCCTCGAGGATGTGGGCGCGCTCCTTGGCCTTCTTCAGGTCGTACTGGGTGCGGCGGCGGACGACTTCATCCTGAAACTCGACGTACTTCTGGATCATCTGTTTCAGGGTCATGACCTTGGGCACCTTGTGGTCGATGGCCAGCATGATGACGCCCACGGTGTCCTGCAGCTGGGTGTACTGATACAGCTGGTTCAGGATGACCTGCGCGTTGGCGTCCTTGCGGATGTCCACCACGATGCGCATTCCCTTGCGGTTGGTCTCATCGTTCAGTCCGGTGATACCCTCGATGCGCTTGTCCTTGACCAGATCGGCCATATTCTCGATGAGCCGGGCCTTGTTGACCATATACGGGATCTCCGTGATGATGATCTGGGTGCGGCCATTCTTGGTCTCTTCGATGGTAGCGCGGCCCCGCAGGGTGATCTTGCCGCGGCCGGTGGCGTAGGCGGCGCGGATGCCGCTGCGCCCCATGATGATGCCGGCAGTGGGGAAGTCCGGGCCTTTGATGTGCTCCATCAGGCCGGGCAGGTCGATGTCGGGGTCGTCGATATAGGCCACGCAGCCGTCGATGACCTCGCTGAGGTTGTGGGGCGGGATATTGGTGGCCATGCCGACGGCGATGCCCTGACTGCCGTTGACCAGCAGGTTCGGGAAGCGGCAGGGCAGGACGCTCGGCTCCTTCTTCGTCTCGTCGAAGTTGGGGTCCCAGTTGATGGTGTCCTTGTCGATGTCGGTCAGCATCTCGACAGCCATCCGGCTCATGCGGGCTTCGGTGTAACGGTAAGCTGCCGGGGGGTCACCGTCCACAGAGCCGAAGTTGCCCTGGCCGTCCACCAGCGGGTAGCGCAGGGAGAAATCCTGTGCCAGACGGACCATCGCGTCGTAGACGGAGGCGTCGCCGTGGGGATGGTAAGAACCCAGCACCGCACCGACGGTGTCCGCCGACTTGCGGTAGGGATGGCTGGGGTCGTTGCCGCGCTCGTGCATGGTGTAGAGGATGCGGCGGTGGACGGGCTTCAGACCGTCACGCACATCCGGCAGGGCGCGGGCCACGATGACCGACATGGAGTAATCCAGAAACGCCGTCTCGATCTCTTTCTTGACGTCCCGGATGATCATCTTGGTACCGCTGCCCGGTATCATCACGTAATCTTCTTCCATTGTTTCCTCCCATTACACGTCGAGCTTTGCGTACTGCGCGTTGGTCTCGATAAAGCGGCGGCGCGGCTCCACCTGATCGCCCATCAGGATGGTGAAGGCCTCGTCTGCCTTCTCGGCATCCTCGATGGTGATGCGGACGATGACGCGGTTCTCCGGGTTCATGGTGGTCTCCCAGAGCTGCTCCGGGTTCATCTCACCAAGGCCCTTATAGCGGTTGATCTTCGCGCCGGGCATCTCCTGCGACAGAAGGGCCATTTCGGCGTCGTTGTAGGCGTATTTGATGGTATTTCCCTTCTGCACCTTGAACAGCGGGGGCTGTGCCACATAGACATGGCCCTGCTCGATGAGGGGGCGCATATAGCGGAAGAAGAAGGTGAGCATCAGGGTGCAGATGTGAGAGCCATCGACATCGGCATCGGCCATGATGAAGACCTTGTCATACCGCAGTTTGGAAATATCGAACTCGTCGCCGATGCCGCAGCCCAGCGCCAGAACGACCGGCATCAGCTTGTCGTTGCCGTAGATGCGGTCGGCGCGGGCCTTTTCGACGTTGAGCATCTTGCCCCACAGGGGGAGGATGGCCTGAATGGCCGAGTCACGGCCCATCTTGGCCGAGCCGCCTGCAGAATCGCCCTCGACGATGAAGATCTCAGTGCGGCTGGGGTCTTTCTCGCGGCAGTCGGCCAGCTTGCCGGGCATCCGGCTGGTCTCCAGCGCGCTCTTGCGGCGCACCAGCTCACGGGCCTTCTTGGCGGCGGCGCGGGCACGGGCGGCCTGCGTGGCCTTCTCGAAGATGGCCTTGGCGACGCCCGGGTTCTCCTCGAAGAACTCCATCAGCTTGGAGTAGACCATGTTGGACACGAGGGTGCGGATCTCGGTGTTGCCCAGCTTTGCCTTGGTCTGGCCCTCGAACTCAGCTTCCTGCAGCTTGACGGAGATGACACAGATGAGGCCCTCCCGGACGTCTGCGCCGGACAGGTTCTCGTCCTTCTCCTTCAGCAGGCCATGGCTGCGGCCATAGTCGTTGAAGACGCGGGTGAGGCTGCTGCGGAAGCCCTCTTCGTGGGTGCCGCCGTCGGGAGTGTTGACATTGTTGGCAAAGCTCAGCAGCAGCTCGTTGTAGCTGGAATTATACTGCAGAGCGATCTCGGCCATGCCCCGGTCGGTCTGGCCCTTGAGGTAGATGACATTGGGGTGGAGCACCTCGAGGTCCCGCTTCTCGCCCAGATAGGTGACGAAGCTCTTGATGCCGCCCTCGTAGCACATGACCTCGGTGCGGTAGGTCGGCTCGCCCTCCTTGCCGTCCTCGAGGACGGGGGTGTAAAGCTCCCGCTCATCGGTCAGGGTGATCTTCACACCGGCATTCAGGAAGCTCTCCTCCCGCAGCCGCTTTTCCAGCGTCTCAAAGTTGTAGACGGTGGTATCCTTGAACATCTCAGGGTCGGGCTTGAAGGTGACGCGGGTGCCGGTGACGCTGGGGTCCACCGTGCCGATGCACTTCAGCGGCCCATCCGGGTCGCCGCGGCGGAAGGTCTGCTCGTACTCGTGCCCATCGCGGCGGACGTTGACGGTCAGCCACTCCGAGCAGGCGTTGACGACAGACGCACCGACGCCGTGCAGGCCGCCGGCCACCTTGTAGCCGGAGTTCTCGCCGCCGAACTTGCCGCCGGCGTGGAGGATGGTGTAGACGACGGTGACGGCAGGCAGGCCGGTGTCTGCCTGAATATCCACGGGGATGCCGCGGCCATTGTCCGTGACCTGAATGATGTCGCCCTTTAAGATCTTGACCTCGATATGGTCACAGTAACCGGCCAGAGCCTCATCGATGGCGTTGTCCACGATCTCGTACACCAGATGGTGCAGACCCCGCTCGCCGGTAGAGCCGATATACATACCGGGGCGCTTGCGCACAGCCTCCAGACCTTTCAGGACCTGGATCTCGCTGGCGTTGTATTCATGGTCCGTCGCAGTATCTGCGTTGGTGCTGGTAATGATTTCCTCTGCCATTTCCTTTCTCCCTTTTGTTTCGTTATTTCGTTACGATTTGTAAAAAGCAAATTTGCTTGGATGGCAATTAAACCTCTCAGTCAAAGCCTGTCGGCTTTGCCAGCTCCCCTATCGAGGGGAGCCACTGGCGTTCCGGGCTAGTCTAAGCTGGACGAGCAAAGCCCAATATTTCGAAAGCTGTAGTGCCCTGCTGTCTAGGTCAGCAGCCGTTTGCCTGCCGACGCGAGGGCGGTTTGTCCGCAAATGTCCGGGAGGTGGGGCCCCGGCGCAAAGCGTTGGGGCGGGACAGGTGTCCCGGGTTATTTGCGGGGAAACTGCCGGAGAAGGCGGCACACTCTATTCCAGCTTCATCTCCGTGCGCCGTTTGAGGGCAGCGGGGGACAGCTCGGAAAGATACACCGTATCCACCGGGGCGTCTGCCAGTACATAGCTCTGGGGCAGCTCATCGGACAGGCTGACCACAGCCCCGTTTTTCTGGGCGTAGTTCAGAAACTCCCGCCCCCGGGGAGAGATGGTGGTCGTCTCCAAGTTGAAGATGCCGATGATGTCCCGGTCGTTCAGGACGTAATCGCGGCCCAGATGCACATACATTCTGCTCACACTTTCGTCAGTACGCCGCCGTTCATCCGGTAGACCTCGCCGTCTGTTCGGAGGAAGGCGGTGTCGTCACAGCTGGTCACGAAGGTCTGCTTCTCCCGCATCCGGGTCAGCAGATACTGCTTGCGGCCGTCGTCCAGCTCGCTGAGCACATCGTCCAGCAGAAGCACCGGGTGTTCGCCCGTGATGGAGGCAGCCGCTGCGGCTTCCGCCATCTTCAGGCTCAGCACGACGCTCCGCTGCTGTCCTTGGCTTGCATACACTTTTGCAGGCTGGCCGTCCAGCAGAAGCTCCAGATCTTCCCGGTGGGGGCCGCAGAGGCTCTGCCCGGCCCGCAGCTCCTCAGGCATTTTCTGCCGCAGGAGCTGGGCCAGCCCTCCCGGCTCAAACTGGGCCGCATACCGCAGGCGCAGCGTCTCGGCCCCGTGAGACAGCTCTTCATAGTTCGAGCAGGCCAGCGGCGCGAGCGTCTCAAGATACGCCCTGCGGCGCTGCTGGATGGCCTCGCCCTGCTGGGCCAGCTCCACGTTCAGCACCTCCAGCAAAGCTCTTTTTTCGGCATAGGGACGCGCAGCACCGTTTACAGAGCGGCGAAGCAGCGCATTTTTTTGCTGCAAAGCTCGGATATAGCGGCGGTAGATGGTCAGATAGCCGGGGTAGAGCTGGCAGAGGGCTGCATCCAGAAATTTCCGCCGCCCCTCGGGTGCGCCCTTCACGAGGCTCAGGTGTCCGGGGTCGAACACCACCGCCGGAAAACTGCCTGCAAGGCTGGCGGCCCGCTTGACGGCGCCCCCGTTCACCGAGGCCGTCCGGCCCGGGCGGGGGGAGTCCGGTGTGCCCACGGTCAGGCGAACGCGGTTCGGCTCTTCTTTTTCCTGCTCCTCCTGCTGTGCGCGGAGGGTGGACGCTTTGAGCAGAGCGAAGGGTTCGCCCCGGCGCACCAGTTCGGCGTCCTTGCCGCCCCGGAAGCTCTTGCCTCCGGTGAGCAGCCAGATCGCTTCCAAGAGGTTCGTTTTGCCCTGACCGTTGTTGCCGCAGATGACTGTCAGCTCCCGGCCCGGCGTCAGGCTGGCCGAGGCGATGTTCCGGTAATTTTCGACCTCGAGAGAGAGCAGCCGCATCAGCCGCCCATCCCGATCTCGATGGTCTGGCCGTCCAGCTCGACGGTGTCGCCCGGACGGCACTTCTTGCCGCGCATGGTGCAGACCTCGCCGTTGACCTTCACGGCCCCGCCCTGCACCAGCTCCTTGGCTTCGCCGCCGGTCTCACACAGGCCTGCATACTTCAGCAGGGCATCCAGCTTGATAAATTCGGTATGGATGAGGATCTTTTGCATTTTATTACGCCTCTCAGTCATTTTTAAAGCGAACGGGCAGCACGAGGTAGAGGAAGTCGCTGCCCTCCACAGGCAGGACCTTCACCGGGCTGAGCGGGCCGCTGATCTCCATCCGCACCTTCTCGGTGCGGGCATTGCGCAGAGCATCCAGCAGATAGCGGTTGTTGAAGCCGATCTCCACCTCGTCGCCCTCGCACTCGGCGTTGAACTCATCGACAACGCGGCCCAGATTCGTCTGGCAGCGGACGACGACTTTACCCTCTGTAAAAGTGATGCGGAGGGGATTTTTTAAACGCTCTGTAATAATCAGGGAGGCACGCTCGATGGTCTCGATGAACTCCTTGGTGTCGATGGTCACCCGGGTGCGGCTGCCTGCGGGGATGACGTTGCGGTAGTTGAGGAATTCTCCCTCGATCAGGCGGCTCATGATGGTGTAGCCGGCAGTCATGAAGACGACATAGCGGCGGTTGGCACAGATGTGCACCAGCTCTTCGTCGTCGTTGGGCAGCAGGTGGGATACTTCGGTCATGGTCTTGCTGGGGACGATGATGCGGATGTCCTTGACGGCCGTAAGGGGCCGCTCGACGATGGCCAGACGGTAGCCGTCCAGTGCGACGATGGTCATTTTATCCGGTTCGATCTCAAAAAGTTCACCGGTATGCGCCGGTTTTTTCTCGTCCTGACTGACGGCGTACAGGGTGCGGTCGATCATGTCCCGCAGCACACCGGTCTTGATGGTCAGTGTTTCCTCAGCGCCGGTATTGGGCAGCTCGGGGAAATCGGAGGCGGACATGGACTGGATCTCGAACTGTGCCACGCCGCTCTGGATGGTGGTCTTGCCATTATCGGCCGACTGGATGGTGATCTGGCCCGATGGCATCCGGCTGATCATGCTGCTGAGGAGTTTTGCGTTCAGAACGATCTCGCCGGGTTCCTTGACATTGGCTTCGATGGTGGTCACGATGCCCATTTCGAGGTCGTAGCCGGTAAGGGTCAGCTGGAAACCTTCCGCTTTCAGTAAAATGCCCTCCAGCACTGGGATGGTAGAGCGCAGGGTGACTGCTTTGGATACGCCGTCGATGGCTGCACTCAGAAGAGTTTTATCGCAGATGATGTTCAAAGCTTTATCTCTCCTTTTTTGCGTCAGTTTTGCTGTCGTTTCCCATGGGATCCGATGCAAAAACCTGTTTTTCTATATTGAACTTGTTGTAGTAACCGTAGTAGGGGCTGGGGAAGATGTGGAAAACTCCGCAGACTCTTGCTGGGATGCGGGGTTTTGGTTTTCCACGGGTCTGTTGAGGGACTGTGGATGGAATGTTGAATCGGGGAAACATCTGTCGCTTTCCACAACGGCTGTGGAGAATCGGAGTTGAATGTTGAAAACTCAGTGGAAAGAGTGGAAAGTTTCGGCCTTTTACCACAATATCTGGGCCTGTTTTCCCCGTTTTGTCCCTTTTTCTCCCCATATTTTGGGGTTTGCGCCAGAATGAGTATGACTTTTACCCGTCAGGCTTTCACGTTCTTGATGATGTCGCTGACCGTTTCCCTCAGGTGCTGGTCGTTCTTCATGTCCCGCTCCATGGTCTTGAGGGAGTAGACGATGGTGGAGTGGTCGCGGCCCGAGAACTCCCGGCCGATCTCCTCCATGCTCATGCCGGTGACTTCGCGCAGGATATAGATGGCCACACGGCGGGCGGATGCGACATTGGCGTTCCGCTTGGTGCCCCGGATGTCGGCAGGGGAGACGTTGAAGGTGCGGGACACCTCGCCCACGATCTTCTCGATGGTGACGGGCACGGGCTGAGTCTCATTGAGGATGTCCTTGATGGCGTTCTGTGCCACACTGATGACCGGCTGGATGCCCTCGAGCATATAGTAGGCGTTCAGCTTCTTGACGGCACCTTCCAGCTGGCGGATGTTGTTTTTGAGGTGGTTGGCGATGAACTCGGCCACATCCTCCGGCAGGTCGAGATGGAGAAGCTCTGCCTTCCGCTTGACGATGGCCACGCGGGTCTCAAAATCTGGCGGCTGGACGTCGGCGGTCAGGCCCCACTCGAAACGGGTGCGCAGACGCTCTTCCAGACTCTTGATCTCCTTGGCCGGGCGGTCGGAGGCGATGACGATCTGCTTGTGGGCGTCGTGGAGGGAGTTGAAGGTGTGGAAGAACTCTTCCTGCGTGGACTCCTTGCCCGCGATGAACTGGATGTCGTCCACCAGCAGCAGGTCGGCCACGCGGTACTTCATCCGGAAGTCTTCGGTGCTGCCGGCGCGGATGGCGGCGATCAGCTCGTTGGTGAACTGCTCACAGGTGACGTACATGATGACGAAGTCGGGGTGGGTGCGCTTGATCTCGGTCTGGATGGCCGTCAGCAGATGGGTCTTGCCGAGGCCCGAGCCGCCGTAGATGAACAGCGGGTTGTAGGCGCCGGAGGGGTTGGCGGCAACAGCCTGCGCCGCAGCAAACGCAAACTGGTTGGAGGGGCCTTTGATGAAGTTCTCGAAGGTGAACTCGTAGTTGCCCTGCGGCGAGGCGGGGTTTGCCTCGTACTGCTGGGCCAGCACCACCTCGTGGGGCGGCGTGCTGGGCACCACGAGGGTGATGTCCACATCAAAGCCCAGCACCGTCTTGAACGCCTCCTTGAGCAGGCCGAGATAGCGGTCCGTCACGATCTTGCAGATGAAGTCGTTGCGCACCGAGAGGGTGATATGGCTGGAGTCCTCAAAGCTGATCGGCTCCAGTCCGTCGATATAGAGATTATATGTCGGCTCCGCCATCTGCGCTTTGCAGTAGCTCTGGGCAGCCTCTAAAACGTCCTTGAAAGAATCCAT